>NZ_JAIUHW010000014.1:0-187813 GCF_020165315.1 Mesorhizobium sp. BR115XR7A
CGCCGCGTCGAGTGAAACGCGGATCGGATCGGATGAATCTGCGTAGCTCGTGTGGCTCGTGACCCAAGACGTGAGGTACGCTGCTGGGATTTCTACATCGCGCAAGATCAGCACTGGATCGCGATGGCTCGGAACCGCTACGGCGTGATATGAGAAAAAGCCCGCCCCAGCGTCGAGACCTGTCAGATATTGAATGTTCTCGGGCTGATGCAGGAGTAACACGTCCAGATCATGCTTTGCCATTTCCTCCTGCGTGCGTTGAAGGCGTGTCTTATATTCTTCAACAGGGAAATCCATCCCGCTATTCGTATGCTCGGTCACCGTCGTGGGCTCCTTCGTTGTCGCCCCACCTCTAGATGTGCGTACCTTCTGCATTCGCCTGGGTGAAACAAATCTCTTGGCCAAGGATAGCAATTGGGCAAGTGGTACCATCCGGAGGAGAGGACTTTGCGCCAAAATGAGTCAGCAGCTGAAACGTGAGCCGCGCAAGGGTGCTCGGTTTGACATGCAATCTTCCGTTGGCCTCCGTTCGACGACCCGTTAGGGATTCATCCAAATCAACGGGCTGTATGTAAGCGAGGATCTACTGCTCGTCATCGCGATCGGCATGAAGGGGCGGAATAAGAGCAGTTCGAAATCGTACGAGGCCTTTATCAACCAAAGACAGCTACGGCGGATTTGACGATGATGCAGCCATACTGGCTTTGGCGCATCTGACGACCTATGGCTGTGCGAAAAACATTCGTCAAGTGCAGCGCAGGCGTCACGCGCGGCGACAGGGTACGCACGCTCTCCCGGCCATGCCTGGTTTTGCGAATGACGTTTCCTGTGACGACGCGCTGCGACCATCGGAAGTCGATCTCGTGGAAATACAGGTCGGCATGCTGCGGGCTGATATGATGAAAGACGCCGGCGATGGTACGGGGGACGCGGAGTTGAAGCCCTCGACCGAGTTGACGTGGACAGCGTCGCGAACAGCTGGTCTCATGCTTGGCAAAGCTCTCACCAATGGCCATGAATGCCTTCCACTCGTCGCTCATCAAGTGAGCTCCGGGTTCAATCTGCGCCTCAACGACGCGTTCGCTTGCTCGCGCCGAAAGACCGGTCACAACCGCCGCACGCGCATCACCGGCCAGCGTGCCACGCATTACATCAGTCGGACGCCGCACCATTGCCATAACTGACGTTTTGTGCGTATTCGCCTGGCCTTTCCAGCCGCGGCCCGGAGGTGGGTCGTCGGGATTCTTTCTGGGCCTTTCACCGAGATGGAAATGGTCGATCTCCACCGTGCCGGCGAGCACGTTCTCCCGCGCCACCAATAAGACGCAGTGCATGTCCAATTCGCCAGATGCTGGCTGGCTCACCCCGAGCGCCTCGGCTGGACGCACCCACGACAAGCCCTTGTCGGATGGCAGTAACAGCCACATAGCCTTCAGGCAAACACTCAAGGGAAGCTTCGTGGAGTGCAGAGGCGTATGTGTCGTCACCGTGAACTGGAACCGGCAATCGCCGCTGGAACATTGATAACGACCCGGTCGGGCACGCCGCTTGCCGGTATCGCGACCGGCAAGTGCAATCGAGCGTTTGTATCCGCAGGCGGAGCAGATCCGGCCATCCGGCCGAACCAGCAACCGACGGCTATGCTGCTATCCGGAAGGCCGCGATCATTTCTTCAACAGTTCGAATGCTGGAAAGCGTGACAATGTTCTTCATCAGCCATGCAGCAGCCACGCCTGAACCAGGGTACCAAGGTTCGAAATAAGTGCAGCTGACCACTAGCAACGGAACGACTTATGTAAAACGGTAACGGGTGGAGATGTTCTCCTCGACATTGTCAGAGCTTCTCGATCGATTGCGGGCTGGATTTCACGAGTTATTCAAATGGCCCTCGCCATTCAAGCCAAGCCGCCAAACTTGCGCACCCGCTAACACCAGAAGCGGGATCCGTCATGGCTAGGGTCAGGATCTGTAATTTGCAGAGCTTGGCGGTGTATCCCTTGAGGGTTTCAAGGATCTGTCCGCACTGGCCGAGCCGGAGCTGGTCGTGCTGTATCGGGTCTCACAAGGCCGGACGTTGCATTGACTCGAAGCGGGCTGTCAGGCCCATCTGACTACCTTCGCATATCGTCCGTCCCTGCGTTCCCTCGCGGGACACCGCCCTCGGATCAGCGCTGGCGCTTCACCGCTGGCAAACTGTTTCTACCTCATCTCAAGCCTCGAACAAAGTGCCGTCGCGCAGCATGGCATGCATGATGACAGCGAGACGCCGCGCGAGTGCCACTCGGGCTTTCTTCAGGCCGCGGCGCTTCGAGATTTTCAGCGCCCAGGTCTTGAGCGCGAAGCTCTCCCGGCTCCGAGTCAGGATTGAGTTGGCCGCTTCATAGAGAAGCTTGCGGACCATGCTGTCACCTTGCTTGGTGATCCGGCCGGTCCAGTCGAGTTCGCCAGATTGACGACGCCTGGGCACCAGACCAAAGTAGGCGCCCGCGTTTCGCGATTGTCGGAACCGACCGCCTCGTCGATGGCGGCGGAGAACGCGGCTGAAGTCTGGATGCCAACACCAGGTATACTCATAAGGATTTGGCAGGCCTGCGACTGAGCGGCGAGCATACGCAGCTTGAGATCCAGCTCCTTGATCTGCTCGACCAGTTGCACGCGCACCGTCAGCAACGAAGTAATCGCTTCGCCAAGACCAGGGATGTGGGATGCTTCCATGATGCGTTCGATGAAGGCCTTTCCCTGCCCGACGCCCGGCCTATAGCCGAAGGTAGCGCACAACCAACGGATCATGTTGTCGAGCCGGACACGGGCCTCCACCAGATGACCGCGAGCGATGATCATGCTGCGTATACCGTGTGCGCCCGGCGATTTGACATGAACCTCCTTGTAGAAGCCCGTTCTTGCCAGTTGCGCGAGCCCTGCAGCATCATGCGGATCGGTCTTGTTCGCCTTCATCGCCTCGAGGCTCTGGTGCGCCTGGCGGGCATCGATACACACCACGTTGACGCCCAACTCCCGCAGGCCAAGGCAGATCGCGGGTGACATACGTCCGGTTTCGATCACCGCCCGCTCGATCGGGCCGTGTCGGCGTAATGCGTCGGCGATCGCATCCGGCGTGCTCTCAGCGTTCTCGGAACTCAGCTTGCGCCCATTTTCATCGATAATGCAGACCTGCGTGCTTTCCATCGACAGGTCCAGTCCGGCATAATGCTTCATGGCTGTTTCCTTCCTTCAGGATTCGACAACCAGAAGTGTGCGCCTCACCCGAGTCCCGAGGGAAGCAACCACAAATTACACGATGACTCATAAGCGCGCAGCCACAGGCGTATTGACGCGAGCTGGACCATGGGGAGGAAGTTGTCGGCGAGCTTTTCATAGCGGGTTGAGACGCGACGGAAGTGCCTCAACTTGGAGAAGAAGCGTTCGATCAGGTTGCGCTCGCGGTAGAGCCGTTTGCTGAAGCAGGGCTTCCATTTCCGGTTACTCTTGGCCGGGATGTTGGGCGTGGCACCCTGCCCCTGGATCAGTGCCCGGATGCGGTCGGCGTCGTAGGCTTTGTCGGCCAGCACGATGGTGCGTGGGCCAAGATGATCGAGAAGCCGATCAGCGATCTGACCGTCATGTGCCTGTCCTGCTGTCAGACCGAGCCGGATTGGGAGCCCTTGCGCGTCGTCGACGACGTGGATCTTGGTCGTGAGCCCACTGCGCGATTGACCGAGACAATGATCTGGCCCCCCTTTTTTGCCGTCGCAGCCTGCTGGTGCGCCCGGATGGAAGTGCTGTCGATCATCTGTATGGCGCCGTCGTGGGCGGCGCTGATGGCGTCCATCAGGCGGTCCCATACGCCTGCCTTCCGCCATCGCGCAAACCGGTTGTAGCAGGTGGTCCGCGGACCGTAGCGTTCCGGCAGGTCTCGCCATGGGGCACCGGATCGCAAGACCCAGAAAATGCCGTTCAGCACGTGGCGGTCATCGACGCGCGGCATCCCTCCCGGCTTGTTGGGCAAGAGCGGCTCGATAACGCGCCACTCGAAGTCGGTCAAATCATATCGGCTCATAGAGAGTCTGAATCAGAATTCGCGGAGATATGAAAGTGGACCGTCGGAAAACGGCTTAACCGCAAATATTGACGGATCGCTTGGCAACGCTGCATCCTTGGCACCATGCTAATCGCAGACGCTGAAGCCAGGATCCGTGAGATCATAATTTCCATCTCCGCAGGGGACTGCCAGAGTGCAGTCACCAAAGCGGATGTGTCGCACTGTTCGGCGGCCGACGTCGATCGCGTTATATCGGATTATGGACGAACATTCTCTGCGCCGCCGTTTGCCGTTTGGATGTAATAGCTGTCAACACAGCGGTCGGCGAAGAAGTGGTCAGTCCGAGCGCCGCTTTGGAGCCAAAACGAAGGTGGTCGATCCGATTTGGAGCTTCGTCTCACCGTGACAATGATCAACGGTGTGGCGACGGTTGAGCTAAAGCGTGTCGCGATTAATTGGCCTCATATCCGGCAGCTTTGAAGAAGTTTCTGCATTCGGCTGGCTGGAACAGATGGCAGATATCGCCGAGAGCCTCGCAGAGGGCATCGAAGCTTCTGGCCGCCTTCTTTCGCAGCCTCGCCTTGAGTTTTGAATAGGCCATCTCGATCGGGTTGAGGTCTGGCGAGTATGGCGGCAGGAACAGGAGCCATGCGCCCCTTTGGCGAACCAGTTGCGCGGCGCGCTCGTTCTTGTGGAAGCCGACATTGTCGAGAATGACGACATCGCCGGGCGACAGTTCGGGAGCGAGCTGAGTTTCGACGTAGCGTTCGAAGATGGCGGCATTCATCGGCGCGTTGACGATCCATGGCGCGACAAGACCGTGGCATCGCAGCCCGGCGATGAAGGTTTGCGTCTGCCATTTGCCGAATGGCGCATGCGTCCTGAAGCGCTCGCCCTTCGGCGCCCAGCCGGTGCGGGCGCAGGTTAATCAGATTGTTCACAAAGCGAGGCGAAACGCGGAAATGACGCGCGGCCTCGCGGTGGCCATGTCCCTCATCGACATACGCAACAACACGCCGACGCAACTCAAGCGGTAGCGGCTTGCTTTAGACGACATACTTGTAGCTTGATCGCAGTTCGCCAAGCATCGCGGTCATCCCCAATTTATGAGTTCACGACCTAATTGAGAACTGCTGACGAAAGCTCGTTGCAGCTTGCTGGTAATTGTATGGTGTTGAGCAGAAAACGTGAGCCGCGGTTATTCAGAAATCGGCGTTAAGATGAGCTATCTCGTCCCACAGACTTTGACCAAAGCCGCGAAGCACAATCAGCTCAAAACGATTCAAAGCGACGCGCGTGATGTGCACGGAAATGTGTCCCATCAGCGTCATCGCGGACTGTCCCACGGCCACGGCGTTAAGATCGATAGCGGTACCTTTTGCCAGCAGCGATTGGACAGCGCGGCCCGCGACTTCAATCCTGATGCGTCCATGGGTCTGGTCGACCGCAAATGCCCGTGTGTCGAGTCTTTCGAAGAGGGCCTGCATATCTGAGCGGGATGTCGGCTCATCCCTGACGACCAGCCATTGGCCGGGGCCGAAGGTGCGGATCCTGTTGGCCTCGCCGCCGAACAGGCCTTGCAGCGTGGCCGTAAGATTCTCTGCGCCGGGCTTGCCGAGTATGTGGATCAGGGTGCCCTCGGGCATCGCCTTCATAGCGAAGGCGTCGGAGCTCCCTACCGGTTTGGTGCTGATCGCCGGACGGTGGATGAGTTCGAAATCAGACATGGAGCTTCTCGTTTGCTGGATCGAAGAAGACCGGATTGCAAAGACGTGCGACGGTAAATTCCTTGCTCAGGCCGTTCCACACCACCACCTCTTCGCCATGCCTGGCATGGCCACTCTTCACCAGCGCCAACCCGATAGTCGAGCCGACGTGGGGTGAAAAGGCACTCGACGAGACATAGCCCTGGTCGTTCTCGAGCGTCTGCGCGGCCCCCTTGGCGAGAATGTGCGAGCCGGTGCGGAATGTGGTCGTTGGATCGAGCGGGACGACGCCGACAAGGCTCGGGCGATCCTGGGCCACCAGTCCCTCGCGGCCGAGCATCGCCTTGCCGATGAAATCCGGCTTGGCTGTCGACACCATCTTTGCGAAACCGAGATCCGAGGGGATCACAGTACCGTTGATCTCGTTATGCGTCACATGGCCCTTCTCGATGCGCAGTACGCTGAGCGCCTCCACGCCATAAGGCTGGATGCCATGTTCCTTGCCTGCCTGGAGAACGCCGTCGGCGACGCTCTCGCAATAGCCGGCCGGCACGGCAAGCTCATAAGCCAGTTCGCCCGAGAACGAGATACGAAACAGGCGGCCATGCAGCCGGCCGCCGAAGAGCGAGACCTCCTTTGCGGCAAGAAAGGGGAAGGCAGTGTCGGAAATATCACCATCGACGATCGCCTGCAGCGTCGCGCGCGCCTTGGGCCCGACCACGGACATCTGTCCCCATTGGTCCGTCACCGAGGCGAGTCGTACGTCGAGCTCCGGCCACAGCCCCTGGGCGCAGAATTCGAGATGCGTCATGACGCCGGCGGCATAGGCCGTGGTCGTGGTCATGAAGAAGCGGTCGTCAGCCAGGCGGCTCGTCGTGCCGTCATCATAGATGAAGCCGTCCTCGCGCAGCATCAGACCATAGCGCGCCTTGCCGACTGGCAGTTTCAGGAAGGCGTTCGAATAGACCCGATTGAGGAACTCCGCCGCATCCTTGCCGCAGACCTCGATCTTGCCGAGCATCGACACATCACAAATCCCGACATTCGTTCGAACGTTCAGGACCTCGCGATCGACGCTCTGTCGCCAGCTGGTTTCACCCGCGCGCGGGAACCAGGATGAGCGATACCAGAGACCGGTCTCGACGAAGACCGCGCCGTGCTTCTTGGCCCAGTCATGCAGAGGCGACTTGCGCACCGGCTGGAAATGATGGCCGTGATGCGGGCCGGTCAGCGCGCCGAAGCTGATCGGCGTATAGAAGGGCCGGAAGGTCGTCGTGCCGACTTCGGCGGGAGAGACGCCACGCGCTTCGGCCAGCAGGCCAATTGCGGTGACATTGGAGAGCTTGCCCTGGTCAGTGGCCATGCCCGATGTCGTGTAGCGCTTGGCAAGTTCGACATCGCCATAGCCTTCCTGCACGGCAAGGCCGAGATCCTTGCGGCCGACATCGTTCTGGAAGTCGACGAAGGCCTTGCCCTTCACGCCACGGATATTCCAGAGCGGGCTGGCCGGCGAAGCAACGATGTCGCCATCGACAGGACCGGCGTCGAATGGTTGGGCGGCGAACCCGAGATCTTGGGCCATGGTAGCGCCGCGCGCAGCGCCCTCTGCAAAGCTTGCCGACAATCCGGTTGTGCCCGTGACTGCGCCTGCGAGCACGAGGCCCCTGGTTTCCGACGGGGCCATGAAGGCGCCATGCACATCCGACCATTGCGGCTTGCCGCCGCGATGGCAGGCAAGGTGAATAATCGGGCTGAAGCCGCCGGACATGGCGAGCGCATCCACAGCAATGGCTTCGGTCGCGCCGTTTGCGGCCGTGACGTTGACGCTGGAGAGCGCTTTGCCGCCCTTGGCATCAGACACGACGGCGCCCTTGAGAAGGCGAGCCTTGCCGGTATACACGAACTGGGATTCGGCGCGGCTGTCGATGATTGCGGTAAGCTGGACACCCGCCGCCTCGAGGTCGCGGGCGAGTGCATATCCGCTGTCATTGGTGGTGAAGATGGCGGTGCGCTGGCCGGGGGCCACGGCAAAGCGGTTGAGATAGCAGCGCATCGCACCCGCGATCATCACACCGGGAATATCGTTGCCGCCGAACACGAGCGGCCGCTCCTCGGTACCGGTGGCGAGAAGCGCCTTTTTGGCGACGATGCGCCACATGCGCTCGACCGGCTTGTTCGGATCGGGGTGGCGCACATGCTTCTGGGCGCGCTCCACAGCGCCAACGACATTGCCGTCATACCAGCCGAAAGCGGTTGTGCGGGTCAGTACGCGTACATTCGGCAGCGTTTCCAGCTCGTCGGCGAGCCGCTTGGCAAATGCCGGCGCGCTTTCCCCGCCGATGGTCGCGGCCTCCGACAGCAACGATCCGCCCGCCAGGCTGTGTTCGTCGAGGATGATGACACGTGCCCCTGCACGGCCGGCGGACAGCGCGGCGGCCAGCCCGGCTGGGCCGGCGCCGATCACCAGCAGGTCGCAATGCGCCCAGCGCTTCTCGTAGCGGTCGGGATCGGCTTCGTAGGTCGCCTTGCCGAGACCGGCGGCGCGGCGGATAAAGGGCTCGTAGAGACCTTCCCAGAGCTTCGCCGGCCACATGAAGGTCTTGTAGTAGAAGCCCGCGGCGAGGAAGGGTGAGAGCAGGCCGTTCAGCGAACCGATATCGAAATCGAGCGAAGGCCAGCGGTTCTGGCTGCGGGCTTCGAGACCGTCGTAAAGGTCCTGCATCGTAGCCCGGGTATTGGCCTCCGTGCGCCCTCCGCTGCCGATGGTCATCAATGCATTCGGTTCCGCCGCGCCCGCGGTTAGGATGCCGCGCGGCCGATGGTATTTAAAGCTGCGGCCCACTAGCTGGCGGCCATTGGCGAGCAAGGCGGAGGCCAGCGTATCGCCGGCATGGCCCGTGACCGACTGGCCGTCGAAGCTGAAGCCGAGGCGTGACTGGCGATCGATCAGGCCACCCTTGGGCAGTCGATAGGAGGTCATCAGAGCGCCTCCGCCGATAGCTTGAGTACCACGTCGCGGGAGCCCGAGATTTCATGCGTTGCCGTATTGCGGCTCACCACCAGCCAGCGCCGGCAGCCGGACGTATGATGCCAATATTCCTCATAGGCGCCGCGCGGATTGTCGCGCAGATAGACATAGTCGATCCACGCCGCCGTGCCGGCATCAGGTGCGGGTCGGGCGAGTGCCGCCCCCTTCACAGTGAACTCTTCTTTCGGTCGAGAGCCGCAATGGGGACACGGGATCAGGCTTGCCATGTTCAGGTACCCTGCAAATTAGTGGAGGTTGGGCTGGGCGCCCTGGCCCTTTTCGTCGAGGATATGGCCGCGCGCGAAACGGTCGAGCCGGAAGGCGCGAGCGGTCTCGTGCGGCGTGCCGCGTGCGATGAGATGCGCAAAGCAGAGGCCCGATGCGGGGGTTGCCTTAAAGCCGCCGTAGCACCAGCCGGCATTGAGGTAGAGATTGTTGATGTGGGTGCGGTCGATGATCGGCGAGCCGTCCATCGACATGTCCATGATTCCGCCCCAGGACCGCAGCACGCGGACGCGGGAAATGCCGGGGATCATCGCCTTACCCGCCTCGGCGACATGCTCGACGGTGGCGAGATTGCCGCGTTGGGCATAGGAATTGTAGCCATCGATGTCTCCGCCGAAGACGAGCCCGCCCTTGTCGGACTGCGAGACGTAGAAATGGCCCGCGCCGAAAGTCACGACGCAATCGATGAAGGGCTTCAGGCCCTCGGAGACGAAGGCCTGCAGCACATGGCTTTCCAGCGGCAGCTTGATATCGGCCATCTCGGCAACGCGCGAGGAATTGCCGGCGGCCGCAAGCGCCAGCTTGCCGCAGCCGATGAAGCCGCGCGTGGTCTCGACGCCGAGGACCTTGCCGTTTTCGCGGCGAATGCCGGTCACTTCGCAATGCTGGATGATGTCGACGCCGCGCATGTCGGCGCCGCGCGCATAGCCCCAGGCCACCGCGTCATGCCGCACAGTACCGCCGCGCCTCTGCAGCAGACCGCCCTGGATCGGGAAGCGTGCATTGTCGAAATCGAGGAATGGCAGCTTGGCGCGCACCGCCTCGCGGTCGAGCAGTTCCGCATCGACGCCATGCAGCAGCATCGCATTGCCGCGCCGCGTATAGGCGTCGCGTTGCGCGTCGGAATGATAGAGATTCAGTACGCCGCGCTGAGAGACCATCGCGTTGAAATTGAAATCCTGCTCCAGTCCTTCCCAGAGTTTCATCGACAATTCGTAGAAGGGGTTGTTGCCCGGCAGCAGGTAGTTGGAGCGGATGATCGTCGTGTTGCGGCCGACGTTTCCGCTGCCGATGTAGCTTTTTTCCAGCACTGCGACATTGGCGACGCCAAATTCCTTAGCGAGATAATAGGCCGTCGATAGGCCATGCCCGCCACCGCCAACGATAATCACGTCGTAGTGGGATTTGGGCTGCGGCGCGCGCCAGGCCGGACCCCAGCCGGTATTGCCGCGAAGGCCGTTGAGAAAAATCGAGAGAGCGGAGTATCGCATCGCTGGCCATGTCCAAGCTGGGGAGTCGGTGCAACCTATGCCCGTCGACAACAATTTAGTTCCAAAAATGGGACGATTAGTTATATAGATCGGACATGACGGTTGAATTGGATCGACAAACTCAGCGGTTTGGTTTTCTCCTGCTACCGAATTTCGCGCTCATGTCCTACGCATCGGCGACCGAACCCTTACGCGCCGCCAATCTGCTCGCGGGCCGCAGCCTTTACACTATCAGGCAGCTTTCGCAGGGTGGCCTGCCTGTGCAGAGCTCCGGCGGCATCGACATTGCCTGCGATGATCTCTCGTCCGCGGGTGCGGAATTTCATACAGTGTTCATCTGTGCGGGCGGCGATCCAAGCAACTGGGCGGAAGCGGACAGGCTGTTCAGGGCGTTGCGGCGGCTGTCTCGTCTCGGCGTCCGTCTCGGCGCGATCTCGAGCGGCGCGTATATCCTGGCCGCCGCCGGTCTGCTCGACAACAGGGACTTCACCATTCATTGGGAGCATGCCCCGATCTTGCGCGAGGCCTATCCGGCTCTAGCGCTTAGGCAAGCCCGCTACGTCATCGACGGCGATCGTATAACCTGTGGCGGCGGCGTGGCTCCGCTCGACATGATGCATGCGCTGATCGCCGAACGCATGGGCGCGCATTTCGCGAGCCGCGTCAGCGACTGGTACCTTCACACTGCGATTGCCGACCCATCCGACCCGCAACGCGGTTCTGCGGCTGAGCGATTTGGCACTCACAATCCGATCCTGCTGGCCGCGCTTGAAAAGATGGAAGCGACGATCGAAAATCCGCTCGATCGCGAAGCAATGGCGCATTTCCTCTCGATCAGCTCCCGCCATCTGGATCGCCTCTTCACCCAGCATCTGAGCGCCGGCTTCTTGCAAACCTACCGCCGGATCCGGCTGGATCACGCGCGGCGGCTGATCGAACAGAGCCCGCTTGCGATCGCCGAAATTGCCTTTGCCACCGGGTTCTCCAGCACCGGACACTTTTCCCAGGCATTCAAGGCCCATTACGGCAGGGCTCCTAGCTCTTTGCGATAAACTCCTCCGAATGCACAGGTCTCCTTCGGAATAGATGCATCGCCTCGCCACGAACTGTCGGCCTGCTTGCGAACGGGGCGCGTGTTGCGGGTCCCCAGGGCACGGGTACGCAGGCGAGGCAAGAGCTTTGTCTCGCCGGAGATCATGATTAGTCAACGCCCCGCCGAAGCGGCCGATCGCGGAGTGCCGGGCCACTGGGAGCGAGACCTCATCCTTGGTCTTGGCAGCTCGGCGATCGGCACGCTGGTTGAGCGTACGACACGCTTCACGATGTTGCCGCATCTTCCGCGGCTTGCGGGGCATGGCGAAGCTCCGCGCATGAAGAATGGCCCTGCTCTCGCGGGACACGGGGCCGAAGCCGTGCGCGACGCGATTACGCGCACCATCATCACCTTGCCCGAAGAGATGCGTCGTTCGCTGACCTGGATCAGGGAGCCGAAATGGCTCAGCACGATCGTCTCAAGATCGACGCGGGTGTCCAAGTCTATTTCTGCGATCCGCAAAGCCCCTGGCAGCGTGGCACCAACGAGAACACCAATGGGCTGCTGCGTCAGTACTTCCCGAAAGGCACCGACCTGAGCGTCCACAGCGCCGACGAGATCGCCGCCGTGGCCGCGGCCCTCAATGCTCGACCGAGAAAAACTTTGGGTTGGAAAACGCCAGCAGAGACGCTTGACGAGTTGCTGTCATGAGTGAACACAATCGGTGTTGCGACGATCGCTTGAATCCGCCCAATACGCCTGCGGGGCCTACTCCGAACTTCTGCATCGTCACGGTATCCAGGCGAGCATGAGACGCTCAAACCGACCGAGGAAATCGCTGTCGGGTGAGATACTGCGCAGATCGCGCCTTGCAAAAGGACATCAGAGCGATGCGCCACGGCACCTTGCAATAGCTCGATGAACATGGAGCTTACGCGCAATGACATTGGAACATGCAGACGGCGATGTGGTCCCCGAGAGCAGCGGCGCTGCGGCGTGCGACGACGGTGTAACGATGCCCGGCCGCGCGGCAACAAATGCATTAGCTCGGGTGAGGTGGATTACGAAGGCCATATCTCCCGCCGTGGAAATACACACATGTGCGTTCACTTCTCTATGAAGGCTGCAGTTGTGAGCCTGACTGGGAAAAGATCGGCTTCAGAGGTACCGCCGTCGCTGTCGCCCCCTAACTCGCTGTGGCATGCGATGCTTCGATCCGCCGAATTCCTTGAGGCGACAGCCATCAGCTATCGTTCGAGCTCTGCAGCACCCATACCGTGCGGATACGTCCCTGCCGGGGCCGAAGCTGGTTCATTCCGTTAAGACGGTTGCGCCACGAATTTACCTGGAACGTGCGAGACATACACCGGAAGGACTTCCCCACGAAGTGACCTGCCACTGAGTTTTTCCTCCACTTGGAGTTAGAGTCCGGCCTCATTTGAAGGACGGACAGATGAAGCGGAAGCGGTTCACGGAAGAACAGATCATTGCGGTTCTGCGCGAGCACGAGGCGGGTGCGAAGGCGGGCGATCTTGCGCGCAAGCACGCGATCAGCGAGGCGACGCTGTATAACTGGAAGGCGAAGTATGGCGGGATGGACGTGTCCGACGCCAAGCGCCTGAAGGCCCTGGAAGACGAGAACGCGAAGCTGAAGAAGCTGCTCGCCGACCAGATGCTGGAGGCGGCGGCGCTGAAGGAGCTCCTGTCAAAAAAATGGTAGGGCCCGCCGCCAGGCGCGAAGCCGTCGCGCATCTGCAGGCCGTCATGGGTCTGTCGGAACGCCGGGCCTGTTCCATCGTCGGCGCCGATCGGAAGATGGTGCGCTACCGGTCCTGCCGGCCGCCGGAGACAGAGCTGCGCGGCAGGCTTCGCGAGCTCGCCAACGAACGCCGCCGCTTGGGCTATCGGCGGCTGTTCATTCTGCTCCGGCGGGAGGGCGAGGCATCAGGGGTCAACCGCATCTACCGGCTCTACCGCGAGGAGGGACTGACGGTGCGCAAGCGCCGGGCACGGCGACGAGCGGTCGGAACGCGGGCACCGATCCTGGTCGAGGCGAGGCCGAATGCCCGCTGGTCGCTGGACTTCGTGCATGATCAGTTCGCCTGCGGCAGGCGGTTCCGGGTGATGAACATAGTTGATGACGTGACCCGGGAGTGCCTGGCCGCGATCCCCGACACCTCGATCTCCGGTCGCCGAGTGGCACGCGAGCTGACCGATCTGATCAGCCTTCGCGGCAAGCCCGACATGATCGTTTCCGACCATGGCACCGAGTTCACCTCGAACGCCATCCTGGCCTGGTCGAAGGATCACCGTGTCGAATGGCATTACATCGCGCCGGGAAAGCCGATGCAGAACGGCTACATCGAGAGCTTCAACGGCCGGATGCGCGATGAGCTCCTGAACGAGAGCCTGTTCTTTGGCCTCGATCACGCCCGCTGCGCCATAACCGAATGGGTGGAGGACTACAACACCGCGAGGCCTCACTCCTCGCTCGGCTACCAGACCCCGGCGGCGTTCGCCGAGGTCCTCACCGCAACCGGCTCCAACGCTGCGCTCGATGTGGGCTTCGCGTCTCCGCCGGTTGCTCAACCCGCGCCCTACGGCGTAACTGAAACGGTCGAGGCTCTAATCGCCGCTGGATGACAGTTCAGGGGCAGGTCAGAAGCAGCACGTGGCCATGTTCGCGGCAATCAGCCAACCGTAGCTAAAAGGCGCCTGCTCAATCAGCTCCGATATGTCCTACCTTAAGAAATACTATCTAATGCGACAAGATCTGGCTAAGGAACAGCCTGGTCCGTTCATGGTGGGGGTTGGTGAAGAAGTCGTTCGGATTGGCCTCCTCAACAATCCGGCCTTTATCCATAAAGATAATCCTATCGGCGACGGCACGTGCAAAGCCCATCTCGTGGGTAACGCAGACCATGGTCATGCCATCGCGTGCCAAGCTCGTCATGGTTTCCAACACTTCCGACACCATCTCAGGATCAAGTGCCGATGTAGGTTCATCGAATAACATGACCGCGGGCTCCATGCACAGCGAGCGGGCAATGGCCACGCGCTGCTGCTGTCCGCCCGAGAGTTGAACCGGGTATTTATTTGCCTGTTCTGGAATTCGCACGCGTTCGAGATATTTTAGCGCAGTCTGTTTAGCTTGGGCTTCGGGTACCCCCTTGATCCACATTGGGCCCGCCATGCAGTTCATCAGCACAGTCATGTGAGGGAACAGATTGAAATGCTGGAATACCATTCCTACGTTCTTGCGAACTTCGGTCACATTCCGCATCTTGTTGTGCAATAGCATCCCATTCACCCTGATCTCGCCCTCCTGATTCGCTTCGAGCCGGTTGAAGCAGCGGATCAAGGTGGACTTGCCCGAGCCGGAGGGACCACAGATGACGATGCGTTCGCCTTTGCGGACGGTAAGGTTGACATCAGTTAATGCTCTGAAGCTGCCGTACCATTTAGAGACGTGCGTCGCTTCGATAATTTTGTCAGCACTCATTGGCACCTGCTTCTGGCCGGATAACGCCTGCGATGATACTGGTATGCGCCGCACATTGCCTGTCGCCATCGAGGAATCGCCTCCATTGAGGCCTATCAAATGATCTATGTCGGTAGCGGTCATCGCACTTTACTCCTTGCGAAGTGGTGCTCAAGCCGTGATTGGAGCACCTCGAGGCAGGCGGACAGGATCCAATAGATCATCGCCGCTGTTATCAGCATCTCCATATGATGAAAGGTCGGCTGGCCGATCGTGCGAGCAAGGAATGTCAACTCCCATACGCCGAGGACCGAGACAAGCGAGCTGTCTTTCAGCATTGCAATGAACGTGTTGCCCATGGGGGGAATGATGACTGGAAGCGCCTGCGGCAGGATTATCTTGCGTATGGTAAGGCCGAAGCCAAAGCCGATCGAACGGGATGCTTCCCATTGGCCGCGGTCAATGCTCTGGATACCCGCGCGGAAGATTTCCGTCATATAAGCTCCTACGCAAAGCGACAGTGCCAATATACCCGAAGGAACTGCATTGATCACGATACCCAGCTGCGGCAGCCCCAGGTAAATCAGGTAAATCTGGATAAGAAGCGGCAGACCGCGGAAAAACGAGGTGTAAAAGCTGGCGAGGGCATAGGCGAAGCCATTGCTTGAAAGCTTTGCAATAGCAGCGATCATCGCGATGATTGATGCGAAAATAAGTGAAACTGCCGAAACATAAATCGTGGTCACCACACCCTGCGTGATCAGGTATGGCAGATGCTCCCAGATGAACGGCATGTTAAGGTTAAATGCGTTGAAGAAGCCGAGAAACAGCAGCAGCAGCTCGGCCCATACAATGCCGATCTGCACCCTCAAGGGGGCAAACCCGATCAGCACGATGTTGACGCAGAACATCACCGCAATGACGAAGGCGATTGCGACACGCCCATAAATGCCGCTCTGCAGCGGGTCGCCGATAACAGGCCGCATAAGGTCGCCGAACGCTGTGCCCGAAAGGTTGAACATCAGAGAAACTGCGAGCACGGCGGCGAAGATCGACGCAACAAACCAAGGTCGATGGACTAGTACCTCGGAATCAACAGTATCTTGGTAAAGCAAGAGAGATCCTCCAACCAGGCGGCTCGGTTTGACCCGAGCCGCACAATGTTCACGAAGCTACTTACTTCGCGACAGAGTGGTCCGATCCATACCACTTCACTGATAGCTTCGACAGTGTCCCGTCATCCCTCATGCTTTTGATCGCGGCAGAGACCTTTTCTACCAGTTCTTTATCGCCCTTCATCATCGGGATTGCCGCAGGCAAGGCAAAGAGCCTATCGATAATCTTGATTGGATAACCTGACTTGATTGCACCTTCCGTGAAGGTTTCGTCTGTAATGACAGCGTCGAGACGGACGCCATCGCCCAGTCGAAGATCATCAAAGGCGATAGTCGAATTGCCATACGTTTTGACCTCGCCAGCTTTGAAATCGTAGGGAACGGGCGCCGCATTGGGGTCATCCGGCGTGTAGGTTTGGTTTGCATAAGCTTCTGCAACAGTTCCACCGTTTACGCCAATCTTCTTGCCCTCAAGATCGGAACCTTTTGTTGCCTTGCTATCCTTGTGGACGACAATCACCGTGCGGTCGTAGAAGTATGGCACAGAGAAATCGAACTTATCCGCGCGAGCCTTGGTAGGTGCCATTTGTCCTGTACCAATGTCCCACCGACCTGCCCAGTTACCGGCCGCAATCAAGTCCCAGCCGGGCGTTACAAATTCAGCGTTTACGCCCAAATACTTCGCAATTCCTTTGGCAACATCGATATCGTAGCCGACTAGTTCGTTCTTTTCGTCCAGGTGAGCAATTAGCCCCCAATCGGCACCCGCAGCAACCCTGAGGGTTTTAGAGGTAAGGATGCGATCCAGAACCTCTCCCGCGTGAGCCGAAGGGCCAAAAGCCACTGACGTGAGAGCGATTAACACCGCTGTTACAGCCATCTTAATCTTTTTCATGCTCGTTCCCCTTGTTAGGTTAGTTTTTTCGATCTCCGGCCGACATTCTACTACTCAGATTTCTGAGCCGGCCTCCTCATGGTACGAGGTCTCAGAATCGTGTGGGTAAACACTAAGCCAATGGCTACCTATGCTGACGAGGTCCCAGGCGAGATGTGAACGCACGGTATCGAGCCGTTCACACATCGCCCCGGAAGTTTTTGTCTCCAGTCCCAACAGGCTTTCGTTGGCCGTCGTCATATGGCCATGAATAGTACATGATGGCATGGGATGTGCGCCAGAATGTGCCCGAGGCCGAAATGGCCATTTCAAAAGGCGCCTTTGTTTGAAATCCGTTGATGTCACTGTTCAAGAACTTGGATAGGCGGTCATTCTCCCGCTTCCACGTTGCAGGCCTTAGATGTCCAAGTCATTTTGCATCCCCAGGAATGGCGGAATGGCAGCCACCTAGTCTAGACTAGGCGCGTCCATAAACGGCAAGCTGCTGATATTATTGAATGAATCCTGATTTTGGGTAGGCAAGGCCCGGCGGGTTCAGATACACTTCGAGATCAAGCCACTGATTCCAAAGCGTTTCTGCCACCGCCGGAGCCGACAATGCGCCAAGAACGCACCGTCCAATCCAGTGTATTTGATCTTTTCGCCGGACACGAGATCGGCTGTGAATTGAAAGCCATGTCGCAATGGCTGGACGGGCATCGCGAGCTTTTGAGCCTGGTGACGCGGGACCTGCGCCGGCACGATCTCAAGGAGACCGGCCGCGAGGGCCTGCCGGCGGAGGCTGTGCTGCGCTGCGCGCTGCTCAAGCAGCACCGCCAACTAAGCTATCAGGAACTGGCCTTTCACTTGGAGGATTCCGCCTCGTTCCGGGCTTTTGCCCGGCTGCCATGGGGGTGGAGCCCAAAGAAATCAGTCCTGCACAAGACGATCAGCGCGATCCAAGCGCCGACCTGGGAAGAAATCAACAAAGTACTGCTGGCAAGCGCCGGGCGAGAGAAGCTGGAAGGCGGCAAGGTCGTGCGCGTGGACAGCACCGTCACCGCCGCACTCGTCCACGAGCCGAGCGACAGCAGCCTGTTATGGGACGCTGTGCGGGTGATGGTGCGGCTGTTGCAGCACGCGGATGCACTGGGCAGCGCCATCCCATGGCACGATCACTGCCGCGCGGCGAAGAAGCGGTCCCGGTCGATCGAATATACCCGCGGCCGCCCGAAACGGGTGAAGCACTACCGCGAGCTGCTCAGGATCACACGCACCACCTTGGGCTATCTCCAGCAGGCGGCTGAGCAGCTGACCCTGGCGGCGTGCCCGGCCGTTGAACTGTGGCAGGCCCAAGTCCGCCATTACCGGCCGCTGATCGAGCGGATCATCGCCCAGACCGAACGGCGGGTCCTGGCAGGCGAACCGGTCCCGGCCGGCGAGAAGCTGGTGAGCCTGTTCGAGCCGCATGCCGATATCATCGTCAAGGGCAGCCGCGACGTCGATTATGGTCACAAGATCAATCTGACGACCGGTCGCAGCGGACTGATCCTCGATCTCGTCATCGAAGCGGGCAACCCAGCCGACAGCGAGCGTCTGCTGCTAATGCTGGAGCGCCACATCGCGTTTTACGGCGAGCCGCCGCGTCAGGCGGCGGCCGACGGCGGCTATGCCAGCCGCCCCAATCTGCGCCAGGCCAAGGCTTGGGGCGTGCGCGATATGGCGTTCCACAAGAAGAGCGCCCTCAGGATCGAAGACATGGTCAGCAGCCGCTGGGTCTATCGCAAGCTGCGCAACTTCCGCGCTGGTATCGAGGCCAGCATCTCCTGCCTGAAGCGCGCCTATGGCTTGGCCCGCTGCACCTGGCGCGGGCTCAACCACTTCAAGGCTTACGTCTGGTCCTCGGTGGTCGCTTACAATCTCGCCCTCTTCACCCGCCTCAGATCGAACTGACCCCAGTCATCGGGCTGCGTTCAGGAGCACGCCGGCGAGCGCCGGCCGATACCCCTATGACCCCATTGCCGCCAGATCGACCCCCGGCCGCAACCTCCATGCCCTTGTACCATCACGCCTCCCCAAAACATCGCTTCAGCAGGCCAAAGACCACTGAAAACTCCGGAAAAACAGCCGTTTATGGACGCGCACTAGACTAGACTAGAGGCTGGATCGATTTTCTCACATGGCGCCCAACAACCTATTGAATTCCGAGTCTCAAAGGCTCAAGCACAGGCTTATGTCTTTGATGTTACCCGCAAGCCATTAATAAGAGGGAGTAGCGGCTGCCGTGGATTCAGATGAACGTGTCGGCAGCAATTCTGAGCTTAGGACGCTTGAGGACCGCCTTCGCGTGCTCCGCCGCTAGACGATGGAGGTTGAGGTGCTCCGCGGCGCCCTTTCAACTTTCAAAGCAGGCCGAAAACAGATATCGTGGCCTGTCTTTTTTGCCGAAGGGCGGTCGCCGATGAAGACCGCGGCCGACGTTCTGGGAGTCTCTCGTTCCAAATTCGCTGAGAGCCTGAGGAGCGTATTAAACTCGCGCGGTGATTGTCATAGGCCGAGGATGCTGAATTCCCGCAGCTTTCGCACATTGATAGAACGGTATGTCCTCCGGCTCGCCCTCGAGGACGGCAACGAAATCTCTCCGATACCTCGCTCAAGATGGCTCCCAGGGCAGTTCCTACTGGCAATATCAACCTGGCTGACTTTCCCCCGGTGAAACAAGGAGCATTCCAGTCAGAGACGCCACCTGCCGATCTGGATAGCGGAACTATGGCTGACAAATCTCATACAGAACATCCATCTAGTCCTGCCAACTCTCCTTAGACAGTGCCGGGATTCTGATCGAGGTGCGGCAGTCTTAGTGGGATGACTCCCAGTTCTTTACCGACCTCCACAAAGCATTCCACCGCGAAATCGACATCCGCCAGAGTATGTGCTGCTGACATCTGAGTGCGGATGCGCGCTTGGCCTTTCGGAACGACAGGAAAGGAGAAGCCTATCACATAGATGCCCCGGAGGAGCATCATTTCGGCCATCTGCTGCGCTACGCTCGCATCGCCCAGCATCACCGGTATTATGGGATGGTCCGCGCCGACCAACGTAAAGCCCGCCTTGGTCATTTCGGACCGAAAACGACGGCCATTATCGTAAAGCTTCTGGCGCAAAACCCCCGCACGATCGACAATGTCGAATACCTTCAGCGAGGCAGCGGCGATCACCGGCGCCAGCGTGTTGGAGAAGAGATAGGGCCGAGAACGCTGGCGCAGCCAATCAATCACTTCTGAATTGCCGGACGTGTAGCCGCCGGAAGCACCGCCGAGCGCCTTGCCGAGCGTGCCCGTGATAATGTCCACCCGACCCTCCACGCCGCAGTATTCGGCAGAGCCGCGCCCATGCTCCCCGACGAGGCCGACGGCGTGGCTATCGTCCACCATGACCATCGCATCGTACCGGTCCGCGAGGTCGCAAACGCCCCTCAGATTTGCGATGATGCCATCCATCGAGAACACGCCATCAGTCGCGATCAACTTGAAGCGCGCACCGTCCGCCTTTTTCAGTTCTTCCTCCAGCGCCTTCATATCGTTGTTGGCGTAACGAAAGCGCCTTGCCTTCGAAAGGCGCGCGCCATCGATGATCGAGGCGTGGTTCAAGGCGTCGGAAATGATAGCGTCCTCCTCACCAAGCAGCGTCTCGAAGAGGCCTCCGTTCGCATCGAAGCAGGAGGAATAAAGGATCGTATCCTCCATGCCGAGAAAGCCGGAGATGCGCGCTTCCAGTTGTTTGTGCTCTTCCTGTGTGCCGCAGATGAAGCGTACCGAGGCCATGCCAAAACCATAACGGTCAAGCGCCTTTTTGGCGGCGTCAGCAATCTCTTCGTTGTCCGCCAGGCCTAGATAGTTGTTCGCACAAAAATTCAGTACACTATTCCCGTTGGCAACCCTGATCTCTCGAGACTGCCGCGAGCTAATCACCCGTTCGGATTTGTAGAGACCGCCGGACTTAAGATCCGCCAGTTCACGTCGAAGATGCGCAAGAAAGGTTTGGGTCATCGATGTATCCGACGTTCAGCCTTGCGCAACTCCCCCGAGATCGGAGCCGTCTGCTTAACGCTCGACTAGTTACGCATATTTAACGGGGGTAGACCAAGCATCATCGGAATGCTTTTGCCAGTAGAGGTCCATCAGCTGCCGGGTCACGACGCCAACTTTACCGCTGCCGATGGATGAACCATCAACGCGCGTCACGGGCATGATCCCCCCTGCGGTGGAGGTGATGAACACCTCATCGGCTTCGCCCAGTTCAAGACGAGGTAGGTCTGCAGCCGTCACCGCAAGTCCCACTTCCCCACACAGGTCGAAAACGGACTGCCGCGTTATTCCTGGAAGCACCCCAAAGGCTGGTGTCTTCAGCTGACGGTTCTTAACGGTGAAGACATTAAAGCCGGGACCTTCCGCAATATTGCCGTTGGTGTCCATTATGAGCGCCGTTTCCGCCCCCACATCGTAAGCATCGTAAAGACCTCTGACCAAGTCAAGCCAGTGGTAATTCTTGATCGTCGGATCCACTGACTTCGGCGGAATTCGGACAGTTTCGCTTACGCCAACGTGGAGACCACGCTCCAACTGTTCTTTGTTGGCAACCGAACCAAACGGCACAGCAAAGGCAATGAACCGATTCTCGGCCTCGCGCGGATCGCGGCTAAATGTCGGCGAACCTCCCCGCGTGCAGATCATCTCAACATAGGCTGATTTATGTCCAGACAGAGCGACGCAGTTTGAAAGAACCCGTTCGACCTCTCGGCGATGATAGGGCAGCTTCATTCGGAGACGATCCATCCCCCTGAAGAAGCGATCAAGATGAAGGTCCAGTCTGAAGAATCGCCCTTCCCAGACGTGCACGGTATCGTAAGTAGCGTCAGAGTGCAGGAAACCCCAGTCAAGGACAGAGATCTTCGCTTCAGACATTGGGAGGTACTGTCCGTCCATGAAGGCGACACCGTGAGGATAACGCCGGGTATCCTTATGGGTAGTTTCGACTTCCGGAACTCCCACCGTCGCGTCTGTCGTGGCAAGTGTCATGTTTTCTTCCTCTAAACGTGGCTACGCCAAGATCTCTGCGCGCGTCTGACCTCATGCCGTCCCAAGGGACCTCATGTACTTTCCACGCGAAACCTTGTTGCTGCTAATGGGTCGCTCTAAGATCCCGTTAGGTCTGGAATGTCTAACGTTCGCGTGACGAACAAGAGGACCGAAGCCGCTAGTTCATACATGCTGGCAAAACGCCAGTGCACCTATTCATTGCATCAAATTATGCGCACGCACGATCAAATCGGCACCGCAAGCGCAATAGGCGCTTCAAAAAACACCGTCTGCTGGCAAAAAAAATCAGCGTAAATAAGCCTTAGACCAAAATGCGAGGTTCGAACTTCACACGGTCGAGCGTGATCATACTTCTAAACTTGCGAACGTTTGGATTAGTATAGAGCTTGGTCTTCACAAACACATCGAACGCTTCTACGTCCTCCACTGTGACGATCAGAACGAAATCTGCCTCGCCCGTTACCATGTAACATTGAGTTACCTCCTTTGCGGCGCGCATGGCGCGCTTGAACTCGTCGACAAGATCTAAGCGTTCCCGGTCTAGTTCCACATTTACAACAACGGTCAGGGATTTCCCAAGCGCTTTCGGATCGACTAGCGCTATATCGGCTATTATCACTCCGTCCGCTCGGAGCTTATTGACGCGCCGCATGCACGAGGCTGCCGAAGAACCTACGAGCTCAGCCAGTTCCGCAAAGGACAATCTATTGTTCTTCTGAAGTGCGGCGATGAGGCGTCGATCGAGATCATCCAACATGTTCGTGCAGCTCCGGCATTATACTCGGCAAACTATCGACAGCGCCGAGGTACCGCAAACTATCTTAACGCATGGTTTTCTACAAAGCACGCGCCACCTTTTGCCAGGCGATGCAATGTAGGTTTCAAGTCGACTGGAATCATGCAACGATGTCAGCGAGTGCTTTCGACAGGGTGGTTGAATACCAGCTGCCGGTTTGGCTACCAACCTTGGAGTTTGGTCAGCTAGGCGTATCGGCGAAATTCTCACCTCGCGCCGCTTCCGAGTGTGGCTGGTCGCCTCGGAGTGAGGATATTGGCCAAGTTAAGGGCGTTGCGGGACACGTCGGCAATAACTGACAGTCGCATTTTGGAGTCTGCTCCTGTTTATGGAGAAGGGTAGTGGTTTTGAATCGGATGCCATGAGGTGACGATCATCGGCCAGCAAAAGGTCCGGCGCTGGAACCCTGCTTTGCCCATGCCGGCGTAGTTTCGTGCGGCTATTGTTCACCCTAGGCCGCCCCTGGTACTCCGCAGAAAGCCATCAAGTGGCTATTCATGGAACATGCACCGATCATCCAGCGGCCCAAGATCGTCCACGCCATGCTCTCCTGGCTGGTGAAGATATTGTTCAACTGCACGTCCGGACGGTATGCCATCAACTTGCCGCTCTCCGGCAAGCAGAGCGCTCAACTTAGACACTCTGCCTCCGTGAAGTCGACCCCGGCGCGGGTCACAGAAGGCACGCCCGTATCGTCAACCAATCGAGGTCAGTAATTCACGAGCAGTTTACGCGACATGTTGCTCAGCGACTTCGCACCAGTCTCAGTGACGCGGACGGTCTCACTGAAGATGTAGCCGTCTTCTTTCTCCCAAATGCCAATAAGGACATGGAAGGTCATGTTAGCTTCGATCACGGTGTGATCGTCGGGATTGAAGCTGAGATCACCACTCCAGTCGATACCCGTGGAGTAACCGCTCCTGGACTCTTTACGCACGCCATAGGGTTCGAATGCTCGCTTAAACGCGTGGGAGACATCGGAGCACTTAACGCCCGGCCGAATTGCGTCGAACTCCGAGAGAAAGCCGTCCAGCGCTGCTCGATGTAGATGTTGTGCGCGAGCGCTTGGCTCACCCAAGAAAATCGTCCTCGACAATGCGCATGCATAACGGTGTCGAAAGGCGCCAATCTCAAAATTTGTCTGACATCCCAACCTGTAGGTGGCATCGGACCACTTGAGATGAGGTGCATTGGCCGGGGAGCCAACGGGCATGGTGAGAGCGCCATAGCAAGGCCCGCCAGGGAATTCTGGAGTTCCTCTAATGAGAGCACTTTGAACTGCGGCAGCCACGTCACACTCGCGCGCGCCCACAGAAATCTCAAGCCGACCGGCTTGCAAGGCCCTGTCGGCAATCTTCCCAGCCTGTTCCATGTAGGCGAGTTCTGCCGGCGATTTTACTCGATGCAGCGTGGCAACCATGCCATCCGCATCAATCGCTTTCGACATGTCAAGATTGTTGGCAAGAGCGGCATAAGATTTCATGCCAAGAATTTTCGCCCCCATTTCAACGCCGAGCCGATTAGATTTGGAACGCTCCCTGATAAGATCGGCTATCGGTTGCCACGGCGTGCGCTCGCTGGAACCAATATATTGCTCGGGATAGCTTAGGACGCGCGACTCCGGCAGGTAGGAGGTCGGTGTCGCGCAAAATGTATCAATCTCGCGCAAGATGAGCCACGGATCTTCTTCGTCTTGAGACACCAGAGCGAGTTGCGGAACGTAATCTGAATACCCCTCATAGCCAGTGAGATAGTTCATATTTGACTCGTTCAGGACGAGCAGCGTGTCAATGCCGCGCTCGGCCATCCGCTGGCGAAGTCGACGTGTGCGTTGGCGATATTCTTCTCGAGTGAATGCGGCGGACATCAATGGTTCTCCTAGTTGTGTCTGATAGCGATTCGCCAAACTGCGCCACCCTGACATGCGTGGCGGCAGGGTCATTGCCGGGCGCCGACCGGATCGAGGTTGTCAGCGCGAATAGGCGCCGCGTGGTCGTGGACCACGATGTCCAGTTGAAGCGCTGCTTGGGATCATGTGCCAATTGGATGCGCTGCGGTGAATCCGTTTTCCGATGGGAACAAGGCGGGCGAATCGAGGTCGCCTCGGGCGATAGCGCCTAACACTCTTAGGCTGCCGAGAACGGCCAGTTGGCCGAACCGGCAAAAGGCTCTCAACCGTTACAGCTATGGTATTTGCGTCGGTCCGCTTCACATGCGGCACATAGGTCGCGCATAAGCAGCTCGAGGCGCGCTCGTCGTTCCTTCGTGTGGGAGACACGATCCTCTACTCCTCTTGCTTCGACGCGAACGGCAGCCTATTCGAAGCGATTTTCATCTCCGACTCGCTCAACTGTGCCGCGATCATAGACAGCGTGCGCATCTCTAAGGCCAAGGGCTTTCGCTATGCCAATAACGACATGGGCCGCTGCAAGTTGAACTGCAGAAAGCCAAGGAGCGGAGTTGCAGGAAGCGAGGCGAAGCCGTCCGACATCCCCAATCGGGAAGTTCGGAATCCTTCAGGCATGTGAAGGCCCAAGGAGCGGCTGGTGGAAATGGACCGTCAATCCAACACGCCAAGGTTCGGCTCGCCGACGACCTCTCAAGTTCTGTAGCCGGCTGTCCTTTCCAGCATCAATAGGTCGCTCGGATCGCCACGGCTCCCCCGCGCCGTCGGATAGGCATGTTGCCTGGGAGCGGCCAGGGATGAAACGAGATATGACAGTCCCCCCTCCTCGAAATTCAATGCTGCGGCAACAAGGTCCTCCTGCCATTCGCGCCCGAGATTTTCGGTGATGTTCATGAACTTGTGAATGACTTGCTCTCTCGACATCGGATTTGCCACATCTCCAAGCGGATGCAGTACAAGCATTTCTTGAACCCCATCACCCTGATCGAGGAAGACCCTAGCCGGTGTACCAAAAGGAAATGCCGTGGCGAATTCCGGCGACGGGACGAGTTCGATGAGGTTAGCAATTTCGAGAACCCTCTCGTCAGTGAGTCTCTCTAAGGCGACCGGTTGAAGTTCCTCAGCGCCGTAAAGAGAAGCGAGCGCGCAATTGAAATAGAAGCTGTACTGAGCCCCCTCTAGGTTGGTTGGGGCGCGCTCGTTTGCCAAGCGCATTGCTTGGGGAAACGTGTTGATTCGAAGCGTCTTGATCTCAGTTCCACGTCTACGCATCGAGATGATAGCGTCAACGGCTGCATGCATGTATCGGCAACACGCGTAAGGTTTCAGATAGCAATTTTGCGCCTCCCAAGACGATCCCAGACCGCCCAAAAGAACGTTGCGATCAAAACGAACCTCGTCGTTGAAGAGGTCGAGCGGGCCGGTCGCTCCCTCTCGAGCCCGATAAGCAGCAGTAATACCTGCCACGACGGCAGGAGGAATACCTTCTTTGATCGTGCTGCCTTCGAACTTTGGAGACGGGGCCGTGAAGACGATTGGGCCTTCGCCGCCCGCGATACCAAGCGCATGAGCGGTCTCGTTAGCGGTTAACTTGAGCAGGCGGGCTGCAGCGGCTGCAGCGCCATAGTTTACCCATCGCCCACTAGCATAGGTATCCACCGATTCCGCGGGGCGGGAACTTGCGACGCGCAAAGCGATCTCGTAACCGAGCGCAATTGCTTCCGATACTTCCGATGATGATCCACCAACGGCTTCGGCGACTGCCAGAGCAGCAGGTATAACGCCGGCGCCAGCGTGACCCGCAGCGCCGCGGTGACCGTCATCGATATCAAGCGCGCTGGCGGCAGCGCTGTTGGCCATGGCAGCGCCTACAACACTTGATGTCCGATTAGTCAGCCAAATCCTCACAGACCCTTCACCATATGCATTAAGGGCGGATGCTCTGGCAGCCCTCGCAAGCGGCGAATGTAAGCCCGCTCCTGCAGCACCGATCAGATCGAGCATCAGGGTGGAGATCGTCTGCGTGGTTGGCACAGGCAAACTTTTCGGCGGAAAGGTAGCCACGAAGTCGGCGAGTTTTAAAAGGGGCTGCACGATGTGCTCCAATATTCATGATAAGCCGCCTTAGCAGTCGTAAGAAAAAGTATCTTGCGCTCAACCCATAGTCATTACTCGCGCGGCTATTGATGTGAGTGAGCGGGTTGCCATCCTAAAGGAAGCTGAGCGTTTTGCAACATGCGTCTACCTGCCGCTATAGTGAAACGACGATACTGCTGCTCTTTGGCCTTATGGATTTTACTTGACCCCGCAAGCTTTGGCGAAGTTCTGAATCAGTGACCGGCACGCAGGCTCGCTCTCGAACATCGCCTCGGGATGCCACTGCACACCGATGACAAAGGGCCGATCCGGCGCCTCGATTGCCTCGACGATACCGTCGTCGGCTCGTGCCGAAACGACGAAACCAGGTGCCAGCCTGTCAATAGCCTGGTGATGCGAGCTGTTGACCCGGAATGACAAATTTGGGCTTTCGACAAGTCGCGAGAGGTATGTATTTGGCTCAATGTTAATCCCATGGACTGTCTGTTCAAGCGGGGTCCCATCACGATGGTCGCCGACTTCAGGGAGAGCGTCCCGAGTATGGGGATAGATAGTTCCTCCCGCGACAACATTCAGTATCTGCATGCCACGGCAAATACCGAGTACCGGCACCGGCCGTTCAAACGCTGCCCGGGCGAGAGCGAACTCGAATCGATCACGCTCGGGGATCATTCGCTGTACAGTTGGGTGTGGATCCGCACCGTAGAACTCGGTTGGAAAGTCCCCACCGCCGGTCAGAACTATTCCCGACAATGTGTCGAGCAACTGCCCAACATCGCCTTCACTAACATAAGGCAGGATGATTGGAAGCGCTCCGGATTGCTCGATCGCACGAACATAATTTTCTAAACAGAAGTAACCCTTCTTATCGACTTCAAAGTTGCTGACAATTCCAACAAGTGGTCGCATTTTGTTCCCCAGGGTAAGCCGTCAGGCACTCTCAAAAAGTCTACGGTCCAAGCCCGTCAGGCGTTCAGGCCCATCTTCCGTTACCAGAACAGTCTCGCTGAATCCCATGCCGCCGGCGATCGCCACCATATGGAACACCATTCCGGGCTGCAGCACCCATTTCACATCCGGCAGGAACTCTCGGATCAATTCGGCGGTGGAGGGCCGTTGATTGAGCCCCAGCGAATAGCCAGTACGGTTGGTGTAGGTCTGGCGAAGACCCGCCACTAAGATCGGTTCGCGGCAAGCTTGATCGACTACGCTGGCCGGTATGCCCGGGCGCATCAGCGCGATAGCCTCGTCTTGAATGCCGATGATTTTCTCCGCTACACGGCGCTGCTGCGCAGTCGCCGGGCCAACGACCGCGGTACGCATCAAGCGCGCCCAGTATCCTTTGTGAATTCCGTTGAGCTCAAAATAAACAGGATCGCCGCGTTCCAAGCGTCGGTCAGTGGACCACCCGTGTATGAGATTTGTTCGGTCACCAGAGGTGATTTGACAGCCGTCTGGCACCTGTGTGCAAGCGCGTGTCAATTCGCTATAGACTGCGACAGCCAACTCTCGCTCCGACACGCCGCCCTTGATCGCATCAAGACCCACTCGCATCCCCGCGTCAACGCTCCGAGCAGCGCCACGTAGATAATCTATTTCCCGCTGTGACTTGATCAGGCGGAGGTGATCGACAATCAGCGGTTCTGCGACTAAGTTTGCATGAGGCAGCACCGTTTGAAGCATTTTCCAACGTTCTGCGGTCAAGAACCACGAGTGGTCATCTAGACCAATCCGTCCGCCTGCCAAACCTAGGCCATGTAGGGCCTTGTGTGCTGCATCGAGAGAAACACGGAGCGGATCGATAGCAGCATCTGGATATACCACGTAGTCTTTTACCCACGATGTGTTTTGTGCTGCCGGAACTTCCATGTCGCGAATGACAAGCACCGGGTTTCCGCGGCTGGGAACAACTAAGGCAAGATAGGAGACGTACATAACGTCATCCAAACCGGTAAGATAGTTGATGTTTTCTGGTTGGTGCAGCAAGAGGACAGGAAGATGGTATTTCGCCATTTCCTCCTGGGTACGGTGCAACCGTGCACGATACTCCTCGAGTGGGAAATCCATCCTGCTATTCGCCGCCTCAGTCACTGTTCTCAGCTCCGTTGAAAGTTAGTGCCAGTTTGTGGTTCCGGGACCGATGGTTCAGCCAACCCTCATATGTTAATATCGAAACAAGACGCGTTTCCGTCAAAACTTAGTGCTTGTTGAAATTCGGTTGCAGAAGTTGGCCCAATTTGAAATCGGCGCTCAACGTACGAGGTTTCGCTGGTGAAGATCGCTCACACGCACATGCCCAAGCTATGGAGTTTTGACGGCCCGACAGCGATCTTCTGTCACGACTGCAGCCGAGTATCCCGGCGACCCCGACAAACAGCGCTACTTTGTCGGAAGAGTTTTTAAGTCCTCCTAGTCTAATAGCCGCTTCGTACGCCCTCGGGTGAAGGGCACGCGGCGTCAGCCGTATAAAGTCGAGCCCAGCCAGAAGCGCGCCCGCCGTGCATTTCTGCAATCTCGAACATTGCCTCCGTCCGCCGCCTAAAGCGTGTCGCGATTTAAGGGATTCAGGATTCCCCTTGATTTGAGATCGTGATTCATTGCGGTTGAAAGGAGACCGCGATGGGCAAGCCGCTACCGCTTGAGTTGCGTCGTCGTGTTGTTGCGTATGTCGATGAGGGACATGGTCACCGTGAGGCTGCGCGCCATTTCCGCGTTTCGCCTCGCTTTGTGAACAATCTGATCAACCTGCGCAGGCAGACCGGTTCGCTTGAAGCGCGCCGGCAGGGCCATGTGGGCGGCGGGAAGCTTGAGCCGCATGCCGAGTTTGTCCGCTTGCGGTTGGCCGAGGCCGGCGAACTGACGCTGGATGAGCTTTGCGTCGAACTGGAAGTGCGCGGGGTGAGCGTGCACCGCTCCAATGTCGGGCGCCTGCTCAATCGCCTGGGGCTCAGTCATAAAAAAAACTCTGCAGGCCAGCGAGCAGCAGCGAGCCGACGTGCGCCAGGCGCGTGAGCTGTGGATCGGACGGCGAAAGCGCTTCTTCAACAAGGCTTTGGCGCGGCTGATCTTCATTGATGAGACGTCGACCACACCAAGCTGACCAAACGCACCGGCTGGGCGCCGAAGGGCGAGCGCTTCAGGACGCATGCGCCATTCGGCAAATGGCAGACGCAGACCTTCATCGCCGGGCTGCGATGCCACGGTCTTGTCGCGCCATGGATCGTCAACGCGCCGATGAATGCCGCCATCTTCGAACGCTACGTCGAAACTCAGCTCGCTCCCGAACTGTCGCCCGGCGATGTCGTCATTCTCGACAATGTCGGCTTCCACAAGAACGAGCGCGCCGCGCAACTGGTTCGCCAAAGGGGCGCATGGCTCCTGTTCCTGCCGCCATACTCGCCAGACCTCAACCCGATCGAGATGGCCTATTCAAAACTCAAGGCGAGGCTGCGAAAGAAGGCGGCCAGAAGCTTCGATGCCCTCTGCGAGGCTCTCGGCGATATCTGCCATCTGTTCCAGCCAGCCGAATGCAGAAACTTCTTCAAAGCTGCCGGATATGAGGCCAATTAATCGCGACACGCTTTAAGGCCTAAGGTCTTTGCGCCGCCAGCGCACCATGCCGTTTGCGCCCAGGATCGTGGCCCTGTTCCACCAACGCGCCAACGCGACCTTCTGCGTCGGCGTCACTGCGCCTGGAGCTCCAGCGATTTGCGGCTGCAAAGGCCGCTCAATCCGCCCGCATTGTAGCGAAGCATGCAGTGGCGCGGCGTCTGCCGATGCATGCCCAGTGTCCGCCGCTATCTTGCGGTCGCGGGCGATCGCCCGTGTCCGGGGTGCCGCCCGTGCATCCCGCGTCTTCGCCGGCGCAGCCCGAACTCGCGCTGCCGTCAGGTCCATCCGCGTGATTGCCATCTCGCCAAGCCGCGTTCGGCTCGCGACAGCCGTGAGTAAGGCTCGTCGCCTTTTGGCGACCCCGTACGAGTCATCCGCAAATGCTGTTGCTATAAAAGCGCGTGAACGTCCGAGCCTTTTCTGGCTTGGCAACCATTCGGCGAATTGGAAAGCCTGCACTAAGCTACCTTACTCTATCCTCCTTGAGGCAATTTCTAGCGCGTGCCAGAGCGAAGCGCCAAACGAGCGCGCGCCAAGCACGGCGACATGGGTTTCGCTGCGGCGGATTACGAAACAGGTCATGTGATCAAGGACTGTACGCGTCGCGCGACCCGGACCGAAACCGGCAAGATCGATGTTGATTAGCTTCGCCAGCAATGCGTCGAGGGGGCCTGTGCCGGCCCGAGATAAAATTTCGACAGCCACCCACCCACCAGTTTGCTCGGTCACCGAACAACCGCGGGCAGCCTCTTTCAGATCTGCGGCAAAGTCCTCTTCGGCGCGGCCTTCGGCTTCAACCATCCACTGACCTGGTCCAGTCCAGAAAGCTGCCACTTCCTGATCTGCTACCCAGCGTCCCGGCCTCGGCAAATTCAAACCGAACGGTTGGGGTGCAACGGTTTTCCGGCGCAGCGCTAGAGAGGCAAGCGCCAAATCTAGGTTCTCACGAATCTCCAGCGCTGCAAACGATGCGTAACGAGGATTTTCGGCGCCCAGCGCCTTGAGCGGTCTCAGGTTAGCCACGCAGACGTACTCCTTCAGCATCAACGAAATGGGACGAAACGACGCGCAGGCGTGCGCTTTCCCCTTCGACCGGGTTCGCAGCCATGATCACCTCGCCCAACCGTTCATAGCCATTCTCGAGGAAAGCCAGCCCGATCATTGAGCCGACATGGGGCGAATAGCAGGCTGACGTGATCCAGCCCTGATCGGTATCGTGGTTCAATGCTGCTCCTTCGGCGAAGAGATGTGAGCCGACAACGATCTTGCTCCCAGGCTCGACGGGCTGAAGACCCATCAGTCGGCGCTTATTTCCCGCCAGCCCCTCGCGCCGAGACATGATCGCGCCGATTGCGTCTTTCTTCTGCGACACCATTTTGCCGAGTCCGAGCATTTCGGCAGTGGTTTGGCCGTTAAGCTGGGCTCCACCGACGTGACCCTTTTCCATCCCTAGGACAGATAGCGCTTCGACTCCAAAAGGTGTCACTTCCAGATCTTCACCCATCTCCATCAGCCGATTCATCAGTGCATGCCCGTAGCGGGCGGGAACCGCAAGCTCGTAGCCAAGTTCTCCCACGAATGAGACGCGGAAGAGCCGCGCCCGCAGACCGCCGCAAACCGTTAGTTCCGCGCAAGCCATAAAAGCAAACGCGTAGTTCGATAAGTCGAACCCGTCGACGACCCGCTCGAGCAGCGCACGCGATCTCGGACCTGCGACAGCAATTTGCGCCCAGGCCTCCGTCGTGGATATGAGCTGTACGTCAAGCTCGGGCCAGAGGCATTGCCTGGCGAAATCCATATTTCGGAAAACCAGGCCCGCATTGCCCGTCGTTGTGGTGACCACATAGTGGTCATCGGCGAGTCGCGCGCAGGTACCATCGTCATAGGGAAAGCCGTCCTCGCGCAGCATCAGCCCATAGCGAACGCGGCCGACCTTCAGCGTCGACATCATGTTGCTGTAAAGACGATCGAGAAACTGCCCCGCATCGGTGCCCTGCACGTCGATCTTTCCGAGCGTGGAGACGTCACACAAGCCAACGGCGCTACGCACGGCCTGCGCCTCGCGATCTACACTCTGGCGCCAGTGCGTTTCCCCCTTACGGCGAAAATAATCGGCTCGCCGCCAGGGGCTAGACTCGTCAAATACCGCGCCTTGGGCTTCGGCCCACCGATGGGTCGGCGTCAAGTGGGGAGGGTGGAAATGCGGCCCTATATCGCCGCCCCCCAGGACCGCCAGTGCCACGGGAGTATAGGGCGGGCGGAAGATTGTAGTTCCGGTTTCCCGGATTGTTTTTCCAGTGAGCTCCGCCATTACGGCGAGCCCGATCACATTGGCGGTCTTGCCCTGATCCGTCGCCATGCCCAAAGTCGTATAGCGTTTCAAATGCTCTACCGACCGCATGTTCTCGGCATGGGCGAGCTTGATGTCCTTCACCGTCACGTCGTTCTGGAAATCGACCCAGGCGCGTCTCCTACCCGGCACGTGAAAGACGGGTGCGATTTTATATGCATCCTCTTCCGGGGTCGGAAAATTAAGAGATTTCGCCGTGATCCCTATGTCTGCCAACGCACATCTCGCCGTTTCCGCACCCGAACGCAGCGCTTCCGCGGTCGAGAAGCGGCCCGCTGCAGCGCCCGCCGCCCGCAACCCAGAAGGCCCGTACTCGCCAGGCAGGAACGCCAGCAGCAGCTCATTCCAGGTCGGCTTACCCCGATGGTGCGAAGCCAGATGCACGTTCGGGTTCCAGCCGCCCGCGACCCCAAGGGCGCCGCAATCGATCCATTCGGACCTGCCCTTTGTTTGAAACTCAATCGAGGTTAGGCCAAGACGGCCGCGCGAGCCGGTCACAACCCCGCCGGCGATTAAACGGTAATCACCACGAGCCTTCGCCTCTGGGCGCGCGTCGATGACAGCGGCGATCTCGACGCCCTTGGCGGCGAGGTCGCAGGCGGTACGGTGACCGTTCTCGTTGTTGGTGAAGACGGCGACCCTTTCGGATGGGCACGCTGCCCAGCGATTCGCGTAAGCTCGCATCGCGCCGGCCAGCATGATGCCGGGACGGTCATTGTCCGCAAAAGCGACGGGTCGCTCTATCGCGCCTGCAGCCAAGATGGCACGTTTCGCCGTTATGCGCCAAAGTGTCTGGCGTACGCGGCCTCTTGGCTGCGCAAGATGATCCGAAACCCTTTCCACCGCACCATAGATGCCGTGGTCATAGACGCCGAAAACCGTGGTTCGGCTCATCACCCGAAGACGTGGCAGGCTCTCGAATTCTGACTCCAGCGCTGAAATCCAATCGAGGGGCGGGGCCTCGCCCAGTGTTTCCGTCTCGCATAACAGCCGCCCGCCCAGGCGGAAATCCTCCTCCGCCAGGATCACACGTGCGCCTGAGCGAGCGGCCGTCAGCGCCGCAGCAAGTCCGGCTGGCCCCCCGCCGATCACCAGCAAGTCGCAATGCAGGAAGCCCCTGTCATAGGCATCGGGATCGGCCTGCATTGAGATGCTGCCGAGTCCTGCCGCCCTACGGATGGCTGGCTCGTAGACTTTTTCCCAGAAACTTTTCGGCCACATAAAGGTCTTGTAGTAGAACCCGGCTGTGAACAGCGGTGAGAACAGGTCATTGATAGCCATTGCGTCGAAACCAAGCGAGGGCCAGCGATTCTGGCTTCGCGCCTCCAGTCCCTCGAACAGCTCGACCGTTGTCGCGCGTGTGTTAGGCTCCTGTCGCGGGCCGGTGCGCAGCTCGACCAAGGCATTTGGCTCCTCCGAACCGGCGGACAACACCCCGCGGGGACGATGATATTTGAAGCTGCGCCCAATCAGGCGAACGCCGTTGGCTAACAGCGCCGAGGCAAGCGTGTCGCCGGGATGCCCCTGGTAGCGTTTTCCGTCAAACTTGAAGTTCAGTGTTTGTGTACGGTCGATTAATCCGCCTGAGAGCCGCGTCATTTTACGCTCCTCTTGCGCGCAAGGGCCACGTCGTGGGCCAACTCGGCGCCGAGAATTTCGTGGGTGATCGTATTGCGCGTAACGACCAGCCAGGAGTGGTCGCCGTGCTCGTGGAACCACAATTCCCGGTGCGCGCCCGCTGGATTGTCGCGCAAGTATACATAGTCGCAAAAGGCGGCCTCGGCATCGGGTGCAGATGGGTCTGGACGGTCGATAAGCCGGGCGTCTCCGAGATAGGCAAATTCTCTTGCATCGCGCAAACCCAGAACTGGATGGGGAATGAGCATTTTGACCTCACTGTAGGTTCGGCTGCGCACCAGCGCCGCTTTCATCGATTAAGTATCCTCTTGCGAAGCGATCGAGTCGGTAAGCGCGCGCAGTCTCATGAGGCGTATCGGTCGCAAGAAGATGGGCGAAGGCGTGGCCGCTGGCGGGCGTCGCCTTGAAACCCCCAACGCACCAGCCCCCGTTAAAATAAAGGCCTTCGATGCCCGTGCGGTCGATGATTGGCGAGCCGTCCATCGACATGTCCATAACGCCGCCCCATTGCCGCAGGAGCCGCACCCGACCGATCATCGGCATCACGGCCATGGCGCCTTCGCAGACATCCTCCACCATCGGCAAGTTCCCACGCTGCGCATAGGAATTGTAGCCGTCGATTTCGCCACAGAAGACGAGGCCGCCCTTATCGGATTGGCTTATATAGAAGTGCCCCGCGCCGAACATGATAACACAAGGAATAATGGGCTTGAGACCTTCCGTGACGAACGCCTGCAGGACATGGCTCTCGATCGGAAGGCGCATCCCCGCCATCGCCATGACGCGGCTCGAGGAGCCCGCCACTGCCACGCCGACCTTGTTGGCACCGATGAAGCCACGCGAGGTCTCCACACCACGGATGTTGCCATCAACGATGCGAAAACCTGTCACCTCGCAATTCTGGATAAGGTCCACACCGTACAGATCGGCGCCACGAGCGTAGCCCCAAGCGACAGCGTCATGCCGTGCCGTCCCCGCGCGTGGCTGCATAAAGCCGCCATGGATCGGAAAGCGCGCATTGTCGTAGTTCAAGAAAGGAAGCATCGCCTTGAGATCCTCGCGGCTTAACAGGCGCGCGTCCGCACCGGCGAGCGCCATCGAATTGGCGCGGCGTCGATACGCATCTCGCTGCCAATCCGAGTGAAAGAGGTAAATGACGCCGCGCTGGGAGACCATCGAGTTGAAGTTCAGTTCCTGCTCCAGCCCCTCCCAGAGCTTCAGTGAAAACTCGTAGAACGGCCCGTTACCGGGCAGTAGGTAGTTCGAACGGATGACTGTCGTGTTTCGGCCAACATTCCCGGATCCCAACCAACCCTTTTCCAAAACGGCGATACGGGATTGCCGGAAGGTCTTGGCCAGGTAATAAGCCGTCGCGAGGCCGTGCCCGCCGCCGCCAACGATGACGTAATCGTAAAACGGCTGCGGATCAGGATTGCGCCATAAAGGTTTCCATCCAGAATGACCTTTGAGCGCTTCAGAAAGAACGCGAAAGCCTGAAAATCTCACAGCGGGATTCCTCGATAGCAACGTCAGAACTACAACTCCGTCACCCAAGACACGCAGTTTCGAGATGTCCGAATGTGGCAGAAAAGGTGTACCACTGCGAAAATGGCGGGGGTATCGCAAAAAATCTGAGGATCTGTTCGTGACGTGTCAAAAAAGGGCGTCGAATGACGAATTGCGCCACGCGGACCGCACTTGGCGCATTGAATGTTGCGATGGGTTAGGCGATCTCTTTTGGGCTACCTTGATGAGGATACCCTAAGGCTTTGTCATGACAGGCGAATAATGCCAGTCAAGCGCGGCAGTTTGCCGGCGATCGGTTCGAGCTATGATGTGGCTCTGGTGAAGATGCAGCGCTGCCCCGCAGGGCCACGGTGCGGCTCAAGCAGGACTAGGTGGTGCAGGTCAATAAGTGCGGTTCCAATGGGTTAAGTAACGGCAGAATCTCCGGTTAAGCCGCCGCTGTTGAATGACAATCAAGGCTCGGCATTGTCGCAAGCAATCGACCTCGACGGGGCCATGTGCTGATGGCTGTGTGACCTGGCCTGGTGGCTTTGGGGGGAATTACGTCTCAGTAAGCGAGCAGACCTTGGGGGGCGCGGAGTGCGCCAGACGGGCTACCGCACCCCTCGTCCCGCCCGAGGCATCATGCGGAGGATGCCTCGGGCGCTTTCGATCGAATATAGAGCCACCCAGTATTGGCGGACATTGACATCTCACCGTCGCGAGCCGCCGACATGTTCAGCAGCCTCTCAGGTTTTGCCGAGGCGATGCTCCGCCTTTACAGCGCGTACAAAGAGGAGCAATTCGCTGCTGCCGATCCGCGGAAGTCGCGATGGTCGGTTGCGTGGGTGCGAAGGTTCCTTGCCACATGACGCGACTGCGTTCTTGGCTTAGGAGGCTGAAAAAAGAGCGGAGATACCCGTTTTGAATTTGCTTTGTGCTTGATCTGATTCCGACACGTTCCGTAAACAAAACAGTTGTTCAACAGATGGGGTGATTGGGGTCTCGCCCGAGCCAAATTGAGGGCGGCTGCTCCTATCGAGATGTGAGAACGTGGTCGATGTAGATCGCCACAAACATCAGGAGGAGCAGCCATGAAGTATTTTGCCGGACTTGACGTGTCTTTGGAAGAGACCGCCATCTGCGTCGTCGACGAGAGCGGCCGGATTGTGAAGGAAGGGCGGGCGGCGAGTGAGCCGAGGGCGCTTTATGAGGTCTTGCGGAAAATCGATCTGCCGCTGGACCGCATCGGGCTCGAAGCCTGCTCGCTGGCGGCCTGGCTTTATGACGGTATTCGCGCCGAAGGATTGCCGGCCATTTGCATCGAGACCCGACTGGCCAATGCGGCGATGAAGACGATGCCGAACAAGACGGACCGGAATGATGCCCGCGCCTTGGCGCAGATCATGCGCACCGGCTGGTATCGACAGGTGCATGTGAAGAGCCAGCAGTGTCGGCGCTGGCGGTCCCTCCTCGTCGCACGACGCACGGTCCTCAATGAAATGCGATCCATCGAGAACGTGATCAGAGCGATTCTGCGGGAGGCCGGCATCAAGCTCGGCACGCCAAGTCGTGCAGCTTTCGCCGATCGCGTGCGCGAACTGATTGGCGCAGATACGGTCGTCATGGCGCTTGTCGAGCCGCTTCTGGCGATCGTGGCCACGATGCTCCGCGAGTTCGGGCGACTGACAAAGCAAGTCCTCAATATCGCCCGCAAGGAGCAAGTCTGCCGGCGACTCATGTCCGGGCCCGGTGTGGGACCCATCACCGCGCTCGCCTTTCGTGCCACGGTCGATCAGCCGGACCGCTTTCGCCGATCGAGCGATGTCGGAGCGCATCTGGGTCTGACCCCGGCACGCTATCAATCAGGCGAGACGGACATTCAGGGCAAGGTAAGCCGATGCGGTGACGAGCTCGCCCGCACGGCTCTCTATGAAGCGGCTCATTCGCTGCTTGTGCTCAGCAAGAAATGGTCGTGCCTCAGAGCGTGGGGTATGAACGTCGCCAAGCGGCGCGGTATGGCCCGAGCCCGAGTTGCTGTTGCCCGCAAGCTCGCTGTCATTCTGCATCGCATGTGGAGCGACGGGACAGAATTCCGCTTCGGCAAGGCACCCGGCCCCGTATCGGCATGAAATAGGGACAACAGACCAACGAAGGAGGAGTTGATTCCGCCCGAAAGGGCGTGATCCGGATCGTTCCCGCGGGGACGATGGGCAAGGCGATCTCGTTAGCAGGCACGATCCTGGGACGAACTCTCTCAAGGTCGTTCAACAGATTGAGACGCCTCGCCCTACTGACCCCATCATGCGGCGGCCTAACGTCGACCGCGAAGAGAAGCGAGTGACCCGCGGGGCGACATGGTCCGGAAAAAAATATCAGGAGGAGCTTGACCCCAAGGACCCCAATCAGAGAAGCCTGCTAGATCACCTCTCGCGTTGCGTCTGCCTTGCTTAACATCACCTCGCGATGCCTGTTCAGCTTGGCACCGCGAACAGTGGAGCGCCGGGTAATGCGGACAGGGCGGCTGTGACTAAAGGCTCCCCTCGGGTTGCGACCGATGTGATACCTGTCGGCGGAAGCGCAGTCAGTCGCTGCGACATCCTTAACTTCAAGTCCACCAGAGAACAAGATCTGGCCGGGCAAATCCGAAAAAGCTGTTTAGCAGCACGCGACGCTTTCCGTTGCCTGCTTGACCAGTGACCCCATGAACGAAACCGCCGTCAAGTAAGGCGATGTCCCCGGCCTTGAGCCGGATGTCGCGACAAGGCACATCCTTTAGATAGACTGCAGAATAGGGATAGCCCGTTGTCTCCACCCCCTGCGACTTTCGGTCGTCAACTGTCGGCTTGTGGCTCCAGAGCCGCAGATTGCCGCCTTCCTCGGACATGCTGGGGTAGAAGTTGAGCGCGGCGACGGTATTGTGCGCCACCGCAGATAGCTCGTAATCGTTCCCGGCACGTAGCACTTGAGCGACATCGTCGTGGGGGTCCAAGGAAAACGTGCCGCTGCCGGTCCAACTGAGAGCCCGACAAACGTTAGCCTGACCGTGTTCTGAGCGCGCCAGCCGCAATTCAATGCCTTGTTTGTGAAGCTCGCGCTTCAACGCGTCGAAGAGGGCTCGGACCGGATCAACTAAATTGCCAAAAAGAGCGTCAACGTGCGGCCGCGCAGTTTCTGCCTCCGCGAAATAGGTGGCTGCATCCTTCCTGTAGTGGGATGCGCCCACATATTGTCCGGGGACGCCATCTTTGCGCTCCCTGAGACCGGGACTGCCAAAAAACTTCGCGGTGATCTCCTCGGCTATTTCGGTGCTGAAAGCTTGGCTGATATGCAGAGCCGTGATCTCACCTTTTAGGACCGAGATGATCTCCGCAGTGCTGATCGAGCCGGTTCGTTCCTCGATCGTAAGAGGCGAGATGGCCGGCGTTTGACGTGCTTGGTTAGTCGCCATTTGTTTTCTCCTGTAGTGCCTGATCGAGGATGGCAATTCCGTGATCAAGTTCGTCATCTGAGATGGTTATCGGCGGAAGGACTTTAATGACGTCGCGATTTGGCCCCGACGATTCGATCAGCAGGCCGTTTTCGAACGCGACATCGTGCACACGGCCAACAACGGCCTGTGATCGGCACTTGAGGCCGGCCATCAGACCACGGCCGCGCTTTTGTTCGATGCACTTAGGGAATTTCGCAACGAGGCGATCAAGGTGTTCTTGCAGTTTGACGGCCGTCCCCTCAACGGCTTTAGTAAACTGCCTATCGGACCACATTTTGCACATGGCCGCGGAAGTCACAAAGGCGAGATTATTGCCTCTAAAGGTCCCGCTATGTTCTCCCGGTTTCCATATGTCCATCTCGGGGCGAATCAGAACTATGGACAACGGATTACCTGAACCGCTTAGGGACTTCGAAAGACACACGATGTCGGGCTCGACTTTCGCGAACTCGAATGAGAAGAAATCGCCCGTTCGTCCCGAACCTGCCTGAATGTCGTCGACGATGAAAACGACGTCGTGCTTACGGCAAATGCGCTGAATTTCTGCAAGCCATGGTGCGGATGCGGTGTTCATGCCGCCTTCTGCCTGGATGGGCTCCAGGATGATTGCGGCCGGCTTTTCTATGCCGCTGCCCGGGTCGCCCAACACGTGATCAATGTAACTCGCGGAATCGAAAGTTTGGTTCGGATAGTTCTCGTAAGGGACACGGATCACGTCGTGGCGAGCAACGCCGCCAAGCTGTCTGGTTGACGCTGAACCCGATACAGCCAAGGAGCCGAGTGACATGCCATGGTACGAATTTGTGAAGGCCATAACACTCGAGCGGCCGGTATATTTTCGCGCCAGCGCCAACGCCGCTTCGTTAGCGTTTGTCCCGGTTGGCCCAGGAAACTGTATCTTGTAAGAAAGGCCCCGGGGCTTCAGGATCGAATTGACGAACACTTCGATGAAATCACGCTTTGCAGTTGTGTACATATCAAGCGACAAGACGATATTTTGGTTGGCGAGATATTGAATTGCCGGCGCCATAATATCTTGATTGTTATGACCGTAATTGAGCGCACCTGACCCAACAATGAAATCAATATAAGGTTTTCCGGACTCGTCCCAGATTGTCGCCCCAAGAGACTTTGTAAAGACTGTTGGGAAGGATCGTCCATAGCGACGAACGTTAGACTCGTAAGCTTCAAAAATGTCGATATCCATTAAAGGGCCTCTCTGTATGCGGCTTGCGATTCAACGCTGCAGGTTCTATGTTCACGCATTCCAAACCAATTATTTCGACGATCAGCTACGGCAAATCTCTGCCTTAAAGCGAACGTATCATGGTCAGCGACTTGAGTTCGCAAAGAGTCTGTAAACTTGTTTGACGAATCTGTTGCAACGCATTGGATAGCGATAGCGTGACAGTCAGTACCCGCCTTGCGGCAGCGCTAATCGGCGGCGTTGTTGGCGGGGGCACTGACCACCGGTTTTTCCAAGCATGACTGCAACCACGATGCTTGGGTATTTCCCTATGTCGGCCGTGACGGGATCCTTGCCGACGAGTAGCTGTGACAGATAGCGATTTCTCTCCTTCGATGTGACGGCGAGACCGGTGGCCGCTCGAGTTTCGTTTTGGACGCGGACGAGCCAGACCGCGGTTTGCGATAGAACTGGAACTGTCCGCGGCCTCTAATCGCGGCCGTGGCCGCCGTGGCGGTGATTGCGCTGTTGCCTGGGCGGCGTGTTGGCCCACCTCCTGGCTTCACGGCATATTGAACGCCTCAGTCGGCCCTCGCGAGATGGCGGCCGCACTACAGTCCATGGACCGAGCACGCGAGTGGTGTTCGGCACCCACGAGCCGACGCAGAATCGACTGCGCCCTCGAGGAAGCGCGATCGATGCGGCTATCGACCACCCGGTGTTCGCCACCGCACTGCGTGGTCACGATGGCGCGGCTTTTGGAGCGCAGCACGACTTAAGAGTTCCCACCCTTACACTGGTCAACATTCATGTGATCGAAAACGCTGGCTCAGGCGACGCCACTGGCGATGTGTCCGATGCCGCTTTTTGAACGCAAGGTTCACTCTGTCCGACATCCGACAATTGTTAGATGTCAGACAGGGCGCAAAATCAGCTAACCCGTTGTTTAATTGAATTTTCCTCTCTGGCACGTTCTGTGCAGCGTAGCTTGCGAAGCATCAGCAAGAAACTTGCGAAGCATCAGCAAGAAAATAGTCCCATGATCACACTTACTGAAAACGCCGTCGCTGCCATCAAGACCGCGCTTTCCCGCGCCGACGAACCGGCGGAAGGCTTTCGCATCATGGTCGAGGCGGGCGGCTGCGCCGGCCTCAAATACCTGTTGGGTCTGGAAAGCGTCTCGCGCGAGGGCGATGCCATCATGGAGACGGACGGGTTCAAGGTGTTCGTCGACGCAAACTCCCAGCCCCATCTCGCCGGCATGACCGTTGACTTCGTCACGGACCTGGAGTCCTCGGGCTTTGTCTTCGACAATCCCAATGCGCGGGACAAATGCGCCTGCGGCAAGTCCTTCGGCTAGCCGCCATCACGACAAGGATCGGCGCCGTGCGGGATAATACCGACAACGTCTACCTCTTCAACGACAAGCTCTATCTCATCAACCCGCACAATGTCGGCGCTTTGGACACCCCCAATGCGGCCGGCGAGGTCGGCGCCGTCGCCTGCGGCGACGGGCTTAAATTGATAATGGGTTTCGACCCCAAGACCGAGACGATTACTGCCGCAACGTTCCAGACCTTCGGCCGCGGCTCGGCCATAACCGCTTCCTCGACATTTACCGAATTCATCGTCGGCAAGACCATCGATGAAGCCCTTCAGATCACCGATCAGGACATGGCGGATTTTCTCGGCGCCCTGCCGCCGCACACGACCTACTCATCGCTCGACCGCCTCATCCTGGAGCGCGGCTTGCGGCTGATGAGCGAGTTCTTCCGTGCTGTGAGGCAGGCTTTCGAGGAGACACCAGGATTCTCACGCCTCGTCGTCGTCAAGGCATCATCGCCATGACCGGCGTGATAGCGGCGTTTTTCGAGGTGATAGGTTTCAAGGAGGGAGAGGCCCTTCCCCGCAGCCTCCGCCCGCTGAAACCTAATTCTGCGTGGAGTTCGGGTGAGTGGGTTTTCGGCAATCAGCCTCGATGGTGGAACGAACTGCAAAACCTGCAGTGGGACATTTCCCACCGATTGCCGCGTCTCCTAAGCCAGCAGAGATGCTCCCTTGCTCACTCGAAGGCCGCTTAAGCCATGCCATATGCGGTCAAAGAAATTTTCTACACCCTTCAAGGTGAAGGACGAAATGCCGGGCGGGCTGCCGTATTTTGTCGTTTCGCCGGCTGTAACCTTTGGTCGGGACGTGAAGGCGACCGGGCAAGAGCATTCTGCGAATTCTGCGACACGGATTTCGTTGGGGTAGATGGCCCCGGTGGCGGACATTTTGCCACCGCACAAGAGTTTGCGTTGGCGGTCGAACAAGCCTGGCGCGGGTCGGGAACTAGGCAGCGTCTTGTCGTGCTCACCGGAGGGGAACCCCTCCTCCAGATCGATGAAGAACTCCTGGAAGCTCTGCATTCCTTGGCGTTTGAAATTGCCGTGGAGACCAACGGTACCATTCCCACACTCGCCGGCATCGACTGGCTGTGCGTCAGTCCGAAATGCAATGCACGCCTCGTGGTCATGGCAGGGGACGAGCTAAAGCTTGTATATCCTCGGATTGGCGCGGAGCCCGAACATTTCGAAGTTCTCGCGTTTGAGCACCTTCTGCTTCAGCCGATGGATGGGCCCGAACGCGAGGCGAATACGGCCGCCGCAGTGGCCTATTGTCTTGCCAACCCACGTTGGCGCTTGAGCCTTCAAACCCACAAGTTTCTCGGGATCCCATGAAAATTACGCAAGCTTTCACCTTCGAGGCAGCGCACTGTCTTCCGCGCGTGCCAGAGACCCACCGCTGTCACCGCATGCATGGCCACTCATACCGTGTGGAACTGCGTCTGGAAGGGCCCGTCGATCCAGACACGGGCTTTGTCATCGACTTCTTCGATGTCGGGGCTGTGTTCGGACCGCTTCTGCAACGTCTCGACCATCAGCATCTGAATGAGGTTGAGGGTCTCGACAATCCGACAGCGGAAAACATTGCGGTCTGGATCTGGAACCAAACCAAGCCGCTTCTTGGCCAAATGTGCTCGGTAACGGTCTATGAGACGCCGCTGTGCTGGGCTGAATACGAGGGTTGACCCGATGCAACGAGATCCGGGAACCGCACTCGTCCTTTTCTCCGGCGGCCAGGATTCGACAACCTGCCTGGCTTGGGCGCTCGAGAACTTCGAGCGCGTCGAGACAATCGGCTTCGACTATGGGCAGCGGCACCGGATCGAGCTCGATGTGCGGCCCTACCTGCTCGGGCGCATTCGAACAGACTTTCCGGCCTGGCGTGGGCGACTAGGCGAGGACCACATGATCGACATGGCCGTGCTCGGTCAAATCAGTGATACCGCGCTCACGCGCGACGTCGAGGTCGCACTGAACGCGAACGGTCTAACAAATACCTTCGTGCCTGGCCGCAACCTTCTGTTCCTCGGCTTTGCGGCCGCGATAGCTTACCGGATGGGCGCGAAACACCTCGTGATCGGCGTGTCCGAGACGGATCGTTTCAGCTACCCGGATTGTCGGGATGACGCAGTCAAAGCGATGCAACTTGCCCTTAACCTTGGAATGGAGACGCATCTCGTCATTCACACACCCCTCATGCGGCGCGACAAGGCGCAGACCTGGGCGCTGGCGGGTTGGCTGGGCGGCGAGGTGCTGGTGAAGCTCATCTGCGAGGGAAGCCACACCTGCTATAGCGGAGACCGCGAACATAGACATAGCTGGGGTTTCGGTTGCGGGACCTGCATCGAGTGTAATCTTCGCGCAGCGGGATGGGAGCAATTCCGGTGCTGCAAAGAGGCACCCGTGGCCGCCCATGAAATGACGTGAGCGCCCCAGGTCCGGGCCGACGGTGGCAATCTGTTCCATAGATCGTTTCCTTCTCTTTGTGGTGTTCAGCACGACCAGGGTGGGTGCCTTCGATGCCGTTTCGAAGGGCTGTTCCATAGGATTGAAAAGGCGGCTGCCGTCACGAACGATACGCGTGACCGCATCAAGCGCCGGGGCAAAGCCATCCCAATGAATTAGAATGGCGAAAGTGTTGTCGAGGTCCAGAAAGCACTGTCCGTTGACGTCAGCCAGATTGGCGCCTTCGCGTTGCAGCGCGCCGCGTGGCTTCGGATCGCACAGCCGCAGCGCGCGTGGTGCCATCGGGAAAAATGGCGGCCGCGGGCGAACAATCGTGCCGATTGGCGTCAGGCGGCGCGAAGCTTTGTGCAATATGTCAGACCTCTCCTTGGGCCTACTCCGCCTTCGTCGCTGACTAGATGGCGTTTGCACTTGGTAGACGTCATTCACGAAATGAGAGGCGGCTGATGAACAGGCCAACGATCGCCGATCTGGCGAAAGCCGCGGGCGTAAGTGTTTCCACGGTCAATAGGCTCTTGCACGGAACTGGCACACTGCGACCGCAGACGGCCGACCTCATTTTGAGCGCAGCGCAGCAGATCGGCTTCCGCAGTTCGGGGCCGCTGCACGAACGCAGGCGGGACAATCTCCCGCATCGGCACTTGAGCTTTCTCATGCAGCAATCGCACCGGCCGCTCTGCCGGATCTGGGCCGAGGCGCTTCTAGGTGCCTGCGCGCGACGCACAGATGCGGTTATTGAGCCAGACGTGCTCTTCGAGGACGACCCTTCCCCCGAAGCGGTTGCTGCCAATCTGCTGAAGATAGGCGGAAGCGCCGACGCAATCGCGGTAATCTCGGCCGATCACCCGCTCGTCGGCCAGGCGATTGATGAGTTGCGCCTCAAAGGCGTTCCAGTGATCGCCTACGTCACTGACCTGTCCGCCGCCAGCCGGGCCGGCTTTGTGGGAACCGACAACTGGAAGGCCGGCCGCACCGCAGCATGGTTTATCAGCCAGACGTCCGGTCGGCCCGGCAAGATCTTTCCTCTCATCGGCAGCAACCGTTATCAGTTCCAAGACATCTCGGATGCGAGCTTTCGCTCCTACATGCGCGAGCACGCGCCCAAGTTCCACGTCAGCGAAACCCTGCTGACCCATGAGGCGCCGAAGAACGCCTATGCAATCGTTCGCAGGCTGATAGCGGAGGAGCCGGAGCTCCGGGGCATCTTCGTTAATGGCGGCGGCATTTCCGGCGTTCTGCGTGCTATGCGCGAGCTCGCTGCGGAGCAGCAGTGCAAAATCCGGGTCGTCTGCCGCGACATCGGGCCCGAGGCACGCAAGGGATTGAGCGAAGGCCTGATTACTGCTTCCTTGTGCCATCCCGTCGACAGGATGCCTGAAGAACTCATCAATGTGATGCTGCGCATGATCGAACGCACGGACACACGGTTAATCGAACAGCGGATTGTTCCGTTCGAGATCCTCACGCCAGAGAGCATTTGGACTTAAGAATCGGAAGAACCATCGTCGTCCGGATAAGGTCGTCCGTGCCGCTGCGAAGCGAACCGCTTCGTGGGTTAAACTGGGGCGCAAAGGGCAGCTCGGCACTCATGATCCTCGTTGCAACCGAAATTGGCCAGGAGGACGAGGAGATGGAAATCTCCGAGGAAGCCGATCTTGTCGAGAGCTGGACCCCACGCTCGCGCCAATGATTAGGCTGCTTCGGCCGTCCGTGCCGATTTGCGCGGCTTGTGGCGCACCACAACGTCCACCTTATAAGCGCGCGTCGATCGAGGCAGCGCACCGGGCGATCTATAGAGAACTTGCCTGTTCGCCCATGACTACGGCGGATATGTCGAGCTGTTTCATAACAAGCAATTGAGCTGATTTGGCTTGAGTGAGGCGCCGACGCATAATGATGGCGCGGATCTCACGGGCGAGCTTGGCTTTCCGCAATTCCTCTTCGGAATTATCAAAGCCAAAATCCGCAAACACGTTGCCGCTGGTCATTCGGCCGGTGATTCTTCGTCATAACTTTGTTCCTTCCCATAGTTTTCGCGATCGTGCGTCTCGGCCGCCTTCAATCGCGCCTAACGAGATCGATTTCGCACTTGGGCGTGTCCCTGCCTTTCTTCTGGAAGCAAGGATGTAGATCACGCCAGCGAAGCGACGGCATGGACGGCGCGATAAGTATCCCTGTCTAAGTCGTCGACCCCCGCAAGGATGCGGCCGCCAAATCCCTTGAGGGCTTTGACCGCCAGATGCTGTTCGCCATTTGGGCATCGTTGATTGCAACACCCATCACGCTGCAGATATCGACCAATCTGACTCCGCTCAGCCACTGAAAAGAAAGATTCGGGTCAAACAGCCGTTTTCGCCAAGTGATCATATTTCCTATGAACGCATTTTGGACTGCACGGACCGTTCCAGCTCGGCGCAAAACCCTCCCAGATATTCGTCAATCGCGCTCTGCAAATGCACCCAGTAGAGCACTTTGGCGGTGCTACATCGATAATGAGCCCAGTTTTGCTTTTTTTGAGAAGATGTCCCTCTTGCTTGGCCGCAGCCAATATCCCGGTAAAAATTGGCGGCAGCGCATCGCGTTTAGCGCTCGCCGGGCGGAGCTGGTCCGGGTTGCGAAGCCCGGCGAGCGCGGATCGTCTTGGGCGATGTGTTGATCAGGCGCGGTTCTTGGAGCGCCAGGATTCATGTCCGGTTTCGATGATCTCGCAATCATGCGTGAGAGGATCGAGCAGTGCGGTCAGTTGTTCCGTCGAAGTAGCCGCGCCCGCTGACGCGGATGAGCGCCCGGGCGATGGCAATGGCCAGATGCCGCTTCCCGTTCCGGGCCACCAATCAACACGCCATTGGACAAATGCCATCAAGGGCATCTCACCGCCGGTCGGCGGCGAACAAGAAGGAGAGGAAGACATGGAACGCAGGCTTGATGACGTGATCGCAGCCCTCCCTGAGTAGCGTCGGGAGCGTGTCGATGCACGTTTCGAAGAGCTAAGGACGGAGGTCGAGTGCCTCGGCGGTCTGCGCCGTGCGGCTGGGAAGGCCCAGGCGGAGATTGCCTTGCCCCTCAAGATCAACCAGCCCTCTGTCTCGAAGATCGAGCAACAGGCCAATACGTATCTGTCGACACTTTAGAGCTACGTAGAGGCGATCGGGGGACAACTCGACCTCATCGTCGCCTCGCCGCGCGCGCCCCTCCGTATAGAGCGGCTCTGCGACGTCGTAGCCCAACCCCCTCCGCACGTAGTGCTGAAAGAGCGCCAGGTGGATGAACCCGCCCGAAGGCAACGCGCCGGCTGAACGCGCCGTTTCGGTCAAAATTGCCGAAGGGACGACAGTCTCGTCGACGCTCGCAATAGGTATGAGCAAGGCCTCGTTAAACCGGATACCGACTGCCCGCGGTCACGTCGCGGGGGACGCCTCTTCCCCTCCCCCATGCTGGCCCAGCTCACCGCCGCGCTGGGGGTGTCCGGCGATGTGCTCGCCGACGACGACCCCGCTCGAGCACGCTTGGTCACAGCTTCCATACCTGCTCAAGTAGATACCACGCGCCTGCGGATATCTTCGGTGGCTTACAATTTATAAAATTTACGGCGATTATCGCCGCACCGCAAAATGACAAAAAAGTCAAACGGACACGTCTTCTCCCTTCTTATGCGGCTTCAGGACACATTGAGCACAGGCAAATGCTGCCAAGCATGCCAGCACCACGACCCCACGTCGTGGCGGCAGTTAACAACTGCCCGCTGAAGTTTGCCAACGGGCCTTCGGTCAAACCTGGCGGAGCGCTGTTACGGCAGGCACAGCACGTGGAGAGCTGTCGAGCATCAGCCATTGCGAAAGGTGTAGCCATAACCGTTGATGGCCGGCGCGCCGCCGAGATGCGCGTAGAGTATCCTCGAGCCCTCAGGAAAAAAGCCTTTTTGAACGAGGTCAATCATCCCTTGCATCGATTTGCCCTCATAGACGGGATCGGTAATCATACCCTCGAGCCGCGCACACAGACGGATCGCCTCCTTGGTTTCCTCGGATGGAATGCCGTACCGCGGGTGCGCGTAGTCCTCCAGCAACACCACGTCATCCTCGGCAAGTTCCGATCCGAGCTCGACGAGGGTCGCTGTATGTCGGGCAATGCTAAGCACCTGCGCCTTGGTCTTGGCCGGGGTAGCAGAGGCATCGATACCGATCACGTTGCGCTGCCGACCGTCCTTGGCAAATCCGACGAGCATGCCGGCGTGCGTTGAACCGGTGACCGTGCAAACGACCATGTAGTCGAAGGCAAACCCGAGCTGTTCCTCCTGGGCGCGCACTTCCTCCGCGAACCCCACATAGCCGAGGCCTCCATTCGGGTGAACAGACGCCCCGGCCGGTATCGCATAGGGCCTGCCGCCCCTTGCCTTGACCTCATAGAGCGCTTTTTCCCAGCTGCGGCGGATACCGATGTCAAAGCCATCGTCGACCAGACGCACCTCTGCGCCCAAGATGCGGCTCAAGAGAATGTTGCCGGCCCGGTCGTAGACGACATCCTCATGTGGAACCCAGCTCTCCTGGACCAGGAGACATTTCATGCCGATCTTGGCGGCAACGGCGGCGACCATCCGCGTGTGGTTGGACTGCACGCCGCCGATGGTGACAAGGGTATCGGCATCTGACGCGATCGCGTCAGGGATGATGTATTCGAGCTTGCGCAGCTTGTTGCCGCCGAACGCCAGACCGGAGTTGCAGTCCTCGCGTTTGGCGTAGATCTCCACGTTGCCGCCCAGATGCTTGCCGAGCCGGTCGAGCTTCTCGATGGGTGTGGGTCCAAAGGTGAGCGGGTAACGCTCGAATTTTTCCAGCATATTCTCTCCGGCGATGATCATTCAGCTGAAATAGCCACGCAAAACTCGTTCCATAAGCGCTGCTTGGATTGGTCGGCCGCGCTCTCCGACCACCCATCAGAGCTTTGGGGATTTCCAGCGCTCTCCTTGCGATTGAGACGAAGCGATCCACATGTCGCCATGCTGCGATGAGGCGACCATCGCCTAGGAAACCTAGGACGACACGCGGTCGACATCTGCGTTTTTGCCAGCTTTGCAAGTGCAGCCAGACTGCCAAACCAACAGACTTCGATAAAAACGCAGTGGCTCTTGTTTGCGATTGGACCGGCAGGAACTGCACGGTTGCCGAGCCGGATTCCGCGAGGCGATTTTTGTGGCGCTCAACGCGTCACAGAGGTTTCAGCTGCTCGATCGAAGTGCTCGTCTACCTGATCGAAACGGGTGCCAATGCCCTCGAAAGGCTGGGCTCGCCGCGGCCGTAAGTCGTCGGATTGTAGTTGACGAGCGTGTGGGTCCTAGCGGTATCCAGCAACTGATTAGTAATCTGTGTCGGTGTTGCTGACGTGAACTTGCTGCTCTTCTGAACGCGAGTCGTCTGAAAGGCATGCCCGGCAGAGACGGAGCTCCCTGCCGGGCCGGGTTCGCCTTGGGAGGTGGCGTAAGCTAGCGACTTTCGTGGCGGTGGAACCACTCAATCCGTGCGTTTTGCGCAATAACGAGCATGTACCGTGCCAAGCCAAAAAGCATTTAAAAAACACCCAAGAGTCAGCTTCCTCTACGTTGCATACCCGACATTGTCGGTTATCGGACAATGCCGAACGTGCCTCTCGGCATCGACCTACGCCTGAACCCGAGCGCCCCCGCAAGGTCGTTCGCTGCCATTTCGACCTGGTGGTGACCGGGTTTTAGCTCCGACTGTTCTCCGCTGACGGACAGGGCGGATGTCGCTTTTAAAAGAGGAACTGTCTGTACCTTCAATTCAAGAGGGCGCGGCCACGAGAGACGGCGCGGCGAATGCGGTCGCGCAGATGATCGCGAGGATCAACACATCCGGCAGACTGGCAAATCAGCAGCCTGATATCTGTCCACCCTCAGGGGCGCACTCCAAACCGGGGTCAAAATTGGACGCCGATTCCCCGCCTCAGGTGTCAAAATCGCACGCCGAAACACAGGACCGTCATCGGCGAATCCGCCCGGAGAACCGAAACTGCATTCCCCTGGGCGGTAGAACGATGAGAATGCCGTCGCCTTCGACCCTACCAGGGAACCACAGCCTGAATAATGAATCTGCGCTCTGATCTTGTTACGGCGCCTCAAGGGAGGAGCAGCGATATGCCGAGCGTTTGATTGCGCTGGGGCACATCTTGAGTTTCATTCCTATGCTCATCGTCGCGCGACTGGTACCGAACTTCCTGGGACCCATCGAAAAGCTCAGCCCCTTGGCCGGCTTTGCCAGCGCAGCTGGATCGCCAAATCAGAAAGAGCACACTTACGAAATAGCCCAGCTGAAGAAGTAGCGAGCAGCCCAGCGTCGTGACGACTGCTAGACGGAAAGAATGCGAGGCGAAGTAAACCGCCACAGCGTTGCCGCACAGGACCAGCCCGAGGAGCCGACAAAAGATGATGAAGCGCATGCCGTTCTCCTGATTTTGTCTCGTCAAATCATGCAGCTCATGCTGCGATCTGGTCGGCCGCGAGATGGGTCTGGCAGTTCTTTGGGCAGACGCGGCCGCAGGCTCCGCAGCCAATGCAGCGGCCGGCATGGTCGACAACCATGATCATACGATTGAGCTCACCGTCGAAATCGTCGTCATCGGCGCCGCAGGCGCCGAGGATTTCACCCGCGTCATCGACGCCGTAAAGATGCATGACCTCCCGCGAGCAGACTTTGAAGCAGCGGCCGCAGCCGATACAGATCTTGCCATCGATAGCGATCAGATATTCCGGCACCCATATTGAGCCGTCGCGGCTGATGAATTTGCTCCTCATCGCAAAGTCTTCATTTTGGCAAGCTCTCTCCTGGCACCATCCAACTCGGCATAAACGGCATGCGTTTTCTCGGCGACTTCCTCTATCTCAATCCATTTGACCGGGAGACCCTCGGCAAGGTCGCGCAAGTTCGTCTTGGCAATTGCCGCGCGCAGTTGAAGCTTTCGGACTTTCTTCGCCATCTCATCCAGGTTTGACATGATCCTTCCTCGAAAATGGGTTTCTTCACGCCCGCGCCACTTCGGGATAGGCAATAGCTGCAGTCTCATCGCCGACCAGTTTCGCGCCGGTATCCGCGAGTTTCCGGAGAGTCTCGAAGCCGAATCGGAGACGTCTCGACAGCCGTTTGATTTCTGTTGTTGACAATGTCATCACGCCTGAGCGCTCCTCGATCGCCAGCTCCGACATGTCGAGCCTCCACAGCACGTCCGGATCCGGATTGCCAATGAGTGGATATTCCGGCGCAGTTCCTCGGTGATAATGAAATCGGCCAGCAGCCAAGTGTCCGATTTCCGTTGGCATGAGCCGTGGAAATCCTGAGCACGGATCAGCCGCAGGAGGCATTTGACGAACGGGCGGGAAAGGGCCTCGCCATTCTTGTTGACGGCAGGGCCAAGCGCTGCGTGAGACATTTCGTTTCGTTTCCTCAATTTCAGGTCTCGTCCTCAACGGAGGATTTCTGCTTTCGGTTACGCTGACTTCGGGCTCGCTTCCGCAGCCGACGTCCGGCCTCGCCAGGCCGATTCCACGTAAATGCTGCCCCTGTGGCCGACCTTGAACAGGTCCTGGACTGTGACGTCTTCAACGGCGGGCCAAATTCGCTTCGAATATCGCCGCCGCGGCTATTCGGTTGGAAGTCTAAGGTCCGAGCCCTGAGCTGGAGCAAACCGTCGACCCTGTGCTCCATGGACACAGTTACTGCGGGCGCGCCGCAGAAAATGGGCGAATTGACCAGGGTTCCATTCCACTTGTCATCCCGACACCTTGCCGGGCTGAAAGTTCGTGAGAGGATCGCCACGCAGCCAGTCGTCCACTTTGATCAGAGGAGCCGGTGACTCTCTACGCAACATGTTGTTCTCCATTCCCACACCTTTCCTGACGTTTATGCGCGAGCTGGTTCTCTCAGAACGGAACATTAGGAGACCATCAAAGTCTTGCGTGTTCTCATGCGATCAGCCCTCACTCAGTATTTCCGATCTCAACCAGCAAACGTCATGCCAGCGCGTTGCCCGCAGTAAATGCATGATTCTGCCTGGAAACCTTACAGGCCCAAGACGGCCGGTTGTTTTGAACCCAACATGTTTTCTGCTGCTGTCAGCTTTTGGACACGCATCATGCGTCAGACGCTTGAGGGCGAGAACGGCTTGGCTGTCTGCCCTGCGGCAATGTTGGCGTCGGCTCATCTAGCATCATTCGCCGCTGGCGATGCGCGGGCGCGCTAGGCTGACCCAGCGCCCCGAACCGCATGACCTTCTTGATCGGCTGGCTACAGGTCGGAAATTCCGCGATTCCGAAAAAGTTGGTCAGCGCAGTGCAGCCCGCTCGGCATTTGCCGCACGAATGGCAAGCGCCCGAAAGCTGTCAACCGAGGGATCCTCCAAGGCGCGGGCCGGCATCTCGACGATATGTTGGTTAAGGCCGGCCAGTGTTTGTGCCTATGGTCTGGGAGTGGCCTTCGGGCAGCCAGTGGTAGCGAGTAAAGCTTTGGCATCCTCGGCTTTGATTGCCGCCCAAATCTGGTCGAAATCACGATAGGCTATTATGCCTCCTCCTCATGGAGAACAGGAAGCTCTGCTCTGGCGTAGAAGCCTAGCACGGGTCCGAGATCAAAGGTCGTTCCTGGCGCAAGGCGCCGGACGGACGTGGGCCATGTTTCGGTCGAGACGCCATCGATAGCTCGCGCCAGCGTGCTGGCGAATCGGGGCATCAGCGGTGCGAGTGTCTGCGCCAGGATCGCAGCGGCCGTCGTCTGAAGGGCGAGCGAAGTGCGGGTGCGGGCGGGATAGAGACGTCGCGCCGCTTCATAGTCTTGCGCCTGTCGGTAGACTACACAATCGCTCACGAAATCGCAGGCCTGCGCGGCCGCGCGCCGGACCGAGAAGCCATCGTCCGAATAGGCGCGTTCCATCGCCGCGCGATGGATCTCTATCCGAGCAAAGAAAGCGCGATCGGCGGGAGCCCAGTCGCCTGCATCGGGCACACAGCCGCCAAAGTCCTGCTTGATTTCCCGGTGCAGCGCATCAAGCCAATTCAGCCAGATCCCTTGGAACACCTCGTTCTTGGTGCGGCGTAGCGCGTCCAGCGTGAAGTTCGTTCGCTCACCTTCCGGGCGTGTCAGGCCCAAATGAAGACGGACGACATCGACTGTCTTTGGGCCCAGAACCTCTTTGCCCCAGACCGCATGACCGCGGCTGGTCGAGAACTTCTGGCCGTCGAGCAGGTAGAACTCGTTCACATGATACCGGATGCGCGGGGTCCAGTGGGAGAAGACCTCAGCATAAAGCGCCGGATAAAGCAGGGCGTGATAGAAGGAATTATCGAAGCCGAAGAAATGGACAATTTGCCAGTCCTTGCTGGGCAGGGCCGCATTCCAGTCTCGGCCGAGCGATGTAGCTAGCGCCTGGATGTTGTAAAGAAAACCAAACGCCATCTCTGGCCAGACCCAGATCACCTGCCCCGGGAGCCCCTCGGCCGGCAGGCCCCAGTCCGAGGGGTGGGTGATGGGCACGGAAAAGTCGCCACGTTGGCGTAGACGCGCGAAGAGGTCCATGATCCGAACGGGGGCGCCCGACGCCCTTAAATGCCGGTCGATAGTGTCGTAGCACCGTTCCAGCGCAAGTTCGGGACGGCGCACGGAGCCGACCACCGGCGCCTCGGCCGAGTGCCGCGACCGGACTGCACCTAGGTCGTGGCATAGGTTCGGTGCGCCGCATTCCTCGCAGATGTTGCCACCAGCGGAGCTGCCGCAATAGGGGCAGAGGCCGATTACATCCGGTTCGTAAAGGTAGTCGCCTGTCACAGCATCGAAGAGCGCAGGGCTCCGGCGCAGATCTACCGCCGTGCTGCTCAGAAGACTACGGAAACACGCGGCTTGAAACTCTGCGTAAGCGCTATCGCCCAAAGTCGGGAGGAAGCTATGGACCTCACAGTCGAGAAGCGCAAGCGTGGCTCGAATCTCGTCGGCGTAGTTGCGCGCCACCTTTGCGGGCGTCGATTGATCGGCATCGGCACGCGTGGCGACGTAGCTCTGGTAATCGTCGCTTCCAGTCAGGTGATAGGCTTCGACCCCTTTCATGCGCAGGAAACGCGTGTAGACATCGGCGCCAAAATAAGGGCCAGAAAGATGCCCCAGATGCAGATCGCCATTAGGTGTCGGCGGCGTGGAGAAGACGAAGATCGGTCCGCGCGGAGTCGCGACCTGTGCAGCAGCTTCGAGGGCGGCCTTGCCGTCGCGCCAGTAGACATCGACGAAATTTAGCTCTTCGTCCCCATCGTTGTGCAGCACATGCGCTTCAAAAGGGTGGAACAGAACGACGTCGCCGGCTTTGACCGAGATTTCCCCAAGGTCGGTCCTGACCTTGCCCGCTCCTGACAGGACCACGAAGGCCTCGATTTCGTCGTGCCGATGGGGCTCGGATGTGACGCCTGGTGCCACCTTGCCAAATGAAAACCCGGTGCCCGCGCTTCCCGTCCCAAGCGCAGCCATGTCGATACCGAACACCCGCGACAGCTGCGTTCGAGAAAACGTGGATTTCCGCATGACGAACCTCAGCTGTCGAAACAGTGGTCTCTTCGGCTGCCGACGCAACAGCATCTGCTGCAAGTTGCGAAGAGAGCGGCAGCCCGACACGTTGGCCCCCCGTCAGAATAGTCCGGCTCTGGGCCCCAGGCGGGCGAAACTACGGGCGCCAGGAGGGCTTTAGGCGTCACAGAAGAGCGCCCGGCGACACCTCTTCACATCGACATACCGAAGCGTCGTGACGGACTGCAGGCGATGCTCCAGTAGCCGGCAATCAAAACCATGCTCTCCGCGCATTTTTTTGGCGGCCGATCAGTTTCGTTTGCATTCCCGCCTGGTTCCGTGAGCTCAATCGCGATAGAAAATGCCGTTTGGGAGCTTGAGGTTGTCGAGATCAGCCACTTTGCCCTCTGGCGGATTAAGGGCGCGCTTAAGCACGTTATACTCAGCGCGGGTCGGTCCACCGGTTGAAGCACGCTGGAACACCAAGTAGAGCGTCCGCCGCGAACGATTGCTTTTATTCGGCTTCGAGTAATGCGGTGCATAATCGTCGAAGATGAAGATGTCGCCAGCCTTCCATACTACGGGTTCCCAGGAGAATGTTTCGGCGACCTCAGGATCAATCACCCCGCCGGCATCCATGGGAAATACCCCCTTCTTGTGGTTGCCGGGGCTGAAGAAAAGGCCACCATTGTCCGGGTCGGAATCGTCAATGCCTATGGCAACGATCGCATGGACCATCCGGTCGGGCAGCCTGTGTGGAATGTGATAAATGTCCTGATGCGGGCGATAACCGCCGCTATCGGGATAGTGGAAGATCAGCAACTCCTTGAGTCTGCGCGAATCTTCGCCAAGCAAATCCTCGACCGCAGAGTTTATGCGCTGATCTTCTAGGAGGAGCAGACGCAATGGGTCATGGAAGTCCAGAAAATTCTCGGCCTTAGACGTGATCTTTCGATCATCAGTCGTCTTCTCGAACCACATGAGCCATTTATCATCGCTGACATCCCAGCGTGATATGTCTTCAACAAAGCTAGACATACCTTCCACAGCCGCGGGATCGAAGAACCTTTCGAGCCTGATGTATCCGTCTTTCTGCCACTTTTCTCTTTGTGCATCGGTCAACATGCGAAAAGCCTCCTGTTGGAAAGAGTGGTTGGTCAAACATTCCGGTTAGAGGCAGTCGGGCGCCGTCAGGGTGTGGGCCGGAGACGATACTCCACGGCATGCAGACGGCGACGCTAAGTGCGTTGCGCTCCGGGTGGATTGCAAGGCTTTGTTGTCCCTCCTCAATGGAGAGATCGCCCAGGCCCGTAAAGATCTATCGATCCGGTACGTCTGCATAGTAGTCACGGCCGAGCATGCTGTTGATGGTGCGACTGCCCGATAAGAGGACCTTTCGTGCAGCCTGACGCAACGCAAGTCGTGCGCCGCGCAAATCTTTGCGACAAGTTCCCGTTCGGGTCGGGCGATCAGGGAGGCACGTCGCTGGCATCGGGTCCATCGATGCTCCAAAAACGAGTATTGTCCGCACAAGTTCGGCGCCAGACTGCCCATCCGAGGCCACGCAGGGTCCAGGGATTCCCGAAGCTGGTGCCGATCACTTACCTCACCCGGTCCAGCCACCACACGCATCGCTACGAGCCGGAAGCCTCCGCTGACGGCCGACGCAGCCATGGTCGCCAGGGCCACTGCGCACTTTCGAGTGAGCGACCTAGTACGGTTTCGACGACCCTGGGGCAAATGGACGCCCGCAGAATAAAGCGATGCGCCCATAGATCCAAGGGCATGTTCAGTGACGATGAGTTCGGAGCGGACTCCGGCCGTCGCCGCGGCGGAGGCGGATAAAATTCCTTGGATGCCACCGCCGATGATCAGTAGTCGCTGAGTCATATCCCGCTGCCCATTTCTTCGGCTACCGGGTCGGGCCAGCTCTCGACGGTGGTACGGCTGATAAAGCCAGGATGCTCAGGGTTCGCGCACGGCGCGCGCTGTAGAAGGCTGTCAAGAATGCGGCGAGCTCGCCACGCCAGCAGGCTTAGGTTCGGATCGGCCAGCCCGCGCTGGCCGGGATTGGCGTTCTGTACGAAGATGCGTCTGTCACGCGGTCCGTCCCAGCACACCGAAAAATCCTCGTTGATGACCAACTCATTGTCGGTCTGTTGCAGCTGATCCGCCATCGGTTCCAAAAAGCTTGGCACGGCGTTCTCGTAACCGGTGGCCAGGATGACGATGTCGGCCGTGACTTCTTCGACGTCGCCCAAGCCGCGCTGCAGCGTCAAGTTGTGACCCGCGCCGGCGTTGATGCAGCGCGAAACGTTGCAACCCGGCCGCAGTGCGATGTCACATAGGTCTGGCTCAAGAAATTCGTGGCGATACAGCGCCTGGTAGACGGCGCGCAAAGTGCGATCCGAAATCCCATCCGAGGCGAGCACGAAACGCCGCAGGAACAGCTTGCGCTGCGGCTCGCTCATGGCCGCGAAACGATCCGAAAAACAGGGCATGAACAACTCGTTTGTGAACGGGCTGTTGTCGAGGGGCAGGTAGTTTTCGCGCTGCGAGACCCAGGTGATCGAGGCAGGCCGCCGTTCTCTTGGCCCACCGACCAAATGCAACAGCACCTCGGCTCCCGACTGGCCTCCACCAACGACACAAACATGTTTATGTCGCACCTCAGGATGGATGTGCAGCAAATCGGATGAATGGAACAGGTTGCGTCCGATCCAGCCCTGAAATTGAGGTGGAATCCGCGCTTGCTTGCCGATGCCGACCACCAGGTCTCTTGCACCGAGAACTGCATCGTCCGTCCGCACCCGAAACTCGCCATCATAGCGTATTTCGCGGACGGTCTCGCCGCCGCGCACAAGTGGGTTTCTGCGGAACGCCCAGTTCAGGTATTGTTCGAACTCAGCCCTGAGCACAGCATCGAACTGTGCATTCAGAAAGTGGTATAGACGCCCGTTCTCGTGCAGGTAGTTTATGAACGTGTAGGCGGATCGCGGATTCACCAGCGTGACCAGATCCTTGATGTGGCTGACCTGGAGTTCTGAGGACTCGAATGCGCTGCCTGGATGCCAGCGGAAGTCGACTTGCCGATCCAAGAACAGTGCCCCGTGCCCAACCTGCTCATGGATCTGACACGCGAGGCTCAAATTGGACGGGCCAGCACCGATCCCAATGCAAGAGAGCTCCAGGTGCCTTGCTCCTGCTGACGCCTCCCAATCAGGCGCTGTACGCGGCGAATGTCGGCCATAGCCGGTCGGCTTGCCCTCCCCGCACGCATCATCGACACCACAGGACTTGCAACAGTTTGTCCGGGCGTTCGTAGTATCGGGTGTGACGCCCGCAGATGCCGGCTCCGTGATGAGATCTGAACTCATGCCGACGACATGTTGCGCGTGGCTGGCATCAAGACTCCCGCCTCGATGACCCGGAGTGGTCAGTGACATGCTTTCGCAGCCTATCCCTCATTGCAATTGGGCTCGGTTGCCCGCCTCGACCGTGATGAGCCGACCTTCGGCCTGCTTGGCGACCAGCGAGGGCACGATCATGAGTGCGGCGACAGCATTTTTCCGTGGGTTTGATCATAGAAGACCTCCGCTGCTGCTTTCGGGAGGTCCCCTGCATCGAACGTGCCAGAGCAAAACATCAGCAAAGGGAACGGAAGGCAGGTTCGCAATCCTGTCGAGTATCCGACATTGAGGCCGAAACCTTGCACCGGCGCCGATTTTTGCACGCAATCGTACTCTTCGACTTCATAGCGTTGCAGGCTCTCTTGGCACTTTCCACACGGCCGTCATCGAGGACTGGCCCGGCGCCGAGTGTCGATCCCTGAAAAGGAATTTCCGTTATCAAGGTCCTCATGAGGACTATCCCGACATGGTCCTGCATTACGGCGACACGACGGATGCGGCTATGCGGTGGCGAAGCTCTACGGCTACTGGAGCACCATGAACTACCGCGAGGTATACGGGCTCTATGGCATCCTGTTCAATCACGAAGGGCCGACGCGCGGCGAAACTTTCATCACGCGCAAGGTGACGCGTGCGGTGGCTCGATCATGGCCGGCAAACAGGACTGTCTCTATCTCGGAAACCTGGAAGCAAAGCGCGACTGGGGCTCGGCGCGCGCCTATGTCGAGGGCATGTGGCGCATCTTGCAGCATCAACCTGACGATTTCGTGCTGGCAACCGGCGAGACACACACGGTCCGCACCTTTGTCGGGGCTTGCCTTCAGGCGAGTCGAAAAGGAAATCGTCTGGGAGGGCGAAGGCGTTGACGAGGTGGGCCGTGAACGCATGAGTAATCAAGCGCTGATCCGGATCGACAAACGCTGTTTCGGGCCAATCGAGGTTGACCTGCTGATCGGCGATGGCTCCAAGGCAGCCGACAAAACTCGATTGGAAGCCGAAGACCACTTTCGATGAGTTCGTCTCGGAAATGGTCGAGGCTGACTGCCGCGCCTACGGGATCGTGTTAGCGTGGCGTGAAAACACGATGACTTCGCGGCATGTGCATCTTGCCGTTTCAGGGACGTCGGCATTTCAGGCCCGCCGCGGTCAGCCGGCGTCAGTCAGTTCTATCGTTTGGATCGGCAAATTCACACATCCTGCAAAGCAGAAAACCAGCCGCTCCATTCATGCGATCGACGATTTCGCAAAAAACTTGGCTTTTAAAGAGATCGCCATATTCGTCGCATAGAAGGTTGCCCAATACGTGACGCCGCTCAAAATCCATGGAGCAGAGAGTGACCTCGCCGTTTGGAAGTAGTACATTCCGATACTGCCGTTCGTCCACGCATATCAGCGCTCCGACGACTGGCTGCCGTGGTTCTACAATCTTAGGGTCTACGCTTCCACCCCTGCTGCTCACCGGTCGCGCGCGAACTAGGGCTTGGGCAGGGATAATGTCGGCGATATCGGGATGGGGCTCACCCAAAACCACGAATCGGATCGAAGGGATGTCGGCGTCGACGAGTTGACCAACCAAATCGCGATACTTGGCTCCGACAAGGCGGCTATTCATGTGGGCGCCATCATCAAAAACATGAACCACGAATACCCCCAACCGCAGCGCCTGCAAGCGTTGTAGATCCTGCCCCTTCATTCCCACAAGCGTCGTGAAAATCCTGATGCCGTGGCCTTTGGCGGAAGCGTGCTCGACCATTTCGGTGCAATCGGGATTGAGCCATGGCTCAGAATACCCGGCAAAACTAATGTCGACGGAGGCTGGTACGCGCGCCAGACAGCGCTTGAAATCTCCAAGACTAAGATGCTTCGTATCAGATACTTTTCTTTGCCGGTCAGCGAACTTGTCCTGCGGACAATATGAACATCCCACGATGCATCCGGTGGTCGTCGTTATCTCCAAAACTCTGCCGGCTGGGATAGCAGAGCGCAGTTCCGGTAAAATCATTCGTTGTGACTCCCACTCGTCTTGGTCATGCATAACGTCCAGCATGGTGTCGTTGGCTTCATGACACCGACGGTCAAGACAGTCCGAATGAGCCCAGCCATCTCCGCCTGGGCAGCAGTCAACAGCCGGTTTCCTCAATCTGCCGGGCGGACTATCAACGAACTTTGGGCGCATCGGCGCGGCAGGGCGGCGCAACCGCAAAGTCGCGCGTCAGCCATTGCCAAGGTGTAGCCGTGACCGTTGAGCGGGCGCGCCGCCGAGATGGCGCAGCAGAAAATCAATCGTCTCGCGTTCTTATGCGGTCAGCCCCCACTCAACATTGCCGCATCTCCAGCAAAGGCCGTGCCAGCGCGCTTAGCCGCAGCAACTGCACGAGTAGGCTTCGAGAAACCTCACGCCCAAGGCGGCCGGTGGTTTTGGACCAGACAGTTTTTTGTCGCTGTCAGCTTTTGGACATGCATTTCAGACGCTTGAGGACAGACTTGGCTGTCTCCCCTGCGGTAATGTTGGCGTCGGCTCATCATCTAGCATCATTTCGGCACCGGCTGTGTGCGCGGAAGATCTACACGACCTGACCGCCGCGTGCAGCGACTGCCTGCCGGCTCATAGCTGATCTTTTCTCCTGAAGCCGGCGATGGGGCCAGGCCGTCGAGTGCGTGCTGCCGGATGCTGCGTATGCTGTCTGGCTAGACGGCGGATACCGCGTCACCTCCATATTTTCGCGACAGAGGTTTGGTGGCGTCGCAGGCCTTCCTGCTACATCACCGCAGTGCTCGGGAATTCGTATCTGATCCCCGTGAGGCGAAGACCTTCTCTCTCGACTGGCTCGCCGAGGCCGTCTGTCCTGCGGGCACCGAATGATTTCTCATTTGGCATGGCGCATGCGCGTCGATCCGCAAACCCCGTCTGGACAAATCGGAGCTGGCCGCCACTCCACCTCCTCCTACCACGAGGGCAGACGGGAAGCAGCGCCTTCAAATAAGGAACAAAATCACTTTACCTCGAATCTTGCCTCTCGATCACAACCGGAGCCATGGAACCGCGTCCGCGACCATCGCCTCGCGCCCCAAGGCAATTGCCCAGCGCAAATGGCTACGCGCGATTACGCCATGCATCCCTTACGAGGCTATGACAGCACCTCGGAGAGCCTCGCCGCCATCATGCAGACCGATCTAAGCCCACCTGATCCAGCACAAAGGAATTTCAAACATGCACCAAGATACCGTCCGTGGGAAAGCTTTCGCCATGCCCCTGACCAGCCCGGCCTACCCGGCCGGCCCATATCGCTTCCGCAACCGGGAGTATCTGATCATCACATATCGCACCGATCCGCAGAAACTGCGCGACCTTGTGCCGGAGCCGCTTCAGGTGTGCGAGCCTATGGTCAAGTTCGAGTTCATTCGCATGCCGGACTCGACGGGCTTCGGCGACTACACGGAAGGCGGACAGGTCATCCCTGTCTCCTTCTGTGGCCGCAGGGGGAGCTATACCCACTGCATGTTTCTCGACGACCATCCGCCGATAGCGGGCGGACGCGAGTTGTGGGGCTTTCCCAAGAAGCTCGCTAGCCCAACGCTCCGAACGGAGACGGATACCCTTGTTGGCACGCTGGACTACGGGCCGGTCCGCGTCGCGACGGGTACCATGGGCTACAAGCACCGAGCCGCCGACCTCGCGAGCGTGAGGGCCTCGCTCGCTGAACCGAACTTCCTCCTCAAAATTATCCCGCATGTCGACGGCACGCCGCGCATCTGTGAGCTCGTGGAATATCATCTAGAGGACGCCCATTTGAGGGGCGCCTGGACCGGCCCGGCAGCCCTGAACCTCTGGTCGCATGCGCTTGCCCCCGTCGCCGAACTGCCGGTGCTGGAAGTAGTCTCGGCAGTACACCTCGTCGCAGATCTCACGCTCGCGCTCGGGAAGGTCGTCCACGACTATCTCCCGGAAGCCTAGCCTCGCCATCGGAAAGGAAGAACCATGAACTTTTACAGTGATATCTCATTGAACCAACGCGATGGGGAGCTGCTGGACGGCTTCTCGACAAGGAACGCCACTGACAATCTCATACAACGTCTTTCCAGCTACCTAGCCTTAGAGGACATTCCGCCGCTTTGCAGCGAGTGCAGGCGCCTCGCGAGTAAGAGCGATTGCCCTTGCCCATCCTCCCTGCTTTTGGTGCAACATATGCTCGCTGCCGTTTACCAGCGGCTTGACGCCATTGACTGCCTCTCAGAGCAAGGCCCCATAAGACTGAAGGCTTTTACCGATTATCTGGCGGCGGTCGTTCGAATAGCTTCAGAGAGCGGCGACGCGGCACCCTGGATTGATCTAGCAACCCGGTTTAGCGCTCTTTTCGATCCCGACGAGGTTGCCCATTGATCTCGCGCTTATCGCTTTTTCGTGGAACGAGCAGCCTCGTCGGCAGATGCGTCATCGATCGCCAGCGGCGTGCCGGCGCATATGCGAGCGTAAAAGTGCCGAGCAGCCGGTGATGTATCTCGAACGTGACGACGCCGATTGGCGCGATGCGCGTTGGCTCGGGGCCTCGTGCCCAAGCATGGGTGCGTTCCCATTCCGCTGCATCGTACTCGCGATCCCGTCTGTGCCGTGCTCAAGCAAACGAGCTCGAGCGAACCGCCCCAGGTTGCGGATTTAGACAGTCGTTGATGGAGTTGGCTGGCGAATTGGCGCGTTCGGCCTTCGGTTGGAAGACCGGCTTGAGGGGGGCCAACGAGACGGAATTGGCGAAGCCACGCTGGAGTATGCCTTCACTGGGGTCGCGTCCCTGCACGTGCTGTAGCGCAGCGTTCGCGAAGCCGCTCGCGAGCGCGCCCTCATAGCGCTGAGCGGGCGAGCGGCTTCGGGGCGGGCGCAGAGGCTGGGTAGACGGGCCGGACTCACCTCACCTGGTCCAGCCACGACATGCATCGCCAAAGGCAAGGACCCCGCTGACCGCGCCCGCAAGGGGGGAGATTGGCCGTCATCGCTGCCTTCGCCAATCTCCAAGGCTAGAAGTTTGGAGCCGCCAGGGAAGCTGCCGGTCTCCCCCTTGCGGGGGAGATGGCCGGCAGGCCAGAGGGGGGCTGTCCCGCCAGCGTTAGATCACATTCAATTCCCTGAACGCCCGCCCTTCAGCGACACGGCTGTACCCAAACGCCGAGCAGTCCACCGTGCGGTAGCCGCCGTGCACGATCAGCTCGGCCAGCGCCTTGCCGACCGCCGGGGCCTGCTGCAGGCCGTGACCGGAAAAACCATTGGCGAAGAGGAAACTCTTAACCTGCGGATGCGGGCCGATCACCGCGTTCTGGTCGAGCGTGTTGTAGTCGTAATGGCCGGCCCAGGCGCGTGTCGGCTTGATCGCCTCGAAGGCCGGAATGCGGGTCGCCAGCACCGGCCAGATCACCTCTTCGAACAGCGGCCAGTCGACCTCGAAATCGGTGGGGTCGGCCGAGCCGTCGCCTTCTTCCGGTTCGGCGCCGCCAGTGAGATAGACCGAGCCTTCCGGCCGGACATAGATGCCGGAGGGATCGACCAGCAGCGGCATATCAGAATATTTGTCGCGCGCCTCGAAGACGAAGACGTTGCGCTTGCGCGGCTCGACCGGCAACACCAGCCCCGCCATGGCAGCCACCGTGCCGGCATTCGGCCCGGCTGAGTTGACGACGATGCCGACTTCCAGCCTGTCGCCATTGTCGAGGCTGACACTGGTCACGCTCTGGCCGTTCCACCTCCGCCTTGCGCATGACTGGAGAGATTTCCGGCGGGCGTCGCCTCCCGAGCAATGCTTTTCATGTTCGTTACTCTTCGTAAGATCGATTATTTCGATGGAGCCCATCTACGTATGAATGCAGGCGTCACAGTAGAGCTTTGAACAGCATCGGTGCGGGTCCGGAACCGTCATCGAGCCAAAAACAGCGGCAATGTCGGCTTTTCAAAGATCCATCTGGTCACACCGCCAAAGAGCCGCTCACGCAGCCGACGGCTGCCATAGGCGCCCATGACGATCATGTCCGCAGAAATGTCGATTGCGTGCTGCGCAAGCACCGTGGCCGCCGATTTGCCGGCACTTGGCAGGAGGTCAACCGACACCCGAGCACCGTGCCGAGTGAGATAGGCAGCGATGTCGGCTCCAGGCTCCGCGCCGTTCCCGTTGTAGTTGGCCTTCGGATCGACCAGGGCGACACGAACTTCCTCAGCAGCGCATAGGAGACCCAGCGCTTCTCGAGCCGCACGGGACGCCTCGACTCGGGAATCCCAACCGACCAGGACGCGCCGTGGCCACAGTGTCGCCTCAGCCCCCTTCGGCACAACGAGCACCGGCTTTCCCGTATCGAACAAGCAGCCGTTGACCACAGGAGGTCCGAGATTCTCGTCGTTGAGGAGCCCCGGTCCGATGATCGTGAGGTCGGCGCAGAGCGCCCGCTGTCGTGCCACTTCACCGAGGCTGGCCGGATCGCAATAGTCGGTGTCAACGTCATAGGCGAGCGACATAGATTCCAGCAGTTTCTGGATATCTTTGGAGCGTTTTTCCAGTCTGACCACGTCCTGTGTAAATCGATCGATTTGCCGAAACCGATCGTTCAATCTGGCAATTGCCTGTCCACGCCCTACCGGCCACTCGGGGACACCATCTCCGATCCGCCGATGCGACATAAGGAGCATCGGAGGGGGTATGATCAGTACGGAAAGGTGCGCGCCGACTTCCGCACACAAGCCGGCAGCGGTTCTGACGTCCTGATCGGAATGGTCAGCGCCGGTCAAACAGAGTACCGTTTTAAAGCCCATTTTCCTGCTTCTTCCTGAGTGTTCGATGAGGGCGTTTCAGGCCGCGAGACCGGCTCACAGCGCGAGGAAAGGGAGTGGAACCACACCCGGCACTCGATTCAGCCGTCCAGCTTCTCGAGCGAGTAGCCGGCCGACCTGACGGTACGGATGACAATACCGGTCGAGGCCGCCTCCAGAGCCCTTCTGAGCCGACTGATGTGGACGTCGACTGTGCGTACACCGACATGGATATTGGCCGGCCAGGCCCCCCCGATCAGCTCGTCCCTACTGAAGACCTTGCCGGGAGCCTCAAGCAAATGCCGAAGCACGTTGAACTCGATCGGTCCGAGATGGATGTCATGGCCATTGCCGCAAACCCGGTGGGCATCGAGCTTCATCTCAAGGCTGCCATAGGAAAGCCAGCTGTTGTTTTCAATCGCGTTTGAACCCGGCTTCGGCAGCGCCAGCCTCGTCCGCAGATAATCGAGCAGCTTGGCCGGCGCCATTGGCCGCACAAAGCTCTCGTCAATCCCGGCCTTCAACAGATCAAGGTGCTGGTTCTCGGCGCCGGGCGCGATCAGGGCAATGATGGGCAGGCCGCCGGTCCGGGGTTCCCGCTTGAGCCGGGCGCAGATTGCGGACCCGGTAAGGCTCGTTGGACCGCAGTCCAGCACCACGGCCTGGAATTCCCGTTCGTCGGCCTTTGCAAGTGCTTCCTTGGCGCCGCCTGCCGGCTCACTGACGAAGCCATCCACCTCCAGTATGTGGCTGAGGAACAGATAGAACTCCGCATCTTGCGAACAGATCAGGACGAGTGGCTTCATCAGCGCTACCCCGAGAACCACATTGGCCTCGACCGCGTCGGCCGCGTGGGCTGGCCATCGCGGCTCCTCAAGGCCTGACATGATCCTCTTGCTCCAAAATTGGTTTCATGCCCGTGCCACCTCGGGATAGGCGTCGATGGCTGCGATGGCATCGTCGACCAGTTTCGTACCGGCCGCGGCGAGTTTGCAAAACGTCTCGAAGCCGAAGCGATGGGCGTCGCGCAGGGTCCTGGACAGAACGACCAGCCGCCCGGCGGTGAAAAGCACGCGCCCGAACCCCTCATGGCTCATTTCGATCATCGGCGATGCCATCAGGCCGGAGCGCTCCTCGATCGCAAGGGCGACGGCAGTGTAAAACTTGTCGAGCCTCCACAGCACGTCCGGATCGGGATCGCCGATGATTGGAATCGTACGCCGCTGTTCCTTGCTGACGATGAAGTCGGCCAGCAACTCACCGTCCGCTGTGCCGTCCCATGACCCGTGGGAATCCTGAGCACGGATCAGCCGCACGAGGCATTTGACGAACGGGCTGGCAAGGGCCGCCTCGTCATCGTTGACAGCAGGGCTAATCGCGACTTCAAACATTTTGCTCTTTCCTCGTTTTAGTCCTCGTCCTCGAAGGAGGGTTTCTTTTCGGCGACACCAGCTTCGGCCAGCACCTTGCGCAGCCAGGGCGGAGGACACGTTCTCAGCATCATCTGCGTGCGCAACAGCACCTCTTGGATGGTTTGTGGCTGCGGCACCTTGATTGGATGGATTTTTGCCGAAATAACCTTGGCTGCCGAAGGCCCGCCGATGGCCAGACAGAACAGCAGATGGCAGCCCTTCAGCGCCTCCACCTTCGGCGTGACGCGGTCATCGCCCTCGGTCCGACGCTTCCCGCTCTCATCGGAAACGTCATCGAAGGCCACGGCTTCCACGAGATGCCACTCCTCGCGCGTCACGTCGTAGACAGCAAAGCGCTTGGCCGACCCGAAATGAGCATTGAGATTCTTCATGTCTTGCGTGGCGATGGCTACGCGCAATGCGCCTACTCGTCGTTCCGGCATTGGTGCGTGAACCTCGTCAGTGACGAGTGAGAGGCGACGAACGGAGCTCATCTGGCATTTCTCGTTTCCGGAATGGATCAAGCGCCTCAGGCGTCGGCGCGTGCTGATTGGCCTGGAAGATGTTGGCAACATCGAAGATCAGGTCGCGCGTCCCCCGATAGAGGATTGTGAGCTTGTGCTGGCTGCCGAGCCGGTCGAAGATCGGGAAGCCGACGCGCATGAGCGGAATGCCAAGGCGTCGCGACGCCTGGCGACCGTGGGAATGCGTAACGAGAAGATCCGCGCCCGCTGCAAGAACTTCCAAATCGCCGAGATCGCCGATCTGAACCCAGTCCGCCGGTACTTTTTGCAGAATCTTCGACATATCGGTCGTCGTGACCGCCGCTGCGATTTCGCAGCCCATGCCGGTGAAGAAGGTTGCGAGTTGATAGAGTTGGTCTGGTTCCGCAGCGATCGCAATTCTCTTGCCTCCGAAATGGAAATGTCCGTCGAGCAATGCATCCTCCAATTGCGCCCGGCGACGGCGAACCCGGGCCGGCACCGCCGCGCCCGAAACCGCCGATAGCAGCGAGACGAACCGGTCGACGGCCTTCAATCCGGTCAGCGACTGGAACACCGCGTAAGGCACGCCGGTCAACCCGTGCAGCGTTTTCGCCGGGTGGCGCATGTGCTCGCCGATGACGATGCATTGCGCGGCCGTGCCAAGCTCGCGGATTTCCTCGACGCTGGTGCCGCCATAGGTAGTGGTTACCCAGCGGTCAGGAACCGTGCCGTCGAGTGAGCCGGAGACGTCCGGCAGGATAACCGGCTTGAGCCCAAAACTTTCAACCATGTCACGCAAATGCTCGACGTCAGCGACAGTGAGATTGCATCCGGGCAGGATCGCGATCTTCTTCGGCTGCCGGGTCCGTGCGCCCGACCGTGTAATCCCTTCGATCATCGCCGCGACAGCCTTGGCCCAGCCTTCTTCGATAGCGCCGCCGAAATCAGGCGTGTTGGCCAGCACAACCTCCGTACCCGCGAGCTCTTCCGCATGCTTCAGCTTGACGTTGGCGATATCACTCGCGCAGTCTTCGCCACGGGTCTCCACCAGCGCGGTCGTGCACACTCCTATCAGCTTTGGCTTAGTGCGGGTTTTGAGGTTGAGGATCGCCTCTTCCAGATGGTCCGCTCCGCCGAGTATGGTTGCCACCTCATCCATCGCCGTTGTCTGCAAGGGGATCGCTTCCTTGAAATGCCGCACGAAGAGCACGAGCGCGAAGCTGGTGCAGCCTTGGCTGCCATGGAACAGGGGCATCGCACCCTCGACTCCAAGAAAAGCGAAGGCGGCACCCAGCGGCTGCGACGACTTCAGCGGGTTGACCGCCGCTGATTTGATTTTGCGAAGGATGCGGACCATCGAATTTCCTCAACGGTTGCCGAAGCGGTGAGCCGTCGCGCCAGCAAATTCATTGAAGGCGTTCACAGTCGCGGTCCCGTTCTTCATGCTCGCCAGATTGTCCTCCACAGCAGGCTGGCGATCCCACGGCGCCGGCTCCCGCACCTGGTCCCAGATCGGGCTATGAATGGCGAGGTCGATCTGCCGGACAAGTTCCACCATGCCGTCATAGCCGGCATAAGGATGTTGGCGCTCCTGGTTGATATCGAGCCAGGGTGTCTTGGCCTTCAGCGCGATGAATTGCGTGCGCCCGCCCGACAGCATGATGTCGGCCTTGTGTTTTGAGAGCATGGCGTAAAGATCGAGCGCTGCCATCTGCTCGAACATGTGGTTTTCGTCCTTGAGGATCCGCTTGATCCGCTCCTTGTCTTCGACTGTGGATTTCTTGACCGAGGTGCCGACGATCTCCATGCCGATCTCCATCAGCGCGTGGACGACTGACCAGGACTTCACACCGCCCGTATTGAGCAGCACGCGCTTGCCTTGAAGCCGCTGGCGGTAGGCCTCGAGCTTCTTCCACGCAATCGCCTCCTGCTCAGCGATCAGCGTGTCCGTGCGCTCGAGGATCTCCGCATCGGCGCCCTTCCTCACCAGCAGCTCAGCAATGTTGCGAAGTGCCTCCGAGGTATCGGTTATGCCGTAGAAGGAGCCCTCGAAGAACGGGATGTCCCAGCGCCCCGCCATCTTGCGGGCCAGATTGATCAGTGCGCTCGAGCACACCAACATAGCCGCCTGGGAGCGGTGCGCGGATGCAACGTCGATGTAACGCGCATCGCCCGGAATGCAGGCGCGCACCCGGATGCCGAGCCGATCAAGCAGCGGCTTCACCAGCCAGAATTCGCCGGAGAGGTTGAATTCGCCAAGGATGTTGATGTCGTAGGGCCCGGCGTCGTCGGGTTCCACCGTGCCGATGACATGATCGAGCAACGCTTCGGCGGCGAGTTTGTTGCCGAGGTTCTTGGAGCCGGCCAAGCCCGGCGCATTGATCGGCACCACGGCCAAGCCGAATTTTTCGGCCGCGCGTTTGCACACGGCCTCAATGTCGTCGCCGATCAGCGCCGTCACGCAGGTCGAATAGACGAAGACTGCCGGCGGCGCATATGTTTCCTTGATCTCGCGGATCGCCCTGAACAGCTTCCGCTCGCCCTGCCCCATCACGACGTCGAGTTCGGTGAGGTCGGTTGTGAAGCTTGTCCGCCACAGGGTTGGCCCGGACGAGGCTGCGCCTCTGTTGTCCCATGAATTGCCCTCGCAGGCGAGCGGTGCATGGACCAGGTGCGCAACGTCGGTGATCGGCTGCAGGACGATCTTGGCGCCGTCAAAGGCGCAGCCGCCGGCTGCCGCCCCGGGGGTCAGCGGCTTCGAGCAGCCCTGCTTGCGCGCCTTGGCATCCTTGCCGCGGTTGTTATCGCAGGCGGGCTCGTCGAAAACGTCCTGGATCTTGGCACTGAGCGAGGTCATTGCGTCAGTCTCCGAAGTCCATTGGGCGATTGGCGGCCTCGGCGAAAAGCCGGCACGGGCTTAGCGGGTGAGGTCATAGGAATAGTCCGTCACGCCCGTTTCGCTCGTCTCGCGATCGAGCTTGTCGAATATCTTGTCGAGGATCGTCGTCAGCACGCGTAATCCACCCTGGTAGCCCATGAGGGGAAAGCGATGGTGATGGTGCCGGTCGAAGATTGGAAACATCAGCCGGATCAGCGGCGTGCCGGTGTCGCGCTCCAGATACTTGCCATAGGAATTGCCGATCAGCAGGTCCACCGGCTCTGTAAAAAGCAGCGAACGCATCGCCCAGAGATCCTTGCCCGCCCAGACCTGGGCATCCTGGCCGAAGGACGAGGATGCAAGCAACTCCTTCATCTCGGCCTCCCAGGCCGATGTGCCGTTGGTCGCGAGGCAATGTGTCGGCTCGCCGCCGGTCTCCATGACGAAGCGGGCCATGGCGTAGACGAAGTCCGGATCCCCATAGATTGCGTACTTCTTGCCGTGCAGCCATGACTGGCTGTCCGCCATGGCGTCAACCAGTCGGCCGCGCTCCATCCGGATCGTCTCGGGGATCTCCTGGCCGGAAATCGCTGAGACCTTCATCAGGAATTCGTCGGTCGCCTGGACTCCCAGCGGATAGTGGAAGGATGCCGTCGCCTGCCCGACCTCGTTGCAATATTCCAGCGTCTTGCGGGTGTTGTAATGCTGCAGCGACAGTGTCGCCTCCGCGTTGAGTGCCCCTTTCACGTCTTCGATCTTCGTGCCACCGTCATACATGCGGTATTCACCGTCCGACGGCGTGTCGAACTGGTCTGAGGCGTCTTGAATGACGGTATAAATGACACCCATCAGGTCGAGGAGGCGCTTGAGTTCCCGGTTGTTTCCGACGCAGAATCCGTCGAAGCCTGGAATGATGTTGATGGTCCCAGCGGCTTGCGAGCGCTCGCTGCCCTTCCAGAAATGCTCCAGCACGCCCTTCACCATGCCGTCGTAGCCATCGACATGGCTGCCGACGAAGGCAGGCGTATGAGCGAAAGGCACGTCGAAGTCGCACGGGACCGAGCCTTCGTTCTTGGCGTTCTCTATGAAGCTCCGCAGGTCGTCGCCAATGACCTCGGCCATGCAGGTGGTCGAGACGGCGATCATCTTGGGGTCGTAGAGCTTGTATGTATTGGCGAGCCCGTCGACCATGTTCTTGAGGCCGCCAAACACTGCCGCGTCCTCGGTCATCGAGGAGGAAACCGCTGACGAAGGCTCCTTGAAATGTCGCGACAGATGCGAGCGGTAGTAGGCAACGCAGCCCTGGCTACCGTGGACGAAAGACATGGTGCGCTCGAAGCCCGCGGCCGCGAACACCGCACCGAGCGGCTGGCAGGCCTTGGCGGGGTTTATGACAAGCGCCTCGCGAGCGAGGTTCTTTTCGCGGTATTCCCAAGTCTTGGTCAATTCGCGTTGATCGGTGACGATCTGATCAGGGTGCGGACATTCGAAATTCAGTTTCTTCTCGGCAAGCATTTGTCTGTATTCCGGCTCGCGGAACAATGGAGCATGGTCGAGAACTTTTTCGGCCGATTGCGGCATGGTGGTTACCTTTTCCATCTGGCTGCGGCAAGCGGCAGCACAGGGACATCGAAACTTGAAGGGCCTCTCGCGGATCGAGTGCCCCCGAGCATTTATCGGCCTCCCTGCCTGGCAGGGAGGCCAGTCCTCATTCGGCGGCGACGGCCCTCAGCGGTGCGTCCTTCATCTTCTTCCACGGCGCGCGGTAGAGACCCCAGACCGGGTTGTTGATGGCCAGATCCATGTCGCGGGCGAAAATGGCGAAGCCGTCATAGCCGTGATACGGGCCGGAATAGTCCCAGGAGTGCATCTGGCGGAACGGGATGCCCATCTTCTGCACCGGGTACTTCTCCTTGATACCGGAGCCAACGAGATCAGGGCGGATGCCTTCGATGAACTTCTCCAGCTCGTAACCGGTGACGTCGTCATAGATGAGCGTGCCATTTTTCACGTAATGGCCGGTGCGCTGATAGTCGTCGTTGTGGGCGAACTCATAGCCGGTGCCGACGATCACCATAGCGAGGTCCTCGTAAGCAGTGATGACGTGACGAGGACGTAGCCCGCCGACATAGAGCATCACCGTCCTGCCTTCGAGGCGCGGTTGGTACTTGGCGATGACGGCATCGACCAAGGGCCGGTATTTGGCGATGACCTTTTCGGTCTTCTCCTCGATTTCCGGGCCGAAATGCTTGGCGATGTTGCGCAGAGAGGCCTCGATCTGGGAGGGGCCGAAGAAATTGTATTCCATCCAGGCGATGCCGTACTTTTCCTCCATGTGCCGGCAGATGTAATTCATCGACCGGTAGCAGTGGATCAGGTTGAGCTTGGCCTTGGGAGCGCGCTCTATTTCGGCGAGTGTGGCGTCGCCCGACCAGTTGCCGACCACCCGAAGCCCAATCTCTTCGAGCAGGATTCGCGAGGCCCAGGCATCGCCGCCAATGTTGTAGTCGCCGACGACGTTGACGTCGTATGGGCCGGACTCGAACGCGACATCGTCCTTGTCGAAGACCCAATCGCGGATCGCATCATTGGCAATGTGGTGGCCGAGCGATTGTGAAACGCCGCGGAAACCTTCGCAGCGCACCGGTACAATCGTCTTTTCGTGCTCCTTGGCTTTCTTGCGCGACACGGCCTCGATATCGTCCCCGATCAGGCCGATCGGGCATTCGGACTGCACCGAGATGCCGCCACTGAGCGGAAACAGGTCCTCGATCTCGTCGATGATCTTTTCCAGCTTCTTGTCGCCGCCGAAAACGATGTCCTTCTCCTGGAAGTCGGAGGTGAACTGCATTGTCACGAACGTGTCGATACCCGTCGTGCCGACGTAATAGTTGCGGCGTTGCGACCAGGAATATTGCCCACAGCCGACCGGCCCGTGCGAGATGTGGACCATATCCTTGACTGGACCCCACACCACGCCCTTGGAGCCGGCATAGGCGCAGCCGCGGATTGTCATCACGCCCGGAATGGATTTGATGTTCGATTTGACGTCGCATTCGGAAAGGCCCTTGTCCTCCCCGCCGGCCTCGTCCTTGCTCGTTGCGACACTGAGGTGCTTCTTGCGACGCTTCGCCGCCTTGTCTGGATATTGGGACAGCACGTCTTCGATAAGCTTCGCATGCAAAGCGCCGTCATTCTCATAGTCGAGGCCCATGGGACCTGCCCCTTTCAAGGTTCGGGTAACGCCTCGCCAACGAGGCCTTGTTTCGTACAAAGGGGCGCCAGGTCACGGTCGGCGCCCCCTGTCGGTAGCGGCGGCTACTGAGCGACGGCCAATTTCGCTTCCTTGGCCTGAAGCTCGGCAAGCATTTGCTCGTCCGTCTTCATGATGCCGAAGTCGAGCAGCATGTCCTCGAGCTCCTCCATGGTGATTGGGGTCGGGATGGTGCCCTGGCCCGAATTGACATGGATCTTCTCGGCCAACGCGCGGTACTCCCCTGCCTGTTTGGAGTCCGGCGCATACTGGATTACCGTCATCTTTCTCAGTTCGGCGTGCTGGACGATGTTGTCGCGCGGCACGAAGTGGATGAGCTTGGAATTGAGTCTGGCGGCCAGCGCCTCGGAGAGGTCGAGCTCGCGGTCGGTCTGTCGCTCATTGCAGATCAGCCCGCCGAGCCGCACGCCGCCCGAATGGGCGTATTTCAGGATACCCTTGGCGATGTTGTTGGCGGCATAGAGCGCCATCATCTCGCCGGACATGACGATGTAGATTTCCTGGGCCTTGTTTTCGCGGATCGGCATCGCAAAGCCGCCGCACACCACATCGCCCAGCACGTCGTAGGAGACATAGTCGACATTATCATAGGCGCCGTTCTCCTCGAGGAAGTTGATCGAGGTGATGACGCCGCGGCCGGCGCAGCCGACACCCGGCTCGGGGCCGCCGGACTCCACGCACTTGATGTCTTTGTAGCCGATCTTGAGCACGTCCTGGAGTTCAAGGTCTTCCACAGAACCTTCTTGGGCGGCGAGATGCAGAACGGTATCCTGCGCCTTTGCGTTCAGGATCAGCCGGGTGGAGTCGGCTTTGGGGTCGCAGCCGACGATCAGGATTTTCTGTCCGAGGTCGACCAGGGCGGCTAGCGTATTTTGAGAGGTGGTGGACTTGCCGATGCCCCCCTTTCCGTAGAATGCGATCTGACGCAGACCTGACATGTTGCTTCCTTCCTTCTTTCCATCCATAGCGGTTACCGCGACTTCAATGCCGGTCGGCAGATCCCGCCGCCTCGCACCGATCGTTTCAAAACTCGTGCCAATTCGGCCAGTTAGATCGAAGAAGAAATTTTATGATTGCTTTTCAGCTATTTAACATTTGGCAAAAATATTAAATTGGCTAAATAGACTTGTGTCGCGGGCCCGACAAAGGCGACAGGAGATGTCGGATGAGGCCGGCAATCGCCTCGAGATGACGTTGCTCCGGGCCGGCGTCGGGAAGCCTCCACGGAAAGAACCCGCGGGCATGCAGAGCGGTGAAGAGCGGTTGTGGTCGTGACGCCCTCGTCCATGGCGGCGCGGGCGTAACCGGTTAGCCGATCCGACTTGTAGAACTCGGTGAACATAGAGATTCGTCAGCGTCACGAGGCTCGCCACGCACTTCCGAATGGCCCATGTTCTTCGTCTTCGAGCCAACCGACTGGATCAGTTTCTGGTAGGCAACGTTCGCGACCCGCAACGCTGTCTCCGCAGCCTTGTTCGCTCGCCTGCGAACTTCAGGCGTCGACCAAGCTTGGACACTAGGTCAGGCAGGCTTTCGCCAACGTCGTCGTCGGCAAGCTCTGGCGTTCGCTTGATGAGACCGTAGATTGCGTGGACGACCTCCTGCGGTGTGGGGAAGGACGCACCACGAGAGAAAAGCGCTCATAGGTATCGAGGAGCGCCGCTTCGTAGAGGAACCGGAATTTGCGGGATAAGATCAAAAGAGCGTCATCATTAAGATAACGGAAGAGTGTCATTCGTGGCATTTACCCGAGGTGCCCACGAATTGTATGCCACCGCTTAGCGAGCCAACTTTTTCATGAACTTAGCGACACAGCGAAAGTTGCGATTTTGGCGATAGGTACGGTACGCCTGGCGCTCTTGCTTGCCGTGGAACCATCATCGCGGTCACAACGAAGTCGTGCGCTTCAATTGCGGTGCCAACTCTTTCCTGCGATTATTGGCGGGGGGAGCGGGCGATGATTAAAGGCTCAATTGCTGGATGCTTGTTGGTTCTGACACCGCTGCCGGCATTGGCCGGCGATTTCGGTGGTCTGACGTTAACTTCGACGTGCGACCAATATAACAAGTCATCAGGTTCGAACCGCGCCGGCTTCGTCCACGACTTGATCGTCGGAACAAGTGCCGCAACGGGCAAAGACTACCAATCCCACCGCGTTGACATTCAAGCGTGTGTTGCAGCGACGTTCGCCCCACCCTGCGTGACGGGAACAACATCCATCCGCGAAGTGTTGGCCGCTTGCATGCTGATGGTAGGCAACTAAATCGATGAGAGCAGTATCCCGTGCCTGTGGCTGTTGAAGCGGTTTGGACGAGCAAAGAGATCATCCTCGCGATCATCGCGACAGGGCTAATTTCGGCTTTGGCAGGCTGGGTAGCCGATTTCGTTAAGGAGCGTTGGTCCGAAAAGCGGTCAGCGCGATACGCGGCGATGCGGTGCGCGATCGCCTTTGAAAGCTACGCCGCAGATTGCTGGAACAATGCCAATATGAGCGAGGGCCATTTTCATATGGCCGAGGAGGCCTATTCGGAGTCCCTTCCACCGGCGCCTGTCATTCCGGAGGATATTGATTGGCGTTCAGTGGATCCGATTTTGGCGGATGCGGTCTTGTCCTTTATGACGTCCAGCAAGATCGCGGAATCAGAGGCGGCTTACGCACGCGTCTACGAAGGCAACCCCTTCGACTTCGACGATGCTACTCGGATGCTGGGACGTCGGGCGCTGGAAATATCGTCCAAACTCCGCTCACGATATGGCATGCGACCAAGTGCAGAGTACGAGAAGATGCATAAGCGGTTGAAAGGCAGCGGCTAGCCTGTCTGGCTGGATTGACAAGACCCGCCACCGTAGCAGCGGGCCAAATTCCAATCCGGTGGGGATTTCACTCGTACCGGAAATCCTGCAGCGAGGCGTGACGCAAATCCTCCTCGCCTCGCCCGATCAGCCCAGGCTTGGCCCATATACTCCAGCGCACCCAATTTTTTGGCGATTATGTACTTTACAAACCAAGCCTCAATAGGTATCGTGAACTATATATCAGGGTTGCCATGTCTATCTTTTCCAAGCCTTATTTTCATGATGAAGCAGCCGCTTTCGAGCACCTTGAGGAGGTGCTCTGGAGGGGCGAGCCGGTATGTCCGCACTGCGGCACGATCAACAACGCTACCAAGTTGCAAGGTCAGGCTACCCGAGTTGGCGTTTGGAAGTGCAAAGACCGCCATTGCCGGAAGCAGTTCACGGCAAAGGTCGGGACTGTGTTCGAGAACGGCCGCATTCCTTTGAACAAAATGTTGCAGGCGGTGCACCTGATGGTCTCCTCCAAGAAGGGGATCAGCTCGCACCAACTGCACCGCATCCTTGAGATCCAGTACAAGAGCGCATGGTTTCTGGCGCACCGTATCCGTGAGGCAATGCGTGACGGTTCACTGGCGCGGATTGGCGGCGGTGGCGGCTTTGTGGAGGCTGACGAGACTTTCATCGGTCGCGAGCCCGGAAAAGCAAAGAAGCGCGCCTACCATCACAAGATGAAAGTGCTTTCGCTGCTCGACCGCGAGACCGGCCAAACGCGCAGTATGGTCGTGGACGACCTGAAGCCGGCGACCATAACTCCAAACTTGGAAGAGAACATCGCCAAGGAAGCCCGCGTCATGACCGAAGGCCGGACACTATTTCCACCTCAACAAGAGCTTTGCTGAACACAGCATCGTTCGGCATGGACAGGAGGAGTATGTTCGCTACGACGCTCGCCATATCCACCCACACCAACACGATTGAAGGCTATTTTTCGATCTTCAAGCGCGGCATGAAAGGCGTTTACCAGCACTGCGGCAAGAAGCACCTGCACCGCTATCTGGCGGAATGTGAGCGCTGTACCGGCACCACCTTTCGCGCGTGGTCGTGAGCAGCGATGTTCGGAGCCTTTGAGGGCTTCGACACATGACGATTTCAGAGCTTACGCTTAAGTCCAAGGATTCTGAGCCGGCGCGACGTTTCGAGGTGTTCACGGGTTCTGGACGGCGGCGCGATTGGTTGCCGGAGGAGAAAGCGCGGATCGTGGCGGAAAGCTACGATGCTGGCGAGACCGTGAGCGCAGTGGCCCGGCGACATGCATTGTCCCCGCAGCAGCTGTTCGCCTGGCGCCGGTCCGCGCGGGTGCCGTTGGCGAATGCGCCAGCACCGGAGCCGTTGTTTGTTCCAGCGGTGGTCGCGGCACAGGAGCCCGAACCGGCGGGGAAGCGCGCGAGATCGACACGGAAGCGGAAGGCCGCGCGAGAAACCGGCGTGATAGAGCTGGAGATTGACGGCGTCGCCATGCGGGTCGGTCGTGGCGCCGACGCCAGGACAGTGGCGGCGGTGATCCGTGCGCTGAAGGCGCCGTCGTGATCGGGCCGACGGGTGTGGTCAAGGTGATGGTCGCGACGAAGCCGGTGGACTTCCGCAAGGGGGCCGAGGGCCTGGCGGCGCTGGTGCGCGAGACGATGGGCGCCGATCCGTTCTCTGGCGCGGTCTACGTCTTCAGGGCCAAGCGCGCCGACCGGGTCAAGCTGGTGTACTTCGACGGCACCGGCGTGTGCCTGCTGGCGAAGCGTCTGGAAGACGGGAAGTTCTGCTGGCCTGCCATCACCGATGGCGTGGTGAGGTTGTCGGCGGCGCAATTGCAGGCGCTCCTGGAAGGGTTGGATTGGCGGCGCGTGCATGACGCCCGCGAGACGCGCGCGCCGGTCGCGGCAAGTTGATTCCATGGGAGGCTAGAGGCGCTGGCAAAGCATTGGAATGCATGATTGAATCGGCCTTGTGAGCAACCCGGCCGAGCCTCAGACCAACGATCCGATCGCGCTTCAGGCGATGCTGGCGGCGGAGCGCGCCGAGAACGAGCGGCTGCGCCAGATCATCAAGGAACTGCAGCGCCACCGCTTCGGCCGCAGAGCAGAGAGCCTGCCGGTCGACCAGCTGCTGCTGGGCCTTGAAGAGGCCGAGCAGATCGAGGCTGAAGGCTTCGCCGCGGAGGACACCGCCGATACTGCCAAGCGCGAGGCTCGCGCCAGGAAGCGCCGCGCCAACCGTGGATCACTGCCCGCGCATCTGCCGCGTATCGAGCAGATCATCGACATTCCCGACTATATCTGCCCGTGCTGCAAGGGGATGCTGCACGTCATGGGCGAGGATCGTTCCGAGCGCCTCGACATCGTGCCGGCCCAATTCCGCGTCATCGTCACGCGCCGGCCGAAGTATGCCTGTCGGAGCTGCGAGGAGATTGTAGTGCAGGCGCCGGCTCCGTCGCGGCTCGTCGAGGGCGGCATCCCGACTGAGGCGACCGTCGCCCATGTGCTGGTCTCCAAGTACGCCGACCATCTTCCCCTGTATCGCCAGGCGCAAATCTACGCCCGCCAAGGCGTGAACCTGGATCGCTCAACGCTTGCCGATTGGGTCGGCAAGGCGGCTTTCCTGCTCCGCCCCATCCACGAGCGGTTGTTCGAGCGGCTGAAGGCGTCCGGGAAGCTCTTCGCCGACGAGACCACGGCGCCGGTGCTCGATCCCGGGCGCGGCCGCACCAAGACGGGCCAACTGTTCGCCTATGCACGCGACGATCGCCCCTGGGGCGGGATCGATCCGCCCGGCGTCGCCTATCTCTATGCGCCCGATCGAAAGGCCGAGCAGCCACTGCGGCACCTTCAGGGCTTCGTCGGGATTCTGCAAGTCGACGGCTACGCGGGATACCGGGCGTTGGCCGAGCGCAATGCCGTGAGCCTGGCCTTCTGCTGGGCCCATGTCCGTCGCCGCTTCTACGAACTGGCCCAGTCCGGGCCCGCGCCGATCGCGACAGAGGCGCTCCAGCGCATCGGCGAGCTCTACAAGATCGAGAGCGAGATCCGGGGCCGCCCGGCGGAGGAGCGCTGCGCTGCTCGCCAGCAGAGAAGCCGACCCATCATCGACGCCCTCGAGCCGTGGCTGCGCGGGAAACTCGCGCTGGTCAGCCAGAAGAGCAAGCTCGCCGAAGCAATCCGCTACCCGCTGTCGCGCTGGGCTGGGCTTGGTCGCTTCCTCGACGACGGCCGCGTCGAGATCGACTCCAACGTCGTCGAACGCTCGATCAGGCCAATCGCCCTCAATCGGAAGAATGCGCTCTTCGCCGGTTCCGACGGCGGTGGAGAGCACTGGGCGACGATCGCCTCGCTCGTAGAAACCGCGAAACTCAACGGCCTCGACCCGTACGCCTACCTCGCCGACGTCATCACCCGCATCGTCGCAGGCCATCCGCAAAGCCAGCTCGACTACCTGCTGCCCTGGGCGTATGCCCCCGCGCCACTCAAGGCCGTGGCCTGAGAACAGCGGTTACGGCGGAATTTGACTTCCGCTACAACAACCGCGTGGCGTTGGGCGTTGACGATGTTGCCCGGGCTGAAAAGCTCGCCAAGGGGCTCGGCGGAAAGCGCCTGACCTATCGCAGGCCTGACGTCACCACAGCCTAAGCGCCGGCTCACACCGCGCGAGCTTTGGGAGGCGATGAAGCGGAAGCACCGCTAGGCGGCGCTTCGGTATTGAGGTTTGTGAACCTGTGCGTCTCGAAGCTCGTCGGGCACTTTAAGGCCCTTGGATACGACGAGAAGTTCCGAGCCAACGCGCTTTACCTGAGCCGAGTAGTTGAGAGAAATCTCATACTGCCTGCGCGTCTTGTAGAGAGCGCTTATTTCGTCGCAGCGGTCGTAGGTGATTATCCAAGGCCTATCGAGGCCCAGGATTTTCGTCGCGACCGCTGCATGGTCCTCGGGATCGTAGAAGCTCGTATAGAGGGTCGAGCCTTTTTTGAAGTACGGCGGATCGATGCAAAGGAATGTGCGTTCGGGGAGGTTTCGTTCGACGTGCTTGAGGAAGTCTAGCGCGTCCTTTCTGTGCAGGTGGATGTGGTCCCGGTATCTTTGCACTCGCCTAATTCGCCGCTCTAATTCGCTCTTGGTGAAGCGGCAATCAATCTTGTAGTCGCCTACCTGACCGAGGCCACCGATAACCCCTGCGTTCTTGATGATTCCGGAGCGATTTGTTCGATTCAGGAAGAACGTGGTGAAGGCTATTTCTAGTGGTGATAGGCCGCGCTGATTTCGTTGCATTTCACGTCTTCGACGCCATTCGTCGAGCGTGACAGGCGTTCGATTCATCAAGTCGATGAAATCGTCTGTTTGGTTGAGGACGACATTCCAAAACGCCCATATTCCGCGGTCGATGTCGTTGATGTGAATGTCGCTGACGTAGCCGCCGTAAAGCAAGCCGAGCGCCAGCCCGCATCCCCCGGCATAGGGTTCCGCATAGTGCCCGTACTGCAATTTGTTCAGACGGATGATTTGGGACACAAGTCCCGTCAGTGGAGCTTTTCCGCCCGGATAGCGCAGCGGTGAGGTTGCCAAAGGCATATCGCAAACGACCCTTCACTTTGAAATGATGGGGGATTTTAGCGAGTTCGTTTCGCCACGGCCATAGCTATTTTCGCGGCTTTATGGATTCGGCCGTTTTGGTCAACAATGGCGTAATCGTCGCCAGATCGTTCGCGAGTTGCAACCTGTCAAAATTCGCCGATGTCTGATGATGCTTGGTTGCGTTTCCGTTGCGGGCAATACGCATCAACGCATCGCGGATCGGATTGAGTGCCCTGCCGCTTGCGAGGCCCAAGTCTGACATCCTTTGATTGCTGAAGAATGCGTTGAAATCAGTGTCCGCATTCTTGCCTGCGAGGGCCGCCAGCGATTCAACAAATGCCCACACGCCAATCGTCAGGAGCAACGTATGTTCGACGTGCACCGCGCAAATCGAATAGTAGAGTGCCTCAAGCTTGGAATTTGTGTTGTCCTCAAGAGCCTTTGCAAGGCCCTTTTCGTATTCCAGATGGGATACGGGCCGCGGCTTCTGGGGCTGGGCTTTCCGGCGGCTTTTCACCACGGCCGGCGTGATTGTTTTCAGCGAAATGGGCTCGGTGCGCTCGCCGGTGATATCCGAACTGGCCGCCAGCTTGCGGCCGTAGGTATCGATCTGCGCACGATTCCGACGTGAATTTATCTTTTCGCCTTCTTTGAGATCATCAACGAACCGAGCGAGCTGCTTCTTTATGTCGTCGGACGGTCGAGTGTACGTCACATCGTCAGGGCTGCTTGAGTCGATGCCGATCGCCTCTCGCACAATGCTGCTGTTCAGGAAACGTTGCGCTGTCGTCAGCTTGCCTTGGCGTTCGTCCTTCGAGATGAAGCCTAGGCTTTCGGCGGCATCCAATACCGCGAGGGCAACCCTGTTGCGACTTGACCCGAAGTGGCGCGCTTTCTGCGCGGCATCCCAGTCAAGCAGACCAACGCCGCCCTGCGCGCCATCGTGGATGATCCCCATCCAATATTTGAGGTCGTCATGGTCGCCGAAAACAACAGCGCTTAGCTTCTTGATCGGAACATGGCCCGAGGTTGACGATAGCCGGGCAAAATCCTTCCGGAGATGCGGCGGCGCAAGGTCCGGATCATTAAGCAGTTTGATCGCGCATACCCGTCGGTTGCCTTCCCAAACCTGGTAGGTCTTTTTTGTGGCGGCCGATCCGGAACCGGGAATCTGAACGAGTCCAACCAATTGCAGCGGATTTGGCCCGGCTTCCGCAATGCTTCTGGCGAGATTGAAAACTTGTTCATCCTTGCACAGATACTCTATAATCTCGTCTTGAGATTCCATAGGCTCATGGCGAGGGTTTTCCTCATACAGGTAGATTCGATTCACCTCAATAGAATCCGGCTGTCGAGTTGTTGCCACTGCGTTTCCCCCCAAGAATTGTCCGTCATCGGAACAGGACATTTTTAGTATGACGGATGAGAAACACCTAACGCAATCTCAGAAGTTTGAACAGGCAGCCCGCGAATTGGGCTGTGATGATTCAGAGGAAGTGTTCGACGCTAAATTGCGGGCGATTGCCAAGCAGAAACCAAAAGATGAGCACCCGCGCCAGAAAGCCGGCAAGCCTCGGTCGCACTCAAAGTAGGGGCGACGCCGGTCATGCGTGTAGCCCGTATCTAGCGGTTGGTGCGAAAAGTACATAATCGCAGTTTTTTCGCAAGCGGGGGTGTATGGCGAGTTGTCACTGGACGGATACGATTCAAAACTCGTGCTGCATGACGTCGAGCATGAGCTTTACCCAGGATCGTTGGACTTAACCATTCACGGCGTTGTCGACCATACAGTTAAGATCTCTCTGGTCGATTGCATCCGGATGGGCAGCAACAGAAAAGCAGATGCTAAATGGACTATTTCAAAACATTTCGTCACCATATAATATTTGGTGGTATTAATTTCAACGACATAGATAGATATATTAACTTCTATTCTTCCCCGTCTGACTGACTCCTCCAAACTGTTCTGTGACTCCGATACATTTTGAACTATTATCGACCTCGATCTTGTCAAAGCGACCTTGGCTGCTAATGCTGATTTTTTCAAGGCGTACGATACACATGCTGATCGACAGAGCCGTGTCACGCAATCAGGCGACCGCAAACAACCGGTCAGCGACAGCTCGGCGTACCTCTTCGTCATGGAAGATGCCGACGATCGCTGCCCCGCGCGCCTTAGCTTCGGTGATGAGGTCGACGACGGTGGCCCGGTTGGCGGCGTCGAGGGATGCAGTCGGTTCGTCGAGGAGTATGATGGGATAGTCGACGACGAAGCCGCGGGCTATATTGACACGCTGCTGCTCGCCACCGGAGAAGGTGGCTGGTGCGAGCGGCCAGAGCCGTTCGGGAATGTTGAGGCGCGTGAGCAGCGTTTTGGAGAGCGCCTTGGCCTGGTCGGCCGGGATGCCCTTGGCGATGGCGGGGCCCGCGACGACGTCGAGGGCGGGCACCCGCGGGATGACGCGCAGGAACTGGCTAACGTAGCCGATCGCGCTGCGGCGGATTTCGACGACCTCCCAAGGTTCGGCGGCGAGGAGATCGACGGTTTCGTTCCTATGTACGACGAGGATCTTGCCGGCATCCGGCTTATAATTGGCGTAAAGCGAGCGCAGGAGCGTCGACTTGCCGGCGCCGGAAGGACCGACGAGGCAGACGCACTCACCGGCGTTGACCGTGAGTTCGATATTGTCGAAGACAGGCAGGACAATGCCGCCCTGGGCGTGCAGCGTGAAGGTCTTGGCAAGGCCAACGGCGCGAAGTGCGGGGTCCGTTGCTGAGGATATCACCAGACAATTCTCCTTGAGGGTCATCGGACCGTATGCTTGCGGTCCGCTTTCTATCAAAATACTTGACGACCTTGCCTCCACACTCCGCGAACAACGGGAATGTCGGCGATTTCAACGATGTGGCAGAGATCGGCGCGGCCGCCGATTCCAATCATCCCTCTGTCGCAAAAGCCGGTCACCGAGGCAGGGACCGAACTAACCGTGGAAATGGCCTTCGTAAGACTCATCCCGATCGGATCCCTTGTCAGTTGAAAGGCTCCATGCAACAGGCTCGCCGGAACGTAATCCGAGGCAAGGATGTCGAGGTGACCGGTTGTCGCCAGCTCACGGGCGCTTATGTTTCCCGAGTGCGAGCTGCCGCGAACGATATTCGGTGCGCCCATTAAGATGCAAATGCCAAGGGAGCGCGCAATCTCCGCAGCAGCCCGGGTTGTCGGAAATTCAGAGATCAAAACTCCAGCGTCATTCGCTTCTCGAACATGTTCAGGTGTTTGATCATCATGGCTGGCGAGCGGCAGTTGCCGAGCGCGCGCAAGGGCAATAATTCGGCTTCGGTTTTGAGGTCCTATCGTCCGTGAGGCATCGATCCATGCTTCGATTCGACGGTCGGCGTCCTCTGCCGACCAGCCATACTGCTTGATCTGCATTTCACGGAAGCGGTCGAGTTGGGGCGATTGGCGATGACCAGGGGCATGGTCCATCACCGATACGAGTTTCACAAGCGGATCGCCGACCAAAGGCGTGAACACGGACATCACCTCTTCGTCGGTCACCTCGCAACGCAAATGCAGAAAATGATCCGCTCGAAGCAGTCCATGGGCCCTGGCTTCACGAATCCCGTCGATGAGAACGGGCAGGATGCGAGCTCGATCAGCTTGTCTGGTATGATCCCGGGTCGTTGATCCTATGCAAAGGGAATCAAAAACTGTCGTGATGCCGGCTGCTATGACCAGCGCATCGTGTGCCATGACCGCCGAAAGATGATTCCACACCACGCCGGCGCGCGGCAGTGCATGCTTCTCCGAATTGTCGGTATGGAGATCGATGAGGCCTGGCGTCACATAGCCGCCTTCGAGGTCGATCGCGCCAGGCACTGTGCTTCTGCCGGCGGCGATGTCGTCGATGTAGCCATCGATGATGTGGACTGTTCCATCATAAACTTCATCCGGCAAAACAAGTCGCGCGCCGGTTAATGTCAGTTCGTTCGGGGAGAGCTTTGCCGCTGCACGGTGCGGTGAAGTATCCGTTCTTATGATCATTCAGAGCACCGAGGAAACGAGAAGCTGCGTGTAGGGATGATGCGGATCGTCCAGAACCTGGTCGGCGAGGCCGGTCTCCACCATGTTTCCTCGCCACATCACGATGATGCGGTCCGCCAATAGTCGGGCAACAGACAGGTCGTGGGTGACTATCACGACAGCCACTCCGATATTCATGACCAGGCACCGCAGCAGGTCGAGCAGCCGGGCTTGAACCGATACATCGAGGCCGCCCGTCGGTTCGTCCATAAAGACGAGGCGCGGCTTGGTAACGAGAATTCTGGCAATTTGCAGACGTTGCTGCATGCCACCGGAAAACGTTTTCGGTCGATGATCTGTGCGCAGCAGGTCAATCTCAACCTGGGCAAGCCAATTCTGAGCTTCCTCTCGTATGCGACCATAGTGGCGTGCACCGACTGCCATTGGCCGCTCCCCTATATTGCCACCAGCGGTGACTTCCATTCTAAGGCCATCTCGCGGGTTTTGGTGGACGAGTCCCCAGTCCGTCCGCATCAGCTTGCGGCGTTCCGGCTCCGATAAGGTCAAAATGTCCGTCGGTCCTTTATGATTCAGATCGTAAATGACGGAACCCTGATCAGGCATCAAACGTCCCGACAGGCAGCTGAGCAACGTCGACTTTCCGGATCCGGATTCCCCGACAATCGCGATGATTTCCCCTGGAAAGAGATCGAACGAAAGGTCCCGGCAGCCTACCGTCTTTCCATACATTTTCGTGAGCTGCCGGACGGAAAGCAGCGGCTGGCGGCGGGCGGGCTGGAACTGAGCCGCTGCTCTCATCGTGATTCCGATCCCGTTGCGATTTTCGAGGGTAAGAGCAATTCGATGTCGGCGGGATCGCCACGATCCGGTCCAAGGTGACCATGGTTCCGGCGAGTAGTGCAGTAGTCGGTGTCCGAGCAAACGAACATCCGACGACCCTTGTCACTCATCACGATCTCATCAAGATAACTGTCAGTCGCCCCACAAAGGGAGCAGCATTGCCTCCATCGCTGCACACGAAACGGATGGTCTTCGAAATCCAGGCTCTGCACCTGTGTGTAGGGGGGGACGGCGTAAATCCGCTTTTCACGGCCCGCGCCGAAAAGCTGAATGGCTGGATTGTTCGCTATCTTCGGGTTGTCAAATTTGGGAATAGGTGAAGGCGACATCAAATATCGCCCGTTTGTCATAACTGGATAGCTGTTGGTCGTCGCAATATGACCAAAGCGCGCGATATCTTCGTAAAGCTCGACACTCATCAGACCATATTCTGCATAGGCATGCATCTTACGGGTTTCGGAGTCCCTCGGTTCCAGCCGGCGCAACGGTTCGGGCGACGGCACTTGGTAGACGATAATTTGTCCCTCCTTGAGAGGCGTTTCGGGCACCCGATGACGCGTCTGAATGATTGTGGCAGCCTCTGTTATTTCGGTCGTAGCGATGCCGGCCACACGCTTGAAAAAACGCCGGATGGAGACGGCATTCGTTGCGTCGTCCGCGCCCTGGTCAATCACCTTCAGCGTGTCGTTTGGTCCAATGACACTGGCTGTGACTTGAATGCCGCCGGTCCCCCACCCGTACGCCAGCGGCATTTCGCGGCTGCCAAACGGAACCTGAAGGCCTGGAACGGCCATGGACTTCAAAATGCATCGCCGGATCATCCTTTTGGACTGTTCGTCCAGATACGCAAAATTGTAGGGTTGGCGGAAGCTGCGGCCGGCTGCGTTGTCATGAGGTCCCGTCATTCCGCGGCCTCCTTGCTTGAACGGCGGCGGTTATGCTCCTCCCGCAACTGTCTTATGAATTGCAGGTCGCCCTGGAAATCGACATAGTGAGGCAAAGTGAGATGCGAGACGAAACCGGCCGCCTCGAGATTGTCGGTATGGGACAGAACGAACTCTTCATCCTGAACAGGGTATTTTGCTTCCTCGCCGTATTCGCGACAGCGCAACGATCGGTCAACGATTGCCATTGCCATCGCCTTGCGCTCACTCTTTCCAAATGAGAGACCATATCCGCGGGTGAAGCGCGCAGGCTCGTCTTCCGAGCCCCCAAAGAAATCCAGCATCTGGCATTCCGTGACGATGATGTCGCCAATAGAAACAGAAAAGCCCAATTCCTCGGGTAGGATTTCTATCGTGACATCCCCAACCCTTGTTTCCCCTACGTAGGGATGGGCAGCGCCATAGCCACGCAGCGCTGAATACGCCAAACCCACGACAAATCCCTCATCGCCACGGGCCAGATTTTGCAAGCGCTGATCGCGACCGGCGGGCATGGCAAGAGGATCTCGGGTGAGATCGAAAACCGGTGACTGGTCGGGTTCCGGCAACTCGGCTTCAATCAGGTCTTCGTCGGAAATGCTGTCGAAGGCACGCGGAAAAGTTGGATCCAGCGGATCATCCGCGACCTTCGCTTTCGGCATATCGCAATCAACAATATCGAGATGATCAAAATCAAGCAGCCTATGTGTGTACTCATAGGTCGAACCGAGAATCTGCCCTCCGGGAATGTCCTTGAAGGTTGCTGAGACGCGTCGCTGAATGGCCATCCGGGCTGTATCGAGCGCGTTTGACACTGCCAAGCGCGGTAGAGTCGTGCGAAACGCCCGGAGAAGGAAGATCGCCTCAACGGCGTCGCCTTGGGCTTGTTTCAATGCCAATGCCGCAAGCTCTCTATCGTAGACAGAGCCCTCACACATCACTCGGTCGACAGCGAGACCGAACTGCTCGGCAATCTGCCGGACCGTAAGTTCGGGAACTGCTGGGTCTCCCCGCCGATCCTCCGCAACCAAACCATGTGAGTTGAGGATAGCCTCCTCCCCACCTTTTACGGCAACATAAGCCATCTAGATCTCCCCGGATATGCTGCGAGGAAGAGCGATAATTGCATTTCCGGAGGTAAAGAGAACATCGACTCCACTCGGATAAAGCTCATGATTGAGCTCCCAGTCCTCCCAAAACCAAGATGCAAGCCCATCAACGTCCACCGAAACTTCGCGCTGGATGCCCGGTCCACGCCACCGAACAGGCGGACCGCCGTTTAAAGATGGCACCTGGACAACAATCGTCGTCGAGACCTGAGGCTCCAATTCTGTTCCGGGATTGAACTCGGCCAGGCGCGGCATCGTCATCGGATTGGCCACAATGGCAAATGTCGATCTTTCAACGCTGTCCACAAACGGCACCCCGCAGTGAAACCCAAGGTACTTGCGAACCGAAGGTAGATTCGACCGGGAATCGAGCCAGACCGGTGTTTCGCAATCCGCAAGCGTGAGGCAGACGGCGGCGGTCGCCGGATCAAGGGGACCGACTGCCGCAGTGGCAGAGACCAGCGTTTGCGGCCTGCCGACATATGCATACGCATCTAACACGCGGCGGAATGTGTCCTGGCTATCGAAGACAGGATTTGCGAATCCGGGCTCAAGCCCGGCAGTATCCAAAACGCTGATCATTCCGGACTGATGCCTCGAGCCATTGCGAAAAAGTGGACCTTAGTCGAAGCCGCTTTGCGGCTCTTGATCTCACGGCGGGCGGATTGCGCGATTCCAAATTCGGTAACGAACCGAAGTACGCCGCTCGCACTGTCATCTGTTCCTTGCAACAGCGCATCGAAAACTGCCGCCAGTTGTGCATGACGCTGGTCGCGCCCGAGGACGAAGGCGAAGCCCGTCATGCCATCGGCCAACCTAACGGCACATCGGGTCATCGTGACCTCACCAAGGTTGAATAGGGCGCCGGTACCCCCGGCGCGTCCACGCACAAGCACGAGGCCGGTTTCCGGTCGGCGAAGCCAATCAAATTGCGGCTGGATGGCCAGGTTGTCCCAGGCCCGCTCAAGTTCATCGCATCGGGCTCGCGCGAGAACCGCCATCCATCGCTGCCGCTTTTCAACTTCAATCCGCACCGGTGTTCGCCGCTTCGATTAAACGCCCGGCTCAGGTCCGGGCTCATCAGGGTGTTGGACATTGATGCCTAGATGTCTAGGTATCTCCGGATAGACATAGTTCCTTTTTGCAACGATTTGATGACAGGGCATCGGCCCATCAAGTATTATTGCGATCCCGACTGGCAGAGCGGCCGCCTGATCCGCCAGAGGTGGTCTCGCGAATAAGCCGCCGTGTTCACACGCGACTCTTCGCGCTTATTCGTTCGTTTCAATAAGATATTCGTACCGGTCGCTTCGTATGACGCTGAAAGCGTATTTGATCGGTAAGCCATCCGGCGTTACGTCGACATTGGTCTCAAAAAGTACCGGGCTGGACGAAGATATTCGCAGGAGCTGCGCTTCTTGCGGGCTAGGTCTTCGGGCCGTGATCCGTGTCCATTTCCGCTTATATTCCGCGATGCCGCAGCGCTTCAAGGCGGCAGTGGGAGAGTTCATTCCCTCGAATGCGGTGGCGAGGCCAGGAACGCGCGCTGCCGGATAGTAGCTCGTTCCGGTCGCCAAAGGCCAATCATTGATGAATGAGGTCGACCTGACCTCGGTAACCAGTGCTGAGGGAGCGATGTTCAAATGACTTGCAATATCAGGTTCGACAGAAGTTTCGTTGATCGACAGTATCTCCCGCTTCACGGACTTGTTCTGACCAAGGAGCTTATAAGTGAACCTGGGATCGCTGTTCAGTTTGTGTGAAACGAAATCATCAGCAACAAAGGTTCCGACACCATGCTGAACTCGCAAGGCGCCTTCAGATTCCAAAACCTTGATGGCATTGCGCACGGTATGCCGATTGACGCCAAATCGGTCTGCCAAGACAAAATCGCCAGGCAGGCGGCCATCCTGGAAGGCTCCCGCATCAATATCATTGAGTAGAGCGGACCGAACCAGTTCCCAACGCTTCATTGAACACCATTTTCTTTTCGGTTCGAATCAATATCGTCTCCTGGAGCGATATAACTGCTCATTGTGTATTATCGGAAAAGCGGGCAATCGGAAAATGTATCGCCGGGCAGTCCAAGGACGCATGAAAGCGTTGGAGTTAAGCGCGTCGCTTCAGCCCCTTCCGCGACCTCATTCGGAACAGCCGGCCCGGAAATAATGCAAACACGATCATCCGCAGCAGAGCCAGGTCGAAAACCATGGGTAGATTTGTATTTCGGACAGCCGACCGGTTGGTCTGCCGGATGGTGTGCCGGGGTCTCTTCGAAATCACATTCTGGCGGCGCCGTGAAAGTGGCAATTCTGTTGCGGAGTTCAATTGGTAGATGATCGCTATTCCAGGCCTCTGCGCCATACTGGAGCAATTTCTTGGTTACCTCTCGGCGGTCCATATCGCTTTCAACCAAAACGTGCAGCGTTGCACCTTCGGACTGCCACACCTTTCCCGGAATGATCAGGTCCGGCAAGATTGATGTTTTGATGTTACGGTGGCCATGATCGCTGACGATCGCAATCGTGTAATCATCACGCCGACCTGCCCGGCGCAGACTATCCAAACAACGACCAACGAGAGAATCCGCGAAAGCGATCGCGAAATGAGCTTCGTCGCTCCCATAGCCGAAGTCATGCTGGAAGGCGTCCGTGGCATTGATCTCCGTAATGAGAAGATCAGGTGCCTCTTCTGACTCGAGCAGACTGGCGGCCGCGGCGATCGTAAGCTGGTCACCGATAAGCGTCCTGGTAATGCTGGATACGCCGTCCGGCCCGCTGAATTCAGGTACGTAAGAGGGCAGCGGGATGGCCCCCAGTCGGCCGCGTGGATCCTTTATCTTCAGCAGTGACGGCGTACTCCCATCGCTGGGGATCTTGATGAAGCCCGGGCCACGCAGCCAGCAAGGTGGAACATAGATGGACGTATCTTCCGGCTTAATGAGGGCGTGCCCGATGCAAGCCACGTCGAGGCCGGCACGCGAGGCAAGAGTCGCAATCGTCGGAACGAGGAGGTGTTCTGCTTCAGCTGCAACAAAGGCGCCGTCACTCAGGATGCGATTGCCAAAGATACCATGTATCTCGGCTCCGACACCTGTGAGTATGGAAGCCCGACCCGGCATGGAGGTCGCTGGTACCGCAGAGCGCATGCGGCGTACGAGATATCCATCGGCTGCCAGTGACGATAAGTTTGGCAGACGGTTGGCATGTGCTTGGAAATAGTCGGCGCTCACGCCATCGATCATTATGAGAAGAAGTTTTCGATGCGTCATTGCAATCTAGCTCACTCAAAAGAGATTAACGTTTTATACATGCTATCCAGTGGCCTGCGCCGACTTGCCGAAGATCTGGCGTGACCTTGGCACATTCTGCGCTGGCAATTGAGCACCTCGTTCTAAAGACGCAGCCTGATGGAGGTGTAACAGCGCTCGGAACTTCGCCTTTCAGAACTACCCGTGCTCGGCGAAGACTTGGATGGGGAACGGGAAGCGCTGAAACCAGGGCTTCGGTATAAGGATGAGCGGGCGCATTTCGAAATATTTCGGCCGGTGCGATTTCCACGACCTTACCGAGATACATTACGATTACCCGATCTGCTATATGGCTAACCACTCGCAGATCATGCGAGATGAACAGGATCGTAAGAGCATGCCTTTCCTTCAGATCAAGAAGTAGATTAACGATCTGAGCCTGGACCGAAACATCGAGCGCCGATACGGGCTCATCGGCGACGACGAAATCCGGCTCGGTGGCCAGGGCCCTGGCGATGGCAATCCTTTGGCGTTGCCCCCCACTAAAAGCGTGAGGGTGACGCGAGCCGTGTGCTGGGGATATTCCGACTTGAGATAAGAGTTCGGCGATCCGTACCTGCCGCGCCTGCGTTGTCAGATGAGCTTTGTGGATTGACAGCGGGTCACCAACAATTTCCGCCACAGTCATGCGCGGGTTGAGGCTGCTATACGGGTCCTGGAACACCATCTGCATTTGCCGCCGAAAAGAATACATCTCTTTGGACGACAGAGCTGTCAGATCGGTCCCTTTAAATCGGATCCGACCGGAACTCGGCGTGACAAGCCGCAGCAAGCTCCGACCTAATGTCGTCTTGCCTGAGCCGGATTCGCCGACCACGCCCACGATTTCGCCAGGAGCAATGCAAAACGATATTCCATCGACGGCTTTTATGGATCGTTTCAACCTGAACGGTGAGATGTTGCGGAGTGGCAGATGGACGCGAAGGCTGTCAACTTCAAGCAAGGGCTTGCCACCATAGGTGATCGGGACTGCACCGGTTTCGGGCGTTTCAATATCGCTAATATTAGCATTCATAGGACAGCCTCCGGCTCCCCAGCGGCCTCCACGATTTGACGCCAATGCATGCAACGCACGCTGTGCCCGCGGACTGTTTCGAGGTCCGGTGGGCGGTAGGCGCAATCAGCGGCTGCATGGCAGCATCGTGGGCGAAAGGAGCAGCCAATTGACAGGTTTGCGAGGTCCGGAGGATCGCCGGGCACGGCAGAAAGCCGCCGGGAAGATCCGTCTCCGGAGTGGAGGCCCGGCCGCGCTTTTAGTAGACCGCGAGTGTAGGGCATCCACGGATCGTCGAATATCTGCATGACATCGCCTTCTTCGACAATTCGGCCGGCGTACATCACCAGAACCCGGTCAGCGATCTCGGCGACGACGCTGAGGTCATGCGTGATGAACAGCAGTGCCATGCCAGTGTCCGCCTGCAACTCGTGAAGGAGGCCGAGAATTTGCGATTGAACTGTCGCGTCGAGCGCTGTGGTCGGTTCATCGGCGATGAGTAACTTAGGGCGACACGAGAGTGCGATCGCGATCATTGCTCTTTGTCGCATGCCACCGGACAGCTGGTGCGGGTAATCGTCCAGGCGGCGTTGAGCGTCGGGAATACCGACGCGATCAAGCATTGCCTTTGCTTGCCGGCGCGCCTCACGAGCACTGCACTGTTTATGGGTTCGAAGAACCTCCGCGATCTGCTCGCCTACGGTGCAGACGGGATTAAGCGCCGCCGCGGGTTCTTGAAATATCATGGCAATTTCGTTGCCCAAGATCGTGCGTTGACGTCGTTGAGAAATCCGGAGAAGGTCCTCCCCTCCATAGAGGACCTTCCCCGCAACTACGCGCCCCATCGACTTTGGGATAAGGTTCAGGATAGAAAAGGCAGTTGCCGATTTGCCCGATCCGGATTCTCCGACAAGGCACACAGTACTCCCTTGCTGAACCGAGAACGACACATCTTCGACTGCTCTGACAGTGCGACCTTGGGAGTAGAAATAGGTGCGTAGATTTTCGACACGGAGAAGCTCGCTCTGTTTCATCCTAGACTTACCTAGTTGCTGGGAGGTCTAGCTTTTCACTTCGTGAAGTGAATGTTGTCGGGGCGAAAGTCCATTGTGTATTCGGTGTTCGGGAGCCACTGAATACCTGATCGGACCCCGTAGAATTCCGGTGCGCGGTACAAATACGTGCCCGGAGCTTCCTCCTCAAAAAGGTCGATCATCTTCTGGTAGATGTCGTGACGACGTCTCCTGTCGAGGGTCGTCTCGCCCTCCTCGGCCAGTTCGTCGAAGTGCGCCTCGTCTTTCCAAAGGTCCTTCGACCAAGTCATGTAGAGGGTGACCGCAGGATCCGTTGGCACGACCCAGTCAGAGCTGTTTCGTGCGGTAAGTACCGGATTGTCCTTGGTGAGTTGGGTCCATCCTTCATCGACGCGGACACTGGCATTTACGCCAATCGCCTTCCACATCTGCACGACGGCTTCCGCAACAGCGACGCCATTGGTGTAGTACACTGGGTGCGTCACGTAGAAGATCGGCTGCCCTTTGTACGATGATTCCTTAAGCAGCTGACGAGCTCGATCCGGGTCGAACGGCGGAGTCGGGCGATTGGGGTCATAAAGCTCGGGTCCCCATGCCTCGTATTGCGCCGAATGCGGAAGCGTGGCCTTGCCATCCCATAGGGCATCGACGAGCAACTGGCGATTGATCGCCAGATTGAGGGCCTGTCGGAGCTTCACATCGGCCATCACCGGATTATAGGTGTTGTATTGAATGAAGTGGTGGTTCATCAAGACACTGCGAACTTTGCAGCAACCCAGACTTTCCACGGCTTTTAATTGATCCGGAGGTATGCTGTTGACAATGTCGACTTCACCATTTGCAAGTGCAGTTATTCTTGCCGACACCTCTGGTATGGACCTGAACGTCAATCTGGAGATCGTGGGGCGTCCACGGAAGTAGGAGTCATTTGCTTTGAGATCGATGCTTTCATCAGGCTGGAGCTTGACGAAATCGAATGGACCTGTGCCCACTGGCTTTTGCCCAAAACCGCTTTCTCCGACCGACTCGAAATATGCCTTCGGCACGATTTCGCTGGTGTGATAGGCCAGCAGCTGAAGCAGGATCGGGCTTGGTGCCTTCGTCGTGATCCTCACAGTTAGGTCATCGACGGCGTCGATTCGCTCGATAACCTTGAGAAGATTCCTGGCTTCGACATAATCGGAAGCCGGATCCAGGATGCGGTCGAACGTGAATTTCACATCAGCACTGGTGAGAGGCTGACCATTGTGGAAATGAACATCGGGCCGGAGTGAAAACTCCATGGTGCGGTCATCGATCTGCTTCCAGCTCTCTGCCAAGCCGGGCACGAGTTCATAGGACGTCCGGTCTTTGCTTTTGGAAAAGTCCCTCGCGACCAGCGTATCAAACATGTTGTAGGTGATGGGTAAGTCCACATTCCCGAGAGCTAGCCCAGGATCGAAATTGGCGCGAACCGTGTTGACGCCAACGGTGAGTGGCGGCCTCGTATCCTCCTGCGCGACAGCGAAGGTCGGCAGCAGCATGGCGATGGCCAAGAGTAGTTTTCGCATATGGGGTCTCCAAGATTAAGGTGATGGTGGCTAGTCTTTCCTGCAGGAAATGGGATTGGAGCTGCGGCTCTTACGTGCGGCTCCGGGGATCGAGGGAGGCACGCAGCCAATCACCGATCGTGGCTGCCGCGACGGTGATCATAACGATCACGACACACGGAAATATCGCGAGCCAAGGTGTGGAGATCAGGTAGTTTCTGGCCTCGCCGAGTAGCGATCCGAGGGAAACATTTGGCGGCTGAACACCTACGCCGAGGAAAGAAAGTGAAGACTCCAGCACGACGATCTCGGCAAAGCTCAAGCTGGCCAGAACGACGACGGGCGAGAACGTGTTAGGAAGAACGTGACGCATCGCGATACGCCAAGGCGACGCCCCTGAACATCGAGCCGCTTCGATGAAACTGCGTCCTTGGAGGGCCACGACCTGCCCGCGGACGATGCGGGCATACCTATAGTAATCCGAAAAGCCGATGATCAGCACCAAAACGAGTGGATGCGTACCAGCTAATGCGACTGCTGTCAGAGCCACCAAAGTGGTTGGCACAGCGGCCTGCGCGTCAACCACAGCCGACAGGCATTGGTCGGCCCATCCTCCTAACGTTCCGGAAATCAATCCGCCCAGCGTGCCCGCGACGACGCCAATAAAGACACCGGCAAAAGCGATGAATAGCGTGGTGCGCGTCGCGAAAAGGAGGCGAGAAAAAACATCGCGCCCAAGATGATCAGTTCCTAACGGATGGTCGTCTGTGCCGCCTGCGAAAACAGGCGGCTGGAGACGACTCAACAGGCTTTGCTCGGAGATATCGTGTGGAGTGATTGCGGGAGCAGCTAAAGCCAACAAGATCATAAGAAACAGAATGGAGAGCGAAATGATCCTCGCTGCCGGCGGGCGGCCACGCCGGGGCGGAGCCAGAACAAGCTTGTCTTCGGTTTCGCCAACAATTGGTTCCGACACGCGGATATCAATGCTCATGATCACCTCTCACGTATCCTGGGATCCAGCAGGCCGTAGGCAACATCGACAAGAAGGTTGGCGAAGATAATCGCTGCCGAGAAAACCAGAATTCCGAATTGAAGCAGGGCGAAGTCGCGTTTCATGACAGCATCGATCACGAGACGCCCTGCGCCAGGCCAGGCAAAGACTGACTCCGTCACGACCGCGCCCGCAACTAGGCCGCCGAATTGCAAACCCATAATAGTCAAGACAGGGAGTATTGCGTTCCTCAGCCCGTGCTTCAGCACGACAACAGCTGGGCTCAATCCTTTGCTGCGGGCATAGCGCATGTAATCCTGCGCTAAGACCTCAAGCATGCAGGTTCGGACGAGGTGAGCTGTGTTCGCGCACGTCGCAAGAGCGAGCGTGATCACGGGCAGAATAAAATGTTTCCACGTCCCCATGCCGCCACTCGGCAGAAGCCTGAGGGAGAGGCTGAAGATTAAGATGGTGGCGATGCCGACCACGAAATTTGGGATAGCCTGCATCACAACTGTTGCAGTCGTGAGCGAACGATCGAAGAGACTATTGTGACGGAGCGCAGCCCATAGGCCGCCGCACAAGCCGATGGCGACAGACAACACAAACGCTGGAACGGTTAAAAGAAGAGTGTTGGGGACCCGCTCCATAAAAAGTTCGACAACTGGTCTTTTGGAGAAGAAACTTTGCCCAAAATCTCCCCGAAGGAGCGCTTCGCCATACCTTAGATATTGTGTTGCGATGTCATCATTCAGTCCAAGCTTTGCCCTAAGCTCAATTCGTTGTGCTTCGGGCATCTCTGGCGGCATAAGGAAGCCTGTTGGATCTCCCGTCAACCGTGTCGCAAAAAACACGATGGTAAGAATTGCCCATAAGGTAAGTGCGCTGCGTAAAGCTCTAGAGATGAAGAACACAGGTCTTGCTCCACGCAACAGCCTGAAGGGCTATGAGTGATGTACAGATGTCTAGGTATCTTAGGAACCTTCGTGTAACGCTTTGATGACAATGGGACCAAGGAATTTGGTTTTCCTGCAAACGGGGAGAGCTTTGGTCGATGTACCGCCTCAGCCAGAGCCGGTTACGCAGCCAGCGTTGTTTGCGTCCCTCCGGCTTCAGCTAGCCCTGCTCCATCGCTGGCCATGAGACCGAACCCTCAGAATTTGGTCAGCCGGCGGGTCGTTTGCGGGTGATCGAACGTTGACTCTATCGGGTCGGTCACAAAAAAGCCGACTGCCAGCCACCCGGCTGCCGCGTCTTCGAATTCGCGCACCTTAGTCCGGCAGCTCGGTGTGAGTGGAGGCGGGCAATGGGTGAGCGCGATGGCACGGCGCTACCGGCGGCATTCGAGCCAGCTTTCACTTGGCAGCGCGTGGCGGGAGCGGCGTGAGCCCGGCCCGCATGGAGCACATCGGATCGATGGAGCACCGCTCGTCACGACCAAACCTGGCGAGTCCCTTCTGAGCTTCTTCTTGTATGCGGCCATAAAGCCGCGCGCCGATCGCCCTTGGCTCTGTCGTAATTCCCCACAGGCGCTAACTTCATCGTGACACCATCCCCTGCAAAGCGGGCCGGCTAATCCGCGGGTGCATCAGCGAATTAGCCACGGTTTCGCGCCGAATTCTCCGTGCTAATCATTGATTTCGATAAGATATTCATATCTGTCGCTTCGTATGACGCTGAATTCATATTTGATCGGCAACCCATCGGGGGTTACATCGACATTGGTCTCAACCAGTACCGGGCTGGACGACGATATCCGTAAGTGTTGTGCCTCCTGCTGGGTGGGTCTTCGTGCCGTTATCCGTGTCCATTTCCGCTTGTATTCCAGAATACCGCAGCGCCTCAAGGCGACAGTGAAGGAGCTTACTCCTTCGAACGCAACTGCAAGACCCGGAGCTCGGCTGATTGGAACGTGGCTCGATCCGGTGGCCAAGGGCCAGTCATTGAGGAACGAAACCCACCTGACCTCAGTAACCAACACTAACGGAACGATCCTCAAACGCTTTGCGATATCGGGTTCAACGGAAGTCTCGTAGACCGACAGTATCTCTCGCTTCACCGATTTGTTCTGACCGAGGACTTTGTAAGTGACCCTGCGATCGCTGTTCAGCCTAGGTGAAACGAAATCATCCGCAACAAAAGTCCCGACACCGTGCTGAACCCGCAAAGCGCCTTCAGATTCCAGGGCCTTGATCGCATTGCGTACCGTGTGGCGATTTACACCAAATCGTTCTGCTAAGACGAAGTCGCCAGGCAAGCGCCCATCCTCGAACGCACCAGCATCGATGTCACTGAGGATAGCAGATCGAACCACTTCCCAGCGCTTCATACCTCACGACCTTCCTTTCCGACTTGCGTCAACAACCTTCTCCGAAGGAAAAAGGACTGGGGAAGACCCGACGAGCGGACCACCGGCAGCCAGCGGTTGACGTCTACTGATTTGCGCGAACAGCCCTGGTCATGCGTAAGGCCGGAGGGTGGCTGGAGCGAAGTGCCGAGGGGCCGTTAGGCACATGCGTCGTCATGCGCTCGGCGGATTTCGTCGTGATGATTTTGTTTGGGGCACCATCTCGCCAGACATCGCAAGCAACCATATGGTCGATGGAATAATAACCGACCGGGGCGACGCCAGCGGCAAGCAACCCGTCGATCCGGTTCAGCCCCAACATCAGCCGCGACCGAAGCTGCGTGGCGAGCGCACGGCGTTTTCGATGGCGACACACAATTCTCATGGTGTTTTGCGAAATACCGACATGTACTGCCAAGATGCGTTGTCAAACGGGCGCCTATGCCAGTCTCCGTAACGCTCGAGAAGCTCAAGTCCGCTGATCTTTGCGAGCAAGTCGAGTTCCGTTGGATAAACATATCGCATTTTAATCGGCATCGTCCGGCTTCCGCCCGGTGTGATCCAAAGGTCTTGAGAAACAAAAAGTTGTCTAGGTCTGTCATGCCTGGTAAATCGCACCATCGCGCGCCGTTCATCGATATGAATAACGGTCGTTCTTTGGTCACCATAGAAGCCTGCGCCTGAAAAATTCTCAGTATCTGGATAGTACAAGTGCACCACAAAGCGACCGTCAGGCTTTAACGACTTCGCGACCGATTCAAAGCAGCCAATTTGTTGACCGACGGTCACCATAAGTGAAAAAGTGCTATTAACGCAGTAGACGAGATCATATTGAGTGCCCAGGTCAAACTCTGCCATGTCGCCAAGGTGCGTTGTGACCAAATCGCCACCGGCTTTGGCACGAAGCGATGCAAGCATCCTTTGCGAGTTATCGAGACCGTGAACCGAAGCTCCCGTCGCCGAAAGGGGCAAGGCGATGTGGCCGTTTCCTACGCCCAGTTCGAGCGTGGTTCCGTTCCTTGCGAAGGGCGTGAGAAAATTGACTGCCCGCGCGTTCTCGACGGACTCATTGAGCGCTTCCACATATTCATCGTAGACATCGCCCCATATTTCACCATAGGCGGTGTAAGCGTCCTTCACTTGCGCATGATCTTTCATGACGTCTTCCTCAATTGCCTGTCCAGCCAGTATGTTGATACAGGCCCTTCGGAAATCGCCCGCCAGAGTTGCGCATACTGGTTTCGTGTTGCCACAGGTCACACTGCCTCGGGCTCGCGAGTACGGGCCTTATCTTTGCCGGCCATGGGTGCTTTCGTGAGCTATTCTTCATCCAAAAATCTGACTTCAGCTCGAACAATGATGAAGTGCGGCGGAAAGTCCGTTTTGTAGAATTTCGCTTGGTGTTTCGGCGGATAATTTTGATGCATGTCGTTTCGAAAGCTCTTGCCAGCAACAGCTTGGCTCGAAGAGGGTGAGCTCGGGGGCGAGAGGACAGCCGACCTTGAGCATGACTTTGCCGCGAGATGCAGGGCCGTATCCTGCGTGCTTTCGAGTTCATTATCAGACGGCTGTCGGCTTCGGGTCACAGCCGACGATGCGGATCTTCTGCCCGAGGTCGACAAGGGCCGCGAGATTTTTTTTGGGAGGCGGTGAACTGCCGATGCCCCCTGCCGTAGAATGCGATCTGACGCAGACCTAACATGTTGCTTCACTTCCTCCGTTCCCATCCATCACGACTGCCCGCGACATGAACGCTGGTCGACAGCTCTCGCTGCCTGTGCCGAAGCGATTCAAAACTCGTGCCAACTCTGGCCGATCGAGCCGAACGAAACTTTGTGGCTGCTTTTCATCGATTTAGCCTGAGCAAAACAGGAGATCGGCTAAGGCTGTGTTGCGAATCCGACAAAGGCGACAAGCGATGTCGGATGGCGTGTTTGAGACGACGGCCTCGGAGGCCGGAAGGAAGTCAGGGGGCCTCGGGTGGCGAGACTAGGCGATTTTGATCGGAAGACCGCGGCAGGGAAGGCGGTTTACGCAAACTTGCGTATCGCTCCAGGTGCGTTTTGGCTCAGCGTCGACCCTACTTGTGCGGCCGCCATCGGGACGCTTTGCCGCCAATGGGGCACGTAGTCTACCAAGTATCCTATGTCGCGGGCGACCTACCTTCGGAAATATTGAATCGCGCCGTCAAATCTCGGATGCACACTTCGCCATTGGCCTGATGATTTCGACGAGCCTTTTATGACGGTTATAAATAAGACAACGTGCTTTCCTCTCGCGGAATATGAAAAGGACCAGTCAGTTCGAAGCGTACATGTCACGTCAGACATTGGTCTCAGAGACGGTAGATGAGTGGCTTAAAGTGCGCCGCAGGGTTTTTGCCAGCCTCTCGTTCTCCGCCCGACTTCGAACCGTCAGGCGAAGATATCGATCTGCGTCGTCCATCGCTTGGTAGCCGCATTCTCTTACAAGGACGGATTCAAAGAGAACGAGGCGGCGCTTGAGCTCAGCGGCGGATACCGAATTTTCAGGCAGCCGGCATAGGATGAAATTCGTTTGCGAAGGAACTACGTCGAGACCCGGTACCGTCTGCAGCTCCTGGATCAACAGCTCTCTATCCTTTCTTAACAGTCTCAGACTGTCTTCCAGTTCCTCTGCGAATTCGGGCAGCAGGAACAGTGTGTATTCCGCAATGCCGTTGATGTTCCACAACGGCAGTTTCCGGCGCACGGCCGCAACCAGGGCGGGATCGCCAGCCAAGAGGTAGGCGAGCCGGATTCCGCCGAGTCCGAAGACCTTTCCAAGGCTCTTCACCACGATCAGATTGCCACAGGACTGCACCAGATTCTCAACGCTGTTTGATCGGCCGTCGGCGGGAAAATCAATAAACGATTCATCCACGATCAGCCGCAGCCCGCGAGACCCTAGACCCTCGGCCAGCCATGCCACGTCAGCATAATCAACAAGTCGACCGGTCGGATTGTTTGGATTTACAACGATTGCCGTATCTGCGCCTGTCGCCGTTGCGAATTCCAAGAAAGCTCGAACGTCGAGATCGAAATAGGGCGGAGCGAGGACGAAGTTGTTCTTTCGTTCGTCATCGAGTGGCGTTTGAAAGCCGGCGAACGTGGGCGTGGGAATCGCGATTGTGGGGTTCAGCACTGAATAGAGCGCCTGGATGAGATCGGTCACCCCGTTTCCGACTGCAATAAAGTCCGGCTGCTGCGACGTCATCGCGCCAACAACTGAAACGATATCGATCTGCTGAGAAGGATAACATGTTAACACGCCTTCAAGCCTCGTCGCCAGCCGGTCGTAAAAAGCCGTCGGAGGGAAACGGGTATTGCAAAGAAGCATGTGCTCGGCGATTGGCTTACGCCAATAACCTCCGACGCTCGTTTCCAGACGCCGCAGCAAGTTCTCCTTGTCACATCGAAATTCCGCTATGGATGCGTCGACACCGTCGCGAATATCGAGCAGTTCGGAGCCAGCATTCAACTCATCTGCAGGGAGCGCCATCTCCAGCCCGGACAGACCCACGGCTAACGTGCTCAAGGTCTGACGTCGAACGTCAGATGCCGCGCCGTGGCTTTCAGGTAAAAAATTGCGTAGAACATCCGCACTCAATCGATAAATCCCGGTCGGTGCGTCGGGCCGCCAGGCAGAGCCGCGCAATCCGCTGTCGGTATCGATTCCGTCAAGAACCTCGCTGTCGAAAAACGGCGTTCCCCATATTAGGAGAGTGTCACCCTCATGATCCCGTAGCCTCTCAATGAGGTCGCTGTGATGCGCAGCGCGCCACGAAAGGGTATTTGTGCTGTCCTGTAGGCAAAACCTCTCGGATATGCCGCTGCTTAAATTTTCAACGAGAGCGACATCTTCAATGCCGTTTTCGGAACAGGCGTTGACGAGACGGTCCAAGAGCGGCTGACCGCTGATCGGGACCAATGGTGCATCGTAACTGCCGCTCCACAGATGTATTTTTGGCGTTCTGAAATCGAGGATAAAAACGGCACGAGTTGTACCTACCATTTCGGGGCTCCTTTCTTACAAGACGCAAAAAGTACGAATGGAAGCCCCTCCATCCCCAAATGAAAACGACGAACAGGCGATCGAAATGTCCGTATGCGTTCATATCGGCGTCATCCGGAGCTTATAGGGGGCTCGGATATTCGTCATGAGAATACCTCTTTGAAGAATATCCCAAGGTTGGCCAGCAGCCAGAACTTCCGGCCAAACGAATCTGAAGGATTTCGTCGTCCGGCCTTGAACCAACGCCGCAAAGCAGCAGGGTCGAACAAATCTCCCAGCGGAGAGTCCTTATCAAACAACAGCCTTCGATATTCCGTTGCTCCCTCGCCCACGGCCCACTGGCCCAATGGAAGCGGAAATCCCATCTTTTTGCGAGATAGAACAGATTTGGGCAAGACGCTCCGGTATTCCCTTCGCAAGGGGTATTTTGAGACGTCGAGACGTTCACTGAAGGAAGCAACCGGATGCCAAAGTGCCTGGGCCGAAGCGATTGGAGACCTCCACCTCAACCGCTGGGAGCCGGGCATCGCCATTGCGGCGGTGACGAGCTGGTGATCGGTATAGGGGACGCGAGCTTCAAGCCCAGCTGCCATTGTGGTGTTGTCAACCATTTCCAGCAACGCGGGCAAATGCGTAGAGACGAGAACATATGAGATCTTGCTAAAGAAATCTCCGCCCGCCTCCGCAAATTGAGTCGAGAAATGATCGAAGAGCTCCATCTCGTGCTCGGTTCGCATCTGGCCATCGATAGCAAGTGAACGGATCTCATCAGCCGGGAAGTAGCTATAGCGCTCCAGGAAGAACTGCAGCTGACTGCAATGGACGCCGAGTCCAAGGCGTCGACGTGCGATCTGAGCAAGAGCAGGTGGCAATGCGGTGATGATTTTGCTTCGGTTGTAATCATACGGTGTACGGAACAATCGGCTGTAACCAGCAAAAATCTCATCGGCGCCCTCGCCCGTGAGTACGACTTTGTGCTCCTTCGAAATCGCCTTTGCGAGCGTGAACATGGCGGTTTCGTTATGCATTCCAAGCGGATGTCCACGCAGGCGAACCAGCTCCGCTACAGCGTTGATATCGGAAGGTTCTCCAATTGGGACGACCCGGTGAGTGAGCCCGAATTCGGCGGCGACCTCCATCGCATAGGCCGTTTCGTCATAATCGGGGGTCTCGACCTTGCCGGTATAGCAGACCGGACGGATTTGGGAGCGAGCGGATGCCTCATAGGCCAGGATGCTCGAGTCAAGTCCACCGGACAACAATGCGGCGACCGGTACGTCAGCCACCAGCTGACGTTCGACGGCGCTTCCAAATAGTCTCCTTATGTCGGAATAGTCCGGCTTCGATCGCGAAATTCGCGCGGACAGATTCCACCAACGTTCGGACGTGTGTCGCCCATTTCTTATTTCGAGGAGATGTCCGGGCTCTAACTTGGAGATCCCGGCGAACAGCGTTCTGGCGCCGACAACCGCGCGATAGGATAGAAAGCTGAGCGCGCCGATCATGTCAGGTCCGTGCATTACGCCCGGCCAGCGAATGAGAGCGTTCGGCTGCGACGCAAACAGAAGCCCAACATCGCAAATCGTGTAGTAGAGGGGTTTTACCCCCAAACGATCTCGGGCGATGAGAACAAGCGATTTCCGTGGATCGAAAAGCGCGAAGGCAAATATCCCGTCAAGGCGATTTAGGAATGACTTTCCCCAAGCAATATAGCTAAGAATTAGAACCTCGGTGTCGGACACCGTCGAAAAGGAAAAGCCCATATCCCTCAATTCAGCTTTAATTTCCCGATAGTTGAATATCTCGCCGTTGTACGTTACCACCACTCCGGTATTGGCATCGCGATAGGGCTGATTGGCTCGAGAATGAGCGTCGACAATCGATAGCCGTCGATGCGCGAATGCTACCGATTGATTAATGTATAGGCCGCTGGCATCAGGTCCGCGATGAGCGAGAGCGTCAGCGCAACGCTCAACGGCCGCAGCACAAACGGGTGTTCCCTCGTTTTTGAGGACTATCCCAAAGATTCCGCACATTGGGGTCGCTCTCTTGGCACGAATAACGCCGACTACGTGCTCGGCTTTTCGCCGATCATCTGGATGCAGCCATCGCCGAACCAGAAGCGGGCCAGCGGGTGGTCATAATGACGGTACATCGGAGCGAGAAAACGCCGAAGGTTATGGAAATTTCTCGTATATCTTGAGATCCTGCGGATTTTCTCGAAGCCGCACTCGCCATACCAACCTCGGATTTGAGCCTCTGTGAAGGCGAACTCGTGATAGGTCGGCGCCTGGAAGCGATCCCGGATCGTCACGAACAAATCATCATCAAAAAGACTCCGAAAGAATTCGTTTTCGCCAGGTATATATTCCTTCTCTTCGCCGTCCTTTATTCTCAAGATCCAGTTGATGGCTTCGCGTGCGGTGGATGCATCCAGATTGTCAATGGAACTGCGGAATTGCTCGTCGCTTTGGTAGAGTTCTCGCAAGTGATTGATGCATCGGTAAATGACGCCGTTGGCGGTACCCATAATCGTCAAAAAGAAGCTGCCGCCGGGGCGGGTTACACGGGCAAGCTCTTCAAAGCCTTTTTTCGGATTGCTGGTGTGCGGCAAAACCCCTGCGCAATGGACAAAATCAAAACTGAAGTCGTCAAACGGCAGATCGAGCACACTACCAGCGACCAGTTCCGAGCGCGGCCCAAATCGGCTGAGCCGTTTGCGCGCGCAATCCATCCAATCATTGCTCAATTCAAGCGAAACAACGTTTCGTGCCCCCTTGTCGAGAAACGCATAGGACGCATTCGCGTTGGAGCCGCAGCCCGCGTCCAGGACATCAAGGCCGCGGAAGCTGCCGGTTGGCAGGCCGAAATATTCCTCCTCGATTAGAGAGACCAACCTGTCGAATATGTGGTCGTCATTCTCCTGCTGGCGCTGGTAGCGATCAAAGACGGTGCGAGTTTCGATCTCGAAAGAGTTTTCCATGTATTCTCTTCCCTATAGCTTTGTGAGCAAGGCGACAGATCCGGCTGCGGCGAGTGTAAGGTTGCCCAAGCGCAACGCACTGCCGGTACCCGGAAATTTGAAGTTTGAAAGATGCAGGACCGACAGCACAAACCCTGCACCGATCAATAGGTTGCCCAGGCCCTTCACCGGCAAGTGACGGTCGGCGACGAACAGCAATGCCAACACGAAGAGGTTATTGTTCAACGGCAATCCTCTGCCGAATCCGTCAGCGTCCAGTCCGAACGTCGAAAAATAGCTGAGGCGCAGAGCCCCTGACAGGATGAGGCAATTGGCAGCCAACAATGCGGGAACGGAGAACGCGTTGAAGGACAAAATGAGAACCGCTGGAAAGACGGCTGCGTAGACCAAATCAAGCAGCCCGTCCAACGTGCCACCCAGCTGTGCCATCAAAGCGGACCGGTTCGGGGAACTCTTCGCAACCATGCCGTCGGCATCATCCGCCAAAAGAGCCCACAAGCCGAAACAGATGCCAATCTCGAAGCGCCCGATCAAAGCAAAGTAGATCGCCGTGGTGGCCAAGATCAGCCCAAGGGCCGTAATGGCATTTGCAGCATCGAACAGATAGCGGATCATCCTCCTACCCCCGCAACGGCGGCCGGCGCGCCGGCACTGTGTCTGTGAGGTCGCTCGAGGGCGAAAATTCTTTCCGCCACCCGCAGGTCCTGTTCACTGTCGATCTCGTACCATCGCAAATCGTCACATCGCGCCGCGGCGAGTTGCAGCCCGCGCTGCTCGATGAGATGCGCGAGCAACTCCTCCGTATAGGCTTTGATCGCGCCCGAGCCGATCAGGTCGTGGAGGACCGGGACGATCACCGTTTGGAGTTCGGCGCCAGAGAACCGGATGAGGTTCATCATCTTGAAGAGCACCGGGGTGCCTGATGCCAGATTTGCTGCCGTCTGCTTCAACCGGACTTCGGATATGAAGCCGTTGCCGGAAAGGACGGCCGCGGACCCTTCCATGGATGGATCGAACGGCGCGACCGCGGCGGCATTGGCCGCCTCCACCCTGATCAGGTGGCGCAGCGCATCTTCTTCGAAGAAGACGTCACCTTCGAGGAGATAACAGTCGCCGGAAAGAAGCGTGTCGCGTGCCAGCCAGAGCGAGTAGGCGCTCCCTGTCTTGTCGAAGACCGAGGACTCGACATAGTTGATTTCAAGTCTGCCGAAGCGTTTGCCACAGGCATGGCGTATGGCATCCTTGCGATAGCCGACAACAATCGTTACCTCTTCGACTCCCACCGCCTGAAGGTTCCACAGTGCATTGTGAAGTATCGGTGTGCCGTTGACTTCGACGAGGGGCTTGGGACACAGATCGGTCAGCGGACGCAGGCGGGAGCCGAAGCCGGCAGCGAGAATGACGGCTTTCCTGGGAGCAGCGGGAGGCATCTCATTCACCTCTTTCGTTGTGTTGCGGTGTCATTTCCAGGCGTTGAGGAATTCGACGAGCCGGGCCAGGCCGGTCGCGAGTTTTTCAGGTGGAATTCCATAGGACAGGCGCAGGCCGGCGGGGTCGCCGAACGCGGTGCCCGACACAGCTGCGACGCCAGCTTCGGCAAGCAGACCCGTCACGATATCGTCGGCTGTCGTTGAGGCGCCGTCTTCCGCTCCCGGTCGCAGCAGATGGGAAAGGTCGAGATAGAAATAAAAGCCCCCTTGCGCCCTGGCGACCGGGACACGCGTCAACGAAGAAAGCACGTCGAGACCGACCCGTCTGGCGCTTGTCAGGCGTGAACGCAGCTTGCCTTCATAGTCCGAGCCACCCCTTTGCAAATGGGCGAGCACCGCGTGCTGGGCAATTACGTTTGGATTCGAAGTGGTGTGCGATTGCAGGGCCTTGACGGCATTGATCACCCCTTTTGGACCCGCCAGATAACCGATGCGCCAGCCGGTCAATGCTAGCGATTTGCTGAAGGAGTTGACGATCAGCGCGCGTGCTCGAATTTCGGGAGCGACCGAGACGATCGGATGGTGGGTATGACCCCCATGCACGAAGTCACCATAGCACTCGTCGAAAATGATCCACAGGTTGCGGCTGACCGCCAATTCAGCGATGGCCATCAGAGTCTCAACATCGTAGACCGCACCGGCCGGATTGCTGGGCGTGTTGACGACGATCGCCCGCGTGCGTTCGGTGACCGCCTCCTTGATGTGTTCGGGGCGCGGGACGTAACCGTTGGACTTGGTGTCGACGAAGACCGGTGTGCCGCCGGCGATTAGCACCTGGGCCGGAAACGTTGTCCAGTAGGGCGCCGGGATGATGACCTCGTCGCCCGGATTTAGCAGCACCATTGCGGCATTGAACAAGGCCTGCTTCGCTCCGGACGTCACGGCAACTTCCTCGGCCTTCCAGATCTGTCCGGTATCGAGGGAGATCTTCCGCGCCAGTGCCTCGCGCAACTCCACCATGCCAACGCTATCAGTGTAGCGATTGACGCCCTTATTGATGGCGTCGATCGCGCCGTCGCGAATCGTGGGTGCAAGCTCGCTCCAGATCTCGCCGGCGGTCAGATCGATGATCTCCTTGCCAGCATCGGCCGCCGCTTTTGCGGCAGCGCGCGCCGCGGCGGTACCCGATGTACCGAACAGATTTGTCCGATGCGCAAGCATGTGCGCTCCTGTTTTCGTTTTGCTTTTCAAAAGACGGGCTGGGCCTGCTACCGCACGCTGGTCGCCGTCTGCGGCAGATATTTCTCTTCCGCCGCTGAGAGTTCCTGGTAGTTGAGGAGATCGAAGAGTTCGTCGAGCGTCGCCACCTCGTCCTCGATACCGGCGATACTTTCTTCGCGGAGGATGCGGTCGCAGACCTGGCGCATGGCCGAGATCGCCGCGCGCATGTTATGGTTCGCCCATATGACCGTGGAGATTCCGGCCGCCCGATACGCGGAGACCGGTGTGCGGTAATATTTCGTAGGCACGATCACGACCGGAAGGTGGTTCTGCCAGGCGCGCGTGAAGGCGAAAATCTGCTCAGCGTTGGACTTGCGGGAATGAATCAGAATAGCATCGGCGCCGGCCTCAGCGTAGGCTTGTGCTCGCGCCAGCGCCTCATCCTCTCCGCGGCCGGCGATGAGCGCCTCGATCCGGGCGACCAGAACGAACTCCGCATCCGGCACTTGGTCCTTCACCGCCTTAAGCCGGCCGCAGAACTCGGGAATATCGGCCAACGGGTGCCGATCACCGATGAACGAGTTCATTTTCGGGAACGCCGTGTCCTCGAGACATATGCCGCTCGCGCCATGTTGGCGCAGCTTGCGGGCGACCAAACGGGCATTGTTGAAGTTCCCGAACCCGCTGTCCCCGTCGACGAGGACTGGAATGTCCACCGTGTCGGAAATTCGCTCAACGACATCGACGAGTTGGGACCAGGAAGCTTCGTTCGCATCTCGATATCCGAGACTGGATGAAATCGAGAGGCCGGACGCCCAGAGCGCCTTGAAGCCAGCGCGCTCGGCAATCGCCGCCGAAAGGCCGTCATGAGCCTCCATTGCGAAGGCGAGTTCACTGGACGCGATCATTCGGCGCAAGCTCTCTCGCGTCTGCGCACCAGACTGCCTCTCCACCATGCGGTCTCACCTCCACCAACGCTATCCAGCCGACAAGCCTGTCATCGCTGCCGCACGAAGTACTTTCAGTGACGCACGCTCTGCCCGCCGATTGGCGATCCGCCACTGTCGTGCACCCATACAGAATCAATGAAGCAAGGCGCGTGCCGAATTGGCGAACCACCTGCGCCGCACCAGTTCTCCATACCGGCGCGCCAGGTCCCCTCTCGACCATTTGTCGGGCTTCCGACATCCTCGTCCAACTTCGGACACAAGAAGGGTCGCGGGAGTGGCTATTCGTCTACGCCATGGCGGCCGTTCCGGGCTGCCGATCAACGGTCTCAAGCGAGATGGCCAGGGAGCGGAAGACCGGCGGTCCGTGCAGGCAAGGACGGACGACGTTGGTCTTCGATCCCGGCAATCGCCAGTCGGCTTGATTATTTACCCATGCCTCATGGACGAAGTGTCGAGCATCGGCATACGAGATTTCAACACCCCCAGGGGCCCGCCCCAAGCTTCAAGCCTTGACCTAACCAAGCGACTTGTTGATCGCTGGAATGATCTTGTCTCCCCAGAGCTCAATCTGGCGTAGCATCGTCTTTTGGTCGAAATCTCCCAATTGGGTCTGAATTGCGATCTGGTCCGGCTTCAGGATACTTATCTCTTCCAGCAGGCGATCGATGACGCGACTTACGCTGCCGATCGGCAGGTTCTGGCGCATGGTCTCGAACGACAGATCCTGCTTCGTCGGTGTTTCCTGCAGCAGATAGCCGTCCCGGCTCTGCTGGCGGCGCTGATGAAGTGCTTCAGATAGCCGGCGCTGGAAGCGGGCGTTGTCGAGATAGCTGTCGAACTCCGCCTGATCGTCGCTGGCATAGCAGCAGCGCAGAAGCCCTACCTTGGCGGCAGTGACATCCTTACCCCGCGAGGCCGCTGCTGCCTCGATGGTCTCACGCAGCGTTCTCAAGTTTTCCAAGCCGTTGTGGAACGCCGTGACGAAAAGATTGTGGCCCTCACGATAGGCCCGGCACATGCTTCGCGCGGACCCGCAGGCGATCCAGATCGGTGGGGCTGGCCTTTGGATGGTGCGCAGCGAAATCGCCGTTAAAGGTATTTTCTCATACTGGCCATTGTGCTCGAAGACCTTCTGGTTAAGGCCCTTGAGAAGGATATCCAGGTATTCCGCAAACACGGCCGGCGCCTGATCGACATCGACGCCGAAGCGCTCGAACTCGAACTGCTGGTATCCCGAGCCGACGCCGAGTTCGAGGCGGCCGTTCGAAACGATATCGGCAAAGCCGATCTCGGAGAGCAGGCGCTGCGGTTGATATAGCGGCAGCACACACACACCGGTGCCAAGGCGAATGGTGCTCGTAAGGCCAGCACAGTGCGCCACCATCATCAAGGGCGAGGGAACCAGGCTGTAATTGTTGAAGTGGTGCTCGGCGAACCAAGCGGTGTTGAAGCCAGCCTGCTCCGAAGCGATTGTCTGTTCTATGGAATTACCGATGACGCTGTCGCACGATTGATGATAGCCTCGCTGGGCCGCCAAGATGAACGTCGCGAATTCCATGGCGTGTCCCTCGTTTACACAAAGTGGCCAATCAAGCCTTCGACTTGTGCCGATTGCGGGTGGGCCGCGGTATCGATCCGGCCTGGCGGCGACGTAGTCGACGATCTTGCGCAAAGCCGCTTATCGTTCGGCGGCCGCAGGCAAGCGCCAAAACCTGGCTAGTGATTCGACCCTGATGACGAGTTTTCCGTCACCGATGAAGACGATCACTTGGCAAGCCGTGCTTGGCACGTGCCTTGCAGCCGCAGTCTCAATCCTCGAACCTCGTCGGCTTCGACGAACCGCAACCGGTCGCCGGCGAACATTCGGTTGGATTTTCTTGATCGGTTGGCTGGGCGTTTCGCGCGTCAGCCAACGAGGTCAAGCCGCCGTCCACGTAGAGGGTCGAGCCGTTTACGTATGAGGCATCAGGCGAGGCCAGAAAGAACACTGCCTCGGCGACGTCTTCGGGCTCTCCCATCCGCCCCATCGGGATGCGCCGTTTGATCGCTACGGAATCGATGCAGCCGGACTCGATCAGCTGAGCAATGTCAGGCGTACGGATATAGCCAAGAGCGACGGTGGCCGTTCGGATGCCGACCGACCCGAGTTCGGCCGCCATGCACCGGGTCAGAATGTTCATACCCGCCCTGGACGCCCCATAGGCATGGCGCGGCACGAAGGGCAGGAAACTATTGATCGATCCAAGATTGAGGATTACGCCGCCGGCGTCCATCGACTTGATCGCCTCGCGCGCGCAGGTGAAGGTGCCGGTGAGATTGACGTCCAGTACCCGCTCGATCTGTCGCGGGATTTCGATCCCTCGCACAAACGTATCGGCAATAGCAGCACAGTTGACGAGGATCTCGATGCGACCGAAGCGCCCCCGTATTTCCTCGAACAGGGCCACCACCTCGCTCTCGACCGCCAAGTCGGCGGATTTCGCCACGTGCCTGCCGCCCAGCAAACCAGCGAGTTCTGCCGCCCCAGCACCATCTTTATCAGCAATCACGACTGTGTCGGAGTTCGCGGCAAAGCGGCGAACGACGGCGGCGCCTATACCGTTCGCGCCGCCCGTCACGACCACTGTGCGCGCGCCAGTTCGTTCGGCCGGCCGGAAGAGTTCGGCTCGAGGCGTCTCGTCGACCGGCGGGTGCGCGTCGCCCGGCTGGTTGAACGACATCCAACCGCCGTCGACCGTCAGCACCGATCCTGTGATGTAGCCCGTCTGTGCGCTGGCCAAAAAACGCACGGCCCGAGCGATCTCGTCGGGGCGCGCCATTCGCCCCATGGGCACGCGGCGGCGCACGGCCGCGAGGTCCATCTTGCCCGCACGTTCCAGTTCCGCCACCATCGGCGTGCGCACGTATCCTGGCGCTACCGCCGTTACGCGGATGCCGCGCGAGGCCCACTCGCATGCAAGCGATCTCGTGAGAGCGATCAAGCCTGCCTTCGAGCTGGCATAGGCGTTGCGCTTGGGATTGCCGAGCACGCCCGCCAGCGAAGCGACGTTGACAATGGCAGCGCCGGGCTGCATGCGGCTCGCCGCTTCGCCGGCCATGATGAAAGGCCCGATCAGATTTGTTGCCAGCACGCGTCGGAAGGCCTCGAAACCGGTGTCGATAGTCGCAGCCATGGCGGGTCCTATCGCCGCGTTGTTGACGAGAACATCGATTTTCGCGAACTGCGCTTCGATGTGGCCGTATAGGGCGACAATGTCCTCTTCTCGTGAGACATCGCATTCGAGGCCCAGATGCGGATGGCCGAGACCGCCGGCCAGTTCAAGAACGCCGCTGCCAGGAAGGTCCACCGCAACGACGATGTCTCCATCGGCGGCAACGATCTCGACCAGCGCACGGCCGATTCCGCCTGCCGCTCCCGTTATGATGACGACCCGTCCTGCCTGCTTCATATGAACCTCTCCGCAGCCAGCGTCAGAGATATCGACGCGAGTCAGCCGCAAGACCGGTCGCGGACGTCCTGGTGACGGCGAGTTTCCATACCGGGTAGACGTGTTGCGTTCCGCGACCGCTCCCGCGACGCGGCTCCGCAATTGGGAGCCTTGGAAAGCATTGTGGTGACATGCATGGCATTTTCATTTTGATGACGAGCTGCGGCGCTTCCTGAGCGCGTAAACCGGGTCATTGGGATGCGCTGCTCCGATCGGTTGCCGCAAGCCGAACCGTTCTGCCTCGGGGACCGCTGGTGGGGTCTGCTCTTCGATCCAATCGTAAACGACGGTCCGTTCGGCGATGCGCCACGCCCCTTCCCTCTTCTGAAAAAGATCGCAGTAACGGCCGCAGAGAAGCACCTGGCGTGCTTCTCCGTCATTGTCTGGTCCGCGTTGCAGCGCGGTGAAATAGCTTTCGACCACTGCCTCCGGCGGGTCGATGAATTCGATCAAGACGTTCGTGATCTGGTGGATTAAGCGCGGTCCGGTTTTGAAGAGACCAAGCGCAAACTCAAAGAAGCCCTCGGCTGAGCCGCGATAGGCACCGTGATTGTCATGCGCATCGGGCCAATATGCACTGCGCAGCGCAGCCTCATCCGCGCGGTCTATGCCGCGGCAGTACCGATAAAGGCAGTCGCGGATCGCCTCGCGGTCGCGCAGTTCGGTGATTTTTGCCTGGCCCATCGCTCTGTCGCAAATTTGAGATTGGAAGAGGCGTTTCGTGCCTCTAGGTGCGTGCAAGGTCGAACCGATCGGCAACTGAAGAAGCCAGAACGGAGACGAACTTCACGTGTTGCGTGCGTGTCATTGAGGTCTCGACGCCGGAGAGAAGGTAGGCAGGGAAGCGGCCGGACATCTTGCTTTGCGGTGTGGGGCCACGTCTCGTCGATTCCACCTAAGCTTCCCCAGTTCTTGGTTGCATGGCGGCTGGTCCGAACCGCGCTGCCGATGTGCGATCGACTTCCAGCGCACGTTCGGGGCAGGATCGCGCGCCTTGTGACGCAAGCAGTTGCTCCCCCTCCGCAACCTGAATGTCACCGGGCAGGATGTAGCCATCGTCATCAAGCTTGAAGATGTCCGGCGCTTGCGCCCAGCATCGCGCGTGACCCTGGCATTTGGCATTGTGGACGATAATGCGCATAGCGCTGCCTCCATTGTCTTGGCATGGCTCGGCGATGGTCATGACCAGTCCAAGATCAGATTTTCGATCCCGAACACATGGCCGCCACAGGTGATGGGCGCTGTACCCTCCTTGATCCGGAAGGTCGGTATGCGCGCCAGCCACTCCTCCAGGCCAATGACAATCTCGCGCCGGGCAAGGTGTGAGCCAAGGCAACGGTGGGGACCATAGCCAAAGGCGGCGTGGCGGTTGTGCTCTCGCGCCAGATCGACCGTGTTGGGGGATTCGAATTCCTCCGGGTCGCGATTTGCAATCATCGTGGCGCACGAAACATAGTCTCCCTTTCGGATCGGCGCGCCTTCGAAGTCGATATCTTTCGTAGCCACGCGGATCAACTGAATGGGCGGATAGGCCCGCAGCAACTCTTCGGTTGCGAGCAGGATGCGGTCCGGTTCGCTGCGCAGCAGTTCCTGATCCTTGAGGTTGCGCGCTAGATAAGCCAGGTCAAAGCCAATAGCTGCTGCGACAGTGTCAAGTCCCGCGACGAACACAAGCACGCCGATGCCACGGATCTCCCCGTCGGTTAGCCGGCGGCCTTCGATCTGTGCCTGCACGATGAAGGTCATGAGATCGTCGACCGGATCCTTGCGGCGATTGGTTGCAAGTTCATCGATGAAAGCCACAATCTTGCGGGCAGCCACAGGTCGTTCCACATCGTCGCCGTGGAGCAGATCTTTCGCCCAGCCGACAAATGTATCGAGTCCCTGATCCGGCAACCCCAGAAAGCGAAGGAAGATGCTGACAGTGAACGGAAAGGCAAAATCCTTCATGACGTCGCAGCTCGTGGCCGATGCGGTGATCCGGTCGATCAGGGCTATCGCTCGCTCACGGACAGCCGGTTCCAGTGCCGTCACCCGCTTGGGCGAAAGCAGCGGACTGAGCAGTGAGCGAAATGCGCCATGGGCCGGTGGATCGAGCTCAAGCGGGATCGTCGGCCAGGTTTCGCCCAGTATGGAGGAGAAGATGCTGCGATGGCTGGAAAAAGTTTCAGTGTCCTGCAGCACCTTACGCTGGTCTGCGGCGCGGGTGATGACCCAGGTGCCCCGGCCATCTTGCGTGTTGTAGGGGGAATAGAAGATCGGAGGCCCGTCATGGGCGCAAGCGACGGCTGCGTGTGGATCCCCGTTGGGCGTTGGTGGCATGCCTGGCGATGTGAACAGGCTGAAGTCTCTCACCATTTCGGGCGGGACATGATCTGGAACCGGGTTGATCGCCATTGCATTTCTCCTGCCGTCTAACCACTAACCAGGCCGCGCACCATGGCATCTTGGCCATCCAGCAAGCTTGTTGCCCTCTTGGCCAGACCGCTGCCTGTCCGCCAAAGAGCCGACGAGCGAAATCGTCGGAGACGCGGCGTTTTCCAGCTTCGAACGGCGAACCGGAATGAAGCTCTTGCTCCACAGCGGTTCGGGGTCGATCATCTCTTCGAGGATATCCGCAGCGCGGCACGCGAAAGACCGGCTGGCCGCCGAAGTGCTCGCCGGTCTCCTCAAGCGCCGGCGAGAGGACAGGAGCAAGCACATTCTGGTCGAACCGTATCTGCAGGTCGATCGGTGGCCATTGGCCGGTGCCGGGCGGTTGTGACGGTGACGCCAGTCACGCCGGTCGATATTGCATTCCGCGGGCAATGCCCGTTTCGGATAGAAACTGAACTGACGCTGACCTGACATGTCGTCTTCCTTCATTGCATTGAGCACTCACGAATGGACGCCAGTCGGTATCTCCTGCCGTCTCACATGAGAGCTTCAAAAGTCGTGCCAACGGCGCGGAAAGAGCCCTGCAGGAGATTTTCTACATATCATTCAACAGCTTGAACGAATGCGCAGCCGCAAGCCTGGCGGAGCAAAGCCGTGTCCCGGACATGACAAACCCGACGGCAAAGTCGCGGCAGCTTCAAAATGCTCCGAGAGCACAAGGCGGTCTTCCCGTCACTTCAGGACCGTGCCCGCCTCACGCAAGCGCAGTTCAGGAAGATGGGCATGGCCAGCTTGCTAATGGACGTGCTGGCTTTTTTGTACCCGTTGTCGATTTCGAAGCGGTCTCGCGGGCGTCGGTAGGGCGAAGCGCGTGGGCCTGTCAGCCGTCTCAATCCTGAGAACGGAGGCCATAGGGACCCTCGTCAGGTTAACCCCGATCGACTCCTGTCCCTCGTTCCGAGTTTGAGCCCAGATTTTCGCTTCGAATACGAGCCACGTGTTCGCCGACCCGGCGACCCGGCGACCCTCCGGTCCGACTTCCGACATTTTTGTCCAGCTTCGGACAAAGAGGGGGCGCGGCTTGATACGCATAAACGGGATCTCCTCTGCCCAGAGCTCACGATCAGATGATTATGGGCGCGCTCGCTCTCGGCGAAGGCACGGTCTTGGCCGCTCAAGGCAAAGAGTGTCGCTGCAAAAAACAGTGTGAACCCCCAGCCTAAAATCAAATGGCACGGCGCTTGCGTCGTACTCGGCAGAACCCATCACAAGGTGGCCAGGAGTAAGACCATTGCTGACATCGCGACGCCCCGTACAAGCGCGTAGTGAAACCGTTCTCGTGCCGCCACAAATCGAGAACGCCCGTGCTCGCGAGCGGTTTTGCCATGGCTGATCCAAGGTCGACGCAAAACGCGCGGCGCTCGACCGAATTGCCGGCCGCGGTCGATGCCGTGTCAGTTTCAACCGAAAAAGCAGCGCACCAGTTTTCCTCCAGGAGCACATTGATGACGGTCAAAAAAAAGGTTCCTTTTGTCACCTTTCGCACGCGTGTTCGCGATGAGTCCATCGAGGGGCCAAACCCGTACCGCTGGGAAGACAAGACATCCGACGACTATTTCAGCGGCAAGCGCATCATCCTGTTCTCGCTGCCCGGTGCCTTCACCCCGACCTGCTCGACCTTGCAGTTGCCCGATTTCGAAATGCTCTACGACGAGTTCGAGAAGGAGGGAATTGACGCGATCTACTGCGTTTCCGTCAACGATGCGTTCGTCATGAATGCGTGGGGCAAGGCCCTGGGGCTGAAGAAAGTCCAGCTCATACCAGACGGCTCGGGCGAATTCACCCGCAAGATGGGCATGCTGGTTGCCAAGGACAATCTCGGCTTCGGCATGCGCTCCTGGCGCTACGCTGCCGTGATCAACAATGGCGTAGTGGAGCAGTGCTTCGAGGAGAACGGTTTCTGCGACAACAGCGAGGCCGACCCCTATGGCGTATCGTCGCCGCAGAACGTCCTTGAAACGCTGAGAGCCGCCAAAGCCGTGACGGCTGCATGATCTAGACGAGTCAACGTCTCGAAAATCCCCTTGCACAAGGCGAAGGGTCGCTCGGTAGGAGTTTCACGCTAACCATGGAGTCCTCAGCAAGCCTGCTTCAGCGTCAGAAGCAATCGTTGGTTTTGACGCCGCAAATGATGGAATCCATTCGCCTGTTGCAACTGGCGCATCCCGAACTGCATCAGTTCGTCGAGCAGGAAATCGAGAAGAACCCCTTTCTGGAACGGGCATCAAACCGGGCGCCGAAGGACATTCCGTCGATTTCGGCCGGGAAGCCGCGCATCGGGCCGACCACGGGCGGAATATCGGATCAGGCCTCGCAGTGGAAATCAATCCGCGGCAAAAACAATGTCCAACCGGGGGGAAACCATGCGTTCGAAGATACCTGGACGTCCATCGAAACATTGCACGACCATGTCGCTCGTCAGATCGCTCTCAGCGCATTCGCGCCGCTGGAGCGGCGAATAGCTGGCGAGCTTGCCGGTCATCTGGAAGACACCGGATACCTTCCGGTGAACCTTGCGGAACTGGCCCGCAGCCTGAATGTCCGGGAGGCTGTTGTGGAACGGGTTCTCGGAACCTTGCAGCAGTTCGATCCACCGGGTATTTTTGCGCGAACTCTCAGCGAATGCCTTGAGATACAATTGCGGCAGCTAGACAGATTCGACCCGGCAATGGCAGCGCTGGTCGCCAATCTTGAAGCGCTGGCGCGACGCGATTTTCAATCATTGAAGCGCCATTGCGGTGTCGATGAAGACGACCTTCTCGACATGTTGCACGAAATCCGCGCGCTCGATCCCAAGCCTGGAAATCGATTCCAATCCGGAGGGCCTGAATCGATCATTCCCGACGTCTTGGTCCAGCCCTCTCCCGGAGGTGGGTGGCAAATCGAACTCAATCCAGACACGCTGCCCAGGCTGCTGATGAACCAAAACTATTTTGCCCAGGTCTCCCGCCTAAGCGCCCAAAATTCGAAAGACCAGTCATTTCTCAACGAATGCCTCCAAAACGCGAACTGGCTAATCCGCAGCCTTGATCAGCGCGCCAAGACGATCCTCAAGGTAGCGGCTGAAATCATCCGCCAGCAGGACGCCTTTTTTGAACATGGGGTCGCCCACCTGCGGCCTCTCAATCTCAGGACTGTCGCGGATGCGATCAACGTGCACCAGTCGACGGTAAGCCGGGTAACGTCGAACAAGTACATGCTGACCCCGCGCGGCGTGTTCGAACTGAAGTATTTTTTCACTGTCGCGATCGGCTCCTCCGAAGGCGGCGACGCGTACTCCGCCGAAGCTGTGCGCCATCAAATCAAGGCGATGGTTGCCGTGGAATTGCCCGACGAAGTGCTTTCCGACGACGACATCGCCACGCGGCTCAAGGAAACCGGGATCGACATTGCTCGCCGCACCGTTGCGAAATATCGTGAGGCGCTGAACATCCCGTCCTCCGCGCGACGTCGCCGGGAAAAGCGCGTGCGGCTTCGATGCCAATCAAGCCCGGACGGCGGCGGCGACGAAAGCAGCTCTTAATCCAAAGCGAACCCGTTCTTGATCCGTGCCAAATGGCTTTCGCCTTCCTCCGGGCCAAAACAGCTTTCGAAATCGCCGCATTCCTGACAACTGGGCGCGGTGCATAGCGAAAAGCCTTCAGCCTCGCAGAGCTTACGATAGAAATACTTCTTCCATTTCATGTTTTTGGTGTTGCCGGCCGCCAGCGCCGGGAAATGCCTGGCCATTAAGCGGCTGAGTTCGGCCCGATTGAAAAGGCCAAGGTCCTGCCACAGATGGTCATTGCGCAAACTGCGCCTGGCGATGATCTTGGCGAAGAGGGTGCTCGCCGGATCGCCTGGTCTGGCATGCCCAATAAGCAAGCCGCGCAGAAGCCCTTCCTCCATATCCGGCTCGGGATCGGTCAGCTTTTCCAGCGCGAAGGCGTTGACGGGAACAGCCGGGAAATAGCGTGTCATGACATCTCGCAGGTCGGCACGCGAAAGGCCGGTTGCTTCGGTCGCGGTCGCCTTGCCGGCCTCGACCTCCTCGAACGCGAGGTAGAAAACACAGGCAAGCACATGCCGGTCGAACGCCGCCGCCTGGTCTGTCGGCGGCCATTGGCTGGTGCTGAAACAGCCACGGTGATGGGCGAATGTGGCGCCGTTCTGCTGGTCTTGTCCCCAGCTCATGCAGCAAGCTTGTCGGCCGCAAGGTGGGTCTGGCAGTTCTTCGGGCAGACGCGGCCGCAGGCGCCGCAGCCGATGCAGCGGCCGGCATGGTCGACGATCATGACCATGCGGTTGAGCTCGCCGTCGAAGTCGTCGTCCTCGCCCGCGCAGATGCCGAGGATTTCGCCTGCGTCATCGACGCCATGAAGGTGCATGACCTCGCGCGAGCAGACCTTGAAGCAGCGGCCGCAGCCGATGCAGGTCGCGCCATCGATCGCCGTCAGATAGTGCGGCGTCCAGGGAGAGCCGTCGCGGGTGACGAAAGCGCCCGTCATTGTGAATTCTCCAACGCTGCGAGTTCTTCCTTTGCCGCATCCAACTCGGCAAAAACCTCGAAGGCTTTCCAGGCGACCGCCTCGATCTCGGTCCAGTTGACCGGAAGGTCCTCGGCAAGGTCGTGCAATTCCATCTTGGCGGCTCCCGCGCGCGACTGCAGCTTGCGGACCTTCTTCTGCAACAGCGCAAGGTCTGACATGATCCCCTTCCTCGCAAGCCGGTCGTTACGCCCGCGCCATGTCGGGACGCGCTTCGATGGCCACGACCGCATCGCCGGCGCGCCGGCCTCGGCGGGTTTCCGGAACGTCTCGAAGCCGAGCCGGTGATGCCGATGGTAGGCGAGACGCTGCAGCCAGCTTATGCAATCCCGCGCGGCGAGACGCAGGTCCGTATCCTGCACCTCGAGTTCGGCATAAGAGCGGTTGAGCGCAGACGACAATCAAGATCTTGTTCCCGACGTCGACGCGGGCGGTGAGCGCATATTGTGAGGGTGTCGATTTGGCGACACCCATATGCCAGAGAAGGCGGATCTCGCGTGGACCCGGCGCGTTGCTTTCCTTCGCTCCATTGATCGCATCAACCAGGATCTAAATGATCGCGCGGCGGCCGCCGCCTCAGGAGGAAGCCCCAAGCGCCGTGCCGGGAACGCAGGACGCAGCTCATAAAAAATTGTCTTCATCCCATTCATTGGTTTGCTCAAGAGCGCGTCAGGAAGACAGGCCGGCACCAAGCGTGTCGTGGATTGGACAAACCCGACGACAGGTTGGGGCCGCCCGTTCAGGAACGGCCCGACAGGATTGCTGGGGAGGCAAGCTGAATTCACGCCGCGTTCAACCGTGTTGCACATTGGTCTCATCCCACCCCTTTGTCAGTTCCAAGGCCTGCCGCTCGAACAGGCGGCGGTAGATGCCGTCGCGACGGATCAGCGCGTCATGGTCGCCCTGCTCGGTGATGCAACCACGGTCGAAGACAAGCAGCCGGTCGAGTGCCCGCACCGTCGAGAGCCGGTGCGCAATGACGAGCGTGGTGCGCCCGACCATGAGCCGCTCCATCGCCTTCTGGATCAGCACCTCCGATTCCGAGTCGAGGCTTGATGTCGCCTCGTCCAGAATGAGGATCGGGGCATCGGCGAGGAAGGCGCGCGCTATCGCCACACGCTGGCGCTCGCCGCCTGAGAGCTTCACGCCGCGTTCGCCGACCAGCGTACCGTAGCCGTTCGGCAGGCGCGCAATGAAGTCATGCGCGCTGGCGAGCCGCGCCGCCTGCTCGACATCGGACCGAGAAGCACCCGGCCGCCCATAGGCTATGTTCTCGGCCAGCGAGCGGTGGAACAGGAGGGGCTCCTGCTGTACGATCGCGATCTGCGAGCGTAGCGAACCCTGCGTCACCCGCGAAATGTCCTGCCCATCGATCAAGATTCGTCCAGCATCCAGGTCGTAAAGCCGCTGGATGAGCTTGACGAAGGTGGTCTTGCCGGAGCCAGAGGGGCCGACCAGACCGACCCGCGCGCCGGCCTCAATCGAAATCGACAAGTCGCTGTAAAAGGGCGACCAATGATTGCCGTAGTGGAAGTGGACGCTCTCAAAATCGATGTGACCCTTCGTGATCCGGATCGGCTTGGCGCCCGGATCATCGGCCACGTCGGGCGGCTGGCTGTAGGTTTGGACCAGTTCCTCCATCTCATTTACAGAGCGCTGGATGTTGCGCACGTGTATGGAAACATCACGCAAGTAGCCATATAGGACGGTGAAAGAGGCGAGCACCAAGGCGATGTCACCTGGGGTAGTCTGGCCGCGCGACCACAAAAATAAGGCATAGCCAATCAAAGCCGCTCTCATCGCAAGAAGCATGATCCCCTGGAATGCAGCACTGACCGTCCCGCGCACCCAGGTCCGGAGGGTGCGGTGCCGCCACTTGGAGATGACTTTCGCAAGGCGATGATCTTCCCGCACCTCGGCGCCGAAGCCTTTGACCACCGCGTTACAGCTGATCGCGTCCGCAAGCGAGCCGCCAAGCCTCGTATCCCAGTTGTTGGCGAGGTTTGCGGCTGGCGCCACATAGCCGAGCGACAGGATAATGATCAGCGCCACATAGCCAACCGAGCCGCAAGCGATGATCAGCCCCATCATCGGCCAATACCAGCCGAGCAGAACGCTCGACCCCACGAGCATGATAAGCGACGGGAACAAGGCAAGAAGGATCGTGTCGTTAAGGAGGCAGAACGCCCACATGCCGCGCGTGATCTTGCGCACCGTAGAGCCGGCGAAGGTTTTCGCATGCCAATCGGTCGAAAAGCGCTGGACGCGATGGAACGCGTCGCTGGCGATGTCCGACATCATCTTCAGAATGAAGTCATTGACGGCAATGAAGGCGATGTTGCGCATGACGACGGCGCCGAGTGCGAGCGCGATCAACATTGAAAAGGCCGCAAGAGCCGCATCCCACACGACGGCGTCGGCTGCCGCTCCTTGGGCGACCGCGTTTACGAGCCGTCCGGAATAGAGCGGCGTCAGAACGTCAAGGAGCGTTGCCACCAGCACCGCGATCATAATGATCGCGAGCCGGACCGGCTGCTTGCTCCAGTGGCGCATGGTGAAGGCGAAAACGTCGCGAAAGGCGGCGCCGCGTAGATCGATGTGAAAACGCCGCGTGGCTTTGTACGAGCGCAGCAGGCCGCTCGGTCTCAAGAAACCCGAAATGGAAGGTCTGCGTGAGGACGAAAACATCGCTCGGAATGCGGGTGGCTGATCTGGACCTGACATGTTGCTTTCTTTCCTTCGTTCCATCGATCGCGATGTCACCCGCGAGATGAATATCGGCCGCGGGCACGCGCTGCCCTACGAGGAGAGAACCGCAAAAGCCGCGCCAAAGGCTCAGAAAGAAGCTCAGAAGAATTTTCTGCATATTCTACAATGACAAACGAGATCTCAGCAGGGCAACGGGGGCGTAACAGTGCCGTGTCGCGCACGCGACAAACCCGACAGGACGCCTCGGTCGCGCGGGCATCCTTGGCGAACGGCCCGACAGGATTGCTCCTCACGCGAGGCGGAATCTACGCCCGCCCGATTCAACGGCGTTCCGCGTTGAACAATTCCCGCCGATGTCGGACATGCGACATAGCAGTGTTAGAGCCATCATGTTGTTTTGAAATGATTCCCTTCTTTGGCACGGTCCATGCGTAGCTGTTCGCGAACGCGTCCGGCCTGAAGGAGAGACAGTCCATGATCAAGCGCACCGAAAACGCCGTGGCCTAAAGACCGCGCTTGCCGGGGGCCGAGCCGGCGCAACGCTGGCGCACCAAGGTCGAGGCGGGTTGCCGCGCCGGCGCCAAGAAGCGCGCAGGCCGAATGTGGCGGCGGCAACTCCTTCGGCTAACCATCATCATCATCATCATCATCATGACAGACCGGGCGTGCGCCTTGTGTGATTGCGCTCAGCAGAAGGATCACATCCATGAGACCTGTTTATCTGGACAACAACGCAACGACACGGGTCGATCCTGAAGTCGTTCAAGCAGTGCTGCCGTTTTTTACCGACCAATTCGGCAACCCTTCGTCGAGCCACGATTTTGGCGCTTCCGCCGGGGCGGCGGTGAGAAAGGCGCGCCTGCGGGTGCAAACGCTGATCGGAGCGGAGTTCGAGGACGAGATCACCTTCACCTCGGGCGGGACGGAAAGCGACAACGCCGCGATCCTTTCTGCGCTCGAGGTGATGCCTGAGCGCACAGAGATCGTGACTTCCGCAGTCGAGCATTCGGCCGTGCTGACGCTTTGCGCCCACCTTGAGAAGACGCGCGGCATCAAGGTGCATAGGATCCCGGTGGATCGCCACGGCCGGCTCGACCTCGACACTTATAAGGCCGCCCTCACCCCGCGCGTGGCGATCGTCTCGATCATGTCGGCGAACAACGAGACCGGAACGATCTTCCCGGTGGTCGAGCTTGCTGAGTTGGCCAAGGAAGTCGGCGCCCTTTTTCATACCGACGCGGTGCAAGCGGTCGGCAAGCTTGCGATCGACTTGAAATCGACGGCAATCGATATGCTGTCTCTCTCCGGTCATAAATTACACGGACCGAAAGGGGTCGGCGCACTTTATGTAAAACGCGGCGTGCGCTTCTGTCCGCTGATCAAGGGGGGAGGCCAGGAGGGCAACCGCCGCGCCGGCACGGAGAATACGCCAGGCATCGTCGGTCTCGGCGTGGCAGCCGATCTTGCCTTGAAATTCATGGACGACGCGAACACACGGGTAAAGGCGTTGCGCGACCGCCTGGAGAAGGAACTTCTCCAGCGCATCCCACACGCCTTCGTCGCCGGCGATTTGCTAAAGCGGTTGCCGAACACCGCAAACATCGCCTTTGGAGATATCGAAGGTGAGGGCATACTGCATTTCCTTAATCGCGAGGGCATCGCCTGCTCCTCCGGCTCTGCTTGCGCCTGCGGCTCGCTGGAGCCGAGCCACGTCTTGGTGGCGATGAACATCCCCAATAGCGCGGCACACGGGGCAATCCGTTTCTCCTTTTCGCGCAACAACGGCGAGGAGGACGTCGACCGCGTGCTCGAGGTCATGCCCGGGATCGTTAAGAAGCTGCGTGAGCTTTCCCCATCTGCCAGCCAGGCGAGAGGACTTCAATCAGCTCCAGGCCTGGGCGACAAGGCAAACCCGACCACCGTTTCCGGCCCAGGAGAATGCAATGCGCAGTTGTTTCGCTGAAAGCCGCGCCATCGATGTCACCGACATCCTCGCCCGGCTGAAGAGCCTGTCGGCTGCGGAGGAGTTCTTCGCAGCCCTTGGCATCTCTTATGATCCGAAGGTGCTCAATGTCTCACGGCTGCATATCCTGAAGCGCATGGGCCAATATCTCGCTGAAGAGGATTTCGCCGGCCTTCCCGACGGGGTGATCGCCGCGCGGGCGCGTGCGACGTTGGAACGCGCTTATGAGGATTTCGCGACATCCTCGCCACTCACCCAACGGGTCTTCAAGGTGCTCAAAGAGCACGATCCCGACAAACCGGCCACTCGGGACCACACCTTTGTCCCGTTCGAGTCGATCCTGAGGCGGTTCGGGACAGAATAACGCGACACGAGTGCGACGCGACAATGTCGAAAAGCCGACAAACCCGGTCATCACGACGGCACCTTCGGAAGAAAACAACCCATGTCAAAAGGAACAGAGCAACGCAAAATGGTTGGCACGAATGATGCTGCGAAGGAGATGAACGCCAGGGCCGCTTGCGGATTGGAGCCGAGAAAGACGCAATGCACATTGTAATCTGTATCAAGCAGGTGCCGGACTCCGCGCAGATACGTGTCCACCCGGTGACGAACACGATCATGCGCCAGGGCGTGCCGACCATCATCAACCCTTACGACCTGTTCGCCCTCGAAGAGGCACTGAAATTGCGCGGCGCCCATGGCGGCGAGGTCACCGTGCTTACGATGGGTCCGCCGATGGCAGAAGATGCGCTGCGCAAGGCGCTCACCTATGGCGCCGACCGAGCGGTACTCTTGACCGACCGCTGTTTTGCCGGCTCCGACACGCTGGCGACCTCCTTCGCGCTTTCTCGGGCAATCGTGAGAATTGCCGAGACCTTCGGCGCGCCGGACATCGTCTTCGCCGGCAAGCAGACGATTGACGGCGATACCGCCCAGGTCGGGCCCGGCATCGCCAAGCGCCTCGGCCTCCTGCAGTTCACCTATGTGGCGAAGATCGACTCTATCGATGTCGATGCGCGCGAGATCACCGTCAAGCGCCGTTCGGAAGGCGGTACGCAGATGCTGAAAAGCAGGCTGCCTTGCCTCATCACAATGCTGGAAGGCACCAACGAAATCCGCAGGGGCTCGCTCGACGACGCCATGCGCGCCGCGCGCAGCCAGATCGTGAAATGGAGCGCGGCCGAAGCTGGCATTGAGGACCTCAACAAATGCGGCCTGCGCGGCTCGCCGACGGTCGTCAAGCGCGTTTTCGCCCCAACCACGAAGGCGGAAAAGGCGACGCAGATCGACATGACCGACAAGACGCAGCACGACCTCGCTGACGAACTGATCGCCGCAATCTTTACCCGCCAGCCAGCGCTGGAACACGAACTCGCCTTCGACGGCGGCCAGTGACGGGACGGCAAGGAGAGATGATGTCGAACGCGAACCGCGAAGCCCCTCCTTCCGCCGGCCGTGCCGGCATCAAGAGGGAATTGCCTGAGCACTTTAGGGACTATCGGCACGTCTGGGTTTTCATCGAACTGGAACGCGGCGAGGTCCATCCCGTGTCCTTCGAACTGCTTGGCGAAGGCCGCAAGCTCGCCGACAAGCTAGGCATCCAGCTTGCGGGGATCGTGCTCGGACCGCCGGGCGAGGCCACGCAGCATGCCGTTGCCGAGGCCTTTGCTTACGGCGCCGACCTTGTCTACCTCGTCGAGGCACCGCTGCTTGCCGACTATCGCAACGAGCCTTTCACCAAGGCGATGACGGATCTGGTCAATACCCACAAACCGGAGATCCTGCTTCTCGGTGCGACCACGCTCGGCAGGGATCTCGCTGGCTCAGTAGCGACGACCTTGCTGACAGGGCTCACTGCCGACTGTACCGAACTCGATGTAGATGTCGACGGTTCGCTCGCCGCGACCCGTCCGACTTTCGGCGGTTCCTTGCTATGCACGATCTATACGCTCAACTACCGGCCGCAGATGGCCACGGTACGACCGAGGGTTATGGCCATGCCACCGCGGACGGACAAGCCGGTCGGGCGTGTCATCCGGCACAAGCTGTCAATGACCGAGGAAGAGATCATCACTAAAGTCCTTGGCTTCAACCTCGATCGCCAATCGGCAAAGGCAAATCTCGCCTACGCCGACATCGTGGTTGCCGGAGGCCTCGGTCTCGGCTCAGCGGAGAATTTGCAGCTTGTGAAGAATCTAGCGCGGGCAATCGGCGCCGAATATGGCTGTTCGCGCCCGTTGGTCCAGAAGGGCTGGATGCCTGCCGATCGGCAGGTTGGCCAAACTGGCAAGACCATCCGGCCAAAGCTTTACATAGCGGCCGGGATTTCCGGCGCCATTCAGCATCGGGTTGGCGTGGAGGGGGCTGATTTGATCGTGGCCATCAACACCGACCCGAACGCCCCGATCTTCGAATTTGCCCATCTCGGCATCGTCACCGACGCAATCCGTTTCCTGCCGGCATTGACGGAAGCTTTCACCCGGCGGCTGTCGCCGCACAGCCACGACAAGCTTGCGAGCTAAAGGGAGAGGGCCATGATCGAGCAAGAATTCGACGCCATCGTCGTCGGGGCCGGTATGTCCGGAAACGCGGCCGCCTACACCATGGCAAGCCAGGGCCTGACGGTGCTGCAGTTGGAGCGCGGCGAGTATCCGGGCTCCAAGAATGTCCAGGGCGCCATCATGTACGCCGACATGTTGGAGCAAATCATTCCGGATTTCCGGGATGATGCGCCTCTCGAGCGGCATCTGGTCGAGCAGCGATTCTGGGTGATGGACGACACCTCCCACACCGGGATGCAGTATCGATCGGACGATTTCAACGAGGCGAAGCCCAATCGCTACACGATCATCCGCGCCCAATTCGACAAGTGGTTTTCGCGCAAGGTGCGCCAAGCCGGCGCGACGGTGCTGTGCGAGACGACGGTGACCGAACTTGTCCGCAGTGCCAGCGGCAAGGTGATCGGCGTGCGCACCGACCGGGCTGGCGGGCCGATCTACGCGGACGTCGTCGTGCTCGCAGAAGGTGTCAACGGGCTGCTCGGTACACGGGCCGGCCTGCGCAAGATGCCGAAGCCAGAAAGCGTGGCGCTCGCTGTCAAGGAAATGCATTTTCTACCCGATGAGGTCATTGAGCAGCGGTTCGGCCTCCAGGGCGACGAAGGCTGCGTGATCGAAGCGGCGGGCACGATTTCCCGCAGCATGGCCGGACTGGCCTTCCTCTACACCAACAAGGAGTCGATCTCTCTCGGCATCGGCTGCCTCGTCTCCGATTTCGCCCAGACAATGGAGAGCCCTTACGTCCTCCTCGACAACTTCAAAAACCATCCTTCGATCCGGCCGCTGATCGCGGGCTCGGAAGTCAAGGAGTATTCCGCGCATCTCATTCCCGAAGGTGGCTACAAGGCAATTCCGCAGCTCTTCGGCGACGGCTGGGTGGCGGTCGGTGATGCCGCCCAACTGAACAACGCTATCCACCGCGAGGGTTCGAACCTCGCCATGACTTCCGGCCGCATCGCGGGCGAGGCAATCATTGAGATCAAGGGCCGCAACCAGCCGATGATCAGGAGGAACCTCGCCCTCTACAAGACCATGCTGGACAAGTCCTTCGTAGTCAAAGACCTGATGAAATATAAGGACATGCCGGCCCTGATACACACCAATTCCCGCAATTTCTTCATGACATACCCGCAGTTGATGTCGCAGGCCGCGCAGAACTTCATGCGGGTCGACGGCACCCCGAAAATCGAGAAGGAAAAGGCGACCACTGCTGCCTTCATCAAGGCGCGTTCGCGCTGGGGGCTGATCAGCGATGTGGTCCGCCTGGCACTCGCGTGGCGCTGAAGGAGAAACAGGATGACGATGGCCGTGACGAAGTTACGAGTCGAGGAGAAGCTTTATCAGAACCGCTATCTGGTCGATCCGGGCCGCCCGCATATCAAAGTGCGACCGCACGAGAGGCCGAGCGCGAACCTGCTCGCGCTGACACACATCTGCCCGGCCAAGTGCTATGAGTTGAACGACAAGGGACAGGTGGAGACCACTTCCGACGGCTGCATGGAATGCGGCACCTGTCGCGTGTTGTGCGAGGCCAACGGTGAGATCGTATGGAATTACCCGCGCGGCGGCTTTGGCGTACTCTTCAAGTTTGGATGACTGGCGCAAAGAGCGAGAACGAGAGGCTCGCAATTGCGGTCAAGACCGCCAATATTGTTCACAATTGCCGAAAAGCTGAAAATACTATGTTTCTGGAACTCGAAGTACAAAAAAGGGGTTGGGAGGAGCACCTTGGACAACCCTTGAGGTGTTTGCATGGCTCACATGCTTCCAGATCAGGTCGGTGAAATTGTATCTCGGAACACTCCGCCTGAACCTGCGGTCGAAGCGGCGCGCAATGCGGACAGCTTGCTCAGGGGAATCTACGAGATATCGAAGATTCTGACTGCCCCGACCCGGCTGGAGATTACGCTTGCCAATGTCGCGAATATCCTCTCCTCGTTTGTGCAAATGCGTGATGGCGCAATCGTCGTCCTGGACGCTGAAGGAGAGCCGCAGATTAGCGCAACTACCGGCGGTGCTGTGCCTAAGTCAGCCGCCGGCAGCGTCATACCCCAGGCTGTAATAGACAAAATCGTCGCTACTGGAGTTCCGATCGTCATACAAGACACAAGCACGTCCGAGCTATTTCAGGCTGATCCTCAATCGAGCAGCGGCACGGTCGCAACTGCGTTTATCGGTGTCCCGCTAAAGGCTGAGGAAAAGATCTTCGGGACGCTGTCGATCGACCGCGTCAGGAACGGTACCACCAGGTTCCGCTACGAGGAGGACTTACGTTTCCTGGCCATGGTCGCCAATCTGGTCGGCCGGACCATCCGCCTGCATCGCACTTTGAGCACGGCTGGTCAGCGACTTATCGAGAAGCAACCGAGACCAGAGCAGTCGCTCGACGAGGACAGGACCCATTCGGCCCGACATCCGCATGTCAAGATCGACGGAATCATAGGAGAAAGTCCCGCGCTCAAGCAAGTGCTGGAGATCGTCTCGGTCGTGGCCAGGACCAATTCCACCGTGCTTCTTCGAGGCGAAAGCGGTACCGGCAAGGAGTTCTTTGCACAGGCCATCCATAAGCTTTCACATCGGAGGGAGAAATCCTTCGTCAAATTGAACTGCGCGGCACTGCCCGAAAGCGTTTTGGAATCGGAGCTCTTTGGCCACGAGAAGGGCGCCTTCACCGGGGCTATCCTGCAGCGCGCTGGCCGGTTCGAATTGGCAAATGGCGGAACCCTGCTGCTTGATGAAATCGGCGAGATTTCGCCTGCCTTTCAAGCCAAGCTGTTGCGCGTCTTGCAGGAAGGAGAACTGGAGCGAGTGGGCGGCACCAGGACCCTAAAAGTTGACGTGCGGCTCATATGCGCCACCAACAAGGACCTCGAGACGGCTGTCCGGAATGGAGAGTTCAGGGCCGACCTTTATTACCGCATCAATGTGGTGCCAATAGTCCTGCCTCCCCTCAGAGAACGACCGGGCGATATTCCACGCCTTGCGAACGCTCTCCTCGACCGATTCAACAAGGAGAACCATCGCGATCTTGGCTTCACGCCGTCGGCGCTTGACCTGATGTCGCAATGCTATTTCCCTGGCAACGTGCGTGAGTTGGAGAATTGTGTGAGACGGACGGCCACACTTGCGCGTTCAACGACAATAACTGCGTCGGATTTCGCCTGCAAGAACAGCCAGTGCCTGTCTTCGCTTCTGTGGAAAGGAGTCGACCGTTCGCACGGCGCCTATGCCGTCGACGAGTTCGCACGTGGCAATATGATGCCGGTTGGATCGCCGCTGCCTGCCATGCGAGTCGGCCCCTCACAGAATGAGGCATCGCCCGGCGAGACCTGCGACCCCCACCATCCCGTTTGCCCTGCAATGAACCCGCGTCTGACGGAACGCGACCGGCTGATTGATGCGATGGAGAAAGCCGGCTGGGTTCAGGCCAAGGCGGCTCGTGTTCTTGGTCTCACGCCGCGGCAGGTCGGCTATGCTTTGCGCCGGCATCGTATCGGAGTGAAGAAGTTCTAAACGTCCCTGATGACATCAAACGTGGGGGCGCGCTTGCTGCCCGCACCGGGCGTAACTGAGACAAGACGTCACTTTTCGCATTGCTTTTGACCGTTGTCGGCGACCTGACAAAACCGTGTCGCAGGAAACGGACACAATTGGACACAAAAGGCCGACGTAAAAGCCAACATGACGGATAAGACCGCTTTTGGGGTTGGCATATCTCTTGCGCTCTGAAGTGCGATGTTCACATCACGCACGGAGCCGCTCCATGTCCGCACCGATGATTTCGCTACAGGGCCTTTCCGGCACGACAGTCTTCGATCAGTCGCCGGCGAGAGCGAAATCCGGTGGCTGCGCATCTTCATCCTGCGGCTCCTCCGCGAAGCCGCACGAGATGGACTCGGCCGTCTGGGAGAAGATCAAGGATCATCCCTGCTTTTCAGAGGAAGCGCACCACTATTTCGCGCGCATGCATGTGGCGGTCGCCCCAGCCTGCAATATTCAATGCAACTACTGCAATCGCAAATTTGACTGCGCCAACGAAAGCCGGCCTGGGGTCGTTTCGGAAAGGCTGACGCCCGACCAGGCGCTGCGCAAGGTGATCGGGGTTGCCAACGAAGTGCCGCAGCTTTCCGTGCTTGGCATCGCCGGACCGGGCGATGCCTGTTACGACTGGAAGAACACAAAGGCGACATTCCAACGGGTCGCCAAGGAAATCGCCGACATCAAGCTGTGCATCTCAACCAACGGGCTCGCGCTGCCAGACCGCGTCGCCGAGCTTGCCGAAATGAATGTCGATCACGTGACGATCACCATCAACATGGTCGACCCGCGGATCGGTGCCAAGATCTATCCGTGGATCTTCTATGACAACCGCCGTTATACCGGCGTTGAGGCAGCCACGATCCTGCACGAACGACAGATGTCGGGGCTGGAGATGCTGACGGCGCGCGGCATCCTCACCAAGATCAATTCGGTAATGATCCCCGGCGTAAACGATGAGCACCTGATCGAGGTGAATAAATGGGTCAAGGAGCGCGGCGCGTTCCTGCACAATGTCATGCCGCTGATTTCCGACCCGGCGCACGGTACGCATTACGGCCTGAGTGGGCAGCGCGGCCCCAAGGCAATGGAGCTGAAGGCCCTTCAGGATCGTCTCGAAGGCGGCGCCAAGTTGATGCGCCACTGCCGGCAGTGCCGGGCCGATGCTGTCGGCCTGCTCGGCGAGGATCGTGGCCAGGAATTCACGCTCGACCGGCTTCCCGACAAGGTCACGTACGACGCCAGCAAGCGCGAGACATATCGGGCAGTGGTCGCGCGCGAGCGGGGCGATCGCCTGGCGGCCAAGAGCGAGGCGCTCGGGATGGTCAAGACCGCAGGCTCCGGCAAATCGCTTCTGGTAGCGGTGGCGACCAAGGGTGGCGGCCGCATCAACGAGCATTTCGGCCATGCGAAGGAATTCCAGGTTTATGAGGCCTCTCCGAAAGGGATCAGTTTCGTCGGTCATCGCAAGGTCGAACAGTATTGCCTCGGCGGCCGGGCCGAGGACAAGAGGCTCGACGGCGTCATCTCTACGCTCGAAGGCGTAGACATCGTGCTGTGCGCGAGAATTGGAAATTGCCCCGAGGATCGTCTCAAGGAAGGTGGGATCCGAGCAACAGACGCTTACGGGTATGACTACATCGAGACCGCGATCGGCGCGCTTTACGCCGCCGAGTTTGGGAGTGAGCCACTGGCTGCGACGGCCTGAGCCGCCTCATTCTAACCGAACCGGAGTTGAAAATGGCCTTTAAGATCATCGCTTCCCAATGCACCCAGTGCGGTGCCTGTGAGTTTGAATGCCCTTCGGGCGCGATTAAGTTCAAGGGCGAGATCTACGTGATCGATCCGAAAAAGTGCACCGAATGCGAGGGGACCTTCGAAACGCAGCAATGCGCCTCGGTATGTCCGGTGTCGAAGACTTGCGTCCCTGCCTGACCTCCATTTCGGCTACCGACACGGTCGAGGCGCCTCCGCAGGACTATTGACCTCCTGTTGGAAAGCTGCAGCCGAGAGAAAGGAACGGCCATGAGCCTCGGACGCGAACAGGACATCGAAATCCGTACACCCCCGCGATTCATGCCGGGTGAGCGGGTCCGCGCCACACGCCACATAAAAAATGACGGCACCTATCCGGGCAAGGAGATCGGTGAAAATCTGGTGCGCAAAGGCGACGAGGGCTATGTGCGCGACATCGGCACCTTTCTCCAGCAGTTCTACATCTATGCGGTCGAATGGGTCGATCGCGGCACCGTCGTCGGCATGCGTGCGCGTGAACTCATGAGCCTTGAGACGGCCCGGACTCCTTCCAGTGCCGAAATCGGTGCTGGCTTTAACAAAGGAACGGCCCGATGAGGGTAATGATCCGCAGGACCGGTGCTGGCTTGTCGGCATATATTCCCAAAAAGGATCTCGAAGAGCCGATCATCAAGGTCGACAACGAACACTTATGGGGCGGGGCTGTGACGCTGAAGAACGGCTGGCGGTTAGTTCTGCCCGACCTTCCGTGGGACACGCCTTTGCCGATTACCGTCGAGGCAAGGAAGATTTCCGGCGAGGACTGACCTTCGGGTTGACACAAAGAGAGCGGCAAAGGGATACGAGCATGAACACAATGACCTCGGGCCATCTCGTCGTCATTCGGGACAGTTTTGCCGAAAGGCAGCTTGACCTTTTGAAGAAAGCGCTCGCGGCCGATCAGGTCATTCCCTATCTCGGCCCGGGTCTGCTTGAGATCCGCTCCGCGGGACCGCCCGTACCGCATACCCCCGAAGCCGTTGCCGCAGCGCTCAACAAGCGCACGCCAGCCCCTTCGAAGATTCGCACCAACATGTGGTCGGTAGCGCAGTATATCGAACAGCGCCGGCACCGCCGGACGCTTCAAGCTTGGATGGCCGAAATATTCGCGGCCCCGGTGGTGCCGACCATCTTGCATGCCTGGCTTGCAACGCTGCCGCTCTCCGTGATCGTCGACAGCTGGTACGACGGTGCCATGCGCGCGGCTCTAATACAGACCCGCCGAACGGACGTCGTCGAAATACAGGGCGTAACACGGGCGCACGAGATCGGTGACATTTGGACGAAAGCCTACGATTTGTCCGGGATATTACTCGAATCCGCACCAGCGGCGAAGACGGTTCTCTACGCCCCTCACGGCGGTGCCAGGCCGGCCGCAAACTTCCTCGTCGCAGATTCCGACTACGTTGAAGTGCTGAGCGAAATCGACATCCAGACGCCGATCCCTGACCTGGTGAAGGAACGGCGAGCCAGCCGTGGTCTTTTCTTCATCGGCTGCCGCTTCAACGATCAGATGCTGCGCACCTATGCCCGGCAGATCATGAAGCGCTCCAATGGCCCACATTTTGCGGCAATCGATACAGCGACGCTGACCAAGAACGAGCGTCGTTTCCTTGCGGCAAGCGCAATCACGGTCATTGACATGCCGACGGGTCAGGCCGCAGCCCGTCTCGTCGGACTGGGCGAGACATTGCATGAAGCCAAACGGGGTATCGTTTGAGCCATTCTCAGACGCCTCAACATTGCCGAAAAGGTAAAACGGGCAATTGACTTCCGGGTTTTTCAACAACTCCGAGAGGCGCTCTGAAAAGCTACGACGGTTATTTCATTCGAGGCTGCAGTGGATATGGCATTCGATGCTGCGGATGAACACAGCGGCGACGGGCTCGAACCAGCCGAGCAGAGCATAGTCTGGCGCCAGGGTTGTCGCGGCGAGCGGTCGCAGCTGATCGGCTTCACTTGGCGGTAAAAGCTGTGGCACGGCGCGATGACCAGGGCCGGTTGGGGTCGATGCCAATCGAGCTAAGGCCAAGCGTGCTCACCGCATAGGCGGTCACCTGCCACTGCCATCCCAGAGTGTCAGGATGATCGCGTTGCGACAGCTTGGCGCGCCGCAGACGCGAGCGATTGGTTCAGGGCAGCCCGCTTCGCCATCAACGAGACCCACTGCTGCATGAGTTGTAAACGCCCGCACCACGGCGCCGCGAATCCGCGCTTGTGGCGCCATGACCTTGAGGCGAGTGAGTTCGGCGCTAACAACGCAGACTGAACCAATCCGATCAGCCCGGCCCATGCCGGAGAGCACGGCGACCAATGCCGCCAGCTCCACCACGCAGGGGGACACGATCCCGCCTGCGGCTAAGCGCGAGTTGAAAAGCATACGTCGACGCCCGCCATTTCCGCATGCACCGCCTTGGATAAGGCCTGCCTCGAGGCATGATGCGGGCCTGGTTGGCCTTCCTGTCGATGCCAGCTTCGTAAGCAGCGGCTCCCGCGAGGTCGAGCAGTTCTAACTGGCGGCTTGAGTTGACGGCGCTCACGCACAGCCGTTCCAGTGCGGCCGGTTATGCGGCCTTCCTTCCCTTCCCATTTGGCTTGGGCAAGCTTCTGGGTGATCCTCTGCATCGCCGGTCGCAGAGAGGTCCGGTCTGCAACGTCAGCACAGGCCACTATTGCGGCCGCCTCGGGATGTATGCGTCCCTCTCATCTGTTTGGCCGGACTGGGCGAGCTTGCACCCGGTCGGACATGCAGTCCAACCTGGATGCGCGCTTCCACATCAAGCCGCATGAAGGCGAAGAAAATCCTCATACGTCGCTTGCAACCCGGCACCAAGAGACGTTTTGGCTTTCCAGCCAAGGTTACGCAAGCGCGTTACGTCCAGTAGCTTGCGCGGAGTACCGTCTGGCTTCGTCGTGTCGAACACCAAATTGCCCTCCCAGCAGACCGCCGCCTTGACGAGTTCCGCCACCTCGCGAATTGTGACGTCCTCACCAACGCCAACATTAATCAGGGGCGCAGTGTCGGGGGCTGTCAAGGCGTCAAAATCCGAATCTGGCAGGCCAAGCAGGAACGCAATGGCATCTCCTACATCCGACGAATACATAAACTCTCGCCGAGGATTTCCGGATCCCCAGACCCCCACAGAGGAGTCGCCGTTCATTTTAGCTTGATGAAAGCGGCGTATCAGAGCAGGCAGAACGTGACAATTTTCGGGGTGATAATTATCGCCGGGACCATATAAATTGGTCGGCATCAACGCGAGATAGCGCGCCTTGTACTGCCGGTTGAAAGACCAGCACGATTCGACACCTGCGATTTTTGCCAAAGCGTAGGGACGATTCGTCGCTTCAAGCGGACCGGTGAGAAGGTATTCCTCCCGTATCGGCTGCGGACAGTCGCGTGGATAGATACACGAGGAGCCAAGAAAAATCATCCGTTCGACGCCGGAAGCGTAAGCGGCATCAAAAACACTGACTTGAATCGCGAGGTTGTTATGAAGGAAATCGACAGGGGAGCTGGCGTTCGCCAGTATACCACCAACCTTTGCGGCGCACATAACGACGTAATCTGGCCGCTGCGACATGAAGAACCTGCGCGTCTCGCTCCGGTCAAATAGATCCAGTTCGTCGTGAGTACGTGTTATTATCTCATAGGATCCTAATGCCTCGAGGGCTCTCATTGTGGCGGATCCAACAAGGCCGCGATGGCCTGCCACATAGACTTTCTTCATCTTTTTGTTTTCCATTGTTAACGCTCTGGGCGCTCCTTAAGAAGGCCACCATAGCACTGACAACAACCCAGCATGGCGCCGCCGTTGTCAGCATAACTCTCGTGGACTGTGTGAATAATAACCCTGCTTCATCAGCACTGCTTCACGCTCAGCCATGCGCAAATCTTCCCGAACCATCTCCCTAACCAATTCGATGAAGGAGATTTTGGGCTCCCACCCAAGTTTTTCTTTCGCCTTGCGGGCATCGCCGAGAAGTGTCTCGACTTCTGCAGGACGAAAATAACGGGGATCTACTTTTACGATCAGAGCTCCCGTCTTTGCATCGTACCCCTCTTCGTCGACCCCTTCCCCCACCCAACGAACATCGATGCCGAGTTCAGCGGCCGCGACGGTGACGAATTCGCGCACCGAATGTTGCTCACCGCTAGCGATCACAAAGTCTTCAGGTTGCTCCTGCTGCAGCATCAACCACTGCATCTGGACGTAGTCTCGAGCGTGCCCCCAATCGCGACGCGCATTAAGGTTGCCCAGAAATAGAGTGCGCTGCATTCCAAGCTTAATCCGAGTCAAGGCGCGCGTGATTTTGCGAGTTACAAATGTTTCTCCGCGCGCAGGTGACTCATGATTAAATAAAATGCCGTTACACGCATACAAATTGTAAGATTCTCGATAGTTTACGGTGATCCAGTGAGCATACAATTTGGCAACAGCGTAGGGGGACCGGGGGTAGAACGGTGTCGTCTCGGTCTGTGGCGTTTCCCGCACCAGCCCGTAGAGCTCAGACGTCGAGGCTTGGTAGTAGCGCGTATGCTTGACGAGCCCCAGGATCCGAATTGCCTCGAGGATACGCAGCGCACCCAAGGCATCGGAGTTCGCGGTGTATTCTGGTTCTTCAAAGGAGACTGCAACGTGGCTCTGAGCTGCCAAATTGTAAATTTCGTCCGGCTGAACCAGTTGGATGACGCGCGTAAGGCTCGACGAGTCTGTCAAGTCCCCGTGGTGAAGTGTAAGATCAACGCCACTTTCATGAGGGTCATGATAGAGATGGTCTATACGGCCCGTATTAAAAAGAGACGATCGTCTCTTTATCCCATGCACGGAATAGCCCTTTTCTAAAAGCAATTCTGCGAGGTAGGAACCGTCTTGCCCCGTAACCCCGGTGATTAAAGCTACTTTTCTCTTTGACAAGCTTGAATCCTTTTGATTTTGACGCGCCCATGAAAACGCTCGCGTGCGGCGGGATTGCGTGGCGAGAAAGGGGCGTATTGGGCAGGGCGAACGGGGGCCTCTGCGCGAAGGCAAGTGAGAGTTCGAGCGGGATGCCAGCCTTTCATGGAGCCGGGGGACGTTCGAAAGAGTTGTCGATCAAGATCAAACGACGCGGGTCATTCAAATCGAATTCGACAATTCGTGGCACGAAGAGGCGGGCATAGCGGGTGAAGGCGCTAGTCGGAGGAAAGCGAATAACAGTGTCGCATCGACCGAGGAGATACATCTCAACGAGCGCGGAAAACCCCCCGTCGGTGCCCAGTGCTGCACTGTGTAAGGGGCCGGCCTGATCCTCCTGGAAGCGTTTTGGGACGGTGAAAAGTTCGGGAAATACGCCCGACAGGTGATCAACAACCTTGGCGCTGTCTGTACACAAGAACACCCTTACAGGTCTTGAATGCGGTTGCGCCTTGGCCATACGAATGGCAGTGCATACCTGCTCTAAGGCAACCTTTGGATCAGCCCAGTAAGGTGCGTGATCCATAATATCTTCGCCGTTGCCGTGGCGGACATGGACTCCAATTATGCTGTGCCCGTCAAAATGTTCCTGGTAGAGCGCTTCAATGCGATCCTCAATTTCGACCCTCGGTGTGATGCTCCTAAATATGGTTCGCTCCGCCTTTTCATCGCAGCGCCACATCAAGCAAGCATCACACACTACCGTGTTGGCTTCACAATCATCTTGGGCCTGGAAAAGATCGTTAAGCTCGTCACGTTCTTGGAAAATCTGTTCATCCGGACGGTACACGCAGTCGATGGATGGCTTGTTCCACCACGACGGGAAGAAGGGACCAGGGAATGAGACGTGGTTGATCTGGTCATCGCAAATGACCCGTACACCACCGATATCCGCAATTGGCTTGAAGAAAGCTGGAAAGGCATTCGCAAACGGGTTGTCAAGGTAACAAGAGCCGCGCCAATCTATTGCTAAAGCGCGTCCCGTCCGATGTGCGTAGTCCCAAGCCGACGCGAGAGACCACAGGCAATCACCGAGACCCGTGCGCCGTCGAGAAACAACGAACCGATCGTTCCTTGAGCGATCAACAAGCATCTAAATTGCCTCTCTCCAGAACACCACAAGCCTCAGCTTTGCTGCTGCGTTTGAGGCAAGCGCCTGCGCAATTCGGGGAAGATTGTCGTGCTGTGCCAATGCGATGTAGCTTGCGTCTGTCGCGGAAGTGCCTGGCCGCGATGGACGCGCGCCTGGGCTGGTCTTCCGCGCAGACCAGAAAATGCTCTTCGGAGCCAACGCAAACATCAACCACTTTCCTTAAGGCTGCTACATTCTTGAATTCTTTCTATGCATCGTGCCGTAACATCGGTAAAATCGTCTGTTTCGATGAAACGCATCCACGCCATGGATGGCTAGGGACATGGGTTCCAGAGCGTTGGCTGTGAACCCGCTCGCTGTGCTCGACGCACCGCTAACCCCAGCGGAACCTCACGGTGACAGCACGCAGCATCGACCTAAGTGAGCCGGCCATGAGCGCGGGCCGCGGCCACGAAGCTTCGACTGGGCCAGGTTCTGCACGGGAGCGCCACAAAGAAAGAGGCGATGCGTCGAGCTGTAAGCGAGCCTGAGCTCGCTTTCGAAGCGCTATGCCATCAACCCCAAGACGGTCGCGAAGTGGAGGAGCGGAGTTCGACCGCCGATCTGCCCACCGGCCCCAGGGAGCCGAGATCGAAGGTTCTGTCTGCCGTAGAAGAGGACTGTTGTTGTGGCCTTCCGCCGCAACACACTGCTGCCGCTGGACGATTGCCTCTACGGCCTTGCAGCCGACGATCCCGCATCTGACGCGCTCTTCATTGCACCGATGTCTGCAGAGCAAGCATCGGCTTCTTCCACATTGATATTGCGGAGATCCCAACCGAACAGGGCAAGCTAAACATCAAGGCCTTTGTACCGCGGCACCGCCTGTCGCGAACCTTCGCGCCCCTCTGTCCCGCCGGCACCAAAGGAGCCGTCGCGGCGCCGTTGTTGCTAGATCACATTCAATTCCCTAAACGCCCGCCCTTCGGCGACACGGATGTACCCAAACGCGGAGCAATCGACCGTGCGGTAGCCGCCATGCACGAGAAGCTCGGCCAGCGCCTTGCCGACCGCCGGGGCCTGCTGCAGACCGTGGCCTGAAAATCCGTTGGCGAAGAGGAAATTTTTCACCTGCGGATGCGGGCCGATGACCGCGTTCTGGTCGAGGGTGTTGTAGTCGTAATGGCCGGCCCAGGCGCGTGTCGGCTTGATCGCCTCGAAGGCCGGAATGCGGGTCGCCAGCACCGGCCAGATGACCTCTTCGAACAGCGGCCAGTCGACCTCGAAATCCTGGGGATCGGCCGGGCCGTCGCCCTCTTCCGGCTCGGCGCCGCCGGTGAGATAGACCGAGCCTTCCGGCCTGACATAGATGCCGGAGGGATCGACCAGCAGCGGCATGTCGGCATATTTTTCGCGCGCCTCGAAGACGAAGACATTGCGCTTGCGCGGCTCGACCGGCAGCGCCAGCCCGGCGAGAGCGGCGACCTTGCCGGCATTCGGCCCGGCGGAATTGAGGACGGTGCCGGCTTCGATCGTCTCGGCATTGTCGAGCCTGACGCTGGTGACACGGTGGCCCTGCCGCTCGATGCCGATGACCGAGGCGGTCATAAAGTCCACGTTCTTGCCGCGCAGCGCCTTGCGGAACAGCGTCAGCATCGCATGCGCGTCGAACCAGCCTTCGCCGCTGCGGCCGTAGGAGCCGGCGGATATACCTTCGGTCGACAGCCAAGGGAAGCGGCGCGTCAGCTGATCCGCGTCCTCGAGCAGGATGTCGGCCCCCTCGGCGACCTGCGCTTCGTGATTGGCATACAGGATCGGCAGCCCGTTCTCGCTAGCGAGAATGAGAAAGCCGCCCTCGCGAAAACCGATGTCGGCGTCCGCGCCGAATTCTTCCTTCAGCCGCCGGAACAGTTTCATGGTGAACTGCGACAGGCGGATGTTCTGCGGGATCGAGAATTGCTGGCGAATGGAGGCGCAGGACAACGTCGTTGCCGCGTGCGCGAACTGCGGATCGCGCTCGATCAGCGCGATCGAGCCGGAAAACCCTTCATCGCGCAGATAGTAGGCGATCGAGGAGCCGACGATGGCTCCTCCGATGATAACGATGTCGTAACGCACTTTTTTGTCGCCTTTCCGGTAACCGCCCGTGTCGATCACACAGCCGTCAGCATGATGTCGAAGCGCGTGCCGCGGCGGGCGCGGGCCTAGCGAGTTGAAAAGGGTTGCCGCATGCGCTTGATCCAGCGGCGCTCACGCAGCTGCCGGTCCTGCCTCACGCAGCAAGTCGTCGGCTCTGTCCTTCTTCTCCCAGGTGAACTCAGGCTCTTCACGGCCGAAGTGTCCGTATGTCGCCGTGTTGCGGTATATCGGGCGTACGAGATCAAGCATCTTGATGATGCCTTTCGGTCGGAGATCGAAAACATGCGAATCCAAACATGAGGCCCTGATCCCGCCCTTGCTCGAGATCCTGCCATCGTCCTTCATCAACGCCCTGGCTGATGTCGGGCGACTGCCCGGTGAGAGCCAGAACGACGGCGCAATTTCGACCATCAAAGCCGATGGCATCGTCGTAGCCAATATCGAGTATCGTATCGCGGGCGACTTGGGTGTAATCGATGTGCGCATGGCTGGTACCCTCGTCCTGCTGGCTTTGTCATTTCGCGCTCTTCGCAAATGCTGTTTGGCGGCGGAACATAAAACGGCACCAGATTTCTGCCGCCACTGATCTCGCAAGTTGTGATGAGCGTACCATTGACAGCGATTTGCGCTCGCAACGATTCCATGAATTTCTTTGAAGGATCTGTTGCAACGCTAAACAACAACGCAACGAGATTGGCGGGGGCCTGGTAAGACGGCAAGCTGGAACTGGTTGGCCAAGAGGGAGGCGATCGGCGCACCTTTCCCCAGGCGACGTGCTAACTTGCATCGTGCACCTCATCCGCCATTTGCTAAATGTTTAGTCCCGGCATTTGCTGGAGCGGATTGAAAGTGAACGCTCGGGCTGGGAAGCCCATGCCTTCCAGATGAACTCGCAGGGCGTGAGGCCCTTGAGGGTCTTCAGCTTGCGGCCGAAATTGTAGGCCGCGACGAAGTCGGCAAGATGCCGACGCAGTTGGTCGCGATCGTCGTAGTGGAAGCGCTTGACGGTTGCGTCTTGATGGTCCGGTTCATTCTCTCGACTCTTCTCGCCGGCCTGTCGCCGTCGACATCTGGCAATCGGCCGATGCTTGCCTGCAGACAGTGGTGGGAGCGCGTCAGATGCGGGACGTCGGCTGCAACGCGTAGAGGCAATCGTCGAGCGGCAGCAGCCTTGTTGCGGCGGAAGGCCACAACAACGGTTTTCCTCGACACACAGAACTGTCGACTCCCTGGAGCCGGTGGACAGATCGGCGGTCGAATTCCGCTTCTCCACTTCGCGACCGTCTTGGGGTTGATGCCATAGCGCTCCGAAAGCGACCTCAGGCTCGCTTCACCTAGCCCATAGTGCATCCTTTGAGTCGGACGAGAATGGCGAAATTTCTTTTCCGCGACATGCAAGCAAGAAGGCTTCAGCCAATGGCGGTTTTTCGATAATCGGCCGTGTCTATCCCATGCCGTTTCAGCTTGTCGTAGAAGGTCTTGCGGGGAACTCCCAGGACTTCGATCGTGCGCCTCACGTCGCCGCCGCATTCCTGCAAGGCATCGCGGATGACAGTCGCCTCATAAAGGCTGACCTTCTCGGACAAGTGGAGGCTTGATACCGCTTGTTCCTTTCGACCTGATGCAATGGGCGTGCCTAGCCTTTCAAGTCCCAATGCAACGCGATCGGCGAAATGCACGAGTTCACGGACATTGCCGGGCCAATTGTGGCTCACGAGGCGATCGCGCACGCCAGCGCTTATGTCCGGAACTGGCCTGCTGAAGCGTTTGGAGGCGCGTTCCAGGAAATGCCCAAAGAGCATCGGGATGTCTTCGCGCCTTTCGCGAAGCGGCGGGATGCGGAGCGTCACCACATTCAGCCGGAAATAAAGGTCTTCCCGGAAATCTCCGCGGGCGGCCGGATCGCCGAGATCGGCCTTGGTAGCCGACACGACACGAAGGTCGATGCTGCGGGTTTCGTTCGTGCCAAGCGGCGTGATCTGTCGGGTCTCAAGCACCCTCAGAAGCTTCACCTGGAGTGCTGGCGGCATCGACTCGATTTCGTCGAGGAAGAGCGTCCCTCTGTTCGAATGCTCGATGCGACCGGTCCTGCGCCTCTGCGCGCCAGTAAAGGCGCCTGCCTCGTGCCCGAAAAGTTCGCTATCGATGACGCTTTCGGGCAGCGCTCCACAATTCAGGGCAACGAAGGGCTTCGTGCGTCGTCTGCTCCAGCGGTGAAGCAGATCCGCGACCACCTCCTTGCCCGTGCCCGTCTCGCCTTCCACAAGGACATCCACATCAGTATCGGCGATCTGGCGGAGAGTTTCGCGCAATCGAATCATGGTCGGTGCCTCCCCGATCAGCGGGATATCGCCCGCAGATCGGACAACCGCATCCCTAAGACGTCTGTTTTCCAGGACCAGGCGCCGTTTTTCCGAAGCGCGATGCAGCGTCACGAGAAGCCGGTCGTTCGCATATGGCTTCGAGATGAAATCGTAGGCGCCATCCTTGATGGCGGCAACGGCCAGCTCGACGTCGGCATGCCCGGTGATCAGGACAACCGGAATTTCCGGGTCGATCGCCTTCACTCGCTCGAAGAGCTGAAGTCCGTTCAGCCCGGGCATACGGATGTCACTCACGACAGGGCCATCGAAGTTCCCGTCGATTCTGGCGAGTGCGGCCTCGGCCGAACCGAACACGCTCGGTGAGAACGAGGCAAGCTTCAGCATCTGCGTGGCTGCGCGAAGCACATCCTCGTCATCGTCGATAAAAATGACCGGTCCTGATTCAGCACTCATGCCGCTCGCCTCAGCTCGACCGTGAAGGAAGTCCCTCTCCCGTGGCCGGCATCATCATGCCGCAACGAGCCGCCGAGCTCACGTGCGATCTCTTGCGAAATGACCAGGCCAAGACCGAGACCCTTTTCCTTGTTGGTAACGAACGGCATGAAGAGGCTCCTGCGAATGTCGGGGGCAAGGCCGGGGCCGTTGTCCCGAAGGGAAATAGCGACCATTTCCCCGTTTTCGGCGAGCGCTATCTCGACGCGGGGCTTCGGTTGATCCTTCAGAGCGTCAAGCGCGTTCTGGAGAAGGTTGACGAGTATCTGCTCCAGTCGCATGCGGCTTGCCATGACAATTGGAGACGGATCGATCCGCTTCCGTTCAATCGTCACCCCGGAATCGCGAATTCGGCCTGAAAGAAGCGACAGAGCGCCGTCGATCGCGTCGTCCGCCAGTATCGGTCCCATCGATCCGCTGGCGCGGCGGGAAAAGGACCTTAGCGTTTCAGTGATCGTGCCGATCCTGCCGGTTATGGCGACGATCGAGGTCAGATTCTCGGCGGTTTCTTGCGACCGGCCGATCCCTAGAAGACGCGCGGCATTTTCAGCATAGGTGCGGATTGCGGCGACCGGCTGGTTGATCTCGTGGGCGACCCCGGCCGTTATCTGTCCCAGGATTGACAAGCGGTTCGCCTGGGCGAGTTCCTCGCGCAGGCGACGCACTCTTGCTTCAGCGTTCTCTCGCTCGGCGATCTCACCGGCGAGCGCTGCGTTCGAGCTCTGGAGCTCCGCCGTGCGCAGTTCGACGCGATGCTCCAGTTCCGCATTCAGCAATACAAGCACTTCTTGCCGCTGCCGGGCCGCCCGCCGCCGTCGAACAATGATGAAAATGACGAATCCAACGAGAACGAGGGCAAGCAGCGTTGTCACGCGGGCTGTCATGACCGCCGAGGAGATCTCGGTGTCGGCGGGGATGAGCAACGACATGCGCCAGCCCGGAACTGCTTTGCCGAGATCCTGCGAAACCGCAACGAAACCGGCTGATCGACTCTCAGGAGTTGCGGTGACCAGGTTGTCGCCGCGGCGGGAAAGCGGCACCGGCTCGAAAGTCACGCCCGGTAGCTGCAGACGATCGCGAGCGGTTTGCTTCTCCTTTGCGGAAAGCGGTGAGAGAGCGCCAAAACGCCATTGGGGCACGCTCGTGGCAAGAACCACGCCTCGCTCATCGGTCGTGAAGACCACGAAGCCGCTCTCCAGCCAACGCGACTCGACGCGGTCGAGCTCCACCTTCACCACAACCACACCGAGCGGCCCCTCCGGCCCATCGACCCGGCTCGACAGATAGAGACCAGGGCGCGCGCTAACCGTGCCGAGCGCATATTGCATAGCCGCGCCATCCGCCATCGCCTCGGTGAAGTAGTGGCGAAAGCGGTAATCGCTGCCGACGAAACTGGTCGGCTCGCCGGCGTTGCTCGCAGCAACCGCTACGCCCTCAGGATTAATGATGTAGAGTATAGAAGAGCCGGCGTCGCGCGCGATGGCGCGAAGCTTCTCATCAAGCGCGGCTTCGTTGGCAGTGCTCGGACTGCGAAGCATCTCCTGAACGGCACCGTCGCGTGCCAGAACCAGCGGAATCATTCGCTGCTTCTCGATCTCTCCTTTCAAACTGTCGGCTGCAAGCGGGAACGCGGCAAGAGCACGGTCGCGTAGGGCATACTCTGCTCTGGTGCCGGCGATGCGTCCCGTTGCAAAGACGACGAAACAGAGCGCCGCACCAAGAATTGCAAGCAAAACCACAAGCCAGAGAGATCGACCGCCGGATCTACCAGGGAAGACCAATGGGGCGCGCTGGAAGGCGCCATTACCCATGTCTTCTTCTTCTGCCATCGTATTCTTAAAACCGATCATTGACGAACCATAGTGCGGGGTTCCGCCAGAAGGGAAGGCGATCCGTGCGGAAAACCGCACAATCTTGCTGCGCGATTTGTTGAAGATACCTGAGGCTCCGGCGATTTCCGCGCTCTCTTGGCTTGGCACGGCTATTGCGGTCAACAACGCAGCAGCGTTCGACCGGGGCGCCGCGATGGGAGAAGCCGCGGGGAGGAACAGCCCGCCCCAAACCGGTCAGGGAGAGAAAACTTACATGTTGACCCCACTGGCTCCAAGCGTAAAGCGCGCACCCCGCAAGACCCTTTTTGCCAAGCCTTACGTGCAGGTGCTTGTCGCAATCCTCCTCGGAGTTGCGGTTGGCCATTTTTATCCGCAAATCGGAGAAAACCTGAAGCCGCTCGGCGATGCCTTCATCAAGCTCGTCAAGATGATCATCGCGCCCGTTATCTTTCTGACCGTGTCGACTGGAATTGCCGGCATGAGCGATCTTCAGAAGGTCGGCCGTGTTGCCGGCAAGGCGATGGTCTATTTCTTCACCTTCTCGACGCTCGCGCTTATCGTCGGCCTCATCGTCGGCAATGTCATTCAGCCTGGCGCCGGCCTCAACATCGATCTGACCTCGCTCGACGTCCAAGCCGTCAATGGCTATGCCTCAAAGGCCCATGAGCAGTCCGTGACCGGCTTCCTCATGAACATGATCCCGACCACGATTGTCGGCGCCTTTGTGGAAGGCGACATTCTACAGGTGTTGTTTTTCTCCGTCCTCTTCGGCATCGCGCTGGCGATGGTCGGAGAATCGGGCAAATCGGTTCTTTCCTTCCTTCAGGACCTCACTGCACCCGTTTTCAAATTGGTCGGCATCCTGATGAAAGCCGCGCCGATCGGTGCTTTCGGAGCAATGGCCTTCACGATTGGCAAATATGGCATCGGTTCGGTAGCCAACCTTGCGATGCTGGTCGGGACCTTCTATCTCACGGCCTTCCTCTTCGTATTCGGGGTTCTCGGTGCAGTCTGTCGCTACAACGGCTTCTCGATCTTTTCTCTTATCCGCTACATAAAGGAAGAGCTGCTGCTGGTCCTCGGAACGTCCTCCTCCGAGGCTGCGCTGCCCTCTCTCATGGAGAAAATGGAAAAGGCCGGCGCCAAGCGCTCGGTCGTGGGCCTGGTTATCCCGACCGGATATTCCTTCAATCTGGATGGCACCAATATCTACATGACCCTCGCCGCCCTTTTCATCGCGCAGGCGACGAATACGGATTTGTCAGTTGGCGATCAGGTCCTGCTGCTGCTCGTCGCGATGCTTTCCTCCAAGGGTGCAGCAGGTGTCACGGGTGCCGGCTTCGTCACGTTGGCCGCGACGCTCTCCGTAGTGCCGGCAGTTCCCGTTGCTGGAATGGCGCTGATCCTTGGCGTCGATCGCTTCATGTCGGAATGCCGGGCACTGACGAATTTGGTCGGTAACGCGGTGGCATCGCTCGTCGTCGCCCGCTGGGAAGGCGAACTGGATCAGGCGCAATTGAAAGCTGCATTCTGCGGCCACCAGCCTGCCGAGACATCAACCGGCCAGCCACTGAGAACGCCCGCGCCGAGCAACTCGGCAGCATCGCTGCCGGTTGAATCGCCTGGCTGGTCCCAAACGCCGGACGATCGGGCCGCGGGTTCCAAACAAACTCTCGCGGGCCGATGAAATCAAGAATCCCGAAATGCAGTGGGTGCAAAATCATCTGCGCCTTGCGAAGGTCTTGCACCGGGCACGACACACAAGCCATCGATGATGCGCTTAATGCCTCCGAAGTTTGCGACGGTTCGTGGAACCGGGCGTGGAGCTCGATCGGAGCCGTCGGCACGGCTGAACAATTCGCCCACGCTCTACGTCTCGGCTTCTACCTCGCACCATGCCACGACAAGAATTCGGTAGCGAACAGGATCAATGCAGGAATGACAGATTTTACTGAATCGACCTTTGCCGGGACTCTTGATGTCGTTTAATCAGACTCGAACAATGGCGAAGCGACCCATAATTGCTGATATCGCCCGGGAAGCCGGGGTTAGTGTTGCCACCGTTGACCGAGTTCTGAATGCCCGTCATCCGGTGCGGAAGGAGACTGCGCAGCGGGTCTTAGCGGCGGCACAGGCCATCGGATATCACGCCGCAGGTCTTATCAAGCAGCGCCTGCAGCCGGACCTGCCGCAATATCGGCTTGGCTTCATCTTGAGAAAACCGACTCACCACTTCTACCAGGGCTTCGCGCGTGAGGTCGAAGCGGCGGTCAACGCGGCGAAGTGCTTCCATGGCACTTCGCTCATCGAATTCGCGCCGTCGCACATGCCATGCGACCTTATTCCATTGCTCAAGGAATTCGGAGCGCGCTGCCACGCGATCGCCATGGTGGCGCCGGACCATCCGGCGATCACGGCAGCCGTCCAAGAACTCAAGGCAAAAGGCATCCCCGTTTTCTCGCTGCTTTCCGATTTCGCCGAAGGTGTTCGTGAGGGTTATATCGGCCTCGACAACCGCAAGGTCGGGCGGACGACAGCGTGGATGCTTTCAAAGGTCGCAAGACGGCCGGGCAAGGTGGCGGTTTTTGTCGGCAGCCACCGTTTTCAGGGGCAGGAGCTGCGGGAGGTCGGCTTTCGCTCCTATTTCCGTGAGAATGCACCGGCATTCGAGCTGCTCGATCCGCTCGTGAACCTTGAGGCACGGCAGATCACCTACGAGGCCACGCTGGATCTCATGCAACGGGAACCCGAACTCACCGGCTTCTATGTGGCCGGCGGAGGTATGGAGGGAGCGATCTCCGCGCTCCGTGAAGAAGGCGAAAGCCGGGGTCTCGTCGCGATCGTTAACGAGATCACGCCGGAGTCACGGGCTGCACTCGCAGATGGCATGATCACGATGTCGGTCGCCACGCCCCAGCGCCTGCTTTGCCAGGAACTGATGACGCTGATGGCCCAGGCCATCAAGGTCGGCACTTCGGAGACGCTTGGGCAGACTTTTCTGCCGTTTGAGATCTATCTGCCGGAAAACATCTGAAAAACTGATAAAATACTATCATGAGAGCCTAATTTCCTTTCATTCATGAAAGAAAAGCAGCGGGAGTTTGATTGACTCACCTGCCTCATTCCGGTCTCGTTTAACAACGAATGATTGCTGCGCGGCGGAAGCCAGTCAGCCGAGAACGATGACCCGCACTTCATGAAGAGAGAGGAAAGCCATGCGTCAAGCATCGCTCCGCTTTGCGATCGACCGCATGACGCCGCCCCATCTTGCCAGGGCCGCACTTGCTCGCGGCCCGGGCCTGACTGGCATCGACATTAGCTATCATCTCGATGGCAATTTCATTGCGCGCGAAAAGCCGGCTGCAGACGTCCGTCTTGCTGACGGATCAATCGTCACGACTATCTTCATCAACGCCTTTTCGTGTTTCAATGAATCCCCGCGTGCAAGGGCGAGGCGAGCAAACTCGTCGATTGTGCAGCGGCCTGCGGAGCGAAGACGCCGACGAATGCGATTCGCCAAGGACATCCACGCGCTGGACAATAGGCGCACTTGCCTCGGGCATCGATTTCATGGCGCGAGATGGATGATCACATGCACGATACTCGCAACTGCGAGCAAAGTGCCAGGCAGATCTCGTCACGCTGCATATCGCTTCCAAAAATGAAAAGCCCTAATTCAAAGTCCGAGATGAATAACGTGGTCCCTATTGTGCCGTTGCACCAGAGGGCGCCGGACATCTTTGAAACGTCGACAGCGCTCACCGCTCCCTCTGGGCTGGAAGCCGCGTTGGCCAACGTCGTCGACCTCCTGCCATCGTTGGTGCAGGTGCGGCACGGCATCATCTCGCTCTGCGACGGTGCCGGCATACCGGACATGACCGTCGGCGCCGGCTGGAGCGAAGGCAGCGATGAGCGCTACCGCAAGCATCTGCCACGGGCGGCGATCGACCAGATCATAACGACGGGCATGGCGCTCGTCGCCGAGAACATAGCGTTGGATCCGGCTTTCAACGCCGCCGACAAGGACGTGCTCGGGGCGTCCGACAACATGAAAGTGTCGTTCATCGGCGTACCCATTCGCGTCGATGCGAACGTCGTGGGCACGCTGACCATCGACCGCATCCTGGACAACAAATCAGGCTCCCTCCTCGATTACGACCTGCGCCTCCTTACCACAATCGCTAATCTGGTTGGACAGACAGTGAAGCTGCATCGCCTGTTCGCGTCCGACCGCGAGCGACTGATGGCCGAAAAAATCCGGATGCAAAAGCAATTCGGCGAACTAAAGCAGCCTGGGCATGAGGGCAAAAGGGCTCATGTCAAGGGGATCATTGGCGACAGCCCGGCGCTGCGCGGGCTGCTTGAGAAGGTCGCGTTAGTAGCCAGGTCCAACAGCACCGTTTTGCTGCGCGGGGAATCGGGGACCGGCAAGGAGCTGGTCGCCAAGGCCGTTCACGAGATGTCGGGACGCGCCAAGCGGCCGTTAATCAAGCTCAATTGCGCAGCGCTCCCTGAGACAGTCCTGGAATCCGAACTGTTCGGTCACGAAAAGGGTGCCTTTACCAGTGCATTCAACTCGCGCAAGGGGCGCTTTGAGCTCGCCGACAAGGGAACGTTGTTTCTGGACGAGATCGGTGAGATTTCGGCCTCGTTCCAGGCAAAGCTGCTGCGCGTGCTGCAGGAGCAGGAGTTCGAGCGCGTCGGCAGCAACCAGACGATTAAGGTCGACGTTCGCGTGATTGCCGCCACGAACAGGAACCTGGAAGACGCGGTTGCAAGGAATGAGTTTCGCGCCGACCTTTATTATCGCATCAGCGTTGTTCCCTTGCTGGTGCCGCCATTGCGCGAAAGGCGCGGTGATATTCCGCTCCTTGCCGCTGAGTTTCTCAAGAATTTCAACAGCGAGAACGGCCGTACGATGGTCTTCGATGCGAGTGCGACTGAAGTGCTGATGAACTGTGCTTTTCCCGGAAATGTCCGCGAGCTTGAAAATTGCGTGCAGCGCACAGCGACCCTGGCAGCGGCAGCGTCAATCGGCAGAAACGACTTTGACTGCTGCCACGGCCGATGCCTTTCCGCGATGCTATGGAAGCACGCATCGAAGGAGACTGCGCCGAAATCGGAGCCGATCGCACCATCGTCACTGAACCCGGCCATGCAATCGTCTGGTGCTTTTGCTTCGGCCGCCTTTGGCGGCCCGCCCGTTGACAGCGAGCAGGCACTGCCAGCGCCTGTTCGGCTAGGCCTCGTAAGCGACGCGACGATGACCGATCGCGAGCGTCTCATCGCGGCCATGGAAAGATCCGGCTGGGTACAGGCAAAGGCAGCGCGCCTGCTTGGACTGACGCCGCGCCAGATTGGCTACGCGCTGAGGAAATACGGTATCGAGATCAAGAATCTCTGAACCGGCTCGCGGACCTCAAGCAGGGCCGCGAGATAGCGCGCGAGGAGAATAGCTGGGACAATGAGCGTTGATTGGTACGGCTCGGACCTCCGTCGGTGAGACGTTGCAGCCGTCCTGTTGGCGCCGGCCGCAATCCACGGCCCGCTCGACCGCACGGCGCTTGGTATCCCAATCAAGTTGGCGAGAACGCAGCGCCGTCATGGTCGGTCCGATGGCCATGTCGCTCCGCCGGCCCCGTGCCGGATGTCTCGCGATTGAAACGGAGAACAGTACGCCGTCAACCAGCCTAACCGGAGTGGTGTAGGTCGTCAGGCAGATAAGCGCCGTACTGCCTTTCGCGCACGGATATCCGGCGGCGTGATCGCCTTTCACGAACCAGCGACGCTCAATCGACGTCTCTCCTCACCCAGCGTCACCCACGGCGAGTGTCGCGTTTGGCATATTTTTGTGCAGGCGCGAAGAGGTAAAGTCGCCACAGCGCGTGGTGTTGACGCGACGATTGGTATGATACAGAACAGAACTAAATCGGTTTAGACAGTTCGCGCGGAGGCCTACCCAAGTGGGTCAGGAACCATGGATCAGGCCAAAGGACCAAGGAAAGGCAGAACCATAGGCAAGACCAACGATGTCAACGCCGACCTGATCGCAGTCGTGGTCGCCGTGAACGACGCTGGACCATGTGTTCTGACCATCGAACAGGGGGCCGCTCTTCCCTCGGGCCCGTTTGAGCTCGCTCATCGTTCGCTCCAGTCGGGGCTCAGGGCATGGGTAGAACTGCAGACCGGTCAGCCTCTCGGTTATATCGAGCAGCTCTACACCTTTGCCGATCGCGATCGGGTCGGCGCCAACCAGCGCGTGATCTCGATCAGCTATCTCGCACTCACCCGCGAAGAAGATGCGGGCGCCTCGGGCAGGCGCAGTTGGGCCAGCTGGTACGACTATTTTCCGTGGGAGGATCATCGCTCCGGCAGGCCCCCGATAGTGCTGGAAGAATTGCGGCCGCGCCTTATCGAATGGGCGGACGGCGCGGACGACGGCGCGACGCGCTTCGATCGCCGACGGCGAGCGGCGGTTGCCTTTGCCTTGGACGGCCGGGCATGGAACGAAGAGCTCGCGCTGCAGCGCTACGAGCTGCTCTACGAAGCCGCCCTGGTGGAGGAAGCAAAGCGCGGCGGAGTTTTGGCCATCCTCGCTTCGGTGCCGGGCAGATCGATGATCGCCGATCACCGCCGCATTCTGGCAACGGCTATTGCGCGACTGCGCTCCAAAATCAAATACCGGCCTGTTGTGTTCGAACTGATGCCGCCGCTCTTCACGCTTTTGCAGCTACAGCGAACTGTGGAGGCGCTCTCCGGCAGGCTCATCAACAAGCCGAACTTTCGCCGGCTCATAGAGCAGCAGGAACTGGTTGAGAAGACAGGGGCGACGACCGCCGAGACCGGCGGCCGGCCGGCGCAGCTCTACCGCTTCCACCATACTATTCTCGACGAGAGGCCTGTGGCCGGCACAAAATTGCCGATCGCACGGGCTTGACACCGCTTATAGTCACAACGATTATATACGCCTTATAATCAGGTAGACTATAACTGGAGGCTCGATGAGCGCCGTCCTGCCTTCGAGCGCCTCACTGTACGACCGCGTTCGGCGCGTTATCCCACCGATCGAGTGGCCGGTCTTCGTCGAGGATATCGATGCAATCCTGAAACTGAAGCGACAGCGCAATGCCGTCATCCTGGCGCATAACTACCAGACGCCGGAGATTTTTCACTGCGTGGCTGACATCGTTGGCGACAGCCTGGCGCTGGCCCGCAAGGCCATGACGGTCGATGCGGACGTCATCGTGCTCGCGGGCGTGCATTTTATGGCCGAGACCGTCAAGCTGCTCAATCCGGACAAGACCGTGCTCATCCCGGATCTCGGCGCCGGCTGCTCGCTGGCGGACTCGATCACGGCCGAAGACGTGCGCATGATGCGGCAGCGCTATCCGTCCGTTCCGGTCGTCACCTACGTCAACACCTCCGCCGCGGTGAAAGCCGAGTCAGACATTTGCTGTACCTCAGGCAACGCGCTTGCAGTCGTAAAGTCGCTCGGCGCGCCGCGTGTGATCATGCTGCCCGATGAATATCTGGCGAAGAACATCGCGGCGCAGACCAAGGTCGAGATCATTGCCTGGAAGGGGCGCTGCGAAGTGCATGAGCGTTTCTCGGCGGCCGACATCCGCGAGTTGCGTGAGGCCCATCCCGGCATCAGTGTACTTGCCCATCCCGAATGTCCGCCTGAAGTGGTCGCGGAAGCCGATTTCGCCGGCTCGACGGCGGCGATGTCCGACTATGTCGCTTGGCACAAGCCGGCGCGTGTGGCGCTGATGACGGAATGTTCAATGAGCGACAATGTCGCGGTCGAGCATCCGGACGTGGATTTCGTGCGTCCCTGCAATCTGTGCCCACATATGAAGCGCATCACACTTCGTAACATCCGCACCGCGATCGAGGAGAACCGCCACGTCGTCACGATCGATCCTCATGTCGCTGAACGGGCCCGCTGGGCTGTGGAACGCATGCTCTTTGTATGACGGCGGACATTCATCACATTGGCGGAGCGCCGGTCATCATCGGGGCCGGTATCGCCGGGCTCATGACGGCGCTTCACCTGGCGCCGCAACCAGTCGTTCTGCTCTCCAGAAGCCCACTCGGGACGGAGGCCTCGAGCACCCTCGCGCAGGGCGGCCTCGCAGCGAGTCTTGGGGAGGACGACAGCCCCGACCTGCACCTCGCCGATACGCTTGCTGCCGGCGATGGGCTTTGCGACGAACAAATGGCCAGGCGGGTGGTAGAGGCCGCACCTCAAGCCGTCGAGAACCTTATTCGTCTTGGTGCTCCTTTCGACCGGTCGCTGGACGGGAGGCTGCAGCTGGGCCTGGAAGCGGCGCATTCGCGTCGCCGCATCGTGCACGCCGCCGGCGACGCAACCGGCCGCGAGTTGTTTCGGGCGCTACTCGGCGTGGCGCGGCGAACCCGTTCGATCACGATCATGGAAGGCATGACAGCGCTTCGCTTGGTTGTCGCGGAAGGGAGCATTGTAGGGGTGGTGGCTGCCCTGCACGGCGGCGTGTTCGCATTGCCCACACGCCGCGTGGTGCTGGCCACCGGTGGGATGGGCGGCCTGTTTTGCGACACAACCAATCCGCTCTCCACATTCGGGCATGGCCTGGCGCTGGCCGCCTGCGCGGGCGCGGAACTAGCCGATCTCGAATTCGTGCAATTCCACCCAACGGCCCTCGACATTGCGCGCCGGCCAATGCCGCTTGTCAGCGAAGCAGTGCGTGGCGAAGGCGCGGTGCTGATCGATGAGCACGGCCATCGCTTCCTGGCAGATACGCCCGGGGCAGAACTCGCATCGCGCGATGTGGTCGCGCGCGCGATCTCGGATCAGCTCGCAGCCGGGCATGGCGTCTATCTCGATGCCCGACATTGTCTCGGGCAGAAATTCGCAAGACGCTTTCCGGCAATCGACGCTATTTGCAAGCATGCCGGCATCGATCCGGCGGTGGAACCCATTCCCGTGCGGCCCGCTGCTCACTATCACATGGGCGGCGTGGCCGTTGACGCCGATGGGCGAACTTCCGTTAGCGGCCTGTGGGCCTGTGGCGAAGTCGCATGCACGGGACTGCATGGCGCCAACCGGCTTGCCAGCAACTCGCTGACCGAAGCGGTTGCAACCGCCGCCTGGGTGGCTGAAAGCGTCGCGGCTACCGCTGCGGGTTGGCAGTGGCCTAGGCTTCCCGCAACTGTTCCCATTCGGCCCGACCCTTCACCTATTCGCCCGATTGTGTCCAATGCGCTTGGCATTGTTCGGAATGGGAAATCACTGCGCGACACGGTCGCGACACTGCTGCCGATATCTGTTTGCGAGACGGCCGCGGCCGATCCGGCCCTGGTGGCATTGTTGATGGCGATCGCCGCGCTTCGGCGCGAGGAGAGCCGCGGCTCCCACTATCGATCCGATTTCCCTGGCCGCGATGCCGCCGCCCTCCCCTCACGACTGACGCTCTGCACAGCTTTTGAGAATGCCGTCACGCTCAGATGGCAAGCATCCGAACGGAGCCTTTGACATGACTTCACTTGCACCACTTCCCCAGATCATCATGGAGCCCATCGTGCGTTGTGCCCTACTTGAAGACCTGGGCAGAGCCGGCGACATCACGAGCGATGCGATCATTCCCGCCGATTGCAAAGCGACGCTGGCGTTGAATGCCCGGCAGGGAGGCGTTGTTGCCGGGCTCGACTTGGTCATGTTTGCCTTCCTGCTGGTCGATCCCGGGATCAGCATCCAGCTGCGTTGTCCTGAGGGCGGCAAGGTTTCGGCCGGCCAGACCATCGCGATCGTAAACGGGCCGGCGCGCAGCCTGCTGACGGCGGAGCGGACGGCGCTCAATTTCTTATGCAAACTCAGCGGCATCGCGACGGCAACGGCTACGCTCGTAAACGCGGTGAGGGGCCATCACGCAAAAATCGTGTGCACGCGAAAGACGACGCCGGGCCTGCGCGTCCTGGAAAAATATGCGGTACGAGCGGGCGGCGGTGCCAATCACCGGTTCGCGCTCGACGACGCCGTGCTCATCAAGGACAACCACATCGCCATTGCCGGCGACATTCGCACTGCAATCGAGCGCGCGCGCAGCGCCATAGGTCACATGGTCAAGATCGAGGTCGAGGTGGACAGGCTGGACCAGTTGGAGATCGCGCTTACAGCGGGCGTCGACGCCGTGCTCCTCGACAACATGTCGGTCGAGGACCTTGCGCAGGCTGTGGCTATGGTCGGGGGCCGTGCGATCACCGAGGCTTCAGGCCGGGTGACGCGGGCGAGTGCCGCGGCAATTGCGGCGACCGGCGTCGACCTCATATCGGTCGGCTGGCTTACCCACAGCGCGCCCATTCTAGACATCGGTCTCGACATGCCGGCCGACCGAAATTGCAACAGGCATCTGAACTGATGGAGAGGACATGAGCCGGGATCGCAGGAACTCCTTTGGTCGCAGGCTAACCTGCATCGGCACGTCCCCGGTTCCACCAACAGCCGACGCAAGCCTGCTCGGCGACAAGCGCCACGCTTCAACAACGGAGGCGGGAACGACGGACCAGCAAGGCACAGAAAGCCGCGTCGCAGCCCTTGGCGTCATCATCTGCCGACTCGACGAGATGCGCCAGTTGGCGGCCTCTCACGGCCTGGAACTTCTGGGTTATCTGCTGGACGTCGCCTTCACCGAATCCTGCGACGCGATCAGAAAGGAGCATTCCTGCGCTCAAAGTAAAACAACGGAAACCGAAATCCCCACGGATGACGTGAGTTGAGCCTGCGGGCAGCAGTTGGAGAATCCGCTTCAAGCGCGCCACCGCTCGCGTTTCGATAGAAGACTTCCCGCTGGCATGCGCCTTGTCTTCAACATCCACTGCAACGCTCCAGGTCAAGGACGGAAGATTAGGAGAACAAGACCGTTATGAACGAACTCAGCCCAGACCTGACCTCGGATCCAATCGGTTGGGCGCTTCCCCCCTGGACGCGAGCGGAAGCCCAGGCGGTCTACGACCTGCCTTTCAACGACCTTTTGTTTCAGGCGCAGACCCTTCACCGGCACAATTTCGATCCCAACAAGGTCCAGCTCAGCCGGCTTCTCAGCATCAAAACAGGCGGATGCCCGGAGGATTGCGGCTATTGCAGCCAATCGGCACATCACGAAAGCGGGTTGAAGGCGTCAAAGCTGATGGAGGTCCGGCACGTCATCGCCGAGGCGACCAAGGCCCGTGACGCCGGCGCCACCCGCTATTGCATGGGCGCTGCCTGGCGAAACCCGAAGGCGCGCGACATGGACGCGGTGGTGGCGATGGTCGAGGGTGTCAAGGCACTCGGTATGGAGACCTGCATGACGCTCGGCATGCTCGATCTTGAGCAGGCCGCTCGTCTGAAAGAGGCCGGTCTCGACTACTACAACCACAACATCGACACCTCCGAGCGCTATTACTCAGAGATCATCTCGACGCGCACGTTTGCCGACCGGCTGGATACGCTCGCCAATGTCCGCGACAGCGGCATTAAGGTCTGTTGCGGCGGCATTGTCGGCATGGGCGAAGAGCCGGTGGACCGGATCGACATGCTGGTGACGCTGGCCAACCTGCCGGAGCACCCGGAAAGCGTGCCGATCAACATGCTCATCCCGATCGAGGGCACCCCGCTTGCCGAGGCTAAACCCATCGAGCCGATCGAATTCGTGCGCGTCATCGCGCTGGCGCGCATCATGATGCCGAAATCGCATGTCCGACTCTCCGCCGGCCGCACCGCCATGACCGATGAGATGCAGGCGCTGTGCTTTTTTGCCGGCGCCAACTCGATCTTCGTCGGCGACACACTGCTGACGGCGGACAATCCCGGCGAAGACAAGGATACTCTGCTGTTCCAGCGTCTCGGCATCGAGCCGATGGACCTCGAGACGCAATGAACGAGGCACTTCTTGCCCGGTATGACGCGTCCTTGCGCGGACTGGCGCGCAAGGACCGGCTGCGGACGCTGTCGCCACGTGCCGGGCTCGACTTTTCCTCGAACGACTATCTCGGTCTAGCTGCCTCCAAACGACTTGGCGATGCGGTTGCGGCAGCAATTGCGCGAGGCACGCCGGTCGGCGCCACCGGGTCGCGGTTGTTAAGGGGCAACTCACCGGAGCACGAGGCCCTGGAGGCAGACGCCGCGGCGTTCTTCGGCGCCGAACGCGCGCTGTTCTTCGGCAGCGGCTATATCGCCAACTTCGCTCTGCTGACGACGCTGCCGCAAAAGGGCGACCTCTTGATCCTCGACGAGCTTGCTCATGCCAGCATGCATGAGGGGGCCCGCGCTGGCCGCGCCGAGTTCAAGCTCGCCGCGCATAACGACATCGATGCTGTCGAGGATGCGATCACCCGCTGGCGCGCCGAAGGCGGCATGGCCCGCATCTGGATCGCGGTCGAAAGCCTCTACAGCATGGATGGCGACCGCGCCCCGATGGCGCGCCTTATCGCGCTTGCCGATCGGCACGAGGCATTCCTCGTCGTCGACGAGGCGCATGCCACCGGCATCTGGGGACCGGACGGCCGCGGGCTGGCCGCCGCTTTCGAGGGCCGCGACAACATTGTCGCACTTCACACATGCGGCAAGGCGCTCGGCGCGTCCGGCGCACTCGTCACCGGGCCGGGAACGCTATGCGACTATCTCGTCAACCGCTGCCGGCCATTCATCTACGCCACCGCGCCGTCGCCTCTGATGGCGGTGGCAGTGCGCGAAGCGCTGGCCATGCTATCCGACGAGCCCCAACGCCGTGTCCAGCTTCAGGAGCGCGTAGCCTTCGCGGGCCGCCAATTGGCCGAGCGCTGCGGCGTGAAGCCCAGCGGCTCGCAGATCCAGCCCTTTGTCATCGGCGACAACAGGCGCACCATGGCGGTGGCGGCGGCGCTGCAGACGCGCGGTTTCGACATACGCGGCATTCGTCCGCCGACCGTACCCGAGGGCACATCGCGACTGCGCATTTCGCTGACGCTCAACGTCGACGAAGCCGACATTTCCGCCATGGTCGAGGCGCTCGTCGAGGTGCTGGCCTCGACATGACCAAGCGCATCGTCATCACCGGAACAGATACCGGAATCGGCAAGACGGTGTTTTCGGCGGGATTGGCCGGCTTCCTCAACGGCTTCTACTGGAAGCCGGTGCAGTCGGGCCTCGACGGCGAGACCGACAGCGAGGTTGTTGCGCGGCTTGCCGGCCTTCCGCCGGGGCGCGTGCTGCCGGAAGTGTATCGCCTGAAGGAGCCGCTGTCGCCGCATCGTTCGGCCGAACTCGATGGCGTCGCGATAGACGTGGCAAGGCTCTCGCTTCCGGACTTGCCGGGTCCGATCGTCATCGAAGGTGCCGGGGGACTGATGGTGCCGCTCAACCGGCGGACCAAGTTCATCGACATATTCGCTCAGTGGCGGGTGCCGGTCATCCTGTGCGCCCGTACCAAGCTCGGCACCATCAATCACACCTTGTTGTCGATCGAGGCCCTGCGGGCTCGCTCGATCCCGCTCGTCGGCATCGCCTTCATCGGCGATGAAGTGGCCGATACGCAAAGGACAATCGTGGAATTCAGCGGCATACGCCAGCTTGGCAGGCTGCCGCTGCTCGATCCGCTGACGAGTGAGACGCTGAGGGAAGCGATGGTTGCCGGCTTCGACCTCGCAGCGATCGCAGGAGGCGAGTGATGTCGCAGTCTCAAGTCTGGCATCCGTTCACCCAGCACGCGCTCGAGCCGGCTATCCCTGAAATCGTCAGGACGGAAGGCGCCTATCTCTACAAGGCTGACGGCACACGTATCCTGGACGCCATTTCGTCCTGGTGGGTCGTCACGCATGGCCACCGCCATCCCCGCATCATCAGGGCCATCGAGACGACCGCGTCGAGCCTCGACCAGATCATCTTCGCGGGCTTCACCCACGAGCCAGCCGAACGCTTGGCCAGGGCGCTTGTCGGGCTCGCTCCCACCGGTCTCGACTGGGTGTTTTATTCCGACAGCGGCTCGACCTCAGTCGAAGTCGCGCTGAAGATGGCGCTCGGCTATTTCCGCAACATCGGCGCGCCGCGCTCGCGCATCGTCGTCATGGAGCACAGCTATCATGGCGACACCATCGGCACGATGAGCGTCGGCGCCCGAGGCGTGTTCAACGCCGCCTACGAGCCCTTGCTGTTCGAGGTCGACACAATCCCCTTCCCGGCCTCCGGGCGCGAGCAGGAAACGCTGGATCGTTTCGAGGCCGTCAGCCGTGACCGGCGCGCGGCCGCGCTGATCGTCGAGCCGCTCGTGCTTGGCGCCGGCGGCATGCTGATGTATCCGGCCTCGGTTCTCACCGAATTGAAGAAGATCGCAGAAACCTCCGGAACTCTGCTGATCGCCGACGAGGTGATGACCGGCTGGGGGCGCACCGGGACCATGTTCGCCTGCGAGCAGGCGTCCATATCTCTTGATATCCTGTGCACCTCGAAGGGCTTGACCGGCGGTGCCATCCCGCTGGCCGCCACACTTGCCACCGATGCCATCTTCCAGGCCCATTATTCCGAGGACCGCACGAAGACGTTCTTCCACTCGAGTTCCTACACCGCCAATCCGATTGCCTGCGCGGCAGCACTTGCCAATGTCGAGATCTGGCGCGACGAGCCGGTGGCCGAACGGATCGCGACCTTGAGCGCGAAGCAGGCCGCCGGGCTGCAACGCTTCCGGGACAATCCATATTTCACCGACTGCCGGGCGACCGGCACGATCGCGGCACTCGATCTGCGCACCGGCTCAGCCGGCTATCTGGCCGAGATCGGACCGAAGCTCCGCGCCTTCTTCCTCGAGCGCGGCCTGCTAGTGCGCCCGCTCGGCAATGTCCTCTATCTTCTGCCGCCCTATTGCATCACCGGCGAGGAATTGGACGGGCTCCATGACGCCATCGAGGAGGCCGGCGAACGCTTCGGCACAAAGCCATGAGCCGATCGTCGCGCGTCCTCGGGTTTGGTCATCATGCGCCGTCGCGCAAGGTCGAGAACCCGGAAATCGAAAACCGTCTCGGGCTAGAACCCGGCTGGATCGAGCGGCGCACCGGGATACGTTCGCGCTTCTGGGCAACGGACCAAGACACGCTGTCTGGTCTTGCCACGCAGGCTGGCGACATGGCTTTGGCGAACGCCGGCATCGACCGCAGCGACATCGGTCTTTTGTTGCTTGCCACCTCGACACCCGACCACCTTCTGCCGCCCAGCGCACCCCTGGTCGCGCACAAACTCGGCCTTGGCCGCGCCGGCGCCGTCGATCTGACCGGCGCTTGCGCCGGCTTCATCTATGCGCTGATGTTTGCCGACGGCTTCACTCGTCTGCATGGGAAGGCGAGCCTTGTCATTGCCGCCAACATCCTCAGCCGCCGCATCAATCCGGCCGAGCGCGCAAGTTCGGTCCTTTTCGCCGATGCCGCCGGCGCCCTGGTGATTGGTGCGTGCGAGGACCCTGATCTAGGTATTCTCGGCGCTTCGGTGGATTCGGACGGCTCGCGCTACGGGCTGATCCAGATCCCGGCCGGCGGAAGCAGCATCCCATTCCATGACGATCTGGATCTCGGGCAAACTCGGATGACGATGACCGACGGACGCGAAGTGTTCGCCAAAGCTGTTGAGATGATGACCGATTGCTCTACAAGCGCGCTTGCCGTTGCCGGAGTGCGACCACAGGACATCGATCGGTTTGTGCCGCACCAGGCCAATGCCCGCATTTTCGATGCGGTCGGGCGAAACCTCGGCATCGCCGATGAAGCGATCGTCAAGACGATCGCCGAGTATGGCAACTCTTCCGCCGCGACGATCCCGCTCTCGCTGTCGCTCGCCCATCGGGCGGCGCCGTTCCGGCCAGGGGAGAAGGTTCTTCTGGCGGCCGCGGGTGCGGGTCTTAGCGGCGGTGCGATCGTCGTTGGAATTTAGCCGCGCGAACCGAACTGCCAAGACTGACCTTGAACGATGAATACAGGGACAACGACCAATGCGAAAACTAGTCGCCGGCAAGCTGCACGGCATCCACGTCACCGAAGCGAACCTCAACTACCATGGTTCGATAACGCTCGACCCCGACCACTGCGAGGCAGCCGGGATCCTGCCGATGGAATTCGTGGAGATATGGAACAAGAATTCCGGTGCGCGGATTTCGACCTATGTCATCCTCGGCGAGCGCGGTTCACGGTGCTGCATCCTCAACGGAGCGGCGGCTCGCACCTGTCAGCCCGACGACCCAATTATCGTCTGCAACTCCATCTACCTGGACGAAGCGCATATCACCTCGCTGAAGCCGCGCATCGTCACGTTCGACCAGGATAACTACATACTCGACCGCCTGAGCTACTCCGTCGATCTTGACACAGACGGCCGTTACAGTTTCTCGATCCTTGATGAGGCGAATGAAGCTTTGGCAATTCCAGCCTTGGTTTCCGGGGCGTGAGCCGCGCTCCGCAGATGTGCGAGCCTCGGCACTGAAGAGCGTCTGGTCTAAGACTCGACGAAGTTGCTGAAAAAGGCCGATGCCCACTGCGCCTTGGGCACCGTGGGCCTTCGTGGGATGGCGCAATGTCTCGCAGCTGCTGATCCGCGAACAGCGGTTTGCATGTCTGACCCTTGTCTCAGGTTACTTGCGGTGGCGGCTTGCAAATTCTCTCTGCTTTCTCAAGCGCCGCGGCTGGGTCCTTGACGACCTGGCTTTTCATGATCTTTGCCGCCGTGTCGATCAAGCAGGCCACCGTCTTCCGCATCGGCAGCGGTGCCAACCATCATCGCGAATATGGCTAGCCGAACGGCCGCAAGCAGCATTGAGGTGGGCCTTCGGCAAAGTGTTTCTCGCCGGCGCCAAGGCTCGCCAGCCATCCGACGCCTGATCGCGTTACATATCAGGTTCGTCGATCGGTGGCTTGGCAGCAAGACCGAGCCTGGCTCGTTGGCCATCGGCGTAATTTTCGGCGGGAAACTGTGTCTTGAACCGAAGAACTGTCAGTTTGCCGTCCTCGACAATATGAACAACCCATCCCCCACTACAACGCTTGACCCGCACGTCATTAGGTTCGCCAGCCACCATTGCTGCCCTCATTTTCGTTGCCCTTGGGCTGAGACTGGAAGTCGTTCCCGCACATCGGAAAACATAGGACCTTACGTAACGTCAAGCCCCGATTTTGGGATAGCCGATGCCTTGTCGATTTCAGGGTGACGGCGATTCTGGTCCGCAACGTCCGTGAGTGCTCAAATCGATTTAGATGCGCAGATTCTGCATGTTAATTCAGCCTTGTTATCCACAACTAACGTGAATGGGAACGCGTATTCAGTCCGAGTACCTCTGCAAAAAATCTGCCGCTCTGGTGAGGGGAGCGGGCGATCAGGGCGTGTGAGGTGCTGACGTCAAACGCGAGATTCCGGAAGATTGATAAAATCGTTTGTTTCGATGAGATGCATCCACCCTGTGGATAGAAATACAGTCCCATGAACGGGCAAGCCTCTGGTGCGGGAGATGATGCTAAAGGAGACATCCCGCATGGCCACTCCACGCAAAAGCTCGGCACGTCTCGGCGCTACCAAATGCTCAGCCCCTCACCTCGCTCTCTACGGTGCGACGAAGCGCGCTGGCAGATCGCGGAAGGCACAATGGTTACCGATCCGCAGGGTGGATTCATCCTGTGGGTCGAGCCTCCGAACACCATCGATTGGCTCGACTCTTTCAGGGCTGCATCGTCCGGAAAATCGTGATCGCCCACCCTCTTGTCTTGACTAGCCCCCGCCTGGGGCTTATCTCGTCGCATTGTTAGCGCTCGCCCTTGGTGAGTGCTAACCGCAGGCCGGCATAGCCGAGCTTTGTAAGTTATCCGGCGTCGCCGGACGCTTTTCTCACCGTTCTCATCGAGGAAGAAAAAATGGCAAAGTCGAAGTTCCGCCCGCTTCATGACCGCGTGGTCGTTCGCCGGGTCGAATCCGAATCCAAGACCGCCGGCGGGATCATCATCCCGGATACGGCAAAGGAAAAGCCGCAGGAAGGCGAGATCATTGCTGTCGGCTCCGGCGCTCGTGACGAAGCCGGCAAGCTCGTCCCGCTGGACGTCAAGGCCGGCGACCGCATCCTGTTCGGCAAGTGGTCGGGCACCGAAGTCAAGCTCAATGGCGAAGACCTTCTGATCATGAAGGAATCCGACATCATGGGCATCATCGGCTGATATCAGGCCTTTCCGTCAACTGAATTCCCGGGCTCAATCCAAGCCCTTGCCAGGAGTTAAAAATGGCTGCCAAAGACGTAAAATTCTCCCGTGATGCCCGCGAGCGCATGCTGCGCGGTGTCAACATCCTCGCCGACGCGGTGAAGGTCACGCTCGGCCCCAAGGGCCGCAACGTCGTCATCGACAAGTCGTTCGGCGCCCCGCGCATCACCAAGGACGGCGTCACCGTCGCCAAGGAAATCGAGCTTGAAGACAAGTTCGAAAACATGGGCGCACAGATGGTCCGCGAAGTCGCTTCAAAGACCAACGACATCGCCGGCGACGGCACCACGACCGCGACCGTTCTGGCGCAGTCGATCGTCCAGGAAGGCCACAAGGCGGTTGCCGCCGGCATGAACCCGATGGACCTGAAGCGCGGCATCGATCTTGCCGTGACCGACGTCGTCGCGACGCTGATCAAGAACGCCAAGAAGATCAAGACCTCGGAAGAGGTTGCCCAGGTCGGCACGATCGCCGGCAATGGCGACGAGTCGGTCGGCAAGATGATCGCGGAAGCGATGCAGAAGGTCGGCAATGAAGGCGTCATCACGGTCGAGGAAGCCAAGACTGCCGAGACGGAACTCGAAGTCGTCGAAGGCATGCAGTTCGACCGCGGCTATCTCTCGCCCTACTTCGTCACCAACGCCGACAAGATGGTTGCCGATCTCGAGGACGTCTACATCCTGCTGCACGAGAAGAAGCTCTCCAACCTGCAGACCATGCTGCCGGTTCTCGAAGCCGTCGTGCAGACCTCGAAGCCGCTGCTCATCATCTCGGAAGACGTCGAAGGCGAGGCTCTGGCCACGCTGGTCGTCAACAAGCTGCGTGGCGGCCTGAAGATCGCCGCCGTCAAGGCGCCGGGCTTCGGTGATCGCCGCAAGGCCATGCTGGAAGACATCGCCATCCTCACCGGTGGCCAGGTCATCTCCGAAGACCTCGGCATCAAGCTCGAGAACGTCGGCCTCAACATGCTCGGCCGCGCCAAGAAGGTGTCGATCTCCAAGGAGAACACCACCATCGTCGACGGCGCCGGCAAGAAGGAAGAGATCCAGGGCCGCGTTGCCCAGATCAAGCAGCAGATCGAAGAGACCACGTCGGACTACGACAAGGAGAAGCTGCAGGAACGTCTCGCGAAGCTGGCGGGCGGCGTTGCGGTGATCCGCGTCGGCGGTGCGACGGAAGTCGAAGTCAAGGAAAAGAAGGACCGCGTCGATGACGCCCTCAACGCGACACGCGCGGCCGTGGAAGAAGGCATCGTTCCCGGCGGCGGCGTTGCCCTGCTGCGCGCTTCGCTGAGCATCAACGCTGTCGGCGCAAACTCCGACCAGGCCGCCGGCATCAACATCGTGCGTCGCGCGCTGCAGGCTCCGGCCCGCCAGATCGCGGCCAACGCCGGTGCGGAAGCCTCGATCGTTGCCGGCAAGATCCTTGAGAACAAGGGCGCGACCTTCGGCTACAACGCCCAGACCGGCGAATATGGCGACATGATCGCCATGGGCATCGTCGATCCGGTCAAGGTCGTGCGCACGGCTCTCCAGGACGCGGCCTCGGTCGCCGGCCTGCTCGTCACCACCGAAGCCATGATCGCGGAGGCTCCGAAGAAGGAGTCTGCTGGCGGCGGCGGCATGCCTGGCGGCATGGGCGGCGGCGGCATGGGCGGCATGGGCGGCATGGACTTCTAATCTAGCCTCTATCAGCTTTCAAATACCGAGAGGGCGGCAGCGACGCCGCCCCCTTTTTTTGGGACGGAGCCGGTCGGAAAAGGTTTGGGCTCGCGTGATATTGTAGTGCGCGCGCCTACACGGCCACACTACATCGTCGCAGTGGAGCTTTCGGGTGGCGAACTGAACAAACATGGCTTTGTGCGCGACTATCAAGACTTAGCAGCGCTCAAGCCACTACATCGATGGCACGTTCGACCATGGCGGTCGGTTTTCGATATGCCTGATATGAGCGGCCGTGGAAGCCGCTCAAAGAATGATACCGCAGTGCTGTTGCCAACGTCGGCGATTTCGATGATCGACTCCGCCTATGCCAGCTCTTCACGAGCTCTATCCGCGCTTGCCTACTATGGAGCGAAAGCCTTAGCGCGACTCGTGATTGAGGCTGTCATTGCTATGGGCTAATCAGTCGGGAAGCTGCGCTTGCAATGACGGAGGGCCGGAACGATCTCGTCCGATCATCTGGCACAAGGTGTGCTTATTAGTACGTTGCGAAGCTAGTAACTTAACCATGAAGGGGGACGACGGTTTGACCGTGACACAGTCGCTGACGAGACGTCTCAAAAATCCCGAGCTATTTGACGATCTGGCCGGTGTGCCTGGTCGGAAGGCGGAGCAATCCACGAGGCGTTTTTCGGTGTTCAATCCCTCAACGGGCGAGCTGTTGGCTGAGCTTCCAGATATGGATGTCCGGGACGTTTCCAAGGCAATCGATAAGGCTGAAGCTGCGCAGGAACATTGGGCGGCGCTCACCGCGCGCGAGCGCTCCGACATCTTATGGGAATGGCACCAACTGATCCTCGACCACAGCGAGGATCTTGCAGCCATTTTGACGGCTGAAATGGGTAAGCCGCTTGCAGAGGCGAAGTCTGAAATCGCCCATGCCGCAGCCTACCTCCAATGGTATGCCGAGGAGGCCAATCGCATCTATGGCGAGACGATTTCACCGCCTTCTAACGACAGGCGTATGCTGGTAATCAAACAGCCGATCGGTGTTGTCGGCGCCATTACTCCTTGGAATTTTCCCGCCTCGATGGTGGCTCGCAAGATTTCGCCTGCGCTTGCCGCCGGCTGCGCGATTGTTCTGAAACCCGCGGAGCAAACACCGCTTGTCGCGGGTGCTATGTTCACGCTTGCCCGGATGGCAGGTTTTCCCGATGGCGTTCTAAACTTGATCTACGCATCGGAAGGCGATGCGGTTGGGCGTGAACTTTGCTCGAACCCGAAGGTCCGCAAGATCAGCTTCACTGGGTCGACCGAGGTCGGGCGGCTGCTCATGAGGGAGTGTTCGGATCAGATCAAAAGAACTAGCTTCGAACTTGGTGGTAACGCTCCTTTCATTGTTTTTGATGATGCAGACGTCGACGCTGCCGTCGATGGTGCGCTACAGGCAAAGTTTCGGAATGCAGGCCAGACCTGCGTTTCAGCCAATCGGCTTTACGTACAGTCCAGCGTGTATAATGAATTCTGCGACAAATTCACCAAGCGCGTCAGTGCATTGCGCGTCGGTGACGGTTTCGAGCCAGAAGTTGCGATCGGTCCCCTGATCGATAAGTGCGCGCTTGCAAAGATTGAAGATCATATTCGCGATGCTGTGCGGCAGGGTGGGAAGATCCGTTGCGGTGGCAACCGTATCGGCGAATCGGGAACCTTCTTCGAGCCAACGGTGATCACCGACGTCGAAAGGACAATGCGGGTCGCTCAGGAAGAAACCTTCGGACCGCTGGCTCCCATAATCCGCTTCAACGATCCCGACCAGGTGGTGCGCGAGGCGAATGACACGATTTACGGTCTTGCAGCCTACTTCTACGCTTCCAATCTAAAGCGCGTGTGGCGCGTGGCTGAAACCCTCGAATACGGAATGGTCGGCATCAATACGGGACGCATGTCATCCGAGGCCGCACCCTTTGGCGGAATGAAGCAATCAGGGATCGGTCGTGAGGGGTCGCGCCACGGCCTCGAGGATTATCTCGAAATGAAGTACCTGTGCATGGGTGGGCTATAATCCCACAGCATCGGCGTCCCATTGACTTCGCCCTGACAATCCGCCGCGGCCATCGATGGAATGGTGGCCTTCGATCAAGGCCCAGTGTAAAACCTTGATGCTGTCATCCTTGCCTTCGGCCGCATTCACCGATCCCTGATTGACACGTGCTTGCCATGTACCGCTTCAATCCGCCGGGAGTGGTTTTTCCTGTCTCGGCCGCGACAGATCAGGGTGCTGGTGAACAAAATCTCCGTCCATCCGACAGCCGGCGAGCCTTCGATCACAGTTCTACCGTATGGGTCGAATGGCGGCATCTTCTGAAGCCTTATTGCAGCCCTAGCTTCCTCTTCAGTTCCGCGTTCTCTGTGCGCAGGCGTTCCGCGAGCAGGCTCTTCAATCGCTTGTTTTCTTTCTCGAGCGCGACCAGGTCCTTCAGATCGTCACCATCGGATCTAGGCGCCGCGGCCTTCTTCCAGTGATAATAGGTCTGTTCCGATATACCCGCCTGCTTTACGGCGCTCTTGAGAGTGGTGCCGCCGCTGATCGACGTCTCGACCTGAGCGAGCATTTGGGCGCGCTCTTTTCCGGAGTAGACCTTCCGGGCGCTCCGCACGGCCGCTCCTGTTGCTGTTGCTTCCGCCGGGGACGCCGTATTGGCGCCATTCTTGCGACCAGGCTCAGTCTTGGCCTTCCGCGAAGGTGGGGTTTTCTTCTTCGTTTCAGGCGTCCTTCCTTTGGGAGCGTGTTCGGTTGCAGCTTCTACTGATTCAGCGTCTAGGGGATTTGCCATGAGATACTCCGCTCGCGGTTTGTGCGCGTGTTCAGCATCAAGGGCTATGACATTAGAGTCAATCAGCCGACGATTTGGCAGATCCATATCTTTGAGCTCCCTTGTTGTGTCGGCTATAGCCGCGGAGAGATCGACATCGCTCCAGATGGAATGGCCCCGTTTTTGATAATTGCGCTTTTGTTTGACCTCCACAGTGAACGGTCGGGTCTGCCGCCTCATAGTTTCTTCCTTGTTAGAACGAATTGCACAGGAGGTCGCGGCTGACGATGACTGAACAACTGGCGCTTCCTCTGTTGCGCCGAGCTATATGGATGAGATAGCCCGAGAGCAAGCGGCACTTGCGGTGTGCATCGACAAATGCTCGGGCCACGTCGCTGGCTGGCCGCAGCTTTGTTTTCATATCGATGCGTTTGCAGAGCTGGAACAGCGGCTCGCGCGTCATAGCTTTCCAGTTGGATAGGCCTCGCCGGAAGTCATGATCGTCTCGTCCCAGTGAAGGTCGCAATCATTCGTGATTGCGACCTTCACTAGCCAGCTCCGGCCAATCATTGCGGGAGGATATGCAATACAGGTCGAGGCGTTGTCGGCGTTTCGGCGGGTAAGACGGGATAGGCGACCTCCGGTACTTTTCCGGTCAGCGAATTAAGGAAGGCAACGAGCAGGTCGACTTCTTTTTCCGTCAATTCTTGGCCGAGCTGGGTGGTCCCCATAATGGCGACGGCCTGTTTCAGATCCCAAACCTTGCCCGAATGAAAGTATGGCGCGGTGAGTGCTACGTTGCGCAACGGCGCCACGCGGAAAACATAGGAATCGTCGGCTTCATGGGTCACGGCAAATCGGCCTTTGTCGTTTTCCGGCAGGACATCGGTGTTGGGCTTTTCAACGAGGCCGAATGGGGAATAGCCCTCCCCACCCACGTTGATACCGCCGTGGCAGGACGAGCAGCCTTTGTCCATGAAAAGCGTCAGGCCCTGTTTCTGTTCGGAAGTCATAGCGGCGTCATCGCCGTTGAGGAAGGCATCGAAGGGCGCCGGTGTGACCAGTGTCGCCTCAAAGGCTTCGATTGCCTTGGCGACGTTTTCGAAGGTGACGCGATCGGCTTCGCCCGGGAAAGCTGAATTGAACCACTCGACATATTGCGGCATCGACTTGAGCGTGGCGATGAGTTGACCTGGTGTGTTGGCCATTTCGACAGCGGCTTGGATCGGTGCCTTGGCCTGAACCTTCAGGTCTTCAGCACGACCATCCCAGAACTGCGCTATGTTGAAGACAGCGTTCAGTACCGTCGGCGCGTTGCGCGGTCCCTTCTGCCAACCATGGCCGATCGAGCTTTCATGATTGTCGTCGCCCCCGGTGGCCAAGTTGTGGCACGAATTGCACGACAAGACGCCTGACGCCGAGACGCGTGGATCGAAGAACATTGCCTTGCCCAGGGCTATCTTCTCCGGTGTGATCGGGTTGTTGGCGACTGTCGGCGTGATGGATGGTAGAGGCTTGAAGGTGGCCCGTGCTGTTTCTCTGAGGTATACGGGGATCGTTTGCGCAGCAAAAGCGATGGCCGGCAACGCGACAGCCACCGTAGTGAATAGGATTTTCACAAGTGATCTCCCTGCGTTTTGCACGGAAGCCATTGTTGATATGCGGTTCGTGAACGCCTTGCGCTAAAGGCGGCAATCCTCTTTGCATAAAACCGATTCTGACGCGGACCTGACATATTGTCTTCCTTCGTTGCATTGCGCGATATCACCCACGATGAACGCCAGTCGGTATCTCCTGTCGCCTCTCGAGAAGCATCAAAAGTCGTGCCAACTGAGCAGAAGGAACCTCCGGGGGATTTTCTGGTCATCATTCAATAGGTTGAGGGAATTCGCAGCAAAGCGCAGCTCTACTCCGGTGTCGCGGATCTGACAGCCAGCAGTCGGGCTGAAACAGAGAGATGTTGGTCCCTCAGCGTCTTGTCCGATGGGCACCCGGCCTCCTGCATGGGCGGGAGGGGACCACACGGTATTAAAGCTCAAGATGAACGCCGCCGGCAAGCATCGCTAGACAGTCCCCGCAGATACTTTGACGCTGGTCCGCGAGCTGGTGCGCCTAGTGCCCGACCGCCAGATCGCGGCTCCTCAATCGCGCCGCAAGCCGACGGCGCGTTAAAGCGGCCGCGCAATCATCGATGTGAGCGTGATGACGGCGCTGCACTGTGTCGTCGAATTGTGGCCACTGGAGCAATCCTCGTAAAGCGAGCCAAGGTTCTTGATCTAAACGGCGGCGGCCGCCATATTAGCGTAGCGCCTCTCACACGTTCGAGAGTGATCGCATTTTTGGATGCCGCCGGCTCGGGCTGTTTCGGCATCCTATTTCAACATCGGCCGCCGCTTGTTTCGAGTTATCGAATGGCCGTTCTCTGCATTTGGAGGCAAAATGACCGCAACGCCTTTCGCGCTGCCCGAGGCAGTGCTTACCGCAATCTCAAACGGAAAACCCGTAATTCAGGCATGTCGGGAACATCTTGGCTATTCGACCGAGGACGTTGCCGTGACCAGCGGTCTGACAGTCGAGGAGGTCGGGCTGATCGAATCTGGCCATTGTTTCGACAAGGGCTATCGCGATCGGATCGCTCGGGCGCTTGGCTTGGCTGAGAGTATCTTCGATGAAATCTGGGGTATCCCGAACGCTGCCTGACGTCGGCCTCTGAAGATTACCCGCCGCCTGCCAGGTCGGATCAAAATCCCAAGGGTATATCAATACCCTTACGGCGGCGGGGCGGTGGCAGAATTCTTATTTCTACGGAATCGATTCGCTCTGCGGAAGATCGGCCTCATGCTGGGCGACACGGATGTAATCTTGGCCCGCACGAGAGGCCAGATCTGTGGATAGAGAGAACCGGCTAGCCGGTTGATCGTACGAGGGCATGTGGACAAAATATTCCTACCCGATGGTGGCGCCGAACTACGGCACAACGATCAGCGCTTGCGAAGTCGAGCGCTTAGACGAAAGATTTCGGCGAAACCACCCGAGGCCATCAGGAAGGTTCGTCACGATGAAAGCGATCCCTTGCCCGTTCTGCACAAGCTGCGAGGTTAGGCCATATGAGACGGACGAGGCGCGCGTTGTGATGAAATGCGAGGACTGCGGTGCATCGGGGCCGGTCTGCATCGACGAAGTCAACGCCGTCGAAAGCTGGAATTACCGTCCATCTGCCCAGCCCGAATAGGATTGTCCACGTGGCATGGCGATAGCGATGCGCCTACGCCTAATGGCCCCGGTCCGTCACCGGCGCGCAGGAGCGTATTATCTTCGTCAGCCGGTGCCGCGTTTCTCTTCCGAGCCCCGCCAGTCAGGCCCGGCGCATGCTGGCCTACCCCGTCAGAGTGCCAGGCCGCTCATGTCGCGCCTGCCGTACATGGCAACGAACCTTATCGCGCACCTGATCGACTGATATTGCCGATACCTTCCGCAACTCGAGCGGCTGTAGCAGCGCATGCCGTTACATCGGATGCGCAAGTGTCGTCTGACAATCTCGCCGGAAAACTGCCGTCTCAACAATTCGGCCAGCCTGTCGTTGCGACATCGCTCACTAGCCATACTCATAAAACCTGTTCTGGTTTGCCTCGCCTTGCCTAGCCGCCGGTCGCCTGACAGCCCACATGCCGACGCAGGTTCGGTCTGCCAGCCACCGTAGGGCATGTGACGTTGAACTGTCAGGTTCGACCGTATACGTCCTCAAGCCGCACGATGTCATCTTCGCCGAGATACTCGCCGCTTTGGACCTCGATCATCACCAGTCCGATATTGCCGGGGTTTTCGAGCCGGTGTTTGTGGCCGCAAGGGATATAGGTGGATTGATTGGTGGTCAGGAGTAGCTCCTGGTCGCCGTTGACTATTTTCGCAGTGCCGCTGACCACGACCCAGTGCTCGGAGCGGTGATGGTGCATCTGCAGGCTCAAGCGTCCGCCCGGCTTCACCTCGATGCGCTTGATTTTGAAGCGCTCGCTTTCCTCCAGAACCGTGTAGGTGCCCCAGGGCCGGTGCACGGTACTGTGAAGCAAGTGCGCTTCATGTCCCGCAGCCTTGAGGCCCTCGAAGAGTTTCTTGACGTCCTGGACGCGATCGCGGGATGCAACAAGCAATGCATCGGGGGAATCCACGATCACCAGGTCGCTGATGCCGACGGTGCCGATGACGCGTTTGTCCGAGCTTATGTAACTGCCCACGGTGTCGACCACATGGACATCGCCGCGAATCCTGTTGCCGCTCCCGTCAGCGGCGACCAGTTCGGCCATTGCGTTCCAAGATCCAATGTCATTCCACCCCATTTCGCAGGGAACGACAGCGAGATTGTGGGTTTTTTCCATCACCGCATGGTCGAGTGAAATACGCGGCGCCATGGCGAAGTGCTCAGATGAGAGTTCGACGCTGGCAACATGTTCGCCGTGGCTGACGCGAGCGTTATCATAGCTATCGAGAACGGCATCGATCACCTGCGGGCAATGCGCAGCCATTTCGTCGAGCATGACCTGCGCCTTGAAGCAGAAGATGCCGGCGTTCCAGAAGAAACGTTTGGACGCGACATAAGATTTGGCAGTCTCGGCGTTCGGTTTCTCGACGAACCGGACAACTTTCTCACCGTCGGCCTCGATGTAGCCGAATGCGGTGTCTGGCCTATCCGGGGTTATGCCCAAGGTTGCAATACGCCCCTGCTGCGCCTGTTCGATTGCCCGGTTCATGGCGGTTTGAAATGCGGGCAGATCACCAATCATATGGTCGGCGGGAAAAACACACAGAACAGCATCGGGACCCTGTGTTGCCTTGGCATGGACGGTTGCCGCAGCGACGGCGGCGGCGGTATCCCGACCCTCAGGCTCAAGCAGAAAGGTGCGTGGCAAAACAACGGAATCCAGCTCGTCGAAAACGTCTTTCGTAAGGAAGAGGTGCCCCGTGGACGTCACGGTAACAAGCTCCACGACATGCTGCATCGAAGCGGCGCGCAACACGGTGTGCTGGATGAGCGAAAGTCCATCCGCCACCTTGAGGAAAGGTTTGGGGTGCGATTGCCTTGAGGCGGGCCAGAGCCGCGAACCAGCTCCACCGCTGATGATGACCGGAACCACTTTCATCAAAGGTCCTCTATCTCGTCTGTAAGCGCGAACGCATGTGCCCCTTGCAGCGTCGAGGCGACGATCGCCATGGCCCTGCTCTCGGTCGAAGCTTCCGAGTAGCAGCGCAGTTCCGGGGCATTGCCGGAAGGCCGCAGATGTATGATCTCACCTGAAAGCATCCGCGCCCTGAGGCCATCGGTTTTGTCAATTTCGGCGACGGTCCCGAACGAGGCAAGAAAGTGCTGCAGTGCGTTCCGGCTTGCGAGATGATCCATCAATCTGCGCGAACTTTCCGCGGGGAAGTTCTGAAGCCGGTCACTGACGCACACAGGAAGATTCCAAAGCCCGCGCAGTCGCGACAGCTTCTTTTTTGTCGACGCCATGGTACTGAGCACGGCCAAAATCGGGAGGAATGAGTCCCGCGTCGGCAGTGCAGTCAATGTCTTCCCATTCACCACACAATCCGAGCCCAGCAGAACACCACCATTGGCCTCAAAGCCGACGATGACGCCGCCGGCGCCGTGTAATGCTTCCATTGCTTCAATGACAAATGGAGACCCGACTTTCGTCCTCTGGACCGCGAAACCAAAGGCCTTCGAAATTCCCGAATTGGAGGTCACTGGCGTCACGATCGTGTCTGCCTTCAGGAAAAGAGCCGTTGCAAGCCCAACCAGGTCGCCGCGAAGAAGATCGCCATTTTCATCAGCGATGAGTGGCCGATCAGCGTCCGCATCGGTCGACACGATGGCATCGAGACCGAATTCGCGGACCCACTTCTTCAATTTTGCGATTGTTGCTGCGTCCACGGCTTCGGTATCGACAGGTACGAAGGTCCCGGTTTTCCCGACGGCGACCACGCTGGCACCGAGCGATCGAAGAACCTGTACCAACAGTTCCGCCGCGACCGAACTGTGCTGATAGACACCAAGTCTCATGCCGGAAAGTGAGCCCGGCTCCAGCATGTCATGGGCGCGCTCTCGATAAGAGGCGATCGCTTCTTCACGGTGCATAGGCCACGTCGTTCCCAAACAAGCCGTTGGTAAGCAATACGCAATTGATCTTTCGGCTACAAAGCGCGTAATCGCGGCCTCATCCGCCTTGCTGATTTCACCATTCGGGCCATAAAATTTGATGCCATTGCGATCGGCTGGAATGTGCGACCCGGTGACCATAAGAGCCGCCGCGCCGTGTTTGCATGCATATAGTGCCAGGGCAGGCGTGGGTATGGTGCCGCAATCGATCGGCTGGAAACCATTTGCGGCCAACGCCGCCATGCAATTGTTGGCTATCGCCTGACTGCTGTCACGTAGGTCGCGGCCTATGAAGACTGAACTATTCGGCTGAACCCGGCTGGAAATCAAACGCCAAGCGAAAGCTTCGGTATAAAGTCCGCTGGCCTTGCCGACCAATTCCGAAGCCAAACCTCGAACGCCGCTTGACCCGAATTTCATGATTTCGCTTTGCTAGTGGACAGGCAGGGTGGGGTAATGTTGCAACGGGCTAGTACTTTCTACTGCAAGCGCCATCGTTCTCAGGCACCTGCTGTTCAGGTATGCGGTCTCTACAACACGGTGTGGCGTAAGGACCCCTCAGAGTTCCGCCGAACAGCAGGGCATCCACTGGCACAGGGGCATCCACAGTTCTCCTTCTAATGGAATCTTTTGGCGCGCTCATCTAATGATCAAGGAAGTGGAGTGATCGATCGGTGCCTGCCGGTATTTCGCTATGCATCATCATGACAGGTCCGTAAACTTGGTTGTTTGGATGGAACGCATCCATGGCATGGATAGGGCTAGAAAGCCGTCTCGATCAGCGCAATGGACCCTGTGATTCTTGGGTAATGGATTAAGGTCAGCCAGAGCGCTCGCCGACCATGGCGTCGCCTAGGGCGCTGGGCCCAAGCAGGAACCGATGCTTGGATCAGTTGGGGCGACGATCAGCGCCGACAATGTCTTGGCTTGCGACGCCTTCAGAAAGTTGTTTCTGGAATTGCGTTCGATCAAGGCCCAGCGCAAAACCTTGATGCAGTCGTCGCCGCCGCAATCTTCGCCTTCGGCTTTGTCTACATCCATCCGTTCGAGGATGGAAACGGCCGCATTCACCGCTACCTGATCCACCACGTCCTTGCCATGCACCGCTTCAATCGCCGGGAGTGGTGTCCCGTATCGGCCGCGATCCTGGACCAGATCGACGAGTACAGGCGCGTGCTGGAGAGCAATTCGAAGCGCCTTCTGCCATTGGTCGAATGGGAACCGACGCCGCAATTCAACGTGCTGAATGACACCGGGGATTTCTACCGATACTTCGATGCAACCCCGCACGCCGAATTTCTTTATGCCTGCGTTCGGCGGACGATCGAACGGTACCTTTGACGAAACAGCTTTTCTGCAGCGCTACGATCAATTCCGGCAATAGGTGAATGCCTTTATCGACATGCCCGAGCGGCTGATCGATCTGCTCTTCCGTCTCCAACCAGAATGGTGGCCCCTCTCGAGCCGCGCCCTCGGAAAGGAATTCCCACCAATGACGAGGCGCGGCGGCTCGAGGCGATCTATGCGCAGACCAGAAAACGGCAAACCACGAGGCAGAAGCCTTTCACTGGACTGCCGGTCGACCCTTGCGTTGTCGCCGAAACTCGGGACGTCATGTTCTGGGGCAAACCGGACAAGCCGAAGGTGTGTCGGGAATGCTGCTGCGCCACGGCAGTGATTTCTGCATCGTCTATACGCCTATATACGCAGTGCCGGCGTCAGCCCCCCAGCGGTCGAAGATACGCGACAAGTCGCGTGCAAAGTCATCTTGGGGACGCTGACAACAAGGTACGTGGGCTCAATCGCGTCCACCCCATTCACAAAACCGGCTCCGTGGAGTAGTGGGAACGCAGAGAAATCTCCGGTCGCAGCCTTACCCGGTCAAAACAAGGACTCAAACCATGAATGCCCTCGTCATCTGCTCCGGCGGATTGGACTCTGTTTCGCTCGCTCACAAGGTGGCGACCGAGCAGAAACTCATTGGCCTGCTTTCGTTCGATTACGGCCAGAGGCACAAAAAGGAACTCGGCTTTGCCGCTATCTGCGCCAAGCGGCTGGGTGTTCCGCACCAGATCGTCGATATCCGCGATGTTGGCCGGAACCTGAGCGGCTCGGCGCTGACTGATAATGTGGACGTGCCCGACGGGCACTATGCCGAAGACTCCATGAGGATCACGGTGGTGCCGAATAGGAACGCCATCATGCTGGCCATCGCCTTCGGGGTTGCCGCCGCGCAGAAGGCCGATGCGGTGGCCACTGCCGTCCACGGCGGAGATCATTTCATCTATCCCGATTGCCGGCCCGCTTTTATCGACGCCTTTCAGACGATGCAGAACCATGCGCTCGCAGGCTACGCCGATATCCGCCTGTACGCTCCGTATGTGAATATGTCGAAGGCCGACATCGTCAGCGAGGGGGCAAAGTACGCCACGCCGTTCGAGGCGACGTGGTCCTGCTACAAGGGCGGTGCACGTCATTGCGGTCGCTGCGGGACATGCGTCGAACGGCGCGAAGCATTCGATCTGGCCGGCATCACCGACCCGACAGATTATGGGGACGCAGACTTCTGGCTCCACGCTATCCAGACAAGGAGCGCGTAATGTTCCACATTACCAAAGAGTTCCACTTCTCGGCCTCGCATCAGCTCACCTCCTTGCCACCAGGTCATCAGTGCGCACGTCTGCACGGCCACAACTACATCGTCGTAGTGGAGCTTTCAGGTGGCGAACTGGACGAACACGGCTTTGTGCGCGACTACCAAGATCTGGCGGCGTTCAAGCACTACATCGATGGGACCTTCGACCATCGGCATCTTAACGACGTGCTTGGGCATGACCATGCCACAGCGGAATACCTGGCCAGGCACTTCTACGACTGGTGCAAGGTGCGGCTACCCGAAACCTCCGCCGTGCGGGTGAGCGAGACGCCGAAAACCTGGGCGGAATACCGACCATGACTTGCGCGTTGCATCCCGGAATCCGGGTGAGCGAGATTTTTGGGCCGACCATTCAGGGCGAAGGCGTGCTGATCGGCTTGCCGACGGTGTTCGTAAGAACCGGCGGGTGCGATTATCGCTGTTCCTGGTGCGACAGCCTGCATGCGGTGGACCGTCGCTTCCGCCATGATTGGGAGATGATGTCTCCCGACGCGGTTTGGCAAAAGGTCATTGCGCTTTCCGGCGGTCAGCCCGTGATGGTATCGCTGTCGGGCGGCAATCCGGCCATCCAGCCGCTTAGCCAGTTGATCGACCGCGGGCATGGTGAGGGCTACCGTTTTGCATTGGAAACCCAAGGCTCGGTGTCTAAGCAATGGTTCGCGGATCTCGACGTGCTGGTACTAAGCCCTAAGCCGCCCTCAAGCGAAATGACGACAGATTGGGCCGCGTTCGACGCCTGCTTAGAGGCGGCGCAGGATAAGCCGCAGATGGCGCTCAAGCTCGTTGTCTTCGACGATGATGACTATGCCTATGCCAAAGACGCCGCGGCGCGCTACCCGCAATTACCCGTCTATCTGCAGCCCGGCAATCACACGCCGCCGCGTCCCGGCGACGAAGACGCGTTCATCGACATGGCCGGTGTGATGAGGCGCATGGAATGGCTGGTTGAAAAGGTGACTCGTGACAGGTGGTTCGAGGCGCGTGTACTGCCGCAGCTTCATGTTCTGCTCTGGGGAAACAGACGGGGCGTCTAGCCGAAGGGGAAGGATTGCCGACGACGAGCAAGACAGACATCTATAGCAATCTCACCCAACTGGGCGGCAGCAGCGTCGTTCCGGAAAGCCCCGAAAATACCGTGCTGGAAAAGGCACCGAATCCGCATGAGGGCTCGCCTTATTGGGGGCGCTTCACCGCTGCTCTGGGGCGTCACTTGCTCTCGATACTAGCATGCTTTTCCGCTGGGTTTGTTTGGTCGTCGATCACCGCTGCGGGACGAATGCGCTTGACAAAATAGCGCCGGCCCATTCAATTCGACGCATTCACCAGGGGAGTCCCGGCAAGGGGCTGAGATACTGCTGGCTTTCGCGGCGCAGTGACCCGTTGAACCTGATCCAGTTCATACTGGCGTAGGGACGGTGCAAGCGCTTTGCGGGAGTTCACGCCCGAAGACCTGTTTTGAACAGGTCGACAAAAGCGTCTTTTCATCCTTCCGGCACAGAACTGGGTCTCCAATGCATGAGCAAAGGAGCCTCAAGATGAATGCCCTCACCCCAGCCGTGTCGACGGGACCGCTGCCCGCCTCACGGAAGATTCACAAGTCCGGCGTCCTCCATCCGCACATCAAGGTGCCGATGCGCGAAATCTCCGTCCATCCGACGGCCGGCGAACCGCCCGTCATCGTCTACGATCCGTCCGGCCCCTATACCGACCCGATTGTCGAAACCAGCATCGAAAATGGCCTTGCCCGGCTTCGTAACGAATGGATCACAGCGCGCGGCGATGTCGAGGCCTATGACGGCCGCCATGTCCGGCCGGAGGACAACGGATTTGCGACCGGCGAGCGCCTGACGCCGGAATTTCTCACTCGCAACCGGCCACTCAGGGCCAAGCAGGGCAAGGCGGTGACCCAGCTCGCCTATGCGCGCGCCGGCATCATCACGCCCGAGATGGAGTTCGTCGCCATCCGCGAAAACCTCGGCCGCGAGATGCTGCGTGGCAAGCTTGAGCGTGACGGCGAAGCCTTCGGCGCGGCGATCCCAGACTTCGTCACGCCGGAATTCGTGCGCGATGAGGTTGCGCGCGGGCGTGCGATCATTCCCGCCAACATCAATCATCCCGAAAGCGAGCCGATGATCATCGGCCGCAATTTCCTGGTGAAGATCAACGCCAATATAGGCAATTCCGCCGTCACCTCCTCGATGGCCGAAGAGGTCGAAAAGATGGTCTGGGCGATCCGCTGGGGCGCCGACACGGTGATGGACCTGTCGACCGGCCGCAACATCCACAACATCCGTGAATGGATCGTACGCAATGCGCCGGTGCCGATCGGCACGGTGCCGCTCTATCAGGCGCTCGAAAAGGTCAACGGCATTGCCGAGGACCTTACCTGGGAGGTCTACCGCGACACACTGATCGAGCAGGCCGAGCAGGGCGTCGACTATTTCACCATCCACGCCGGCATGCGGCTGCACTACATCCCGCTGACTGTCGACCGGGTCACGGGCATCGTCTCGCGCGGCGGTTCGATCATGGCCAAATGGTGCCTGCAGCATCACCGGGAAAGCTTTCTCTACGAGCACTTCGCGGAAATCTGCGACATCTGCCGCGCCTATGACGTGTCCTTCTCGCTTGGCGACGGTCTTCGTCCCGGCTCGATCGCCGACGCCAACGACGCGGCGCAATTCGCCGAGCTGGAAACGCTTGGCGAGCTGACGCAGATCGCCTGGGCCAAGGATTGCCAGGTGATGATCGAGGGGCCTGGCCACGTGCCGATGCACAAGATCAAGGAGAACATGGACAAGCAGCTCGCCGTTTGCGGCGAGGCGCCGTTCTACACGCTTGGACCGCTGACGACCGACATTGCGCCGGGCTATGACCACATCACCTCCGGCATTGGTGCTGCCATGATCGGGTGGTTCGGCACCGCCATGCTCTGCTACGTCACGCCGAAGGAACATCTCGGCCTTCCCGATCGCAACGACGTCAAGATTGGGGTGATCACCTACAAGATCGCCGCCCATGCCGCCGATCTGGCGAAGGGCCATCCGGCGGCGAAAGTCAGGGATGATGCCCTCTCCCGCGCGCGCTTCGAGTTCCGCTGGGAGGACCAGTTCAACCTGTCGCTCGATCCTGAAACCGCGCGGTCCTTCCACGACCAGACCTTGCCCAAGGAGGCGCACAAGGTGGCGCATTTCTGCTCGATGTGCGGGCCGAAATTCTGCTCGATGCGCATTTCCCACGACATCCGCGCCGAGGCACAGAAGGAAGGCATGGCGGCGATGGCGGCGAAATATCGCGCGGGTGGCGATCTCTATGTGCCGGCTGACAAGACCGGCGTAGCACTCATGACAGGGGCGCCGGAGCCGTCATGAGGGTGCTGGTCAAAGGGGCCGGCATCGCCGGCCTCACCGTCGCCTTCGAACTCGCCACGCGCGGCGCGGCGGTGACCGTTGCGGAGACAAGGCATGGCCTCGGCGGCAATGCGTCGTGGTTCGCCGGCGGCATGCTGGCGCCATGGTGCGAGCTCGAAAGCGCCGAGCAACCGGTGCTGGATCTCGGACGCGATGCCGCCGACTGGTGGGAGGCGGCAACGCCCGGGCAGGTGACGCGGGCCGGAACACTGGTCGTGGCCGCGCCGCGCGACGCGGGCGAACTCGACCGGTTCGCCAGCCGCACGTCGGGTCATCGGCGCGTCGATGAGGATGAAATCGCATTGCTGGAGCCCGACCTCGCCGGCCGCTTCCGCCGCGGACTGCTTTTCTCCGACGAAGCCCATCTCGACCCGCGCCAGGCGATGGCGTTACTTCATGACAGGCTGGCGGCGATGGGAGTCGAATTCCACTTCTGCGCCGATGCCCAGGCTGTTTCCGGGTTCGATCGCCAGATCGACTGCACGGGAATAGCGACGGGCGACGACCGGCTGCGTGGCGTTCGTGGCGAGATGCTGATCCTGCGAACGCCTGAAGTCTCGCTGTCACGCCCGGTCCGTCTGCTGCATCCACGCTTTCCGCTCTATGTGGTGCCGCGTGCCGACCACCATTTCATGGTCGGCGCGACGATGATCGAGAGCCAGTCCAGTGGACCGGTCAGGGCGCGTTCGATGATGGAGCTTCTAGGTGCCGCCTATGCCCTCCATCCGGCCTTTGGCGAGGCCGAGATCGTTGAAACCGGTGTCGGCGTTCGTCCGGCCTTTCCCGACAACCTGCCGCGTATCGAGGCACTCGGAAACACGGTCGCGATCAACGGGCTCTATCGCCATGGCTTTCTGCTCGCCCCAGCCATGGCGCGCCAGGCGGCCGAGCTTGTCTTCAGTCACGACAAACCCGCGGAGTTTGCACATGAATCTGATCGTCAACGGCGAACCGCTTGAGACCGCCGCCACATCGCTGGCGGCGCTGCTTGCCGCGCTCGACTATGAAGGCGATTGGCTAGCAACCGCCGTCAACAGCGACCTCGTACACAAAGCCAACCGCGCGGAGTTCCAGTTGAGCGACGGCGACCGGATCGAAATCCTCTCGCCCATGCAGGGAGGCTAGCATGTTCGAACTTTTCGGAACGTCGCTTCCCTCGCGGCTGCTTCTCGGCACGGCTCAGTATCCTTCACCGGCCATCCTTGCCGATGCGGTCAAGGCGTCGGGCACATCGGTGGTGACCGTCTCGTTGCGGCGTGAGATGGCAGGCGGGAGGGCCGGCGAAAAATTCTGGTCGTTGATCCGCGCGCTCGGCACGAGAATCCTTCCCAACACTGCCGGCTGCCACTCCGTCAAGGAAGCGGTCACGACCGCGAAGATGGCGCGCGAAGTGTTCGGCACGAGCTGGATCAAGCTCGAAGTGATCGGCAACCAGGACACGCTGCAACCGGACGTGTTCGGCCTGGTCGAAGCCGCGCGCATCCTGTGCGAGGACGGTTTTACGGTATTTCCCTATACCACCGACGACCTTGTTGTCGCCGAGCGGCTGCTGGAGGCGGGCTGCAAGGTCCTGATGCCGTGGTGCGCACCGATCGGTTCCGCCCTCGGGCCGGTCAACATCATGGCACTGCGTTCGATGCGCGGACACTTCCCGGATGTCCCGCTCATTGTGGATGCGGGGCTCGGACGGCCGTCGCACGCGGCAACCGTCATGGAACTCGGCTTTGACGCCGTGCTGCTGAACACGGCGGTCGCCAGGGCGGCTGATCCGGTCGGCATGGCGCGTGCGTTCGGCAAGGCTGTCGAAGCCGGCCGTGAAGCTTACAGCTCGGGAATGCTCGAACCGCGCGACGTCGCCGTGCCATCGACGCCGACAATTGGCAGAGCCGTTTTTTCATGAAACTCGATCCCTTCTACCTGATCGTCGACAGCGCTGCCTGGATCGAACGGCTGGTCCCACTCGGCGTCAAGCTGGTTCAGCTTCGCATCAAGACCATGGATGAGGCCGGGTTGCGCGCGGAGATCCGCAAGGCAAAGGCCTTGTGCGCCCAAAACCGTTGCCAGCTCATCGTCAACGACCACTGGCGCCTGGCAATCGAGGAAGGCTGCGACTTCGTCCACCTTGGCCAGGAGGATTTGCAGACCGCCGATCGTTCGCGGATTCGGGTAGCCGGCGTGAGGCTCGGACTGAGCACACATGATGATATCGAACTGGAAACGGCGATGGCCGCCGGGCCGGACTATATCGCGCTTGGGCCGATCTATCCGACCATCCTGAAGACGATGAAATGGGCGCCGCAAGGGCTCGAACGGATCAGCGAGTGGAAGCGCCGGGTCGCGCCAATCCCATTGGTCGCCATTGGCGGTCTCAACCCTGACAGGCTCAACGGTGTTTTCGCGGCGGACGCCGATAGCGCGGCAGTGGTCACCGACATCACGCTGAATGCCGATCCCGAAGCGCGCACACGAGAATGGATCGAAAAGACGGAGCGATGGCGCTGAGGCGAGAACCGCATGTGCTTGTCGTTGGCGGGTCGGACTCCAGCGGTGGAGCTGGAATTGCCCGCGATATAGAAACGGTTTCCGCCTTCGGGCTGCGCAGTTGTCTTGCCATCACCGCCGTGACAGTCCAGACGCACTCGGCTGTCGAGCACGTCAAGCTTGTGCCGTCGGAGCTTGTCGCCGCTCAGATGCGCGCCGCGTTCGCTGCCAACGCTGTCGCGGCCGTCAAGATAGGCATGATTGGGACATCGGCGGCTGTTGAGGCAGTCGGCGCTGTTTTGGTCAACCGCCAAGTGCCTGTGGTACTCGACCCGGTCCTGGCCTCTACCTCGGGACGCAATCTGCTGGCGGACGATGCCATTAATATGCTGCGCCACGATCTGATGCCGATCTGCCGGCTTGTAACGCCTAACCTGGTCGAGCTGGCTGCGTTTACCGGCTCGTCACCGGCCGCGGACGAAGAAGGGGCTTGTCGTCAGGCTGAAGAGCTATCGAGGACGGTGAGGACCGCTGTACTCGTCAAGGGCGGCCATGCACAAGGAACCCGTTGCGTCGACGTGCTTTTGCAGCCGAACCAACGTGCAGTTCGGTTCGAGGCGCCCCGCTTGCCGCGAGGGATGCGCGGAACGGGTTGCATGATGGCCAGCGCAGTCGCCGCCTCGCTTGCTCTTGGAGCGTCGCTGGAAGCGAGCGTGCGCCAAGGCAAGCAATATGTTCTCGATGCGCTTGCCGGATCGAAGGACATCGGGCCGATTAGCTGATCGGGCCGAACGTATCCAACGCTCCGATCAAGTCTGGCAGGCGATCGTGGGTCTACTGCTAGGACATGAAGGCCCTATCCGAGGGGTGAGAATGCGGCATACACGGTCGCTTTCGCCTATGAACAACACGCCGCTTTGAGGAGGAAGCCGCATGCCTCTGTGCCAACCGGTTGATGGGTCATCCGAAACCCGCACCTAGTCGTCGCTAGCGACAGCATGCCGCTTGGCACGTTGTTGGGTGAGCGAACGTTCGAACCGGGGTTAGCCAACTCGAGCCATAATTGCGGATTGAATCGCCGTTGCGGTATATAGGGAAGCATCTAACGACAGATTCCCAAACGCCGGTTGACAAAGGAGGTAGTTTGCACCTGCCGCTTCCAGCTGATCAAGAAGAGCTTGTCCCGCAGATGCTGCCGTTCCTACTACGCACAATTCCTTCTCGATTGCTGCATCGAAGGTCAGCGGCAGGTTTGGTGGAGTCGGCATGCCATTGAGATCATAAAGGAATTTAAAGCTCTTGAGCCACCGTTCGTAAGCAGGTGCGGCGAGTGAACGTGCATCTGTTTCAGAACGCCCAATCACGACCATTCGGAGCAATCCAAGAAATGGCGCTTGGTCGTCCGCCTCACTGGTGTGCTCTCGACCGGCGCGGAAGGCATCAGTGATTCTTCGAACGGAAGAGGAAGGTCCCACGCACGCGATGTTCATGCCATTCGCAGCGGCCCAGCCTGCCGATTCCGGTCGATTGGTGGCGATCCAAGTCGGCGGATGTGGACGCTGATGAGTTCTTAGCGTCAGCGGAACGCTGTTCAACTCAAAATGGCGACCTTGATACGATAGCGTGCCGCCCTTCAGCGCATTGATAAGAATTTCGCTGGCTTCCGCATAGTGGTTTGGCGCCGCGTCCGAGCCAATCCCGAAGTAACCCAATTCGATCGGGAGCGAGCCGCGCCCTATCCCAAGTTCGAGCCTGCCACCGCTCAATTGGTCCAGCATACAGATCTCTTCGAACGCACGTAGCGGATGATAGAGGGCAAGCAGCATTACCAACGGGCCGACACGAAGGCGCCGGGTTCGCTGGGCTACGCTCGACAAGAACAGATTCGGTGAGGGACCTCTCCCATGTGGGGTACAATGGTGCTCTGCGAGATGATATGCATAGAACCCAAGGTGATCGCACGCCTCCGCTAACATCAGGCGATCTTCGTACTGTCGGGCGATATCGGGGCCGTCCTCGTCCAGATGATCGAAGATGCCGACAGCTAAGCCTGAAGGAAAGGCCTTATCCATGATATTGTCTCCATTTTTGACGCAACAAGTCCGGTTGCTTGCGCATTACAAGCAATTTAAAGATTTCTCGCTTGTGTAATCGCTCGGATTATTGCCTGCGAAATGCTAAAGCAGAGCCTTAGCAACCTAATACGGGGGCCTTGACATATTCAATATTCGACTAATACGACTAGCGGCACGAAGAAACGCATCCATTTGCTCTTTTGTACCGATGCTGACGCGGATGTAATTTTCCAAACCTTTATCGGGAAAGACGGCAACAAGTATTTTTTGCCTTGCAAAGGCTGATTGCCACCATAAGCCGTCCTGTCCCGTTGGCACGCGGGCAAGTAAGAAGTTTGCGTGGGAAGGGATTACGGAAAATCCAAGTTGCGAGAGCGCGAGCGTCACTCGCCGTCGTTCATGCCTGATGTGTCTGTGGTTGTCTGCATAGGCGGCGCGGTGCGCAAGGACGCTGATACCAACCGCCTGCCCGATCACATTCATGTTGAAGACGTTCTGGATGTTGCGTAGCCTGCCGATAATTTCAGGGTGACCGAAACCGAAACCGACGCGAACGCCGGCGGCAGCATAGCTTTTCGAAAATGTCCTTAAGACCAGAAGGTTCGAATATCGATTGATGAGGCGTAGACCATTCTCGGGTGCAAAGTCGACGTAGGCCTCATCCAGCACGATCAAGCGGTCCGATTTCGCTACCAGGCGTTCGATATCGGCCACCGGAACGAACGTTCCGGTCGGATTGTTCGGATTGGCTAACAGAATGAACTTGGCGTCCTTTGCAGGACCGAAGAGCAATTGCTCCATCGGCAAGGAATGATCTTCGCTAAATTTGATTTCGACAAATTGAGCACCCTGCAACGTTGCAAGTTTGCGGTTGAACGAAAACCCTGGCGACATCATCGCCACGCTATCCCCCGGGGCAAGGAAAGCTCTGTAGACAAGTCCAAGCAGTTCAGACGATCCGTTGCCGGCGATCACCTGATCCATGGAGACGCTGTAGGCATTTGCGGCTGCTTCCCTCAAGCTGATGTTATCGTCTTCTGGATATAGATACTGCCGTTCGAGAGCTGCAATCGCGCTTTGCATTATGATTGCTGGAAGCGGGAACGGGTTCTCATTCGTGTTTAGTTTTACCCAACTTGAACCAGGCGCTGGTCTATCGGATGGCAGAGCATCTAACTGTCTCGCCACTTGCGAAAGAGACGAAAGCACACTCTGAAGTTTTGCATCGGACATGTTTTTCTCCGTTTCAGTCGCAGAGGGAATCCGGGATGAGCGATGGTCTAGAGCACATGGCCGACCGACGGTTCGTTCACACCGCCGTTGTCAGCACATTGACCCCGTGAGGTCGGGCGGGCTGTCCTCCCGGGTCGGATTGGCCCGACGCTCAGGTCCGCATCCACTCGTCATCGGGCCAAGGCTCCGCCAACCACCAACGCTTGATTTGTCCCTGATATTGCCTCGGTCGGCCTTTCAAGGACGCTTGATCTGATGCCGTATTTCCTCAGCGGGTATCCAATCTGGCGCGGCGTCAGTCCAAGCAGGCGCCGCCTTTGCCTGCACCGAGCCACATCTCTCCACGGCCGCGATGACACGCTCGCGATTTGACATACTCGCACCGCGGATTTTGACCGGTCACGGGCAAGCGCGAAAAATGCCCTGGCCGTAAGTCGCGACGTGTCGAGTGCACAGCGGTGTGATGCCTGGCCATGGGTTTCCTTTCATGAATCGCGACCGTCGACTGACTTCTGCAGGCCGCAACCGCACGTTGATTCACGAGACCGGAATGGGGCGGGCGAGTCAATCGAGCTTTCTTTCATCCGCGAAAGGAAACTCTGCGCTCATGATAGAATTCCATCAGTTTCATATACCTCCGGTAGATGATATCGAACGGCAGAATGTCTGCGCCGGCGTCCCCGCGGTGCCGGTGCTGATGGCCCGGGCCATCAGTCTAATCAGCTCCTGGCAAAGCTGGCGCAGTGGCGTGGCGACCGCCATTGCGACGATGTCATCTACGAGGGCCGACCGCGACTCCGGCGTGATTTCATCACAATCGCGACAAGGTCTTGACCTTTGCCCACCTCGCCGAGCGGCTGATGGCCCCCTGTCCCGCCGACCAGCTGCGCTGCGCCGTTTCCCAAACCTCTAGGTCACATTTTCGAAGTGCGTGTTGGAATCGGTGATTCCGTATCACATTATCGCCACGTTTTAGCCAGACGTGGTCGCAATCTCCCACCGAGAGCGCCGTCACCGGACCGACGCCCGGGATCGCCATGAAGCGCCGGCAGAGCTCGCTCTTCGCGACGATCTTCACGACCAGGTCGTGCAGCCGACAGTACTCTCGCCACAGCGCGGCGCGTGCTGACAGCATGGCGTCCATCAGCTCGGCCGACAGCGGATCGTCTGTCACAGCCGTGCGTACCGCCTGGTCGAAAGCGCCGCGCGATGTGCCGCCAAGCTTGATGCCGAACGCTTTCAGCGAGTGGCGGATGGCGTTTTCGATATCGAGGAACTTGCGCTTCAGGTTACGCCGGTGGGTCAGCAAAAGCCGCATCAGCTAGCAGTCCTGCGTTTTGATATGCGCCTGACGGAACCAGCCCGTGCGCATGATGTGGGCGATGCCGAGCGCGTCGGCAGCGTCCGTCTTGTTGCGCTGCGCCGACATCGCGGCGCGCACGTGCTGGGTCTCCAGGCAAACCACTGGCGTCCGCGTTTCAGAGCTCGGGATGCAGCCATGGCGACAGAGATCCCGCCTTATGGCCGACACGCCGCAGCCGGGCGACGAACGGCTTCAACACCACAAACAACGCATCGGGATCGGTCTCCACCTTGACCGTCAGATGCACCTCACCGTGCTCGTCGACGACGCACACCGCCGTCTCGTCCACTGCAACATCCAGTCCGCAAAAGTATTCCACGAGCCGCCTCCTGCGTGGTTTGACAATTGATTTCTTAGCAGTCGGCGCAGCGGGCGGCAGCGATCCGGCAAATAGAGGAGCGGCTTGCCGATTACGGGCGGCAATCCCTCGCCATCCGATCCGGCTTTTCCTGCAGCGTCTCGTACGCGAGAAGGCGGGTGCTGTGGAAAGCCGCGACGGAGAGATCAAGCGCCTTCAGTCGATCATCAGAAAGCTCCAAGAGTGTAGTTTGGTCGGCGTTCCAAACGTCTCGATCCAGATCAACTGGCACTCGCGCTTGAAGACCTCGACGCCGATATCGCCCCGCATCCGGGTGAGCCGTCGCAGTGTCAAAAGACAGCGGTACGAGCGGCCATCCCACCGCAACCCGCTGCCCGATCATCTGCCGTCAGATCGGGTGCATGATCACCGCCAACTTGCACGACGGCGACACAGGCCTTGCCGTCGCATGAGCCCGGCCCACCTTGGACCTCCACTTGAGGCGCGTCAGCAATTTCGACGCCGCTTCGTAAGTGCGACGTCCCCGTCGCCAAAGATTCGGCTCTGAACGTCGATTCAGCGGACTGATGTAAACATGCAAAAACGTTGTCCACTGCCTGTGCCAAACCTCACGGCAAGGATACCGCCTGCCGGAAATGCCGATGAGCAGGATACTACACGGTTGAGCATCTCATCATGTTGACACACCGACACCCGGGCGGCATGTCGAGCATTGATAAGCTGGCCAACATGTCCTGGGGCGAATGCCTGCGTTGCCAACAAATCTGATTGGCTGCCCGTGGCCCGCTGACATGTGTGGTTACGCGGCCAGGCTCAACTAAGTTCGGCGAGGCACTGTCAAGTGCGACCACCGCGCCAATATCGTGACCTTGCCCCTCAGATCTAATCCGGTTTGAAGTTCGTTCTGGCCCATCGAGAGGACCAGGACATGAAACGTAGCCGCTTCTCTGAAGAGCAGATCATCGGAATTTTGAAGGAACACGAGGCCGGGGTATCGGTTGCCGATCTGTGCCGCAAGCACGGGGTCAGCGACGCCTCGATCTACAACTGGAAGGCCCGCTTCGGCGGGATGGATGTCTCCGAGGCTCGGCGACTGAAGGCGCTGGAGGACGAGAACACGCGGCTGAAGCGGCTTCTGGCCGACGCCATGCTCGACAATGCCGCGTTGAAGGATCTTGTGGGAAAGAAATGGTGACGCCCGCGGCCAAGCGGAAAGCTGTCGCTCGCCTGAAGGAAGGCTTCGGGATGAGCGAACGGCGGGCGTGTAAAGCCATCGGCTGTTGCCGCTGACCTGCCACTGAGAATTTCCTCCATGTGAGATTAGAGTCCGGCCCTTGATCGAAGGACGGACTGATGAAGAGAAA
>NZ_JAIUHW010000015.1:0-164195 GCF_020165315.1 Mesorhizobium sp. BR115XR7A
CTTGGCATCCATGGGATTCAATAAGGATTGCTCCGGCATCCTGGCCATCCTATCGCGCGTTGCGGCCGACGATACGATTGGCCGCTGACGTTACCGCTTCCAGTGAGGCAGCGACGATGTTGGTGTTGATGCCGGCGCCGAACAGCTTGCCGCCGGGATATTCCATCTCGACATAGGAGATAGCCGACGCATTCGAGCCGCGCTGCATCGAATGCTCGGAATAATCGAGCACCGACATCTCGACGCCGACATGGCGTGACAGCGCATCGACGAAGCCGTCGATCGGGCCGGTGCCGGTGCCTGATATCGTCACTTCCTTGCCGTTGTCGAGGATGACCGCCTCGACCACGCGCCGGCCCTTCACCTCGGTGGCCGGGTAAGTGTGATGATCGAGGAATTTCAGGCGGGCGCCAGGCTGGTCGACATAGGTTTCGAGGAAGCGGTCATGAATACGCTTGGCCGGCACTTCCTTGCCTTCGGCGTCGGTGATCGCCTGGATAGCCTGACTGAATTCGATCTGCAGGTTGCGCGGCAAATTGAGGCCGTAATCGGCCTGCAGCACATAGGCAATGCCGCCCTTGCCCGACTGCGAGTTGATGCGGATGATGGCCTCATAGCTGCGGCCGACATCGGCCGGATCGATTGGCAGGTATGGCACTTCCCAGCGCGGTGTGTTGGCCTTCTTCAAGGCCTTCATGCCCTTGTTGATGGCGTCCTGGTGCGAGCCGGAAAAAGCAGTGTAGACGAGTTCGCCGACATAGGGGTGGCGCTCGGGAATCTTCAGCTGGTTCGAATATTCGTAGACATCCTTCATCCGGTTGATGTCGGAGCAGTCGATGCCCGGATCGACGCCTTGCGTGTACATGTTGAGCGCCAAGGTGACGATGTCGACATTGCCGGTGCGCTCGCCATTGCCGAACAGCGTGCCCTCGACGCGGTCGGCGCCAGCCATCAAGCCGAGTTCGGTGGTGGCGATGCCGGTGCCACGATCATTGTGCGGATGCAGCGAGATGATCAGGTTTTCGCGGTTGTCGAGATTGCGGCACATCCACTCGATGCGGTCGGCATAGATGTTGGGCGTCGACATCTCGACCGTCGACGGCAGGTTGATGATCAGCTTGTTGTCGGGTGTTGGCCTGACGATCTCGGTGACGGCGTTGCAGATCTCCAGAGCGACCTCGAGTTCGGTGCCGGTGAAGCTCTCCGGCGAATATTCGAAGCGATAGCCGCCGCCGGCCTTGGCAGCCATGTCGGTGATCATCTTGGCCGCGTCGGTCGCGATACGCTTGATGCCGCCGACATCTTTCTCGAAGACGACGCGACGCTGCAACTCGCTGGTCGAGTTGTAGAAATGCACGATCGGGTTGGTGGCGCCCTTCAGCGCCTCGAAGGTGCGGCTGATCAGTTCAGGCCGGCACTGCACCAGCACCTGCAACGACACATCGGCCGGCACGTTGCCTTGCTCGATGCACCAGCGCGCGAAGTCGAAATCGGTCTGCGAAGCCGAGGGGAAGCCGATCTCGATTTCCTTGAAGCCCATGTCGAGCAGCAGGCCGAACATGCGCGCCTTGCGCTCGTGGCCCATCGGATCGATCAGCGCCTGGTTGCCGTCGCGCAGGTCGACCGAGCACCAGATCGGCGCCTTGTCGATCACCTTCGAGGGCCATGTCCGGTCGGTGAGGCCGACGGTCGGGTAGGGTTGATATTTGCGGGCTGCGTCCGGCATGCCCCGGCCAACTTGCTTGCCGGTCGCGGCCTCGCTGGCGCGGATGTCTTCTCGTGCGTTCATCGTTGTTTCTCCCGGCGGCTGGCGGGTCCACCTTTCAGGCGGATGTGGAGCCAAGCGGCGCCTTTACCAGAATTTCGTTCGCTTGATATGATTTGCCAAGGAGCATGCGCTTGCGCGGCGGTTCGACCGCCGGGCGCTCCTTCAGCGAACCCGGCGATCGCCGATAAGGCCGAGAAGAAGCAGGGTCGAGGCAAGCGCGCGCACGGTCTCGCCGGCAAAGCCGGTCTGACGGGAAGCGGTGGTGGGGCGCGTGTTCATGGCCGATCTCATACAGGAGCGGCCTGTTGGAGGCAAGCGGGCCGGCCCCCGTCGATTTTTATCTTAACGCGGATGCTCTTCCCCGCGCGCCGCAAATGCGCCAGACTTGGCTGCCGGCGGGGTGCCGTCGGCAGGGGGCGTTCATGAATTTCGTGTTCTTCTCGCCGCATTTTCCCGCCAATGGCGCCGATTTCTGCGACCGGCTGAAGAAGGCCGGCGCGACCGTGCTCGGCGTTGGCGATGCGCCCTATGATGCGCTCGACGGCAAGCTGAAGCAGGCGCTTTCGGAATACTACCGCGTCGCCGACATGGAGGATTACGAGCCGGTGTTCCGGGCGATAGGTCATTTCATCCACAAATGGGGCCGCATCGACCGGTTCGAATCGCTCAACGAGCACTGGCTGGAGCTGGAAGCCAACATCCGCACCGACTTCAACATCTACGGCACCAAGCTCGATTTCGTGAAGAATCTGAAGCGCAAGAGCCGCATGCGCGCCTTCTTCCGCAAGAGCGGTGTCGAGATGATCGCGCAGCGCAAATGCTCCGACCGGGCCGGCGCCATGACCTTCATCCGCCGCGTCGGCTACCCCGTGGTGGTGAAGCCGGATTCGGGCTCCGGCGCTTCGAACACGTTCAAGATCTCCAATGCGAAAGAGCTCGACCAGTTCTTCCGGGACAAGCCGGAGGACGTGACCTTCGTCATGGAGCAGTTCATCGAAGGGCTGGTTGTGACCTATGACGGATTGATCAACCGCGACGGCGAGGTGGTGCTGGCGGCCAGCCATCGCTACGACCAGAGCGTCATGGACGTGGTCAACAAGGACCGCCACATGAGCTACACCTGCTTTCCCCGGATCAGGCCTGCCGTCGAGGAGGCCGGCCGCAAGATCCTGAAAGCATTCGACGTGCGCGAGCGCTTTTTCCACATCGAACTGTTCGAGACCAGGGACGACCGCATCATCGCGCTGGAGGTCAACATGCGGCCGCCCGGCGCCTGGATGACCGACGCGATCAACTACACGTTCGACATCGATGTCTACGCGGCATGGGCGGACATGGTGGTCAAGGATGCCGTCGGCGGCCCCTATGAGGGCAAGTATTTCACCGCCTATGCCAGCCGCAAGCGCCACCTCGACTATTTGCACAGCCATGCGGACGTGCTAGCCGCCCACCGCGACAAGATCGTCCATCATCAGCCGATAGAAGAGGTTTTCAGCCGGGCCATGGGAAATTACGCCTACCAGATGCGCTCGAAGGATCAGGCTGATCTGCGCGAGGCGGTGGCCTATATCCACGCCGAAAAGGCTTGAGGCATGGACATTTCCTATCACAAGGTCTTCGCCCGCAATCTCGGCCGCGACATGGAGTACAAGCGCTACGGGCATGCCGGCCGGCCGGTCGTGGTGTTCCCGACCTCGCAGGGCCGGTTCTACCAGTTCGAGGATTCCGGCGGAGTGGGGGCGCTCGCCGAGTTCATCGATACCGGCCGCATCCAGCTGTTCACCGTCGACGGCATCGATACAGAATCCTTCTTCGCCAGGGATGTCGATGCCGTGCATCGCATCGACCGGCACGAGGCCTATTTCCGCTATCTGCGCGAGGAGGCGCTGCCGGAATTCCTGGAAACCGCCGCGCAAGCCAATGGCGGACGGCGGTTGAAGCCGCTGTTCTCGGGCTGTTCGATGGGCGGCTACCATTCCTCGAACTTCGTCTTCCGGTTTCCCGAGCTCGCCAGCGGCGTCATCTCGCTGTCGGGTGTCTATTCGGCCCGCGATTTCTTCGGCAAGGCGCTCGACGGCGACATCTTCTACAACTCGCCGCTCGATTATCTGCCAGGGATCGTCGACCCGAAACTGCTGGCGCGGCTGAAGGCGCTCAGGCTGATCTTCTGCTGCGGGCAGGGCGCATGGGAAGAGCGCATGCTGGTCGAGACGCGCCAGCTGGAACAGATCCTGCGCGACAAATCCATTCCGGCCTGGGTCGACTATTGGGGCGGCGACGTCAGCCATGACTGGCCGTGGTGGCACAAGCAGCTGGCTTATTTCTTCGGCCGCTGGCTGGATGACGATCTGATGCACAGGCTGGACTAAGGTGCATTGATATTCAGCTGGCCTGCGGATGGCTGACGCCTACCCTTCCTGGCAGGCCGGCAGAGGTGCGGTCTGGTGCTCCGCCGCCGATCCGCGGCGCAGGCCGAGAAAGACGACGAGGGCGGTGACGATGGTGACTGTCGCCAGCACGATCAGCAGCCTGTCGAACGCCGTTTCGTAGGCCTCGACCAGCACGGCGGCGCCAGCCGCCGGCAAATGGTGCGCGGTTCCACCGACATTGCCGGTCACCAGCAATTGCGCCGCGGCGGCCGCGTCGCTGGAAGGCGCAGCGCCCCGAGCGGCGAGTTGCGCGGCGGTAAAGCCTGACAGGGTCGCCATGACGATGGCCAGCGCCACACCTTCGCAAGCGACACGGGTGGTGTTGAAGATGCCGACCGCCATCCCGGCCCGCTCCGTCGGCACGACGCTGACGGCGAGCCCGTCCATCAACCCCCAAGGCAAGGCGATGCCGACGCCGATCAGGATCAGTGGCGCGACCAGCGCAACCTCAACCGGGGGCGTCAGGCTCAGCCAGACCAGGCCGGCCGCCGCGACGAGCAGGCCGACGCCGCAGATCGTGGCCGGAGCGATCCAGCGCGCCAGCTGGCCGGCGAGCAAGGGCAGGAACAACAACGGTCCGGAGAGGCAGATCATCAATTGCCCGGCCTTGATCTCGCTCATCCCCTCGATGCCGATGAAGCGGATCGGTAAAAGTACGAGCAGGACGACGAAGCCATAGGCGGGCGCCGCCGCAAGAAACTGGACGCCGACGAAGCGAGGAAAGCGAAACAGGGTGAGATCGAGCATCGGCCGGCGCACGCGCCGCTCGGCGACGACAAACAGCACAAAGCAAAGGACGGCGACGCCGAGAAGCGTTGCCACCAGCGGGTCGGTCCAGCCGCTCTGGGGTGCCTGGAGCACGCCATAGGTCAGCGAGGCCAGCGCGAAGGTGAACGTGGCGGCGCCCGCCCAGTCGAGGCCGGAAGCATCCGGATCACGCGATTCCCTGATGGTGCGCAGGCCGAGGGTTGCCGAGCCAGCCGCGAGCGCCATCACCAGAACAAAGATCGACCGCCAGCCGAAGGCGGCGATGAGCAGGCCGGAGGCGATCGGGCCGAAGGCCAGCCCGATGCCGAAACTGGTGCCGAGGAAGGAGAAGGCGCGCAGCCGCGATGGTCCCTCGAATTCCTGGGCAAGTGCGGAGGCGCCGCCGGCGAAGGCCAAGGCACTGCCGAGCCCTTGCGCGGCCCTGAAGATGTCGAACCAGGCGATGTCGGACGCCAGCATCGCGCCGAGCGAAGCGAATATGTAGAGGGCAAGACCGACGAGGAAGATCCGCTTGCGGCCATGATTATCGGCCAGCGCTCCGGCCGCCATCAGGCTGGCGGCGAAGGTCAGCATAAAGGCGTTGGTCACCCAGTTGAGCGTGATCGGGCTGCCGCCGAGATCGGCCGCGATGCGGGAGAGCGCGACGGCCGGGCCGGTGAAGGTCAGAGGCATCGTCATCGCGGCAAGGCATACCGACAAGAGCACGAGCCATCGCCCGGCCGGGCCGGTGGTGGTCTTCAAGGTCATGGGTTTTTCCTATCTGAGCGGTCTGCGCCGGCGCGCAACCGCGGCGCCGATCATGCGGACCAAGATAGGTCAGAGACAGATCAGGAATAATAGTATTAAATATCCTGATATAACGGACTGAAACGCTCGAATGGAGCAGCATGATGGATCGCCTCAGCGGCCTTCTGGCTTTCGCCCGCACCGCCGAGTTCGGCAGCTTCGTCGCCGCCGGCCGGGCGCTCGGCATCTCCGCTTCAGCGGTCGGCAAAAGCGTCGCGCGGCTCGAACAGGAACTCGGCGTGCGGCTGCTGCAGCGCTCCACGCGGCGGATCGGCCTGACGGAGGAGGGCAAGCTGTTCAACGAGCGCGTGCGGCGCATCCTCGACGACATCGACGATGCCGAGGCGATGCTGTCGCGGACAAGGGAGACGCCGCGTGGGCGGTTGCGCGTCTCGACCCCGATCGTCACCTACCATCTTTTGCTGCCGGTGCTGTCGGAGTTCATGGCCCGCTATCCCGAGATCGAGCTCGATATCGATTTCAACGACCGGATCGTCGACGTCATCGAGGAAGGCATCGACGTCGCCATCCGCAGCGGCGAGCTGCCCGATTCACGATTGGTGTCCAGACCCATTGCGCCCTTCCGCATGCTGCTGTGCGCGGCACCCTCCTACCTCGATCGCCATGGCACTCCCGGCGTGCCGGCGGATCTCATCAGGCATTTCGGCATAAACTTCCGCTATCTCAACAGCGGCAGGCTGCTGGACTGGCCGTTCATTACCGGGAGCGCCCAACCGCTGATCCGTTCGATGCTGACCTGCAACAACATGGAAGCTTTGAAAGGCGCCACGATCGCCGGACTCGGCATCGCCTGCATGCCCGATTTCCTGGTGCGGGACGCGTTGCGCGAGGACCGGCTGCGCACCGTGCTCGACGATCATGTCGACGGCCGTGGCCAGTTCCGGATGCTATGGCCCTCCAATCGCCATCTGTCGCCAAAGGTGCGCGTCTTCGTCGATTTCCTGCCCGAACGCCTGGCAGCCGCGCGATAGCGGTGCCCTGGTGGCAGCCCTCATCATTCCCTGATGCTTCTGGCTACCAGCCGGGCAATGCTGGGGCCGACAAGCAGCACGATCAGGAAGCGCGCCGACTGCAGGGCCATGACAAAGGAGATGTCGACGTTCTGCGCGGCGGCGGCGATGATGGCGACGCTGTCCATGCCGCCAGGGCTGGTCGCCAGATAGGCGGTCAGCGGGTCGACGCCGGCGAGCCGGCTGATGAGGAAGGCAAGGCCGCCGCAAAACGCGATCAGCGCGATGATCGAAGCGATGATCTGCGGCAAAGCGCGTGCCGCGTGGCGCAGGATCGGCCTGGTGAAGTTCAGGCCGATCGCCCAGCCGACCGTCGCGTAACTGACCGCCAGCAGCCATTGCGGCAATTGCATCGGCACCCCGAGGCCGAGATGGATGACTGTGCCGAAGATGAAGCTGCCGAGGAAGAAGGGCGAAGGCAGCCGGCAAAGCCTGCCCGCGAGGCCGCCGATGAGCGCCATGCCGATGGTGGCGGCGAAGGGTTGCGGATCGATCCCGGGGAACCAGATAACGGGCGGGACCTCGATGCCCGAGGTATCGACCCACATCTTGGCGACGAGGGCTGCCGTCATCGAGACGAAGATGACGCGCAGATACTGCATGAAGGCGACAAGGCGCTGATCGGCGCCGAAGGCGCCGGCCATCAGCACCATGGCGGTGGCGGCCCCCGGCGAAGAACCCCAGACGGCGGTGGTGCCCGGCAGGATGCGCCAGCGGCTGATCAGCCAGCCAAGCAGGCTTGAGGCCGCGACGGTGGCGATCACCACGCCGAGGAACAGCGGCCATTCCTTGTAGAAGACCGGGAAGATATCGGCCGAGATCGAAGCCGCGACGAGGCAGCCGACGACAGCCTGGGCGGCGCCGAACAGAAGCCGCGGCACACGCACCGCGGCACCGTTGGTGCCGGCGACGATGGCCGCCAGCATCGGTCCGATCAGCAGCGCCGCCGGCAAAGCGGCGAGTTCCAGCGCGCCGGCGAAGAGCGCGGAGATGACCAGCAGGATGAGCCACTGCCAAGGCTTGCTCAGCCGCGTCATGCGCTCGACAGGGGACTGCTCGGCCTCGGAATCCATGCTTTGGTCTTAGACCGGGCGGAAAGGAATGCGAACCCCGCAGTACCAAAACAAAACTATTCAGCGTGTCCGCCAGTTCACGAGAGATGTCCTTGTCAGATCTTTCGGACGGGGCCTGGATATCGGGCGACAAAATCGTCCGTCGTCAGCAAGGTAATGCCTTCCACCATTGCCTGGGCAATCAGGATTCGATCGAAGGGATCCTTGTGAATCGCCGGAAGTCCATCGACGGTGACAGCATGTTCACTCGTGATCGGCAGTTCGTGATAGTCGTTGTCTATCAGGCCTCGCCGCAGCAACCGAGGGTCGATCTGGAAATCATCTCGCCCCAGTCCTCGTTTAATTGCGACTTCCCAGAGGCTGGCAGGACTGAACAGCAATTCGTTCTCTGGGTTCTCGATTTCGGCGAGGGCCGCGATTGGCAGCCGACCTGGTTCGGCTGCCACCCACAGCAGCAAATGAGTGTCGAGCAACAGTTTCACGCGTTGTCGCCAAACAGCTGCTCGATCTCCTCGCTGCCCATGCGGTCGAAGTCACGGGGGACCGAAAATTGGCCGATCATAAAACCAACCCGTCGCGCTTGTGCCGAAGCCGACTGGTCGACAGGTATGACCTTGACCAGTGGTCTGCCGGCCTTGGCGATAATGAACGGCTCACCTTTGGCGGCTCGGTCAACGAGGCGCGAAAGGTTGGTCTTTGCGTTGTGAATGTTCACGGTTTGCACGACAGCATTACCTCAAGCGGACTTAGTTCATAGAACTTAGTTCATTTGATGGTTATTGCAAGGGCGGGTCCGCCCCTGTTTGTCGGTGTTGAGCCGGCCGGTTCAGCCCCCCTTCGCTTCGGCCAGTCCAAAGCCCCCGACGGGATGCGTTTCCACCTGGAATTCGAAGCCGCCGATGAAGGGGCGCGCCTTGGCGATCGCCGCCTGGACTTCGGGAAGCTGCAGCGAGGCCTTGTGGCTCGCCTGATCGGTCCACACCTCGGTCACCCAGATCGCGTCGGCATCGGCCGGATCGGTGGCGATGATATAGCTCAGGCAGCCGGGCAGGGCACCGGTGCTCTCACGCAGCACGGTCATGACAGCGTCGCGTTGGCCACGCGCCGCCCGCATCTTGCCGATCAGTCCATACATGTCCTCGTCTCCCCCTGGGTTGGCGCGAAAGGAGTGTGTCCAGTATGCCGGTCGCCGGTCAAGGCATCAACTGGCCGCCATTGACCTCGATCACCTGGCCGGTGACGTAGCCGCTCAACAGGTCCGATGAGAGGAACAGATAGGCGCCGACGCAATCTTGCGCCGTGCCGGCACGGCCCTGCGGGATGGTGGCGACCATGCCCTTCATCTGCTCGTCGGTCGAATAGCGTTCGTGGAAGGGGGTGAGGATGGTGCCCGGCGCCACGGCGTTGACGCGGATGCCGAAGCCGATCAGTTCCTTGGCCATGCCGCGCGTCACGTTGGAGACGAAGGCCTTGGCCGAGCCGTAAAGGCCGGCGCCGCCGCCCGCCCCGTTGCGCGCGGCGATCGACGAGGTGTTGACGATGAAGCCGCCCTGTTTTTTCAGCCACGGGATCGCCTTGCGCGAGGCGGTCAGCACCGAGCGTGCGTTGAGGTCCATCACCGCGTCGTAATGCGCCTCGGTCTGCTCGGCGTAGGGCACGCGGCCAAGCATGCCGCCGGCATTGTTGACCAGCCCGTCGAGCCGGCCGAAATGCCGCGCGCTGTCCTCGACGACGCGTTCGACATCGGCAGGGAGAGAAAAGTCGCCTTGGACGAGGAACACCTCACCGCCGCCATCGCGGATGGCCTGGCCGAGTTTCTCGGCGGCGTCGCGGCTGGAATTGTAGTGCAGCGCCACCTTGCATTCCTGCCCGGCATAAGCGAGCGCGAGCGCCGCGCCGATGCCGGTCGAGGCGCCGGTGACCAGCACCGCCTTGCCGACGAGATCGGGGATGACAAGACCAAGGGCTGTCTCTGGCACTGCTGTTCCTCCGGGGGATTTCCAAGTTTCTTGGCGGGTGTTGCCACCCTTGCATTCAAGTCAGTGCCGCTTCAAGGCCTGAGATAGACATAGCCCTGGCTTTGCAGTTCGGCGAGCTTGACGACGCCACCCCTGTCGGCGGCATGGAAGCCGTCGAGCAAATCGGCGAGCGTAATATCCATGCCGTGCATGGTATTGCCGCAGGCATGCGGGTCGAGCCCTTGCTGGACAAGACCGGTAAAGCGCCCCGAAACCGCCGCCGATATGCCCTTCGACTTGAAGCCGGCAAGCGCCGGACCATGCACGACCAGCGCGATATCGACGTTGCCGCCCGTGCCCTCATAGTGGTTCTTGATGTTGCCGAGCACGAAATTGACCTTGTCGAGGTCGCTGAGGTGATAGGCGACCTTCAGCCTGGCAGGCTCGGTGGTTGCCGCCTGCACCGCCCGCAGGCCGAGAAGCGTCCCGGCTCCGGCGAGAGCCGCGTGGAACATGTCACGTCGGCGCATGGCGTGCCTCCCTGGCTTGCCGGCCCAGCGCGATTTGCGTGGCCGCGGCCGCAATACTAGCATAAATTGACGTTACGTCCTGTCGATGCGGAGGGGGGCACATGGCGTTCAGGGAATGGAAGACGGTTGCCAGCGCCGGATTTGGCGCCGCACTGCTTGGCGGACTTGTGGGTTCTGCTTTTGCCGACAATATGCTCAAGCTCACCGAACTCAGCCCCAACGGGGCGGACGCCTGTTTCGGCCGGGTCTATGACGCGGCGCACCTCAATGTGCATCCGAAGCAGAAGGTGACGCGGATTTTCTTCTACTACGGCCATGATCCGGTCAGCCGTCCGAATGAGGAACCGAACGCGAATTCCGATACTTCCTACAATGGGTTCCTCACCACCACGGTGCGTGGCGCCAAGGCGCCGGAATGGGCCGGAGGCTGGTGCAATCACGAGTCCGAGGATGGCAAATCGGGCCCGATCCGTTGCGGCATGGACTGCGACCGTACGCTGGCGTCGCTGAAGGTCGACGGCAAGGGTCGGCTGATCCTGTCGGACCTGTCGTCCGATATCTACCTCGACGCCGGTTCGGAAGAAGAACTCGGCGCGGCTGAATACGACAGGCAGGCGCTTGGCAAGGAAGACGACAATTTCCGCCTCGATCCGATGCCGGCGGCGACCTGCAAGGCTGAATTCGCCCGCATCGATCCGATCGACCCGGCGCTCGGGCCGCCGCTGCGCGAGCGGCTGAAGCCAGACCAGGCCTTCTGCTACGGGCGCGACTATGACGCTGCGCATATGAGTTCGCATCCCGAGCAACTGACGCAGTCGATCCGGGTGTTTCGAGGACCGGTCGAACTGGCGTCCTTCGCCTCGGGAGGCGACGCCGCGAGCTGGCCCGACGGCGCCGACATCGTGGTCTCGGTCACGACGCGGCAGAAGGGAGCCAAGGTCACGCAGACTTATTCATGCCAGGGCGAGGCCGATCAATGGCGTTGTGCCGCGAGTTCGAAGACGAGCAATTTCTCCTGCGACATCGCGCAAAAGGAAATCTTCCTCAAGCGCGGCGCCAACGGCGCCATCACGCTTGCCAACCCCAACAGCAGCCTGGCGGTCGTCGACCTGTGCTCGAAGGCGGCCGACGGCAAGACGATGTCCGACGACAAGGTCTATCGGCTGGAGCCAATGCCACAATCCGCCTGCGCGCCGTAACCAGCGTTTCGTCATCCTTGGGTCGCCGCTACGGAGCTGCGCTCCTGCTTCGCCCAAGGATGACGAAGTCGAGAAACTCCGGTTAGCTCTTTGTTTTTACGCAATTCCGGACGGAAAGCCGCTCACGCTTTCTTGGAATTGCTCTTCCAAGGTCAGCGACAGTGACCCGCCTCAGGCGAACGGCACCGCGGTCGTGCCCTTGGGCAGCTTGGCTTCGTCGTCGGGCTCGACATGGATGGTCACCCGCACCGAGGGGAGTTCGGCCTTCAGCGCGTCTTCGATGCGATCGCAGATGACATGGCTGGCGCCGACCGACATGTCGGCGTCTACGACCAGATGGAACTCGATGAAGGTGGCGCGGCCGGCGATGCGGGTCTTGAGGTCGTGCACCTCCATGGCGCCCTTGCAATTGGCCGAGATGATGTCGCGGATGCGCATGTGCTCCGCCGTGTCGACGGCCCGGTCCATCAGGCCGTTCATCGACGAGCCGATGACATGCCAGCCCTGCCACAGGATGTTGAGCGCGACGATGACGGCCAATGCCGGGTCGAGGATCTGCCAGCCGGTCAGGATCGCTCCGACGAGGCCGCCGAAGACGCCGACCGACGTCACCACATCGGTCATGATGTGATTGCCGTCAGCGACCAGCGCCGGCGATTTCTCCGCCCGGCCCGTGCGGATCAGCATCCAGGCCCAGAAGGCGTTGATGACGGTGGCGACGCCGTTGACGGCAAGGCCTTTCCAAGGCTGTTCGAGCGGCGCCGGGGCCTGCCAGGAGCGCCAGACTTCGTTCAGAATCAAAAGCGCGGCGAGCACGATCAGCACGCCTTCCAGCACGGCGGAGAAATATTCGGCCTTGTGATGGCCGAAGGGGTGATCCTGGTCGGCCGGCTTGTGGCTGACCTGGATCGCCCAGAAAGCGGCAATCGACGCGATGACGTTGACGATCGATTCCAGCGCGTCCGAATAGAGCGCGACGGAGCCGGTCACGTACCAGGCGGCGGCTTTCAGCGCGAGCACGACAAAAGCGACCACGATCGACCAGAAGGCAAGGTTGGCGACCTTGCGCTTCGCGGCCGCCCTGGCTGCGATCGCCATCGTGTTCTCGGCTTCGGCCATTGGCGTCAGGCTGCCTTTTCCTTGGCCTTTCGCGGCAAATGCGCGACGATGTTCTCGATGATGCGCATGCCGGCATTGTGGCCGAGCGTCATGATCGATTCCGGGTGGAACTGGACCGCGGCGATCGGCTCCTTGCGGTGCTCGAAGGCCATGATGACGCCGTCTTCCGTCTCGGCCGTAACCATGAAATCGTCGGGCAGGCGTACCGGATCGGCGAAGATCGAGTGGTAGCGGCCGACGGTGACTTCCTTGGGCAGGCCGGAGAAGATGATGCCCGGCTTCGAGACGCGGATACGCGACGGCTTGCCGTGCATGGGAATGTGCAACTGCCTGAGTTCTCCGCCATAGGCTTCCGCCAGTGCCTGCAGGCCGAGGCACACGCCGAAGATGGGCAGGTCGCGCGCGCGCGCCTTTTTGATGGTCGCGGCGCAGTCGAAGTCCTTCGGCGTGCCGGGTCCGGGTGACAGCACGACGAGGTCGGGCTTCAGCCGGTCGAAGACTTCCTCCGGCACCGGCGAGCGCACGGTCGAGACATTGGCGCCGGTCTGGCGGAAGTAGTTGGCCAGCGTATGGACGAAGGAATCCTCGTGGTCGACCAAAAGGATGTTGACGCCGTCGCCGACGCGCGCCGTGGTGCGCTCGGTGCTGGTCGAATTGCCCGTCTTGGCGTCGCGGATCGCGGAGAGCATGGCGGATGCCTTCAGTTCGGTTTCAGCTTCTTCTTCCTCTGGAATGCTGTCGAAGAGCAATGTAGCGCCGGCACGAACCTCGGCGATGCCGTCCTTGATGCGGATGGTGCGCAAGGTAAGGCCGGTATTCATGTCGCCGTTGAAGTTGACCATGCCGATCGCGCCGCCATACCAGGCGCGCGGGCTTTTCTCGTTCTGCTCGATGAAGCGCATGGCCCACAGTTTCGGTGCGCCGGTGACGGTGACCGCCCAGGCGTGCGAGAGAAACGCGTCGAAAGCGTCCATGCCTTCACGCAAGCGGCCCTCGATGTGGTCGACGGTGTGGATCAGGCGCGAATACATCTCGATCTGGCGGCGGCCGATGACGCGTACAGAACCCGGCTCGCAGACCCTGGACTTGTCGTTGCGATCGACGTCCGAGCACATTGTGAGCTCGGATTCGTCCTTCTTCGAATTGAGCAGCTTCAGGATCTGCTCGCTATCGGAAATGGCGTCGTCGCCGCGTTTGATGGTGCCGGAGATCGGACAGGTCTCGACGCGGCGGCCGTTGACGCGCACGAACATCTCCGGCGACGCACCGATCAGGTATTCGTTCTCGCCCAGGTTGATGAAGAAGGAATAGGGCGACGGGTTGATGGACTTCAGCTTGCGCGAAATCTCGGAGGGCTGGGTCTCGCAGCGCTCGTAGAACATCTGACCGGGGACGACCTCGAACAGGTCGCCACGCTTGAACGAGTCCATCGCGCGGCGCACCAGATTGGCGTATTCGCCGGGCTCATGGTCGCCGCGTGGCGGGATACGGTCGGCGGTCCTGAACGGCTCGGCGATTTGGTCGCGTGGCAGGCCTTCGGTCGAAAAACCTTCGCCCGCATAGTCGTAACGGTCGGTCCAGGCCTTGGCCGAGTAGTGGTCGACGACCAGGATCTCGTCGGGCAGGAACAACACCAGGTCGCGCTGGCTTTGCTTGCGCACGAGCGTGTGGTCGACCGGGTCGAACTGGAAGGCAAGGTCGTAGCCGAAGGCGCCGTAGAGACCGAGATTGGCGTCTTCCGCCGTCTTGAACAGCGCGGTGATGGCGCGCAGCACAGTGAAGACCGAGGGAACGCGGCTGCGTTCCTCCTCGGTGAAGACACGGCCGGGTTTGGCGACATCGAGGCGGATCAGCTTTTTCGAGGTCTCGGCGATCGTGACCTCGGCGAGGCCGCCCAGTGTCCTGCCGATGACCGGCAACAGCGCCTCGCCACGGCCGTTCAGCGCCTCGATACGCATGGCGCGGCCGCGTGCCGAGATGACCAGCGGCGGATCGATGATGGCCGTATCCCAGCGCGTGTAGCGGCCGGGATATTCGTAGTTCGAGGAAAATACCGCGCCCCGGCGCGAGTTCAGCCCCTCGACATAAGTGTCGATCGCGCCTTCATAGGGGCGGTCGTGGCGCTCGCGGGTGATGGTGATGCCACCCGCCGTCGCGAAGCTTTCAGCGCCGTTTTCCAGAACCTTCAACGTCATTGCCGTCTCCATCAGCTACTTGGGCAACGGACCCGGGAATGGCTTTAAAAAACAAATGGCCGCCCGGACATTCCGTTGCGGCCACCCTCTATTTTCACGCGCACGCGTTCGAACAGGCCGCTGTCAGCAGGCCCACCACCAAATGGTCTTGATCGAACGCATGTTCATGGCGATTCCCTTAGCGGCGATTGGGCGGCCGCGCAACTGGATTCGACGCAGGCTCAATCCTCCAGCGTGCCCGACCTTGCATCGGCGCTCTTCCTGTCGCCAACCAGTTTCAACAGGTCTTCGCCGGAGCGGATGATGCGGCGCGAGCGGCGGGTCAGGATGATGCCGTCCTGCGGCGCGAACACTTCCGTGCGGCCATCGGCTTCGCCTGGCGCGTGAACGATGGTAGCGAGCCGCGCGCCCCTGGTGACGCGGTCGCCGGGCTTGACGTCGTAGAGGACCGCACCCCCACGGGGCGCCGGCATCATGTCGATATTTTCCAGAGGTGCCGCGACGCCCTTGAAGGGGCCGGGCGCGGGCAGGGCGGTGTCGGATATCACGCCGCGCGCCACCAGCAGCCGGTAGAGGCCTTCGGCGTCGGACTTGGCCAGCGCGCCGTCGACATCGAGAATGCCGCGATATTCGACAGTGGTGGCGACGCGCCTGTCGAACTTCGCCACATCGGCCGATGCGTTCTGGTAGGGCATGATCGAAGCGCCCTCGAAGGTGCCGTCGGTGTCCTCGCTCCACAGCACCACGGCATCGACGCCCATGGCGGCGGCGCAATCGGCCATCCCGGGCCACAGGCTGGTGTGGACGTAGAGATAGGCAAGACCCTCATCGTCGCAGTGCAGGTCGAGCACGATGTCATGGCCGAGCGAAAGCTGCACCAGGCGCGACTTCAGCCGCTGGTCGGCGCCGCCAAAGGTGGCGTCCGGCAAGAGCCTGGCGTCGGGCGCGGCCAGCAGCGGAAAGCCGCGGTTGAAGTTGGTGCGGGTGCCGAGATGAAAGCGACCCTGGTGCTCGCCGAAATGGTATTGCGCGCGGCCGATCGGGTTGGCCCAGGGCACGATGGTGATGTTGCCCCTGATGCGACCCTCGGCCTCGGCCTTGTTCAGCATCGGCATCAATGCATCGATGACGACGACGCCAGGCAATTCGCCGGCATGGAGCGCTGCCTGCAGGTAGGCCGAAGGTGCTGTCTTGTCGGCGCCGGCCAAGCGGAGCACCGGGAATTCGTAGGAAACGCCGTCGCTGTCGCCGGCGATGCGTTCGATCGATTTCTGCATGACGTTCTCCATGAAAGCGAGAAGACATGCCCATTGGAAGGTACCGATGTCGATTGGTCCAGCCCGCCGCGCTATGGGCGCAAGGGCCTATTCCGCGGCAGCGTGAAGCGTGACAGGCGCGCGCCTGTCCAGCGCCGCCGACAGCACCGCAACGGCGACCGCCAGCAGGGCTAGCACCGCGCCGACCAGTGGCAAACCGGCATAGGAAACGCCTGATGACAGCGCCACGCCGCCGATCCATGCGCCGCCGGCATTGCCGACATTGAAGGCGCCTTGATTGAGCGTGGCTGCAAGGTTCGGTCCTTCGGAAGCCGCCTCGACGACCCGGATCTGCAGAGGTGGCACGACGACGAAGATGAGCAGGCCCCAGAGGAAGACGATGCCGATGGCAACGCTGGCGATCGTGCCGAACTGCATGAAGCCGACGAACAGCAGGGCCATCAGCAGCAAGGTGGCGATCACTGTCGGCATCAGTTTCCAGTCGGCAAGCCTGCCGCCGATGATGTTGCCGATGGTCATGCCGGCGCCGAACAGCAAAAGCACCCAGGTGACCGCCGCGGTCGACAGGCCCGACACGCCGGTGAGGTATGGCTTTATGTATGTGAAAACGGCGAACAGGCTGGCCGAGGTCAGCGCCGCGATCAGCATCGCCAGCCACACTTGCAGCTTGCCGAGCACACGGACTTCGGCGCGCAGACCGCCGCCGCTCGGTTCCGTGACGTCGGACGGCACCAGCCAGGCGATGGCCGCGACCGAGATCAGGCCAATGCCGACCACGGCCAGAAAGGTGGCCCGCCAGCCGAAGGCTTCGCCGAGTGCGGTGCCGGCGGGAACCCCGAGGATGTTGGCGAGCGTCAGGCCCGCGAACATCAGCGCGATGGCGCTGGCGCGCTTGTTGCGCGGCACAAGGCTTGCCGCGACGACCGAGCCGATGCCGAAGAAGGCGCCATGGCCGAAAGCGGTGAAGACGCGCGCCGCCATCAGCAGCCAGTAATTGGGCGCGATGGCGCAGAAGACGTTGCCGACGACGAACAGGGCTGCAAGTCCCACCAGCACGGGCTTGCGCGGCAAATGCGCGGTGGCCATGGCCACGACAGGCGCGCCGAAGACGACTCCCAGCGCATAGCCGGTGACCAGCAGGCCGGCGGCGGGGATCGTCACGCCGAGATCGGCGGCGACCTCGGGCAGCAGGCCCATGATGACGAATTCGGTGGTGCCGATGCAGAAGGACGCAATGGCAAGCGCAAGGATCGGCAAAGGCATGGGAGGTCCAGACTGAATCGGTTCAATTTCAGATTGCGCGAGGACCCCTGCCGGGCGCAACAGACATTGCCGCAATGCAGCAATGCAGAAAGCGTGGAGCGGACGTCTCCTCTTCTAACGGCCCGACGCAGACCGATCCTTCAAGGGCTGAAACGATGTCGCTTCGTGCCCGACACGATATCTTGAAGCCGGCGCGGCCCCAGCAATAAATGCGTGATGACGACCGTGAAATCACGGTCCTTTTCGGCAAGGCATAGGCGACGACTGAAGGGGCAGCGGCTGACAGTCTCACGCCAGCGGCTTCAGCTCCTGGGCGATGGTGGGCAGCAGCTCCGAGACGGTGGGATGGATGTGCACGGCGCGGGCCAGTGTGTCGACCGGCGCCTTGGCGTACATCAGGTCGAGCACGCAATGCACCGCCTCGTCACCGCCGGGACCGAGCACCGAGCAGCCGAGGATCTCCCTGGTGTCGGCATCGACGAGGATCTTCATGAAACCCTGCGTCTCGCCCTTCTCGATGGCGCGGCCGACACGGGTCATCGGTCGCTGGCCGACCAGGGCGCGACGTCCGGATTTCCTCACCGCCGTCTCGGTCATGCCGCAGCGGCCGAGCGGCGGATCGATGTAGAGCGCGTACGCCTCGATGCGGTCGCTGATCCTGCGCGGATCCTTGTCGAGCAGATTGGCGGCGACGATCTCATAGTCGTTGTAGGAGGTGTGGGTGAAGGCGCCCTTGCCGTTGCAGTCGCCCATCGCCCAGATGCCTGGCACGCTGGTGCGCAGCTGGTCGTCGACGACAACCGCGCCGCGTCCGTCGACCTCGACGCCCGCCTTGTCGAGGCCGAGATCGTCGGTATTGAGCGTTCGGCCCAGCGCCAGCAGCACATGCGAGCCGACCGCGGGCGGCTGGCCTGTGGAGAAACTCACGGCAATGTCCCCGCCCTGCTTGGCGAAGCCGATGTCGTCGGCGCCGACATGGACCGCGATCCCTTCGTTCTCGAGGATCGACAGGATGGCGGCCGAGACGTCCTCGTCCTCGCGGCCGGTGAGGCGCGGGCTCTTTTCGATGACGGTGACTTCCGAACCGAAGCGGCGGAACATCTGCGCGAATTCGAGCGAGATGTAGCTGCCGCCGACGACGATCAGGTGGCGCGGCAAAACGTCGAGATCCATCATCGACGAGTTGGTCAGATAGTCGATGTCGTGGATGCCGGGCAGGTCCGGCACCGAGGCGCGGCCGCCGGTGTTGAGAAAGATCTTGTCGGCGGTCAACAGGTCGTCGCCGACGCGCACCGTGTTGGCGGATTCGAAGCGTGCATGGCCGCGATAGAGCGTGCAACGCTCCATCCCGGCGATCCAGGTCTCCAGATTGCCACGCGCGTCGTTGGTTACCTTGTCCTTGCGCGTCTTGATCCTGCTATAATCGACCCCGACGGAGCCGGGGAACGTCACGCCATAGTCGGCAGCGCGCCGCGCCAGATGGGCGGCATAGGCGCTGGCGACCATGGTCTTGGTCGGCATGCAGCCGGTGTTGACACAGGTGCCGCCGACCAGCTTGCGCTCGATCAGCGCCACGCTCATACCGGCTGCCGTCAGGCGGCCCGCCAGGGGCGACCCCGCCTGGCCAGCGCCGATGATGATGGCGTCGAAGGTCCTTGCGTTCAAGGTCTGGGCCGTCATGCCACCGCCGCCACGATCAGCAGGCCGCCGATGATCGCCACCGCATCCTCGATGAAGGCCGCGGGCGGATCCTTGCCGAAAACGGCCGCCAGCCGGCCGCGCGCTTCGGCACCACCCAGCGTGCCGATGACCGCGCCGATCGCTCCGGCGATCAGGCACACGATGGTGGCGCCGCTGGTCGCGCCGATCACCGCGCCGCTGAACGCGCCGAGCAGGATGCGGGCGCCAAACTGCTGCGGCACTTTGCGGCTTGGCGTCGACGGCAGCTGGTCGGTGACCAGCTCGACGATGGCCAGGATGGTGAAGATGCCGACAGCCGCCCAATGGCCCATGAAGCTCGCCCAGGTGCCGGCAACCGGCAGCCAGCCGAGATAGGCGCCCCAGGCAACGGCGGCAGGTGCCGTCATGGCGCGCAGGCCGGCAATGACGCCGATCAGGAGTGCAAGAATGTAGAGCATGGTCGATCCCCCTCGATCCCGGGCCGGTACAGCCTTGAAACGGCAAGCTACCATAGGCCGGATATTTGGCTAGGCCGCAGACTCACAAGCGCACAGCCACGGCGGACCGAGGCGAGTCAGTTGGCTGATGGAGCGTTGATCGCAAATTGCGCGGCGTAAGCCCTGATATAGGCGGGCCGAGCTTCCCCGCGCGCCACATAGGCGGCCAGGTTTTGGTATTCATCCAGAATGCCTGACATTCTCAGTCGCAGCAGCACTGACACCATCAGTAGATCGCCGGCGCTGAACGCATCATCGAGCCAGTCCGCGACGCCCAAATGAGCCGAGAGACAGTCCAGCCGGGCGCGAACACGGTCCTTTACCAGCGGCAAGCGCGCCTCGCTCCAGGGCTTGTCGGCTTCGAAAATTCTTGCCGTGGTCAGTTCGAGGATCGGCGGCTCTATGGTGTTCAGTGCGGCGAACATCCACGTGATCGCTCGCGCGCGGGCGTTGCGCTCCTTCGGCAGCAGGCCCGCATGCTGCTCGGCAAGATGAAAGACGATCGAGCCGGTCTCGAACAGCGAGAGAGAACCGTCCTCATAGGTAGGGATCTGGCCGAAAGGATGGATGGCCAGATGGTCAGGCGCCTTCATGCCCGCGAAAGAAACAAAACGAACCGCGTAAGGCTGCCCCACTTCTTCCAGCGCCCAGCGAACACGCGTATCGCGGGCCAGTCCCTTGCCGCCATCGGGTGATCGTTCAAACGCCGTGATCGTGATTGTCATCGCATTTGTTCCTTGCCTGGGCGAATTTCTTCGGCTTCCTACCGAGGACGAATGAGCTTCCCGGAAATCGACATCGGTCCTGAACTATTTCATTGCTGGAGCAGATCGCGAATGGCGGCCAATCAGCAAGGCCGCGCATCCTGGTTTACGGATTTCACGTCAGTCCTCGCCTTGGCGCTGTTCGCAGTGATGTAAAAAAACGGAGGCACTGCCATGGTTCAGAGCGAACGCGCGAAAATGGCTGGTGGTGAATGGTATACGTGCCTGGATGACGATCTTGGCGCGTTGCGCGGCTTGGCCGCGGATGCGGTGTTCGAGCACAATACGCTGCCGCCTCGCCGACGCGGGAATCTCGGGCCGGCCCTGCGGACACTGCTGGGCGGCGTGGGCGAGGGTGCCCGCATCGAGGCGCCGTTCCATTGCGCCTACGGCTTCAACATTTTTCTCGGCGCCGGCACCTTCCTCAATGCCGGCTGCACCATTCTTGACACCGCGCCGGTGCGTATCGGCGAGGGGACGCTGCTTGGCCCCAATGTGCAGATCTATTGCGCCGAGCACCATAAGGAGGCGGCAAGGCGCCAGGCGGGGCTGGAGATCGCCAAGCCGGTCACGATCGGTGACAATGCCTGGATCGGCGGCAGCGCGGTCATCCTTGGCGGCGTCAGCATCGGCGAGGGCGCCATCGTCGGCGCCGGGGCGGTGGTGACGCGCGACGTGGCGGCGCACACGACCGTGGTCGGCAACCCGGCGCGGGTGGTCAGGCGGGGCTAACACTACGCGGCGGGAACCTGATCGTCGCTTCAAAACCGTCCCGTCGGCCGGATGCCGGTGAGGTCAGGACAAGCGTCGCATCGATCTGCTGCAGGATTTTGGTGACGATCGCCAGTCCCAGGCCTGATCCTTCGGCACGCGTCCCACCGCGTTCGAACCGTTTGACCAGACCGCCGGGAGCTGACGCCACCGGACCTTGGTTGATCACGCTGAGCCGAGCATCGTCAGTGATGCGAACGACAACCTCGCCGCCCTCGGCGCCATGCCGCAAGGCGTTCTCGATGAGGTTGCGCAGGATAATGGCCAATGCATCCGTATCGATCGCGGCCAACGCCTTGCCTTGGTCGGACGCTTCAAGACGAAGCCGACCCCTGTTCTGGCCGTGCTGCTCGAAGTCGGCGACCACCAATGCGGCGACCGCGGCGAGATCGGCTGGCTTGCCGGCGATCGCTACTCCGGCGTCGGCGCGCGCCAGCTGCATCAGCTTTTCGGACAGGCCGGCGAGGTCGGACAGAGCCGCCTTGATCTGGCGCGGGCGTTTTCTTGCCGCCTCGTCGGATGTTTCCGCGATCAGGCGCTCCGTTTGTGCCAACGCCCCAGCGATTGGTGTGCGCAATTCATGCGCGGCGTTCGCCGTGAACTCCTTTTCAGCATCGAGCGCCATATGCAGGCGCCGCATCAGGCTGTTGACCGACTTGGCGATGGCGGCAAGTTCGGAGGGCAGGTCCTCGGTGCGGATCGGAGCAAGGTTGTCGCCGTGGCGGGCGCTGATTTCGCCGCGCAGTGTCGCGATCGGCCTCAGGAAACGCGTCAGGGTCAGCCACGCGACAAGTGCGCTCAACGGGATGAGAATGACCATCGGTATGAGGAAGCCGGTGGCGGCTTCGAGCGTTTCCTCATTGCGCCGTGAATCGAGCTCGGCGACCTGGATGAGTATTGTGCCGCTGACCGCGGGCTCGGTGTAGATGCGCCATCCGGCTGCCTCCGAGAAGCCCTGCGCGAGCTCAGCCGTGAGCGGCTCCGCGGGAGCGTCATGGGAATGCATGAGAACGCGGCCGCCGGCGTCCCGCACCTGGAAGATGAGGCGGCCGCCTTCGTCGTCCGAAACAGCCTCCCCCAGCCTGCGCGGCGATTGCGATGCCTCACGCCCGAACATATCGTCGATGACCAGCGGCAGCAGTCTGCGGGCTGCCTCCTGCATCGAATTGTCCATGGCTTCATTGATTTCGCGGTGCAGCGTGATGCTTCCGGTGCCAGCGGCGACTAGGCCAACAGCGACCGTGACGAGGATCAGCGACGACACGAGGCGACCGGCAAGGCTGCTGAAGACCTTCATGGGAGTGCAAGGCGGTAGCCCAACCCCCTCACGGTTGTAAGGACCTGGCGCCCGATCTTCTTGCGCAAGCGGCTGACATAGACTTCGACAGTGTTGCTTTCGATCTCCGCGCCGAAGGCATAGAGCGCCTCCTCGATCTGGTTCTTGCCGACTGTCATGCCGGGCCGGCGCAGGAACTGCTCCAGCACCGCCCATTCGCGCGATGTCAGCATGGCCTCCGTGCCGTCGATGGTAACGCGGCGCGCGGCCTGGTCGATTTCGACGGCTCCGAGCCGGATCAAAGGGTTGGGGTTTCCGGCATAGCGGCGCGCGACCGCGGCAAGGCGTGCGGACAACTCGCTGAGATCGAAGGGCTTGACCAGATAGTCGTCCGCCCCGGAATTCAGCCCCGCTATGCGGTCTGAGAGCTGGTCGCGCGCGGTCAGGATGATGACCGGCGTATCGGTGCCTTCACGACGCAGCGTTTTAAGGAATTCGAGACCCTTGCCGTCGGGCAGATGCAGGTCAAGCAGGAGGAGCACATAGGAAACTACACGGAGGTGATCGCAGGCACCGCCAAGCGTCGTGCTCCAGTCCACGGCGTGGCCGTCGGCGGCGATATGATCGCGCACCGCTTCGCCCAGCACCGGATCATCTTCGATCAACAGAACGCGCACTTCGCCTCCGTGTCGCTGCAACACGCGCCTTCATGCGGCACGAGGCTGACAGGAAGCTGAATGAAAGCCAACTGAGGCTTTTGCACGATGCGATGCGTGTTCAGGCTGCTGTCAGGTTTCGCGGCCAAGGTCCTCGACATCGGAATCGGCCGATGGAGAAAATAAGATGAAGACCTTGATCCTGACCGCGCTGGTTATGGCTTTTGCCAGACCGGCCTTCGCCGCCGACAAATGCGATGTGCCGACCGGCCAGTGGCAGCCGCGCGAAGCCTTGCAGAAGAAGCTTGAAAGCGAAGGCTGGAAGGTTCGCAGCATCAAGACGGAACACGGCTGCTATGAAGCCAAGGCACTTGACGCCAATGGCAAGAAGCTGGAAGCCGTCTTCAATCCCAAGACGCTGGAGTCGGTCGGTGCCGATTCCGATGACGGTTGACGGCCATGAACGCCACTGTTTCGACACGAGAAACCTCGGCCGAGTCGACACGAGAGGCCTCGGTCGAGGTCTGGAGCCCCTACGTCCGCCTCTTTCACTGGTCGCTGGTCCTTTGCGTCGCGGTGGCGTGGCTTTCTTTAGGCGAAATCATGAAGGTGCATGAACTGGCCGGCTACAGTGCCGGGGTTCTGATTGCCTCGCGTTTGATCGCCGGTCTGGCGGGGTCGGGATACACGCGCTTCCGTCAGTTTGTGCGTGGACCGCGCGTGGTGAGTTCTTATCTCGCCGACGTGGCGCATGGCGATGAAAAACGCTATCTCGGCCACAACCCCGCCGGCGGTGCCATGGTGCTGGCGCTTCTGGCTTGCGTGGCAGGAATTGCGCTCACCGGCTGGATGCAGACCACCGATGCCTGGTGGGGCGTGGCCTGGGTCGAGGATACGCACAAGATCCTGGGCAATGGTGTACTGGTGCTGATTGGACTTCATGTCGGCGGCGTGCTGCTCGCCAGTCTGCGTCATCATGAAAATCTGGTTCGCGCCATGATCACCGGCCGTAAACGCGCGGCCTCGCCGCAAGACGTTGGCTGACCGCGGAGAGCGGAAATGCAAGGGCACCGCAGCGACGCGACGCCCTTGCCGTTCGATCACGATGACAGGGCCAGCGCCACCCGTCCGTCCTGATCGACCCGTCTGGAAAACTCGCGCCGATATTGCGCGGGTGATGTCCTTAGCCGCGCGGCGAAATGTTGGCGCAAGGAAGTTGCGCTGCCGAAGCCGGCCTCGAAGGCGACCATGTCCATTGGCTTGTCCGTCGTCTCCAGCAGCCTCTGCGCCAGCGCGATGCGCTGGTCGGCCAGCCAGTCGCCGAAGCTGGTACCTGTCGTCTTGTGGAAACGGCGGGTAAAGGTGCGGCGGGTGAGACCGGCCGCGTCAGCGACGCTATCGAGACCGTGCGGTTCGCCTAATGTCGCGCGCACCTTGTCGAGAGCCTGGGTAAAGCGGTCGGCGGCCGGGCTCGGCGCTACCGGGCGTTCGATGAACTGCGCCTGTCCGCCCTGCCGGTGCGGTGAAAGCACGATGTGCCGGGCGAGCCGCAGTGCCGCCTCGGCGCCATAGCGGGCGCGCACGATGTGCAGGCAGCAGTCGAGCCCGGCGGCGACGCCGGCGGAGGTGATGATGTCGCCGCCGTCAACGTAGAGCACGTCCGCATCGACCGAAATGTCGGGATGGAGAGCCTGCAACTGATCCGTATAGGCCCAATGCGTGGTCGCCTTCCGTCCCGAAAGCAGGCCGACGGCGGCGAGGGCAAAGGTGCCGAGGCAGAGGCCCACGATCAGCGCGCCGCGCCGGTGGGCGCGGCCGAGCGCTTCCTCGAGCGGTTTGGTCAGAGGCGCTCCGAGATCCTTCCAGCTCGGGATGATGACGATATCGGCGTCTTCGAGCGCGGCAAGCCCGTGCGGGACCAGGATGCTCAATCCGGCGTCGGTCTGGATCAGCCCTTCCTCTACGCTGCAGACGCGGAAGTCGAAGCGCGGCAGGCCGAGCCTGGTGCGGTCGGCGCCGAACACCAGGCACGGCACGGAGAGATGGAACGGGCTGATGCCGTCGAAGGCGAGGACGGCGATGATGGGAGCGGTCATGGGGCGTTTCCAGTGTGAAGGAGGATTGTCCCAATTCTTTCGTATGATGGCGCCTCGGTCAGCAGGCTATCTTCGGTCCATCGCATTCAAGCTTGAAAGGAAACATCATGTCTGCCCCAGCCAACACCGCGCCGCGCCGCGCGCTGATCGTCGTCGACGTCCAGAATGACTATGACGGCGGCAACCTGGCGATCCAGTATCCGCCGTTCCGCGACAGCGTCGTCAACGTGACGCGTGCCATGGATGCCGCATCGGCAGCAGGCATCAAGGTCGTGGTCGTCAAGCAGATGGCGCCCGAGACGTCGCCGATCTTCGCCCGGGGCAGCCATGGCGGCGAACTGCATCCCGAGATCGCCAGGCGCGGCCGCGACCATTATGTCGAGAAGAACTTGCCAAGCGCCTTCACCGGTACCGACCTCGAGGACTGGTTGCGCGCCAACGCCATCGATACGATCGCGGTCGTCGGCTACATGACGCATAATTGCGACCTGTCGACCATCATCCATGCCGTGCATATGGGCTTCGCGGTCGAGTTCCTGTCCGACGCGACCGGTTCGGTGCCTTACGCCAACAGCGCCGGTTACGCCTCGGCCGAGGAGATCCATCGCGTGGTGAGCATCATCCTTCAGTCGCGCTTCGCCGCGGTGCTCAAGACCGCCGAATGGATCGACTGCCTGGAGACCGGCGCGCTGCCGGAACGCGACACGATCCATGCGTCCAACCAGCGGGCGCTGTCGCGCAGCGCCGCGTAGGACGATCCGCAAACGAGAAGGGCGCCGCGGCGATGCGGCGCCCTTCTTGTTCTTGTCAAGATGAAGATCAGAACAGGCCTTCGATCTGGCCGGCCTCGTTGAGGAAGATCTTTTCCGACGACGGCTTGCTCGGCAGGCCAGGCATGGTCATGACCTCGCCGCAGATGATGACGACGAAGCCGGCGCCGGCGGACAGCCTGACCTCGCGCACCGGCACGGTGTGGCCGGTCGGCGCGCCGCGCAGGTTCGGGTCGGTCGAGAACGAGTACTGTGTCTTGGCCATGCAGACCGGAAGGTTGCCGTAACCAGCATCCTCCCAGGCCTTCAACTGGTCGCGCACCGATTTGTCAGCGATGGCTTCCGAGCCGCGATAGATGCGCTGAACGATGGTGTTTATTTTCTCGAACAGCGGCATGGAGTCGGGATAGAGTGGCGCGAACTGCGAGGCGCCGGATTCGGCGAGCGCCACCACCTTGTTGGCAAGCTCCTCGATGCCGGCGGAGCCGTTGGCCCAGTGCTTGCACAGGATCGCTTCCTCGCCCATCGAGGCGACATAGTCCTTGAGCGCCTGGATCTCGGCGTCGGTGTCGGAATAGAAGTGGTTGATGGCAACGACCGCCGGGACGCCGAACTGCCTGATGTTCTCGATGTGGCGTCCAAGGTTCGGGCAGCCCTTCCTGACGGCTTCGACATTCTCCTTGCCAAGGTCTTCCTTCTTGACGCCGCCATTCATCTTCATGGCGCGCACGGTGGCGACGATGACGGTGGCTGCCGGCTTCAGTCCGGCCTTGCGGCACTTGATGTCGAAGAACTTTTCGGCACCTAGATCAGCACCAAAACCGGCTTCGGTGACGACGTAGTCGGCAAGCTTGAGCGCCGTCGTGGTGGCGACGACCGAGTTGCAGCCATGCGCGATGTTGGCGAACGGGCCGCCATGCACGAAGGCCGGGTTGTTCTCCAGCGTCTGCACCAGATTGGGCTGCATGGCGTCCTTGAGCAGGACGGCCATGGCGCCATCGGCCTTGAGGTCGCGGGCATAGACCGCCGACTTGTCGCGGCGATAGGCGACGATGATGTCGCCGAGGCGTTTTTCCAGATCCTTCAGGTCGGTGGCGAGGCAGAGGATCGCCATCACTTCCGAGGCGACGGTGATGTCGAAGCCGGCTTCGCGCGGAAAGCCGTTGGCGACGCCGCCGAGCGAGCAGATGATCTCGCGCAGCGCCCGGTCGTTCATGTCCATGACGCGGCGCCACACCACACGGCGGGTGTCGATGCCGAGTTCATTGCCCCAGTAGATGTGGTTGTCGATCAGGGCCGACAAAAGGTTGTGCGCCGTGGTGATGGCGTGGAAGTCGCCGGTGAAGTGGAGGTTCATGTCCTCCATCGGCACGACCTGCGCGTAACCGCCGCCGGCGGCACCGCCCTTGACGCCGAAATTCGGGCCGAGCGAGGCTTCGCGGATGCAGACGATCGCCTTCTTGCCGACGCGGTTGAGGCCATCACCGAGGCCGACGGTGGTGGTGGTCTTGCCCTCGCCGGCCGGGGTCGGGTTGATGGCGGTGACGAGGATCAGCTTGCCGTCCTTGTTGCCCTTCACCGACTTGATGAACTCGGCCGAAATCTTGGCCTTGTCGTGGCCGTAGGGCAGCAGATGTTCGGTCGGGATGCCGATCTTCTGGCCGATCTCCTGGATCTGCTTTTTCCTGGCGCCACGCGCGATCTCGATGTCGGACTTCACTTCGGCCATGACGGCGTTCCTCTGGATTGGACGGTGGAGGGGACGGGGTTGATCTTACTCGCAAGAAGGGTGGAGCCGGGCGCGCGGGGCATCTAACCCTGTCGCTGCGGCGGCGTCAACTTTCATGCAACTATGTTTCCTATAGAGAAAATTCCTCTGCGGCGGGCCGACCTATTCCCGGTTCTTTATGGCTCCGCTTGCCGCGCCGTATAGAAGCCAGAGCAGGGGCGCTTCCGCCGTCTCAAAACAGCCGCACAATGCACGGAATGCGACAGACGCGACGACGCAAATCCGCCATCGCGAGTGTTGCTGTGGGACAGCGCTACTGCGTCAGCACGTTGCTGATTTCAACCATGTTCGAGCGCACCCGAAGCACGTAGAAGCCCATCGTCGTCAGATGGGTGGGCAGCAGCCAGCCGTCCTCGCGGCCATTGGCGATGATGAAGGGCTGGATGCGCAGGGCCGACACGAACTGCGCGTCCATCGTATCCCACAGGCTCTGCAGGTGCTTTTCCTTGATGACGTCCTCGAAGTCGGCCTGGGCGCCCTTCATCAGGCCGTAATAGGCATAGAGCTGGCCATAGGCGAACCAGTAGCGGTCGTCGGCGCGGGTGTCGAACCAGCCATTGTTGTGGTTCTCGGCACGCTCCTTGAGGATGGCGGAGGTCGAGCCGATGTCACTGGCGATGCGATCGATATACTGCTTCAGATTGTCGGCGCGGGCATCGAAAGTGGCCTGGCAGGTGGCGAGCCGGGCATTGAACGAACGCAGCTTGCGCACGGCGTCGCGATAGTAGCTCGGCGTCGGTGTCTTCGGTCCAAACGGGCTCACGCCGAAATACCAGGTATACTCGTCGAACTGCAGATTGCCACGCGCGTCCTGCAGGTCGGCATCGATCTGCGAGGTGGTGCGCACGCGGCCGAGATTGTCGGCAAGCTCGGTCGCCGTGCGTCGCACCGCCTGGTTGATGCCGCGCTGGAAAGAGGCCTTGTTGTCCATCCACGGGGTGTTGTCCCAGTCGATGCCGAACAGGCCGAGCTTGTAGAGGATCATCGACGAGATCCAGGCATTCTGGTTGACGTTGAAGTCAGTCAGGTCCGCCGCCACCTGGGCGATGCCGGAGTTGCCGCAAGTCTTGGCCGTGTCGGTGCCGGCGCCGGCGGCCACCTGTTCACCGGCGGAAACGTTGCGCTTTTCGAACGTGTAGGTGTCCGGGTAGTTCGGGTTGAACCTGTTCCACCACTGGGTGGCGTAGAAGAAGTTGGCGTAAAGGCCGATCAGCACCAGCAAGGCCAGGCCGACGACGGCCTTCAGGATCCAGCCGCGCTGCGTGTACCAGCGGCCGGCCCACAAGAAGGGCCACAGGATCACGCCGATCAGAAGGCCGATGCCGCGGCCGATCCACTGGAACAGCTTGACGAAGAAGTTCACGATCGGGTCGAGCATGGCTGTATCACCCCCTCAGCACGATGCCAAAAAGTTGCAGACTTTTTGGATAACATCGTGCACCAAAACAACAAGTTAGAACGGAATGACGGTTCATATCGTTCTAGTCGGTCAGGCCGTAGAGGCGTGTGCGAAACGCCACCTTTTCCTTCAAATATGTGGTTTTCAGAACGTCCACAACATGCGATCGCCAGGCTTCGCTGAAGCCGTCATAGTCCTTGTAGAAGCCGTCCTTGTTGAAGATATAGCGCGACACGAAGTCAGACGGCACGAAATCCGAGATCAGCCGGTTGGTCAGCCAGGCGTCGGGATGATCCGGCTTGGCGCGGACCACCAGGAAGCGCTGTTGCGGGAAGACGTCCTCGATCTTGAGGTGGCCGAGCTGGGCGATCTCGCGCTTGGCGGCGTTGAGGAAGGGAAAATTGCCGTCCCTGGTGATCAGGTCGGCATGGCTCTGGATCCAGGTCTGCAGCCAGACCTTGTCGACATCGGTCAAATTGCGGTTCGGCTCGGCGTCGCGGATCAGCGCGCGCACCACCATTTCGGCGCGGTGCTCCAGATAGCCCGAGGTTTCGATCCACGAGGCGCGCGGCAGTTCGATGCGGCCGGTGGCGGCCAGGAATTTGAACACCTTGTCGGCGTCCTTGATGGAGAGATAGCTCACCTGCCAGGGCCGCGAGCGGCGGAAACCTGGAGCCGCCGGATCGCTGATCACCGTCGTCATGTCGGGATCGACGAACACGTAGAGGCCGCCGAAATGGCTGGTCCAGTAGGCGTTGTGGCGGAAGATCACCTGGTCGGGCACCAGCGCGTTCTCCCTGATGTCGCCGCAGACCTTGGCGAGTTCCACCATGCGGGTCAGCATGGCATTGTCGCGCCAGGCGTCGGGCTCCTGCTTCAGCCGGTCGACGAGCTTGCCGAGCTCGGCCGCCTTGCCCAGCACGTCCTCGGCCGACAGCACCTTGAACTCGACCTGGCTGATCGACAGCAGGTCCTCGATGTCGTTGACCTTGGGAACGGAATCCTCCATCTCGCCGTAGATCACGTCCTTGATGGTCAGCGCGTCTATGGCGCGCTGGTTCCTGGACATGAATTCGAACATCAGCTGCGAGGTGTTCGAGAAGGCCGTGTGCACCACCGGCAGGTCGATCTGCGACGGCGTCAGGATGATGAAGCGGCGGTTGACCTCGTTGGGATCCAGATAATCGTAGTCGCCACACTCCTCGGCCACTTCGGGCGAAAAGCCGGTGCGGTCGATCTGGAAACTCTTCAGCTTTGTCGGCTTGAGACCGAAAGCCGCCAGCGCCTTGTTGTAGCGCTGGATGAGATGCGGCTCGTCGACCGTGAGCAGCCGGCCGTAGATGAGTTCGTTGTCGCGCAGGAGATCGGGTTTTTTGCTCATCTTGCCTTCTCCCCGTTCACGGGGAGAAGGTGCCCGAAGGGCGGATGAGGGGCGGCGCAAACGCTCATCATCTCGTCTCCAAGATTGAAGGCAGAAACTTCGCGTCGATGCCAATCATCTTCTTGTTCAGCCGACCATCCACGGCCGCAACGATGGTCTCCAATACGCTCTTTCGGCCGCTCAAAACATCAGCGTGCCAAATCCTCAATACCGACCAACCATTAGCGTTCATCGTTTCGTCCCTGTAGCGATCCCGGGATCCACCTGCATGCTGGCTGCCATCGACCTCCACGACCAGATTAGCCTCACGACAGGCAAAGTCGGCGAAATAGGGCCCGATGGGCAGTTGGCGAATGAATTTGTGGCCATTCAATCGTCGCCCACGCAGTTCATGCCAGAGCTTTTCCTCGGCATCGTTCTCGATTTTCCGAAGCTCGCGGGCTCTTGCCACCTTGGGCTCGTTTCCACCACGCATGGCGCTGCCCCTCATCCGCCCTTCGGGCACCTTCTCCCCGTGAACGGGGAGAAGGAAGAAGAGCTCGCCTCACGCATTCCACAGACCCTTCTTCTTCATCTCCTCCATCTCACGCGCCGCGCGTTCGCGCAGCCTTGCGTCGCGCAGCAGCTTCTCCACCGCGGCATCGTCGGATTTGTCGGAATAGCGGAACTCGGAATCGGCGTAGCGGTTGATCTCCTGCATGACCATGTCCATCGAGAACGGCCCGCGCAATTCCTCGATCATCGCTTTCTTGTCGTCGTAGCTCTTGTGCATGAAGGCTTCCGGCTTTTCGAACCAGTCGTCGGGAAGCTCGATGTCCATGGCACGCATCTTGATGGCGTCGGTGACGTTCTTGATGGCGCGGCCGGTGAAGCGCGGCTCGGCGTCCTTGATCAGGTGCAGGTAGGTGCCGATGTCGGCCATGGTCTTGGGCGCGCCATTTTCCTTCATATAGCGCTCGTAGACCCGCACCAGTCCGTCCTCCCGCGGCTTTTCATGCTCTTCATAGGCTTCGGTCACGGCGCGCTGGATCTCCTGCGCGGCGTAGAGTTCGTGCTTGCCCAGGGGGATTTCGTGGTTCTTGCCGGCGAGCAGCACGAAAATGTCGATATAGTCATCGCGGGTCTGCGGCCCGTCGACCAGCCAGCGGGCGCCGGCGCGCTGGCGCAGCGCATCGTCGACATTTTCGGGATAGTTGGAAAACATGCCGAACGAGCAATTGCCACGCACCACGGTGGCAGCACCGGCGAAGGCGTCCATCAGCACGCCGGTGATCTCCTGCTGGCCGGCCGATGCGCGGTCGTCGGAACGGCGGGCGGCCACCTGGTCGATGTCGTCGATGGTGCCGAAGCCGATGACGCGCGGGTTCAACACATTGTTGATGAACTGGCGGCAGTTCTGGCCAGACTTGCCTTGGTAGGACGAAATCTGGTCGACGCCGAAATTTTCATAGGCAAAGGGATAGCCGGCGACCTGGCAATAGCCGTTGACAAGGCCGGCGATCATCTGGATCAGCGTCGTCTTGCCGGTGCCGGGCGCGCCGTCGCCGATGAAGGTGAACAGGAAGCCGCCGAGCTCGACCAACGGGTTCAGTTCACGCTCGAAATCATAGGCCATCAGCATCTTGGCGAGCTTGACGGACTGGTATTTGGCGATGTGGTTGCCGACGACCTCTTCCGGTTTCTTGAAGGTCATCACCAGCGGCTTGGAGCGCTTGCCCGGCGCCACGTCGAAGCCGTCGAGGGTGAAGTCGTCGGCGTCGATGCGGATATGGGCGTTCTCGAACGGGCCGATGCCGTCGAAGCGGCTTTTGCGCGCCAAAAGCCCGTCGATGGCGACGCGGGCGAAGGCGCGCGCCCTGGTCGTCAGGTCGCCGTCGTCCGTCGAGCCCGCTATCGCCTTGTCGAGGCCGGCCAGGATCGATTTCACGGCATCCTGGGGCGTGTCGAACAGGAAGTCCGGCTCGGGGATATCGTTCGGCGCCTCGCCGTCGCCGTCGATGAGCTGGAACAGATACGAGGCGAGGCTGAAGGCCGAAATATAGGCCGAAGCCGACAGCAGTTTCTTGAAGGTGGACGCCTCGTCGCCTTCGAGCGGCGCGCGGGTGTTCCTGGCCTGCAGGCTTTCGAGATCGGAGCCTTCGGCGAAGACGTCCGATACCGCCAGCGCGATCGCCGTGCCGCGGCGGGCGCGAAAGAGCAGCGTGTGCTGCGGGATGGTCAGCAACTGGTCGTCGGGATGAACGGCGCCGACCGTCTTCGACAGCTCGACCTCGCGGGTGCGGCGCACCTGACCGACCGAGACGGTGGAGACGAAGCGGCGGTTGGTGCCGGCCAATGCCGTACCGGATTCGCGCGATGGATCCTCCAGCACGACGATGCGGGTGATGAAGCTCTGCGCGGTGGCCCGGTGTTTTTCGATAGCCGCTTCCGGGATGGTGGTCAGGCCGGTGTCCATGAAGGGTGCTCCGCGGTGTGACGGTCAGACGTCTGAGATGACCTGCCCATTCGACAGGATGTGAACCTTGTAGCCGCCAAAGATCTTCTGTGCTTCGCCGGCCGCGTAAAGCGCCTGGTAGGCTTCGTGCGGGATCAGCGCGTGGTTTTCGTAGCTCGACACGCCCTGGCGGGCGGCTTCCAGGTCGTCGGTGTTGATGAAGAATTCCTGCGTCGTCTTCTCGCTGGAGAACAGGCCCTTGCGGCCGGGCTTCTCGCCCTTGGAATAGACTTCCTGGATGGTCCAGGTCAAAAGCCAGGCATTTTCGGGCTTGCGCACCTTGGCCAGCACTTCCGTCACCGTCGAGTTGTTGTCGGTGATGCCTGCCGAGTAGAAGGGGCCAAGCACCACCCGCCTCAGCTGCTTGGGGTGCAATGGCTCGAAATCCTTGTCGAGATTGACCGCGATGGTCGCCGGCGACAGCGTATAGGCCGAATTCTTCTCGGTGAAATCGTCGAAGCGGTGGGCAAGCTCGGGGTTGAGCAGGCCGTCGACGGGCAGCGGAATGTCGACCTTGTCGTTGAGCTTGCCGCTCCGGTCGACAAGCTGGCGGACCATGCTTTCCGAGGAATCCTCCACCGTCACCATATAGACCAGAGGCAGGTTGGCGCTGCCGTCGAAGCTTGCCCAGTGGACGAGGTAATAAGGCCGCGCCGTCTTCGGATTGACCGACACCTTGGCCGTCTGCGCCAGCGTGAACGGACCGAAGGTCTGCTCGCTCTTGACGTCTTCGAGATAGAGCCGCTCGGCCATCGATTTCTGCAGCGCCTCGGGAAACTCCTTGTGGCGCAGGATGAAGTCGGCCATCTCCTCGCGCAGCTCGCCGGCCTGGGGGATGTTGGCGAGCCGCGCGTCGGCCTGCAGGCGGTCGTTTTCCAGTTCAAGCAGGTTCTGGAACACCGGGTAGCCGCTCTCGGCGCGCGAAATGCGGAACGTGTCCATGAAGCCCAGCCGGTTGCGCCAGCAGGAAAAGGACTTGTCGAGCCGAGCGATGTACTCGGCAACGATCTTGGCGACGATGCCGTGTCGGTAAAGCGGCGAGCGGTCGTCGCGCATGAACACTTCAAGGCCGCTGAGCGCGGCCGTGATTGCCGAGAAATACCGCGCCGCGGCGTCGTTTTCGGGGGTCATGCTGTCAGTCCTGGGATTGTCGCACCGATGCGCGCGGCAATTATGACTGCACGTAGTTGGCCGAATTGTGCTTCTTCAGCACCTCGTCGAAGCGGCGGGCAAAGGCATCGTCGGCCAGCTTCTTGCGGCGCTGGATGTCGGCGCTGGCGACCATGTTCTTCTCGTGCATCTCCAGGAGATCGCCGATGTGCTTCTGCGAGGCGGCGCCGATGCCGGCCATGGTTTCCTCGGCCGTGTTGTCGACCTGGCTGCCCAGCGTGTTGATCTTGTGGGCGACGTCCTGCTGGGCGGCGGTCTTCAGCGAGTCCTCGAGCGCCTTGTAGAGCACGATGCGCTGTTCGGTATCGATGGTCAGCTTGTTGATCAGCGTCGACTGCGCGGCGATCTGGTTGTTGAGCGAATCGACGAAGGTCTGGAACATCGAAGTATAGCGCTCCAGCGTCTGGCTTTCGGCCAGCAGCTCCTGCTCCTTCGCCTGCTTTTCATTGTATTCGGTGGCGAGCTTGGAACGCTCGCCCTCGAGCTGCGTGCGGTCTTTCTGGCTGGTCGAGGCGGCGATCCTGTTTTCGATGTCGAGCAGCATCGGGTTGAGCTCCTCGATGCGCTTCTGCACGGTTTCGAGGTTGGTCATGGTGATCTTGCGGCGCTCGATAACCTGCGACAGGCTGGCCTCGGAGGTCTTGTAGCGCTGGTCGAGAATTTCCTTCTGCGCCTTCAATATGCCGACGATGGTATCGGACTTGGCCAGCAGCTCCTGCAGGTTGCCGGCGAGCGACATGTTGCGGACGCGATCGGTGCGCATGCGCTGCTTGCGCTGTGCCGAAAAAACGCCGACGAAGTTTTCCCAGCCGGTATAGTTCTTCATGCTCTCGAACTCGGCGCCGAAGACGTTGGTGGCGTCCTCCAGCCCGATGATCAGGTCGGCGATGTTGCCTTCCATCACCTTCTGCTGCTTCAGTACATCCTCGATGCGGGCGTTCTCGATGTCGAAATTGGCGTCGCCGATCTTCTTGTCGGCGGTTGCGAGCGTGTCGAGCACGGTGCCGGATTGCTCGATCTTGGTGCGCATGTCCTGGACGACCTGCTTGGTCTTGGCAATTTCGGCATCGAAATTCTGCAATGTCGCCATAGGGGCCTCCCGCTTCGGCTTCCGCTCGCTGGTTGCGAACAGCGGCGAATATATGTGGGGTATCAGGGGATTGAAAGACGTGAAGACAGTGCATGGCGCGAAAACAAATATCCGGCCGAACCCTTGAAAGCCAATGGAGCCGTGGTCATGGCGTGATCAACTGGCAGGCCAAGCCTTGTTCAGCTGATTTTGAACTTTGATGCCGGCAAAGCAATCAATCCACGCGGAAGCGAATGGCTCCTAAACTCGACAACAACTGGCCATTTGCAGCCCCACCGGCGGCACAAGTCGGCCCGTCCGACGACGAACGGCGTCTGCTCAGGGTTTGGGGTCGGCCTTCAGATAGGCGATGACGTTGGCGATGTCGTCGTCATTGCTGAGGCCGCCAAGGGCCATCCTGTTGCCGGGCACCTTCAGCTTGGGCGATCTGAGGTATTCGGCAAGATTTGCCTCGTCCCAGACGAGGCCGGCAGCACCCGCGCTCTTCATGGCGTCCGAATAATGGCCGAGGAAGCTTTCGGCGGTTCCCGCCTTGCGGCCGACGACGCCCATCAGATGCGGGCCGACCTTGTCGCGGTCGGACGCCGCCTCATGGCAGGCCATGCATCGGTTGAAAACATGTTTACCCAGCACAGGATCGCCCCCGGCCCGGGCGGTAACGGAGGTGGCAAGCAAAAGAAGGCTGGCGGACAAGACGGCTCGAAGCATGGCTGACCCCGGGAGGCTCTGGCTGAGGGTGGGAAAATAGGGCGCTGGCCTTAACAGAGGCACCATAGAACGGCGCGGCCGACAAGAGGTGGCAGCCAGCTACCCACGCCGACGCCCCAGCGAGCCACATTCAGCGGCTGATGAAGCCGATGAAGTCGTCAGGTGCCGCGCGGCCCATTTCCTCTTCCCAATGCCGGCGGCAGAGCGAGACGTAGACGTCCTTGCCGATCGCCACCTGTTCGCCCTGCCTGGCCACCTTGCCGTCGGGACCGAGGCGCACGACCATCGTCGCCTTGCGGCCGCAGCGGCAGATCGTGCGCACTTCGCGCAGATCGTCGGCGATCGCCAGCAGCGCGCGCGAGCCGGGAAACAGCTTTCCCTGGAAATCGGTGCGCAGGCCATAGCACATGACCGGGATGTTGAGCCGGTCGGCGATGCGGGCAAGCTGCCAGACCTGCTCCTCCTCCAGGAACTGCGCCTCGTCGACAAAGATGCAATGCACCGCCGTGTGCTGGTGATGCTCGGCGACGCGGGCGAACAGGTCGTCGCCGTCGCGGAACATCTCGGCTTCCGTTTCCAGCCCGATGCGCGACGAGATCAGGCCGGTGTCACCCTTGCGGTAGTGGCCGGCGACGAACAGCATCGTCGTCATGCCGCGCTCGCGGTAATTGTACGACGCCTGCAACAGCATGGTCGTCTTGCCGGCATTCATCGTCGCGTAGTGGAAGTAAAGCTTGGCCATGCCGCTCTTTTAAGCCGACTTGCCAGGCCTCGGGGAGGGGCCGGCGCCGCATTCCCCTGAAAAAGCCGCCATTGCCGAGGCAGATTGCGCTTGGGCTCGGCGCGGAAAGCGTCAGCTGTGTCGCTGATGGGCCAGCCAGCGCCGTTGATCGTGATTGTCTTAGCGCTTGAAACCACTCCAGAATGGTGTTTGGCTGACGAAACAAGGCGGGCACAAAAACCGTAACTTCGCTTCGCCAAAGAATCGAAATGGGAGAATACAGATGTCGCGCATGAATTCCTTCGTCGCCGGCCTGGGCCTGGCGGCTTTCCTGTCCACGAGCGCCGCCTTCGCCGGCGATCCGGCAAGCTGCAAGGCGGTTCGCCTCTCCGATGTCGGCTGGACCGACATCCAGGCCACCACCGGGCTGGCCTCGGTACTGCTCACCGCGCTCGGCTACGAGCCGCAGGTGATCCAGCTCTCGGTTCCGGTGACCTATGCGTCGCTGAAGAACAAGGACCTCGACGTCTTCCTCGGCAACTGGATGCCGTCGATGACCAATGACATCAAGGATTATACGGCCGACGGTTCGGTCGAGACCGTCAGCCAGAACCTGGCCGGCGCCGGTTACGGCATCGTCGTGCCGACCTATGTCGCGGATGCCGGCGTCAAGTCGCTGACCGACCTCGGCAAGTTCAAGGACAAGTTCAACGGCAAGATCTACGGCATCGAGGCCGGCAATGACGGCAATCGCATCATCCTCGACATGATCAAGAACCCGAAGGACAATCTCGACGGGTTCGAGCTGGTCGAATCCTCGGAGGCCGGCATGCTGACGCAGGCCGAGCAGTCGATGAAGAGCAATGAGTGGATCGCCTTCCTCGGCTGGACGCCGCATCCGGTGATGGGCGCCATGAAGATCACCTATCTCGACGGCATGGGCGACAGCGGTTTCGGCGCGGCCACCGTCTCGACCAATGTGCGCAAGGGCTACATGAGCGAGTGCCCGAATGTCGGCAAGTTCATCGCCAACCTGAAGTTCAATCTGGATATGGAAGGCCAGATGATGGACGCCATCCTGAAGGGCAGCGATGCCAACAAGGTGGCAACCGACTGGTTGAAGAAAAACCCGGATGCGGTCAAGCCGTGGATCGCCGGCGTGACCACCTTCGACGGCGGCGACGCTGCGGCAGCGGTCAAGACCGCGCTCGGAAGCTGAGCCGACTTTGATTTCGGCGTGACCGAAACAGAGGGCAGTCTTTGTGGAAAAGGCTGCCCTTTTTCGTATCCTGTGACAAGATGACGTCGCGACAGTACGGGGCCGAAGGCAGAGCTCTGGCAAACGAGGGGTGAGATGGATCCGATTTCCAAGTTCATGGTCGATCACAAGATCCCGATCGGCGCCTGGGGAAAGGCGTTCTTCGGTTTCCTTACCGACAATTTCGACACCGTCTTCAGGGCGTTCTCGAATGGCCTCAATTTTCTGCTCGACGGGCTGGTCAACATCCTGCTGATGGTGCCGCCGGTGCTGCTCGCTTTGGTGATTGCCGTCATCGCCTGGCTGCCGCAGCGTTCGCGCCCGCTCGCCATTGGCGTTTTCATCGGGCTGATCTTCATCATCAACCAGAACCTTTGGAAACAGACGGTGCAGACGCTGGTGCTGGTTGTCGCGGCGGCGGCGGCGGCGATGGCGATCGGCGTGCCGCTCGGCATCTGGGCCGCGCACAAGCCGAAGGTTTATCGCATCATGCTGCCGGTGCTCGACCTGATGCAGACGCTGCCGACCTTCGTCTACCTGATCCCGGTGCTGACGCTGTTCGGTCTTGGCAATGCGCCCGGCCTGATCGTCACCATCATCTTCGTCATCCCGACCGCGGTCCGGCTCACCCATCTCGGCGTCGTCTCGGTACCGAAGTCGATCATCGAGGCCGGCGAGGCCTTCGGCGCCACCAAGAGCCAGCTGTTGTGGAAGGTCGAGCTGCCCTCGGCGCTGCCGACCATCATGGCGGGTCTGACGCAGTCGATCATGCTGTCGCTGTCGATGGTGGTGTTCGCGGCCCTGATCGGCGCCGGCGGGCTCGGTACGGAAATCAACCGGGCGCTCGGTTCGCGCCGCATCGATCTGGGCCTTGAGGCCGGTCTCGCCATCGTCGTGCTCGCCATCGTGCTCGACCGGATGACCCGCATTGGCGTTGGAGGCAAGAAATGACCGTCGCCGTCGATTTCAGGAATGTCGATATCGTCTTCGGCGCCGACCAGGCCGGCTCGCTGGCGATGATCGACAAGGGCGCCACCCGGGCCGAAATCCTCGAGAAGACCGGCAATGTGCTCGGCTGCGCCGGCGCCAGCCTCACCGTGCATGAAGGCGAGATCTCGGTGCTGATGGGCCTGTCCGGTTCGGGCAAGTCGACGCTGCTTCGCGCGGTCAACCGGCTCAACGTGGTGTCGCGCGGCCAGGTGCTGGTGAAGGACGGTGACCGCACGGTCGATGTCGTCACCTGCGACGAGCCGACCCTGCGGCGGCTGCGCCAGAAGCAGGTGGCAATGGTGTTCCAGCAGTTCGGCCTGCTGCCATGGCGCACGGTGGAGGAGAATGTCGGGCTCGGCCTCGAACTCGCCGGCGTGCCGGACGCCGAGCGCAAGGAGCGGGTGCATCGCCAGCTCAAGCTGGTCAATCTCGACCAATGGTCGAACAAATACGCCCATGAGCTGTCGGGCGGCATGCAGCAGCGCGTCGGCCTGGCGCGTGCCTTCGCCACCGAGGCGCCTATCCTGTTGATGGACGAGCCGTTCTCGGCCCTCGACCCGCTGATCCGCACCAAGCTGCAGGACGAACTTCTGCAGCTGCAGGCGGAATTGAAGAAGACCATCATCTTCGTCAGCCACGATCTCGAGGAGGCGCTGAAGATCGGCAGCCACATCACTATCATGGAGGGCGGCCGTATCGTCCAGACCGGCGCGCCGGAAGACATCGTGCTGCGCCCCGCCAACGATTATGTCCGCGACTTCATCGCCAATGTGAACCCGCTCTCGGTGCTGACCGCCTGGAACGTGATGCGCGACCGCCGCGATCTCGAACAGGGCAAGGACGGCTGGGTGTGGCTCGACCGGCGCAAGACGACGCGCTTCAAGATCGACGAGCACGGGCTGGTGGCGGCGGCCGAGCGCGACGGCAAGCCGGCCGTATGGGTGTCCTGCGCCGATGTCGAGGGCCAGCCGGAGGAGTTGGCGCAAGTGTTCTGGGCCAATCCCGGCACCTCGCTGAAGACCGTGATGCTGGCCATGCACCGGTCGCAGACCGCACCCGTGGCGCTGTTCGACGACCAGTCGCGCTTCGTCGGCGCGATCGGCATCCGCGACGTGCTGAGCGCGGTGCTGCGGCGCTGATGCATGTCGCCCAAAAGTGACCTCGGTTTTGGGAAGGCGACATGCACAAAAACGAAGACTGAAGCGCGGCGCCTGATCCGCTTCGGCGCGACGCGCTTTAGGCGGCTATGTCCTAAGCCGCCATCGGCAGGCGCAACTCGGTCAGCAGGCCGCCGTCTGGATGGTTGGACAGGCGCACTTCGCCGCCCGCCGCGCGCGCGATGTTGCGGGCAATGGTCAGCCCCAGCCCGAGACCGCCGGTCTGGCGGTTGCGGGACTGTTCGAGACGCACGAAGGAGCCGAAGACGGCGTCGATCTGTGCCTGGGGAATGCCCGGTCCCTCGTCACGGATGGCGAGCGTGATCGTGCCGTCTAAGCGGCTGAGGCTGAGATGCGCCTGCTTGCCGTAGGTGACGGCGTTCTGCACCAGATTGGTGACGCAGCGCTTGAGGGCCACCGGCCGCGCCATGCAGATCAGGCCGCGCTGGCGGACGTCGTCATTGTCGAAGGAAACCGTCTCGTAGCTGTCGGCGACCGATTCGACGAGCGACCAGAAATCGATCCGTTCGGCCTTCTCTTCCGTGACCTCGAATTTGGCGAAGTCTATCACGGAACTCGCGATGCTTTCGATGTCGGCGAGATCGTGGGCGAGCGCCTGGCGCGCCGGTGATCTGCGCAACAGCTCCAGGCGCAGGCGCATCCTGGTCATCGGCGTGCGCAGGTCGTGCGCGAGGGCCGCCGCCAGGTGCTCACGATCCTCGACATATTCGCGCAGCCTCGCCTGCATGGCGTTGATCGCCTTGGCGGCGGCGCGTACCTCGCGGCTGCCGCTCTCGGCGATCGGCGGGCTCTTGAGGTCGTTGCCAATCCGGTTTACGGCGGTTTCCATCATCCGGTAGGGCGCGGTCAGCCGGCGCAGCGACCAGATCGACATGATCACCACCAGCCCCGCGATCAGCGAATAGAGCGGCAGGCTATCGACGCTCAGGATCGGGCCGACGGGCGTGATCGGTTCGGTGAAATTCAGCCATTGGCCGTCGGCGAAGCGCAGCGAAGCCGTCAGCTTGTCGCTCTGGGCGAAATCGGCGGCCAGCACCAGAAGATCCCGCTCCACCTGGCCGATCTCGGGTCCCGGTGCCGCGCCGCCGGCATCGTCGGCTTCGCGCGTCGCCGGATCGCGCCGCACGCGCGCGTCGGTGATACCGAACTTGGACAATCGGCCGACGAGAATGTCCTCGAGTTCGGCCAGTTCGTCGTCGCCGGCGATCGAGGAGGTGACGGCGGGCGTGTCCGAGACGGTGAGCGCGTAGGTGGAGTTGAACAGCCCGGTCGCCGTCGCCTTGCGCTCCTCCGGCGTGGCGTCGTGCATCAGCTGCACGAGCGAGAAGGCGCGGTCGTTGAGGCGGTAGAGGTCGACCACGTCGTTGGCGGCGGCGCGGTCGCGCGATACGATATAAAGCGTCGCGACCTGACTGATCAGCAGGCCGGCAATGACGATCAGCAGCACCCAGACAGGCAAGGTCTGCGGCAGGAAACGTCTCATTCGGATGTCGTCTCGGGCAGGAACTGGTAGCCGCCGCTGCGCACGGTGAGGATCAGTTTGGGCGTCTTGGGATCATCTTCCATCTTGCGCCGCAGCCTGGAGACAAGGATGTCGATGCTGCGGTCGAAGGAATAGTCGCTGTCGCCGCCGGACAGTTCGATGAGCTGATCGCGGGTCAGCACGCGCTGGGCGCTCTTGACGAAGGTCTGCAGGAGGTTGAACTCAGCCATGGTCAGTTCGACCCTGACGTCGTCGGGCGCGGTCAGCCGCCGCCGCGAGCAGTCCATCGTCCAGCCGGCGAAGTGGTAAATCTGCTTGGTGGTGGCGCGCTTGGGCTCGGCGGCGCCATTGCGCCGCAGCACGGCGCGGATGCGGGCCAGCAATTCGCGCGGGTCGAAGGGTTTGGGCACATAGTCGTCGGCGCCCATCTCGAGCCCGACGACGCGGTCGGTCGTCTCGGTGACGGCGGTCAGCATGATGATCGGCGTCGTATACTGGGCGCGGATGTCGCGGCACAGTTCCAGCCCGCTCCTGCCGGGCAGCATCACGTCAAGCACGATCAGATCCACCTGCGTGCGGCGCAGGATGGTTTCCATCTCGGTGCCGTCGGCGGCAACCGAGGTGTGCAGACCCCGCTTCTGGAAGAACTCCTGAAGCAGGTCGCGAATGCCCTTGTCGTCGTCGACGATCAGTATGTGTGTCTCGGATTTCACAGCTGCCCTGTCTGGTTTGCGAGCCACGCCATTTTTGGCTCGTGAGCCACACGATAGAATTCGGGCCGTATGTTGGCCAGTGCCTTGCTTTTCAAGGAAAAATGAATTCCGCCGTCTCCACATGAAGCAACGGCCAGCTTGGCGTGGCCTGGCCAGACACAATTCAGAAACAAAATTCTACAATCGGGAAAAACTCCTGAAAAGGTAGGCCGGCATAACGGTGCCGTGGCGGTCAGGTCATCGGCTGCGACGCTAGTCTCCGGGTTCACGGATAAACCGATGCCAAGATTGTCGATCAGTTTGTTGGGAGTTTTGCTGGGCCTTGGCCTGCTCACTGCCGCTGTCGACCAATCAGACGCAAAGGCGCCGCTGACCCGGAGCGAACGGTGCGCCAATCTCAGCCACCAATTTGATGAAGCCCTCGAAACCCATGCCACGGCAACGCAGGTCACCGCGGCAAAGGCACTTCAGAGAAAGGGTAACCGGTACTGCGCCGCCAAGAAACAGGCGCAGGGCATCCGGATGCTCGCCAATGCTTTGAAGCTGCTTGGAGTGACACCGAACGACCCGGTCCAGTGACACTCAAAACGACCCGCACAAAAAAGGAAAACGAAGCCATGAAAAAATCCCTCCTGTCCGCCCTTGGTCTCGCCGTCGCTCTCGCCTTCTCGATGCCCGTTCTCGGCAACGCTGCCGCGACCACGACCGCTGCCCCGGCCGCTGCCACCACGACCACCGCTCCGGCTGCCGCCGCGACGACCACTGCTCCGGCCAAGGCTGCTCCGAAGAAGGTCGCCAAGAAGACCGTTTGCAAGGTGACCAAGAAGCACAAGTGCCCGGTCAAGAAGGCCCCCGCGATGGCGGCCCCCGCGATGGCGGCTCCCGCGAAGGCGGCCCCTGCGAAGGCTGCTCCCAAGAAGCCCTGATCAGCTTCGAGGTTAGTTCTAGCAAGGCCGCCCCAGCCGCAAACCGGCTGGGGCGGCCTTCTGCCAAGGGCATGGTCGATGAGCTGAACGCCGGCGGCTTCCAGCCACGCATCTCGATCGTGCTTAACCCGTTTGCAATGCCGGTCCTGTAGGACAATCCGCATGAAGAAGCGGCTTTCGTCCATTTTTCGCTCCATGGTGATCGGCGGCCTGGTTGCCACCGGCGTCGCCAGGGTGCTGATTCTGCTCACCGCCAGCCCCGTGCCGGACCCTGCAAGCGGGCGCACCGAGCCTTCGCTGTTCGCACCGGCGATTTCCAGCAACTGGGATTACATCACGCCGGTGCAGGCATGGCTTTTGATCGTGCTCGCCGGCGTGACGCTGATCTGTGTTGCCGGATGGCCGATCGCGGCGTGGCTGGAACGCCGGGCGGATGCCGACCCAACGCGCCGCGTCTTCGGCCGTCAGGGCCGTTGAACCGCGACCGACAATTCCCCACATGATCCCGGAGGACCGGGCCCGCCCGCCGACGGTCCGTAAATGGACGATCATTGCCGCCCGCGGCAAAATGCGGACTTAAGCTGATCGCGAAAACAGTCGGTTCGAATGCCTGAAATCACCACAAAACCGCGCACCAAGGTCAAGCCGCAGACAGAGCGGCCGAAGCTCTACAAGGTCATCCTCGTCAACGACGATTTCACGCCGCGCGAATTCGTGGTCACGGTGCTGAAGGGCGAGTTCAAGCTCTCGGAGGACCAGGCGCACCGGGTCATGATCACCGCGCACCAGCGTGGCGTCTGCGTGGTCGCGGTCTTCACCAGGGATGTCGCCGAGACCAAGGCGACGCGGGCGACCGACGCCGGCAAGGCCAAGGGCTACCCACTGCTGTTCACGACGGAACCGGAGGAGTGAGGAGGGGCTCGTCATAGCCTTGGTTTCGACGATTGGCGAAACCACTCGCGACAGCGTCGCTCTCCACGTCACTACACGGGGAGAAAGTAGGAGCGCACCGCTCTATCGTCCCTCGCGGTACCACATCGAACCCATCGCCAGGAGCAACAGGCCCAGGCCAAGGAAGCCGCCGAACAGCGGCACGCGCGACACGGCCTTGAGCACACTGTCGTCGGTGGTGCGCAGGCCGATCCAGTCGCTGCCCGACGCCTCGCCGGCCGAGCGCACCGGCACGATGGAAGGCAGCGACACGTCGCTGCCCGCGGCAGACGCCAACCGGCGCACGCTGCCGCCGGTGGCTTCCGCCGGCGCCTTCAGCCGCTCCTGCGTGGAGACGACGTCGGCGAATTCCGGAGCGTTGACCGGTCCGACATGGGCAAGCGCGGTGAGATCGCCATTGGCGACCTGGAAGAGTCCGATCTCGCTGGTCTGGATGCTGCCGAGGAAGACGCCGGGCTCGGACTTGTCGAGCTTGACGGCGAGCGTCTTGCCGGAGCGGGTGATGATCTGCGCCGGGCCGGGATCGTCGGCCATGGTCTGGCGGCGGATCTCCAGCACCATGCCGCGTCCCTCGGCGGTCAGCCGCTCTTCCTCGAGCTCGGGCTCCTTCATCAGCCAGTGGGCGATGCGCCGGTAGAGCTGGACATGCGGGCCGCCGCCCTCGAAGCCGCGCGCCCACAGCCAGCCCTGGTCGGACAGAAGCATGCCGACGCGGCCTTCGCCCTTGCGGTCGAGCAGGAGCAGCGGCCGGTTGTCGGCGCCCTTCATCACCACTTCACCCTGCGGATTCTGCACGCCGATGGTGCGGAACCAGCGGCTCCAGTGCGGCGGCTCGGTGGCCGAACCGTCGAGGCCGCGCGTCACCGGATGACGCTGACCGAGTTCGGTGAGGCGGGGATAAAAGGCCTTGTCGACAACCTCGCCGGTCGGCATGGCCGGCAGCGCCGACATCAGCGGCGTGCGTGCGATCGAAGCCTCGCCGGCATATTCGGGACCGGCGGCGATCAGCAGCGCGCCGCCCTTTTCGACATATTCGGAGATGTAGTCGTAGTAGAGGATCGGCAGCACGTCGCGGTGCTGGTAGCGGTCGAAAATGATGAGGTCGAAATCCTTGATCTTTTCGACAAACAGCTCGCGGGTCGGGAAGGCAATCAGCGACAATTCGTTGATCGGCGTGCCGTCCTGCTTCTCCGGCGGCCGCAGGATGGTGAAATGGACGAGATCGACCGAGGCGTCGGATTTCAACAGATTGCGCCAGGTTCGCTCGCCCGCATGCGGTTCGCCCGAAACGAGCAGAACGCGCAGGTTCTCGCGGATGCCGTCGACCAGCGCGATGGCGCGGTTGTTGGTGTCGGTCAGTTCGCCCGGCTCACGGTCGATGGCAAGTTCGATGATGTTGCGGCCAGCACCCGGGATTGTCACCTGCAGCGGCATGGCCTGGCCGACCGTGGCATGCTCGACCGAAACCTGCTCGCCATTGACCGAGACCCGCACATCGACCGGTCCGGTCTCGTTTTCGGTCGAGATGACGCGATAGCTCATGTCGAGCGGTTTGCCGACGATACCGAAACGCGGCGCGTTCTCGAAACGTATACGGCGGTCCTTCTCATGGTCGTTGCCGGTGATCAGGGCATGCAGGGGGGCGTTGAACTCGGGCGTGCCCGACGGCGTGTCATGCACCTCGCCGTCGGTGACCATGATGGCGCCGCCGATGCGCGAGGGCGGCACGTCGCGGAAGGCGCCTTCCAGCGCTCCGAACAGCCGCGTTTCCGTGCGCTCCTCGGCGGCGTCGGATTTGCCGGCCTCGACGACACGGACGTCGAACTGCTTGAAGCGGCCAAGACGCTGCTGCAACCCGGCCACGGCCTCGTCGGTCTGCCTGGTACGGTCGCCAATGTCCTGGCTCTGGCTGCGGTCGACGACCAGCGCGACCACGCTTTTCAGCGGCTCGCGCTCCTCGTTGAGGAATACGGGGTTGAAGAGGGCGGCGGCGAGCGCGAGCAGGGCGACCAGGCGCAGGACCGAGCCGCGCTGGCGAAACCACAGGCCGACGAGCGCCAGCAGCGCCAACGGTACCAGCACCAGGGCCAGCAGCGGCCAGGATAGAAGCGGTTCGAAGGAGATCGACCAGTTCATGCTTCATCCTCTCCGTTGTGGAGAGAGTTGACCCGCCGTGGAGAGTAAGAACGTCATCCTACTGCCCCAGCCGTTCGAGCAGGATGGGAACATGCACCTGGTCGGATTTGTAGTTGCCGGTCAGCATGTACATCATGATGTTGACGCCGGCACGCAGCGCGTAGACCCGCTGCATCGGATCGTTCGGCACGGTCGGCAGCAGCGGATCGCCATTCTCGTCGACCGCCCAGGCGCCGGCGAAATCATTGGCGGTGATCATGATCGGCGATACGCCGTCACCGGTGCGCACCGGCCGGTTGTCGGCATTGCTGGCATCGAGCGATGCCTCGACCCAGAGCGGGCTGCCGGCGAAGCGGCCGGGAAACTCGGGCAGGATGAAGAAGGATTTGGTCAGCACATGGTCCGACGGCACCGGCTCCAGCGGCGGCACGTTGAGGTTGCCGAGGATGTCGCGCAGCCGCTCGGTCGCCGGGCTGGTGGAATCGGCGCCGATGCCGTTGGCGAACTGATCGCGGGTGTCGAACAGCACGGTGCCGCCCTGCTGCATATAGGCGTCGATGCGGGCGATCGCGGCCTGGCTCGGCATCGGTGCCGCCGGATCGATCGGCCAGTAGATCAGGGGATAGAACGACAGTTCGTCCTTCGAGATATCGACGCCGGCCGGCGCCCCCGGCTCCAAGGCGGTCTTCTCGATCAGGAAGCGGGTCAGACCCTCGAGCCCGGCGCGGCTGATCGAATCGACACCCGGGACACCTGTCAGCACATAGGCGATGCGGGTTTTCGAAATCGCCTCGATAGCAACCTGGTCGCCCGGCTTGGCATCGTCGGCGCGCGCGACATCGGCATGGCCGAACAGTGCGCCAAGCGCGATCAGCACGGCGGCTGTGGTCGCGGCCGCACCGGCACGGCGCGGCCGGCGCGAAAAGAGGCCGCCCATCCACAACACCGCCAGCGTGTCGAGCAGCATCAGCAGCAGAGCCGCCGCGACCAGCGTGCCCTTCAGGTTGCGCGATTCATCGAAGGCGTACTGGACGGTGGTAACAGGCACCGTCACTTGCGGGCGCGCCAGAGGGGCAAAGGTGCTTGCGGCGTCGAGCAGATTGTGGGCGAAGACGCCGGTCTCCGAACCATAGAGGCCAGGCGGGTTCTCGAAGGTGACCGGCAGTGGTCCTGCGCCCGGCACCAGCGGCCGTGCATCCGGTGTCGGCGGCACCAGCGAGCCGTCGGCCGCGATCATCCGATAGGGCGCCAGCGACGTGGCAGCGGCTTCGGCATTGGCGATTGCCGCGCCTTGATTGCGCGACAATTGCACGATGCGGCGCAGCATCTCCACGAAACTGCCCGAGATCGGCAGGTTCGACCACGTCGCCTCGGGGGTGACATGGAACAGCACCAGCGTGCCCTTGCCCTTCTTCAGCCCGGTCACCAGCGGCGTGCCGTCGGCGAGGGCCGCCCAGGTGCGCTCGACGATGTCGGGTGTCGGTTCGGCCAGCACCTGCCTGGTCACCGTGACCTCGGTCGGCGGCGCCAGGTCGGCGAACGGGCCGGCCTTGGGAAATTCGGTGACCGGCTGCGGCGAGGTCCATGACAGCGCGCCGCCGAGCGAACGCTCGCCGGTGCGCAGGCGGACCGGCAGCAAATCGTCGTCATTGCCGGCGGCGGCCAGCCGCGAGCCGGCGAAACGCACGAGCGTGCCGCCATTGTCGACCCAGTCGACCAGTCTTTGCCGGACCTGTGCGGGAATGGTGCCGATATCGGCCATGACGATCATCGCCGGCTTCTGGTCGAGGATCTGCGGGATGGCGTCGGCGAGATCGGCGCTGGAGGGCTCGACCAGATCGGCGAAAGGCTGCAGCGCGCGCCTGATGTAGTAGAGCGGCGACAGAAGCGGCTGCGCCTGGTCGGCCTCGGCTTGCGACAACAGCCCGACGCGGCGGCGTTTGGAGCTTTCGTCGAGCACGCGCACGGCACCTGCATGCCGTTCGCCATCGAGCGCGATCGAGGCGAAGTCGTTGCGCAATTCGAACGGCACCGCCATGGTGCCGGTGGCCGTGGCTTCGCCCGGCGCGAAGGTCAGGGTCGCATCGGCGATGCGGCGGCCCTTGTCGTCGAATGCGCCGGCGGTGACCTGCGCCGGGGCGGGATCGCCGGGCGCGCGGATGGCGGTCAAACCAAAGCCATCAACCTGGTTTTCGGCTGATGTCAGGCCAGTCAACGACAGCCGGTCGGCCACCGCCCAGACGATTCGGGCGGCATTTTTCGACAAAAGCGTGTTGAAGGCGACCTCGTCGCCCCTTGCCGCCAGGCCGTCGGCCAGCACGGCGACGCTGGCGCCAGGCAAGGTTTCCAGCATGCCGGCGACGCGCGCATAGACGGCGGGCCGGTCGGTCGGGATCGGCCGCGGCTTGGCGGCGCGCAGCCGGTCGAGCGCGGCGGCAGCATCGAAGGGGCCGATCTCCGCATTGGGCTTTTCGGCGGTGAAGGCGATGATAACAGGCACGCCGTTCGAGCCGGCGTCCTTGATCAGCCGCTCGGCGGTGGCGACGCGCTTGTTCCAGTCGGCGGCACTCGCCCAATCATTGTCGATGACCAGGGCAAGCGCGGCACCCTCGGCCGGCAACTTTTCGCGCGGGTTGAACACCGGTTCGGCCAATGCCGCGACGACGAGGGCAGCCATCAGAAGCCTGAGCAGCGTCAGCCACCAGGGGCTGCGCTGCGGGGTTTCCTCACGCCTCAGCACACGGGCCAGGATCTTCAGCGGCGGGAACACCTCGGTCTGCGGCTTGGGCGGCGTCAGCCTCAGCAGCCACCAGATCACCGGCAGCGCCAGCAGGCCCCACAGCACCATCGGAGCGCCGAAGGAGAGCGGCAGCCAGCTCATGCGACCGCCTTTCCAGGCTGATCGCCCTTGGCGATCGGCCTGGGCTGATCGCCGGCAATGATACCGGCATGCCCGCCATCGGCGGTCATCGCCATGTGCAGGCGCACCAGCGCGTCGGACGCGAGCCGGTCGGTGTGGTTGACGGTAAAGCTCCAGCCAAGCCGCTTGCACCAGCCGGCCAGCTCCTGGCGGCGAGCGGTGTAGAGCAGGCGGTATTCATCGGCCAGCATCTCGGCGCGGCCGGCGGTCAGCTTGTCGCCGGTCTCGGGATCGGTGAACTCGGTGCGGCCGGCATAGGGGAAGGTTTCCTCGGCCGGGTCGGCAACCTCGATCAGATGGGCGCGCACGCCATGGCGGGCGAGCACGTCGAGCCAGGCCATGGTTTCCTCGACGGGGTCGAGGAAATCGCTGGCGATGACGATGTCGCAGAAGCGCCTGATGTTGGAGAGATCGGGTTTTGCCGGCAGTTCGCCGGCATGCATGAGCTGGGCGGCGATGCGCTCGGCGCCGTTGCGAGCGGTGAATGGATCGGTCAGATCAGGCCAGGCGATGCGTTCGCCGCTGCGTGACAAAAGCTCGGCCATGGCCAAGGTCAGCACCAGGGCGCGCGATTGCTTGGAAACGCCGGCTCCCGTCGATTTGTAGAGCATGGACGGCGAGGGGTCGGCCCACAGCCAGACGGTGTGGGCGGCTTCCCATTCACGGTCGCGCACATAGGTGTGGTCGTCGCGGGCCGAGCGGCGCCAGTCGATGCGCGAGGCGTCGCCTTCGACATAGGGCCGGAACTGCCAGAAATTCTCGCCGATGCCGCGCTTGCGGCGGCCATGCCAGCCGGCGATCACGGTGTTGACGATACGGCGTGCCTCGACCAGCAGGTCGGGAACCAGCGAAGCCCGCAACCGGCCTCGGGCGAGCGCATCGCGCGTCGCTGCCGGGGCCTGGACTTCGCCGATACGCGCCATCAAATGCCTTTCACAAGCTTCGCCACCACGTCGCGCACGCTGGTGCCCTCCGCGCGGGCGGCGAAGGTCAGCGCCATGCGATGCTGCAGTACCGGCTCGGCCAGCGCCCTGACATCGTCGACCGAGGGCGCCAGGCGTCCGTCGTAGAGCGCGCGCGCCCTGGTGCACAGCATCAGCGCCTGGCTGGCGCGCGGGCCCGGGCCCCAGGCGACATGCTTGTCCGTGTCGGCATTGCCCTGGCCCGGACGCGCCGAGCGCACCAGGGTAAGGATCGCCTCGACGACGCTTTCGGGTACCGGCATGCGGCGGATCAGTGTCTGGATCTCCTTCAGCCGCGCCGGCTGCAGCACGTTCTGGGCTTTCGCGTCCTCGACGCCGGTGGTTTCCAGCAGGATGCGGCGCTCGGCCTCGATTTCGGGGTACAAGATGTCGACCTGCATCAGGAAGCGGTCGAGCTGGGCTTCGGGCAGCGGATAGGTGCCTTCCTGCTCCAGCGGGTTCTGCGTCGCCAGCACATGGAAGGGGGAAGGCAGGTCGTAGCGTGCGCCGGCAATGGTGACATGATATTCCTGCATCGCCTGCAGCAGCGCCGACTGCGTGCGCGGCGAGGCGCGGTTGATCTCGTCGGCCATCAGCAGCTGGGCGAAGATCGGCCCGGAAATGAAGCGGAACGAGCGCTTGCCAGTTTCGTCCTGCTCCATGACCTCGGAGCCGAGGATGTCGGACGGCATCAGGTCGGGCGTGAACTGGATGCGGCGCGAATCGAGCCCCAGCACGACGCCCAACGTCTCCACCAGCTTGGTCTTGGCGAGGCCCGGCACACCGACCAGAAGCGCATGGCCGCCGGCCAGCAGCGCCACCAGCGTACGCTCGACGACGTTCTCTTGGCCGAAGATCACCCGGCCAACCCCGTCGCGGATCCTGGAGATGTCGGCAAGCGCCTTCTCGGCCTCGGCGACCATGTCCGTTTCGCTGATCGGGCTTTCCTTGACCATCACGCTCATGCCGCATCGATCCCTTTGGTTGGAAATGCCATGGTTTGGAAATGCTGGCCCGCACCATACCATAGGCTGCCGCGATTCGGCCTCGCGGAGCGCCTATGGTTGAACTTAAATCACAGACTTAGGCTGACAAGCGGAACAACAGTGACTATTTCGTGACGATGAGCGAACACCACGAACATCGCCAACAAAGCCTTACGCAGGCCACCGAGGCTCGGGGCCTTGAGGCGCTGATCTCGCGCGCGGCCCGCGCAGGCAAGGGCGCGGCGCCGGTCGAGCGCTGGAATCCCGACTTTTGCGGCGATCTCGACATGGAAATCAAGGCCGACGGCACCTGGTTCTACCTGGGCACGCCGATCGGCCGCATGCCGCTGGTGCAGCTTTTCTCCTCCGTGCTGCGCAAGGACGCCGACGGCAGGACCTATCTGGTGACGCCGGTGGAAAAAGTCGGCATCCGCGTCGCCGATGCGCCTTTCGTCGCCGTCGAGATGGATGTTTCGGGCGAAGGCGAGGATCAGGTCATCACCTTCCGCACCAATGTCGGCGACGTGATCGAGGCCGGACCGGAGCGGCCGCTGCGCTTCGTCGACGAGAACGGGACCGGCGGTTTGAAGCCGTATCTGCTGGTGCGCGGCAGGCTGGAGGCGCTTGTGGCGCGGCCGGTCATGTACGAACTGGTCGGGCATGGCGAGGAGATCGAAATCGACGGCAGGACGATGTTTTCAGTGCGCTCCAAGAACGCCGTGTTTCCGATCATGCTGGCCGATCAGTTGAAGCGGTTGAGCGCATGATGGACCAGGTATCGCCGGCGCCGTTTTCGTCGGCGGATTTTCGCGCGCGCTTTGCCGCGCAGCCGGAGGCGCATGCCGGCGGCGACTATGGCGATCACCGCTTCAATCCCGGCCATCCACGCCTCAACCCTGGCAAGCCGCTGCGCAACGCCGCGGTGCTGATCCCGGTGGTCGACCATGACGGCCAGGCGACGGTTCTGCTGACCAAACGGGCCGAAAAACTCCGCAATCATTCCGGGCAAGTGGCTTTCCCGGGCGGCACGATCGATGCGACCGACGCAAGCCCGGAAGCGGCGGCGCTGCGCGAGACTTTCGAGGAGATCGGCCTTGGCCAGGATCGCATCGAGATCATCGGCCGGATGCCCGATTACGTCGCCGGCAGCGGCTACCGCATCGCGCCGGTTCTAGGCATCGTGCGGCCACATTTCCAGCTGACCCTGAACGCGGATGAGGTCGACGCCGCCTTCGAAGTGCCGCTGCGCTTCCTGATGGACGCGGCCAACCACAAGCGCGACAGCCGCATCTGGAACGATCTCGAATGGTTCTTCTACGACATGCCCTATGGCGACCGGCGCATCTGGGGTGTCACCGCCGGGATCATCCGCACACTGTATGAAAGGCTCTATGCGTGAGTGTTTCGATCGCGGGCAGGGCGGACTGGCTCTTCGACAAGCATCTGCAGCGCCTGCTTGGCGCGCTCACCGAAGGCGGTGAAGAGGCGCGCATCGCCGGCGGCGCCGTTCGCAACGTGCTGATGAGCCAGCCTGTCACCGACATCGACATAGCGACCTCTTGCCTGCCGCGGGAAACCATTCGCCGCGCCGAGGCGGAAGGTTTCAAAGCGGTGCCGACCGGTATCGAGCATGGCACCATCACGGTGGTCGCCGATGGCAAACCTTATGAAATCACCACCTTGCGCGCCGATGTCGAGACCGATGGCCGTCGTGCCAAGGTGTCGTTCGGGCGCGACTGGAAGCTCGACGCCGAGCGGCGCGACTTCACCATCAACGCGCTTTATGCGGAGGCCGATGGCAGCGTTGTCGACCTTGTCGGCGGCATCGCCGACATCGAGGCGCGCCGGCTGCGCTTCATCGGCGATCCGGAGGCACGCATCCGCGAGGATTATCTTCGCATCCTGCGCTTCTTCCGCTTCTTCGCCTGGTATGGCGAAGGCCGGCCCGACGCCGAGGGGCTGAAGGCCTGCGCCCGGTTGAAGGAAGGCCTCGCCCAACTCTCGGCGGAGCGCATCTGGTCCGAACTGAAAAAGCTTTTGTCCGCACCCGATCCCTCACGGGCGCTGCTCTGGATGCGGCAGGCCGGTGTCTTGACCGCCGCGCTGCCGGAAAGCGAGAAATGGGGCATCGATGCGATCCACGGATTGACCAGGGCCGAGAAGGACCTGGGCTGGGCGGTGGATCCGATGCTGCGGCTGGAGGCGATGGTGCCGCCGGATGCGGCGCGCATGAAGACGCTTGCGGAGCGGCTGAAATTCTCGACCGCCGAAGCGGATCGCCTGCGCCATTGGTCGATGGCAACCGCGGTCGAACCGAAGACGACCGAGGGCGAATTGGCGAAACGGCTCTATCGCGGCGACCGCCAAGGATTTGTCGACCGCCTGCGGCTTTCGCTTGCCGCGGCGCGGGTGCGGGCCGTCGAGGACAATGAAGCGCTGCTCGAAGCCGGCGGCTTTTCGCGCCTGCTTTCCTTTGCGCTCAAATGGAAAAAGCCCGAATTTCCGCTGCGAGGCGCCGATCTGACCGCGCTCGGCGCAACACCGGGGCCGAAGCTCGGCGAAATCCTCAAGAACCTGGAAGCGGAATGGATCGATGCGAGTTTCACGCCCGATCGCGACGCACTGATCAAGCGCGCCGCGGAGGCACTTGAAGGCTGATGAGGATCAGGCCGCGTCGCGGACCTTCTCAATTCGGGAGCGGATAGCCTCGATCATCGTCTCGCGGATGGTCGTTTCGCCATGTGTTTCACGCATATGCTCGACGGCACGGCGCATCACTTCGGCCTCCTCGCCGGCACGAGTATGCCACTCACAGCCGGGAACCAGCGACCCGCAGTGAAATTCCTTCATCGGATTTCTCCTTTTCCTCCGTGGAGCCTGCGAGGCTCCGGTACTTTTTGGCTCATGATCCGACTTTTCCGATCATGGGCGGGGGTGAGAACCATAACACAGATGGTGTGATATTGGTTGCGGTCAACGGTGAAAGGGCGGAGCAGCGCTGCTCCGCCCTCTTACGCTAGCCCGGCGGGCAGGCCGTCACTTCACGATCTTGACTGCCTCGGCAACTTTGTCCTTGCCGCTCATGTCCCACGAAATTCTGACCTTCTCGCCGACCTTCAGGCCAGGATCCTTGAAGGTTTGGGGAAGCGTAAAAGACGATCCATTGTCGAGAACCAGGCTCTTGGCCGTCGCATCGAAGCTCTTGACCGTTCCGGTGGTGTGCTTGACGGCGGCGAACGCCACCGAACCGGAAGCAAGAAGGGCAGCCGCGGCAGCGGAAACAATGATCTTTCTCATGCTGATATACTCCTGGGAAAGCGGCCATCCTTTGACGAAGATGATCCGCATCGTCTTCGGGCCGTCCGGTCGCGTCGAGTCGCGGTTCGCCTGTTCCGACGCAATTCCGAAGGGAAAACCGCATTTTCCTGGAATTGCCCTCAGGCAAACCACCGGCGCTTCCCGACCCGAATGCGATAAATAACCCAGTTTTTTCAGATGGATATTAGACGAAAAAGATATTCATTGCGTCACATTCCGCGCCCAGATTCGAACAATGGGACATCAATGCGGCCTCACATCGCGCTCACAATTTTTTTATGGCCAGCGCACCTCCGGCGGCAGGCTGGACAGGATCGAGGCGACATTGCCGCCGGTCTTCAGCCCGAAGATGGTGCCGCGATCGTGAAGAAGGTTGAATTCGACATAGCGGCCGCGGCGAACGAGCTGTTCGTCGCGGTCGCCATCGGTCCAGTTCTCGTTGAAGTTGGCGCGCACGAGGTGACCGTAGACCACGAGAAAAGAGCGCCCGACATCCTGGACGAAGTTGAAATTGGCATTCCAGCCGCCCTTCTCCTCTTCCGGATGCAGGTAGTCGAAGAAGATGCCGCCGGTGCCGCGCGGCTCGTTGCGGTGCGGCAGGAAGAAGTACTCGTCGCACCAAGCCTTGAATTTCGGATAGTCGGCGACGGCGGCATTCTTCTCGCAAGCGAATTGCATGGCACGCTGGAAGGCTATCGTGTCGGGATCGTCCTGCGTGCGGCGGCGGTCGAGCACCGGCGTCAGATCGGCGCCGCCGCCGAACCACTGGCGCGAGGTCACCACCATGCGGGTGTTCATATGCACGGCCGGAACGTTGGGGTTCCAGGGATGCGCGATCAGTGAAATGCCCGATGCCCAGAAGCGCGGGTCTTCCTCGGCGCCGGGCATCTGCTTCCTGAATTCGGGCGAGAACTCGCCATAAACCGTCGAGGTGTGGACGCCGACCTTCTCGAAGACGCGGCCGTGCATCATCGACATGGTGCCGCCGCCGCCCTTGCCGTGATCGCGCTGCCAGGGCGTCTTTTCGAAACGGCCCGGTGACCAGGAAGCCAGCGGCCCGCCGAGATCCTGCTCGATCTGCTCGAAAGCGCCGCAGATGCGCTCGCGCAGCGCCTCGAACCAAAGCCGGGCCTTCATCTTCTTTTCTTCGATGTCGGCAGGCAGCCCCGCCGGTATTTCAGGTCGTTCCAAGTGCCGTCTCCGGTTGCGGGGCGGTGAGTCGACAAAAGACTCGTCTTTTCCGGGCGCGATCCCTAATCTCTTAAGGGATAGGGTCAAGTCACTTTGGTTTCGCGCATGATCCTTTCCGAAACCCGATTCCGATTTCGGGGTCATGCGCCAGGTGCAAGGAGTTGTTTCGTGCGCACCCCGGCAAGACCGCCGCTGGATGGCCTGAAGAAAAGGCTCGATCAAAGCCGGGCAGAGCGCGCACGCATGCCGCGCGACGGTTTTTTGCGCGAGACCTTCGTCCTGCCGCGCTCGGACGCCCGTCTCAAGGCCAAGGAATGGTTCGAGCGCTTCCCCAAGCAGGCCTACTGGACCGAGATCGAAAGCTGGTTCGAACGCCCGGGCGACCTTATCGAGTTTACGATAAGGCGGCTGCCGGCCGCGGATTAGCGCTCGGCCAGCAGGCGCCTCGCGCCCGTTCCCTCCCTTGCCAGCCGATCCCCCTTATTGCGAAGCGGGCATTTGTCGATCGACATGCAGCCGCAGCCTATGCAGTCGGTAAAGCCGTCGCGCAGCTTCCTTAGCTGGCTGATTTTCTGGTCGAGGCTATCGCGCCAAGCCGTTGAAAGCAGATTCCAATCCTCGCGCGTCGGCGTGCGGCCTTCAGGTAATGATTCAAGAGCGGCACCGATTTCCGCGAGCGAGATGCCGACCTCCTGGGCAATCCGGATGATGGCCACCCGGCGCAGCACGTCACGGCCGTAGCGCCGCTGGTTGCCTGCCGTACGATGGCTGCGGATCAGACCGCGGGCCTCGTAGAAATGCAGTGCCGACACAGCCACGCCGCTGCGCGCGGCCACCTGGCCGACCGTCAATTCCGTTACCGGCGCCATTTTCTCACTTTCCGCTTGACCTCAAGTTAAGTTGAGCTTGTAGCCAAGAAAGCCTGACTGTGCAAACCAAAGGAGAAGGCGGATGTGCGCCTGGGCAAAAATCACCGCTGACGGCGCTGCCGGCGATCCCCTATCGGAGTTGCCGGACGGCTTCGCCCGCCACCATGGCGACGGAAAGGGCGACGTTGATGCTGCGCGCGCCGGGCTGCATCGGGATGGTCAGCCGCGCATCCGCCGCCTGATGGACTGGATCCGGCACCCCCGCGGATTCGCGACCGAACAGGAGGATGTCGCGGTCGGTGAAGCTGAAGTCGGTGTAGGGGGTCGTAGCCTTGGTCGACAGCAGCACCATGCGATCCGCGCGGGCCTTGCGCCACTCCTCGAAGGCGTCCCAGTCGACATGCCGGGTCAGGGCAGCCATTTCGAGGTAGTCCATGCCGGCGCGCTTGAGCGCTTTGTCGGAGAGCGGAAAGCCGGCCGGCTCGATGATGTCGACGCCGAGGCCGAGGCAAGCGGCGAAGCGCAGGATTGTCCCGGTATTGCCGGCAATGTCAGGCTGGTAGAGCGCGATGCGGAGACCAGGGTTCACTTCCGCGTCCTTCTAATAAGTGGCAGATCGGCCACAGCAGCCTCCTGGTTTTGGAAATTCCTGGGCCTGCGGGTGGCCATTTTTTTCGAAGTCGGGTATACGACCAGCATTGTCAACCCGAACCGATGGAGGGGTAATTCATGATGGCCATGTACATCCAGCGCCCCACCTGTGGGCTTATTTGCGCCCTGGCGGTTTCGGTACGACGTTTCTCCTGATCTTTTAGACACTTCCGCACCGATTTTCCGCCGAAACCATACCCTGGTCTTCGAAGGAAACCCGCGATGTTTTTCAAGCTGCCGAAGGGGCCGATGGCCCCGTCCCAACGCGTTCCGACTGATCCGCCGCCGATCCCGCGGCACGATGTCGATCATCCTTTTTATCTCTATTTCAACACGGAGGACGGACCGATGTTCGATCCCTACAGGATACCGGGCTCGAGGAGCCTGCAACACCCGAAGGTGGTGGCTTGGGCGCTGTTGATCGGCGACACCTATTCGTCGGCGGTTCATGCCGAAGTACGCCGGCGTCCACATCGCGGCATGCTGCCGGATGTCGATTTCTCGCGCGCGGTACCCGATCCGAGCCGTCCGTCGCTGGTGCGCCGGATCATCCGGCTGATCCGGCCAGGCGCGAAAAACCGGACTGGTGGCGCCATGTCGTCAGGATCGACAAAGGTGGCTGTCGGCGAAAAGCCGGCGAACCCCTATATAGCGCGAAGCAGGGCCGACGCTCCGGATGATTCCGGAGCGTCGGCCCTCGATGCCATGCGGTCCGAGGACTTCGTACGCCGCCAAGCCGCGTAAGCGGAAAACAGATCTCACAGGCGTGACCTATGTTGTTGTTTAGCTGGTTTGAAAGAAAGCTCGATCCGTTCCCGGCCGCGGAACCGGTCGAGCCGCCCAAGACGCTTGTTGCCTTCTGCCTGCATTATACGCGCGGGGCATGGCCCTATATTCTTGTCGATGCGGTGCTGGTCGCGGCCATCGCCATCGCGGAAGTGTGGATGTTCGGCTTCCTCGGCCGCATCGTCGACTGGCTGTCGGGGCAGAACCGCGAGACCTTCCTGCAGACGGAGGGCTGGAAGCTCGCCGGCATGGCCTTCATTGTATTGTTTGCGCTGCCCGGCACGGTCTGGCTGCATTCCCTGCTCAACCAGCAGACGCTGATGGGCAATTACCCCATGCGCATCCGCTGGCAGGTGCACCGCTACCTGCTCAAGCAATCGATGAGCTTCTACCAGGACGAGTTCGCCGGCCGCATCGCCACCAAGCTGATGCAGACCGCGCTTGCCGTGCGCGAATGCGTCATCAAGGTGATCGACGTCCTGAACTACGTCGTCGTCTATTTCCTCGGCATGCTGTTGATCGTCGGTTCGGCCGACTGGCGGCTGGCCGCGCCGCTCGGCGTCTGGATGGTCGGCTACATCCTGCTGCTGCGCTTCTTCATCCCGCGCCTGGGCAAGGTCGGCGAGGAGCAGGCCAATGCGCGCTCGACCATGACCGGCCGCGTCGTCGACAGCTACACCAACATCCAGACGGTCAAGCTGTTTTCCCATTCACGCCGCGAGGCCGCCTTCGCCAGGGAAGGCATGATGGGCTTCCTCGACACGGTCTACCGGTCGATGCGGCTGGTGACACTGCTGTTCGGCTCGCTCTACATACTGAACGCGCTGCTGCTGTTCTCGGTCACCGCCATCTCGCTGTGGCTGTGGATGGGGCAAGTGGTGACGATCGGTGCGGTCGCCGTGGTCATCGGCCTGGTGCTCCGGATGTGGGGCATGTCGCAGTGGATCATGTGGGAAATGTCGAGCCTGTTCGAGAATATCGGCACGGTGCAGGACGGCATTGCCTCGATTTCGTTGCCGCGCCTGGTCGAGGACAGGCCGGATGCCAAGGAGATCATCGTTTCCAAAGGCGATATCCGCTTCGAGGATATCCGCTTCCATTACGGCAAGCAGAAGGGCGTCATCGAAAACCTGTCGCTGGCGGTGAAGCCGGGCGAGAAGGTCGGCATTGTCGGCCGCTCGGGCGCCGGCAAGTCGACGCTGGTCAATCTCCTCCTGCGCTTCTACGACCTGGAAAGCGGCCGGATCCTGATCGACGGCCAGGAGATCGCCGGCGTGAAACAGGATTCGCTGCGCGCCCAGATCGGGATGGTCACGCAGGACACCTCGCTGCTGCATCGTTCGGTGCGCGAGAACATCCTCTACGGCCGGCCCGATGCCACCGACGAGATGCTGCTCGAGGCGGCGCGGCGAGCCGAGGCGATGGATTTCATATCAGGACTTTCGGATCATCATGGACGCAAGGGGTTCGACGCCTATGTGGGCGACCGCGGCGTCAAACTGTCCGGCGGTCAGCGGCAACGCATCGCCATTGCTCGCGTTATGTTGAAGGACGCGCCCATACTTATCCTTGACGAGGCGACGTCGGCGCTCGATTCCGAGGCGGAAGCCGCCATCCAGGAGAACCTCTACAAGCTCATGCAAGGCAAGACCGTCATCGCCATCGCGCACCGGCTGTCAACCATCGCGGCGATGGACAGGCTCGTCGTGATGGACCAGGGTCGCGTCATCGAGGAGGGCTCGCACGAGGAACTGGTCGCCAGAGGCGGGCTCTACGCGCAGCTCTGGCAGCGCCAGTCGGGTGGGTTCCTGCTCGATGACGTCCCAGTCGAAGCCGCCAATGACGCAATAGCAAAGGGGCAAGCCGCAGAATGATGGCCGCCGCATGATGACAGCCGTCTACCGCTGGTTCGAGACCTGGGTCTACCCGTTCAGGGAGCCGGCGAATCTTCGGCCACCGGCCAGCGTTACGGGCTTCCTCTGGCACTATGTCGGGCAAGCGAAGTTCGCCTTCTTCGCCATGCTGGTCATCGGCGGCATCGCGCCGCTCGTCGAGGCCGGGCTGTTCTATTTCGTCGGACGGCTGGTCGATATTCTCGACCAATTGCCCGGCGAACGGAGCTGGCACGCGCTGTGGACCGCCGCCGGACCCGAACTGGTGTTCATGGTCGCGGTGGTGCTGATCATCCGCACCGTGGTCGTCGCCTTGTCGGCGCTGGTCGACGAACAGACGATCACGCCCGGCTTCTACAATCTGGTGCGCTGGCAGGCGCACCGGCACGTCTCGCGCCAGTCCTACGCCTTCTTCCAGAACGATTTTGCCGGCCGCATCGCGACGAAAGTCTGGCAGGCCGGGCAGGCAACGGGCGACCTGATGGAAAGTTTCATCGAGGTCGTCTGGTTCATGGTCGTCTATACGGCGACGACGCTGGCGCTGGTCGCCGGGCTTGACCTCAGGCTGGCGGCACTCGTGGTGGTCTGGATCACCGCCTTCGGCTTTCTGGCGAAGCGCTATTTGCCGGCAATCCGCAAGCACGCCGAAGCGACGGCGGAGGCGGGCTCCATGATCAATGGCCGCATTGTCGATTCCTACTCCAATGTGCAGACGCTGAAACTGTTCGCGGCCGACGGCGACGATCGCTACATCAGGAACGGCTTCGACATCTATCTCGACGCATTGCGGCCCTTCACCCGCCGCTTGACCGGCGTGCGCATGGCGCTGACGACGCTGTCGGGCATCATGATCACGGCGATCGGCTGCTTTGCCGTTTATCTCTGGGTCGAGGGCTCGATCACGGTCGGGGCGGTCGCCTTCACGCTCAGCCTGGTGCTGCGGCTCAACATGCTGCTCGGCCGGCTGATGATGCAGATGAACGGCATCTTGCGGAATCTCGGCGTGCTGGAGAACTCCAAGGCGCTGATCTCGCAGCCGCTCGGCCTGACCGATGCACCGGACGCCGGGGAACTGGTCGTGGCGGGTGGGCGCATCGACGTAAAAAATGTCGAGTTCCACTACGGCAAGGGGTTTGGGGTGCTGAACGGCATCGACCTTGTCGTCAAGCCGGGCGAGAAGGTCGGGCTGGTCGGGCCTTCGGGCGCCGGCAAGACGACGCTGGCGAACCTTATCCTGCGCCTCTACGATCTCGAAAGCGGCGAGATCACCATCGACGGCCAGGACGTCTCTGGTGTGACGCAGGATTCGCTGCGCGCCAATATCGGCGTCGTCAGCCAGGACACGGCCCTGTTCCACCGTTCGCTGCGTGACAACATCAAGCTCGGCATGCCCGACGCAACCGATGCGCAGGTCATCGCGGCGGCGAAAAAAGCCGAGGCCCATGAATTCATCCTGACCTTGCGCGACAACAGGGACCGCCAGGGCTACGAAGCCTTTGTCGGCGAGCGCGGCGTGAAACTGTCGGGCGGCCAGCGCCAGCGCGTGGCGATCGCCCGCGTCTTCCTCAAGGACGCGCCGATCCTGATCCTCGACGAGGCGACGTCGGCGCTCGATTCCGACATCGAGGCGGCGATCCAGGAGAATCTGACGCGGCTGATGGAGAACAAGACCGTGATCGCGATTGCCCACCGGCTGTCGACGATCGCGGCACTTGACCGCCTGGTGGTGCTCGACGGCGGCCGCATCGTCGAGCAAGGCACACATGACGAACTGGTGGCGCTCGACGGGCTTTATGCCCGGCTGTGGAAGCGCCAGTCCGGCGGGTTCCTCTATCACGAGGAAAGCGTGCTGGAAGAGACGCGGCCGGCGGAGTAGGCGCGTGGGTGGATCGGCAGAGCTCAGTCCGGAGATCGGCCCAGAGATCGGCTACACGCTCAAGCGTTTGCGGCCAACCGTGGCGGCCTTCGACATGCTGAAGGAAGAGAGCCGGCTGGAAGGCTACTGGATGCTGGTGCGTCTGGGCGATGGCTGGGCAAGCGGCCGCAACAAGTTCCTGAAGCGGGGCGAGGCGCTGTTCGGAGCCTGGCATGGCGCCGAACTCGCCGGTGTCTGCGGGCTGAACATCGATCCCTATTTCGAGGGCAGGGACCACGGCCGGGTCCGCCACCTGTTCGTCAGCGCGCGTCACCGTCGCGCCGGCCTTGGCCGAACGCTGGTCGAGATCGTGATCGACCGAGCCTGCCGGTATTTCACCGTGTTGAACACCCGCGCGCCGCCAGAAGCCTTCGCTTTCTATGAACGGCTTGGTTTTCAGCGCGTGGAGGGCGAAGAATTCGTTACCCATCGCATGGTGTTCAGGAAAGGGAACTGAAATGTCCTTGCGTCCGCCATCCCATCTTGCCGGCACGTCGGCCGCCGACGCGGCCTTCGACGCGCTTGGCCATGAAATCCTGGCAGAGAAGGCGGCGGCGCTCGGGCGGGCCGGCCAGCGCGTCGAAGAAACCTTGGCCAGGTTGCGCGATAACGGGGACGATGAGTTGCGCCCCCGTCTGCTCAAGGAGGCTGCCGTGGCCGTTCACGCCTATTTCATCCAGCGCGAACTGTGCGGCCTTCGCAAGCATGACGCCGTGATCCGCGAATACAATATCCCCAGGGCGGTTCTAGTGAGGCTGGGCGCCGCGTAAAATCAGTTTTTAGAAATCACTCCAGCCATTCGGTGATGAAGCTGCCGTTTTCGTGAATGTCGGTCGTTTCCAGCGGACCGGGACCGAGATTGGTGAACTTGTGCGGCGTGTTGGGCGGCACGATCAGGATCTGCCCCGCCGAAGCCTCGATTTCCTGGTCACCGACCGTGAAGAGGCCGGTTCCCTGGCGGATGATGAAGATCTCCGCATAGGGATGGGCGTGCAGCCGCGGGCCGCCGCCGACGTCGGGCAGGTGATTGAAGATCAGGCAGGAGTTTGAGCCGTAGGCACCGCATTGCAGTTCGCCCTTCCAGTGGTCGGAACGAACAGCCCATTGCTCGCGATCGATGACGTGCGCCATGCGAAGGAGGATAGATCACACCGGCGCCCTGTGTCGAGGCAAGCTGGAGCCTTGGATTTTGCTGATATTTCCCGGTTGTTTAGCCGCCCTTTGCAGCCATTCGCCGTCCCGCCGGACACGAGGGGATTTTGTCCCCGCGACAATCTGCCCTTGTGCCTTCACCCGTCTGGACAAAAACGGGCTTCACGCATAAACCGAAGTCCAAATGCCGGAGGAATTCGCTAGCCTGTTCGCCATGCGCTGTCGGGTTGGCGTGATTGAGCGGGGAACAAGGCTCGGCCACCGGCGCGGAAGAGGCGAAAGGATCAGGCACCCGTGAGCGCAACCGACATCCACGATCCCAATCGTCGAGATTTTCTCTACGTCGCCACCGGCATGGCCGCCGTGGTCGGCGCCGGTGCCGTGGCCTGGCCGTTCATCGACCAGATGCGCCCTGATGCCTCGACGCTGGCGCTCGCTTCGGTCGAGGTCGATGTCTCCTCGCTGACGCCTGGCAGCTCGCTGATCGTCAAGTGGCGCGGCAAGCCGGTCGTGGTGCGCAACCGGACCGAGAAGGAAATGAAGGACGGAGAGGCCGTCAGCCTCTCCGATCTCAAGGATCCGATTGCCCGCAACGCCAATTTGCCGTCCGATGCGCCGGCGACCGACGCCAACCGCACCACGCCAGGCAAGGAAGCCTGGATGGTGATGGTTCAGGTCTGCACCCATCTGGGCTGCATCCCGCTCGGCCAGGAAGGCGATTTCGGCGGCTGGTTCTGCCCGTGCCACGGTTCGCAATACGACACGGCCGGCCGCATCCGCAAAGGCCCGGCGCCGGAGAACATGGCGATTCCGGTATTCAAATTCGTTTCCGACACCAAACTCCTTATCGGTTGAGGCAGGGGATATTTCGATGAGCGAGGGACACTCGACCTACACGCCGAAGACCGGTATCGAACGCTGGTTCGACGCCCGCATGCCGCTGCCCAGGATGGTCTATGACAGCTTCATCGCCTATCCGGTGCCGCGCAACCTGAACTATATGTGGACCTTCGGCGGCATCCTGGCGATCATGCTGGTGGCGCAGATCCTGACCGGCATCGTGCTGGCCATGCACTATACGGCCGACACCAATCTCGCCTTCGGTTCGGTCGAAAAGATCATGCGCGACGTGAATTCCGGATGGCTGCTGCGCTACATGCACGCCAACGGCGCCTCGTTCTTCTTCATCGCCGTCTATTTGCATATCTTCCGCGGCCTCTATTACGGCTCCTACAAGGCGCCGCGCGAGCTGCTGTGGATCCTCGGCTGCATCATCTACCTCCTGATGATGGCGACCGGTTTCATGGGCTATGTGCTGCCATGGGGGCAGATGAGCTTCTGGGGCGCCACTGTCATCACCGGCTTCTTCAGCGCCATTCCTCTGGTTGGCGACTGGATCCAGCAGCTCCTGCTCGGCGGCTTCGCCGTCGACAATCCGACGCTGAACCGCTTCTTCGCGCTGCATTACCTGCTGCCGTTCATGATTGCCGGCGTCGTCGTGCTGCATGTCTGGGCGCTGCATGTCGTCGGCCAGTCGAACCCGACCGGCATCGAGGTCAAGTCGAAGACAGATACCGTGGCCTTCACGCCCTACGCGACCATCAAGGACGCGTTCGGCATGATCGTGTTCCTGTTCGTCTTCGCCTACTTCGTCTTCTACCTGCCGAACTATCTCGGCCATCCGGACAACTACACGGTCGCCAACCCGCTTAAGACGCCGGCCCATATCGTCCCGGAATGGTACTTCCTGCCGTTCTACGCAATCCTGCGCGCCATCACCTTCAACATCGGGCCGATCAATTCCAAGCTCGGCGGCGTGCTGTGCATGTTCGGCGCCATCGTCATGCTGTTCCTGGTGCCGTGGCTCGACACCTCCAAGGTGCGCTCGGCGGTCTACCGGCCCTGGTACAAGCTGTTTTTCTGGCTGTTCGTGGCCGATGCCATCCTGCTGGGCTGGCTGGGCTCGCAGCCGGCGGAAGGCAGCTATGTGTTCATGGCGCAGATGGCGACGCTGTTCTACTTCGCCTTCTTCCTGATCGCGCTGCCGGTGCTCGGCTTGATCGAGACACCCCGCAGGCTGCCGAACTCGATCACCGAGGCGGTGCTCGAAAAGAACAAGGGTGGCAGCGGGCATCCGGCGGGCGCCACGGCAGCACCTGAGACCAAGGGCTGAGCGGTAGAGAATCTAAGGGGATTTGGCATGAAAAAGGTTCTCACCTCGCTTGCGCTGGTCGGCCTCGTGGCCGCCGGCACCGGAGTTGCAGGCACTTGGGCGTTCGCGGCCGAAGAGGCGCACAACGCGGCGGCACCGACGCATTTCCCGATCAACGAGCCGAAGGAAATGAGCTGGAGCTTCACCGGCCCGTTCGGCACCTATGACAAGGCGCAGTTGCAGCGCGGGCTGAAGGTCTACAAGGAAGTCTGCTCGGCCTGCCATTCGATGAACCTGGTGGCGTTCCGCACGCTTTCGGACCTCGGTTACAGCGACGCGCAGATCAAGACGCTGTCAGCCGAATACACCATCCATGACGGCCCCAACGATGCCGGCGACATGTTCGACCGTCCCGGCAAGCCGTCCGACCATTTCCCGGCCCCGTTCGCCAATGAGGAAGCCGCCGCTGCCTCCAATGGCGGTGCGGCGCCGCCGGATATGTCGTTGCTGGCCAAGGCGCGCGGCGTCGAGCGCGGCTTCCCGCAGTTCGTCTTCGATATCTTCACCCAGTATGATGCCGGTGGTCCCGACTACATCCATTCGCTCTTGACCGGCTACGACCAGACGCCGCCCGCCGGCATGGTCATCCCCGAAGGCACGCACTACAACCCGTACTTCATGTCCGGCGTGTCGCTGAAGATGCCCAAGCCGCTCTCCGACGGCCAGGTCACCTATGACGACGGTTCGCCGCAGACCATCGACCAGTATTCCCGCGACGTGGCTGCCTTCCTGACATGGGCTGCCGAGCCGCACATGGAAGACCGCAAGAAGATGGGCTTCCGCGTGCTGGTGTTCCTGCTTCTGTTCGGCGCCCTGGTCTACCTGACCAAGCGCAAGGTGTGGGAAGCCGTCGCGCACTAGGCCTGTTGATCTTCAGGTGAGGCCGGTCTGCAAACGATGGCTTCCTGCGCTTCCGGTGCTCACGTACTTCAAGTACGCTCCGCTCCGGTTCTCGGAAACCATCGTTTTCGATTCGGCCTGACCTGAATCTCAAAGGCCCTGGGCCGTTCAGTGTACAACATGGGGCGCCGCGAGGTGCCCTTTCTGCTTTTTGAGTGGATTGCGCCTCCACGTCTCGGCGGTGTCACATGGCCGTCACCACACATCGCGATCCTGCGGCGCTCTCATCAAAGGATCACGCCCATGAAAAGATACGCATCGCTTGCGGCAGGCCTGCTGCTGCTCGTCGTAGGTTCCGCGGCCCGCGCCGAAGACGCAAAACCATTCATCACCAACAAGGATGTCGACCTGACGATGATCCTGCCGCCGCCGCCGGCCAATGATTCGGCTGAGACCAAGGCCGAGCTTGGCGAAGTGCTGACCATGCAGGTCACGCGCACACCCGAGATGGAAGCCCGCGCCATCGCCGACGCCGAGGAAAACGTCTGGCGTTTCGCCGATGTCATGGGGCCGAATTTCAACAAGGACAAGCTGCCGAAATTCAGCGCCTTCTTCGATCGCGTGGTGGAGACCGAAGGCGCCGTCGTCGATCCGGCCAAGGATGTCTGGAAGCGCCCGCGTCCGCACCAGCTCAGCGATCTCGTCAAGCCGGTGGTCAAGCTGTCGAGCTCCGGTTCCTGGCCGTCCGGCCATGCGACCGTCGGCACGATCATGGGCATCATCCTGTCCGACATGGTTCCGGAAAGGCGTGCTGAGATCATGGCGCGCGCGGCCGAGTTCGCCCACAACCGCATCGTCGGCGGCATCCACTATCCGTCCGACGTCGAGATGGGCAAGATTTCCGGCAGCGTCATCGCCGCCGTCCTGCTCAACCGGGATGACTTCAAGGCCGAGTACGACGTGGCCAGGGCGGAGCTTCGTTCCGATCTCGGCATGTAGGATTTGGCCGATAGCCATCCGTTCGAGCGGGGCGCCTTCGGGCGCCCCTTTTTCGTGGCTGCGCCCAACAGGAGGAAAATCGCCTGATGGTTGCTCCCAGCCCGTAGTCAATTCCTTTGCCGGATGCGCTTGTCTCGGTCGCCACATCGCGCTAGCCGTTGTCGGTCGCGCCGGGTTACGATCGGCCCCGCGCCGTTTCACTTTGTCAGCCGGATCATTCGGAGCCGCTTCATGAAACCTTCTCTCGAAGACACGCTGCTGGCCTCGATCCGTACCATCCCGGACTATCCCAAGCCCGGCATCCTGTTTCGCGACATCACCACGCTGCTCGGCAATGCGCGCGCCTTCCGCCGCGCCATCGACGAGCTGGTGCATCCCTATGCCGGGCAGAAGATCGACAAGATCGCCGGCATCGAAGCGCGCGGCTTCATCCTGGGCGGCGCCGTCGCCCACCAGCTCTCGGCCGGTTTCGTCCCGATCCGCAAGAAGGGCAAGCTGCCTTATGAGACCGTGCGCGTCGCTTATAGCCTGGAATACGGGCTGGATGAGATGGAGATGCACAAGGACGGCGTCGCGCCCGGCGAGAAGGTGATCCTGGTTGACGATCTGATCGCAACCGGCGGCACGGCGGAAGCGGCGGTCAAGCTGCTGCGCCAGATCGGCGCCGACATTCTCGCCGCCTGTTTCGTCATCGACCTGCCGGATTTGGGCGGGCGCGCCAAGCTCGAAGCGCTCGGCGTGCCGGTGCGAACGCTGATCGGGTTCGAGGGCCATTGAGCATTTTCCCTTCACCCCTTGTGGGAGAAGGAAGAAGGGCCTGTGCTACTCCACCTTCACCAGCACCGCGCTTTCGAACTCCAGCACCTTGCCGCCGGTCGAATCAGTGGCCTCGCAGAGCAGCGCCAGCAACCGCCAGCCGGGGCGGGACGCGATGGGGCGGTGGGACAGCGCCGTGCGCGTGAAGGTGATGGTTTGCCCGGCAAAGACGGGCTTCAGCCACTTCAGGTTCTTGAATCCGGGCGAGGGGCCGAATTCGGGCACCGGGCCGTCCCAGCCTTCGGCGTCCAGGCGGCTCTCCAGGTTCAGCTTCATCCAGGTGGCGGCGGTATGCCAGCCGGAGGCGCAGAGGCCGCCGAGCACGCTCTTCTTCGCGGCCTCTTCGTCGATGTGAAAGATCTGCGGGTCGTATTTGCGGGCGAACGCCTTGATCGCCTCGGGCTCGAATCTGTGCGAGCCCAGCGTCACCGTGGTGCCGATGCGGAAGAATTCGTCGAGCGTCATGCCGCATTCCCCGCGTCGCGCGTCAGGAACATGACGGAGTTCTCGAGCTCGAAGACGCTTTCGCCGCGCTGGTTGACCAGTTCGCTGCGCATGGTCACGAAGCCGAGTTGCGGCTTCGATTTCGACAGGCGCCTGGCCAGAACCACCAGGCTGCCCCGCAGCGTATCGCCGGCGAGCACCGGCTTCTTCCATTTGACCTGATCGACTCCTGGTGCGCCCTGGCAGGTGGAGTCCAGCAGGAAGGCATCGCACAGCATGCGCATGAACATGGCGCAGGTGTGCCAGCCTGAAGCCGAGAGGCCGCCCAGGATACTCGCCTTGCCGGCCTCCTCGTCGAGATGCATCGGCTGGGCATCGAACTCGCTGGCGAACTCGATGATTTCGGCCGCGCTCACCTGTTTGGTGCCGAGATCGAACGAGATCCCCTCGACGAAGTCCTCATAGGCCCATGTCTTGCCTGTCATGGTCTGGAATCCGGTTGAGAACGCGCGATCCGTATGGATCGGCAAACCCGGATGCAGGCCGCGGGCGATTTGGTCAAGCCCTTTCTGGTGAGCCAGCCGGCGCGATCGGGCCCGCGGCGGCAGTAGGGGCCAGCCGCGGCGCCTCCGATCGCCTAGCGGGCGTTCGGCAGGATCTGGTGCAGGACGATCGCCCAGACGGCGCCGAAGGCGATGGATGAGCCCAGAATGTACTGCACGATATCGGGCAGCGTCTTGACGAAATCCGGCGGTACCAGCGTGGCGAACAGCGCCATCAGGATGGGCAGGCCGATGACCAGCATGTTGCGTTCGGTCAGCGGCGTCCCGCGCACCACCCGAAAACCGTTCATGGCGATGACGACGCAAAGCACTCCGAAGACGCCGCCGATGACCGGCCCCGGGATTGAGGCGATGACCGCCGAAAGCTTGCCGATCAGCCCGAACAGCACTAGGAAGATGCCGGCCGCCCCGAAGGCGGCACGGCTGGCGATGCCGGTGATGGCGATGATGCCAGCGTTGGACGAATAGCCGGTGACCGGCGTGCTGCACAGCAGCGCGCTGATCAGACAGCCAAGGCCTTCGCCCGTGGCGCCCCGGTCGAGCTGCTCGTCAGAGAGCGGCTTGTCGATGACGGCACCGACCGCGAACCAGGTGCCGGTGGTTTCGGCCAGGACGACGATGTAGACGATCAGCATGGTCAGCGTCGCCGACCAGGAGAAGGTGACGTCGAGATTGAGGAAGGCGATGCGCGGCATGGAAAACCAGGTCGCGGCGGAAACGCCCGTCATGTCGAGCTGGCCCATGAAGGCGGCGGCCACGCTGCCAGCCACAAGCGCGATGATCACGGACAGCAGGCGCAGCCATGCGCCTTTCGCGCCAAGCGCCATGCCGATCAGCATGCAGCCGACAAGCACCGCCGCGGCGACGAAGGCGAGGACGATGTTGCCGCCGACGGTGGCGGTGCCGTGGACAGCGAAGACGCTCTCCTTCAGTGCCACCGGCATCAACGCGACGCCGACGACGATGATGATGGCGCCGCCGACGATGGACGGCACGAAGCGGTTGACGAGGCGGTGGAAGAGCTTTGTGGGCGATCCCAGAAGCATGACCAGTATGGCGCCCGGAATGAGTGCGCCGATCACGGCCGACAGGCCCGGCAGGCCGCCGCCGGCGCCAAAGGCAATCGCCAGCACCGCGCCGATCGGGACGAAGGACGGTCCCTGGACGACGGGCAGCCGCATCAGCAACTGCGACTGGATCAGGGTTGCGATGCCTGCCGCCACGAAGGCCGACTGGATGAAGGCGCCGGCGTCGCCGACGCTGAAGGCAAGCACCGACGCGATGATGAACGGCACGATATAGACGTCCATCGCCAGCACGTGCTGGAGGCCGAGCAGGGCGGCCTTGCCCAGGGGCAACGGATCGTCCGGCTGGGCGATCAAACTGATTTCTGGCGCAACGCGTTCCATGATGTCCCCTCTGGAAATCCCCGGCCGATCATGGGATCAGTCGGCGGCAAAGGACAGCGGCGGAAATGTTTGCCAACTGTTTTCTTCTAGGCCACGCATTGGCAGCCCCGCCCGCCAGCAGCACCGGAGCGACGATATGACGGCAGATCCTTTCATGCTGCTCGGCACCGCCTTCCATACGCCTGAGCGCGGCAGGCTGGAGGTGCTGGAGGAGCACCTGTTCTGCGTCGACGCACAGGGGCGCATCGCCGAGATCCTGGCGCCCGGCCACCCGGAATACACGGCCACGATAAGCGATGCCCGCCGGGCGGGCAGGCTGGTGGAACTTGGCGAGGGGCAGTTCCTGCTGCCGGGGCTCGTCGACCTGCACATCCATGCGCCGCAATGGCCGCAGATGGGCAAGGCGCTGGACGTGCCGCTCGAAGTCTGGCTGCGGAAATACACTTTTCCGCTCGAGGCCCGCTATGCGGATTTGGACTATGCTCGCGCGGTCTATGCTGATCTGGTCGACAATCTGCTCGCCAACGGCACCACCACCGCGCTCTATTTCGCCACCGTCCATGTCTCGGCGAGCGTGGCGCTCGCCGAGACATGTCTTGAGAAAGGCCAGCGTGCCCTGGTCGGCAAGGTGGTGATGGACGACCCCGAACAGTGTCCGCCCTTCTATCGCGATGCCGATGCGGCAAGCGCTGTTTCGGATACCAGGCGCTTCATCGAGGCCGTCATGTCATTGGATCCGGGCGAGAGGCCGCTTGTCCAGCCGGTGATCACGCCGCGCTTCATTCCAAGCTGCACCGACGCGGCCTTGCAGGGGCTGGGCGAACTCTCGGAAGAGTTCGGTTGCCACGTGCAGACCCATTGCTCCGAAAGCGATTGGGCAAAGCAGTTCGTGGAAGCGCGCTTCGGCCAAACGGATGCGGCAAGCCTCGATGGTTTCGGCCTGCTCACCCGTCATACGATCCTGGCGCATTCGAACTTCATCGATGGGCAGGACATGGACCTGATCAAGGAGAAGGGCGCCGGCGTCGCTCATTGCCCGCTGTCCAACGTCTACTTCGCCAATGCAGTGTTTCCGCTTCGCGAGGCGCTCGACCGGCACATGCATGTCGGGCTCGGCACCGATATTTCAGGCGGCTACAGCCCATCGCTGTTCGACGGTTGCCGGAACGCGCTGTCGGCCTCGAGAACATTGCAGAGCGGCGTGCATGCCGGCCTGCCGGCAAAGGAGCGCGGCGCGCCCGGCGAGCCGATCACGCATCAGGAAGCGTTCTGGCTGGCGACCGCGGGAGGCGCGGAAGCGCTCGACCTGCCGACAGGCAGTTTTCGCGTCGGACACGAATTCGACGCGCTGCTGATCGACACCGAAGCGAGCGCCTCGAACATCCATGTCAACGGCGCCGACGATACGCTCGACGACGTCTTTCAGAAGATCGTGCTCAATGCGGCACGGGCCAATATTGCCACTGTTTGGGTCGGAGGCCGGGCGGTGGTCGGCTGTAGCTAAGCTACGCTCACTTGTAGTGGCCTCGCCTGCGCGAATAAACATGGCCCTGTGCCGACGTCGGCAGCGCCTGCGAGCATGGAATACGACAGCCCGTTTTCGTCTTTCGCAACGGGCGCTATACGAGATCGTCAACCGAGACATTGAGGGCGGCGGCGATGCGCTTGATCGTGTCGAAGCTACCGTCGCGGGTGCCTGTCTCGATCTGCGAGAGATAGCCTGCGCTGATCTCAGTCTTTTCAGCGAGGTCGCGAGCCGAAATCCCGCGATGCTCGCGCCAGACGCGGATCTTATTCTCGCCGTCCAGGATGCGGTTGACGACGGCGACCGGAATAAGCTCCTCCTCGCCGGCAGCGATCTTTTGCTTGATCTGATCGTAGGTTTGAATGTCGGCCACGTCCTCCGCCGCTTCAACAAGGCTCTCGTAATCAGCGAGTGGCAGAATAGCCATACGGTCGCCATTCGGCGTGGTAATGATGGTGGGCTTGTTCATGTCCTCAGTCCTCGTAGATGCTACCGCGCGGTCCGATCTCCAGAATGTCCATTACCGTGCCTTCCTGATCGAAGATAATATGGTAGTCCCCGACCCTAAGCCTGAAGCCTGGCCGGTCTTTCAGCCGTTTGACATTTTTCGCCAAGCTGGCCGGTTCGGCTGCATATTGGTCGATTTTAGCAGTGATCAGCCGAGCCGTGTTGGCGGGCATCCGCGCGCAAGCTAGAAATTTGCGTTAGCAAATAATGGGACATGGCTTTCATCGGTCTCCACCGGGTGCTGATCGGGGTAAGGCGACTTATGGTCTTCAATACCCCCGCGAGAACTCTGCGGCAGGGATGGTGCTGTCCGACTGACGGTTGGGTCGCTCCGCCGCGACCTCCTCAGGTATTGAATTTGAACAGCATGATGTCGCCGTCCTGGACGACGTACTCCTTGCCTTCGTCGCGTGCCTTGCCGGCTTCCTTGGCCGCCACTTCGCCGCCCAGCGTGACGAAGTCGTTGTAGGCGATGGTCTGGGCGCGGATGAAGCCGCGCTCGAAATCGGTGTGGATGACGCCGGCCGCCTGCGGCGCCTTGGCGCCCTTGTGCACGGTCCAGGCGCGCGTCTCCTTCGGCCCAACGGTGAAATAGGTGATGAGCTGCAACAATTCGTAGCCGGCACGGATCACCTTGTTCAGGCCGGGCTCGTCGAGGCCGAGCGAGGACAGGAATTCCATCTCTTCCTCGTCGGAGAGCTGCGCAACCTCGGCTTCGATCGCGGCCGAAATGACGACAGTGCGGGCGCCTTGCGCTGCGGCCATCTGCTCCACGGCCCTGGTGTGCTCGTTGCCGGTGGCCGCGTCCGCCTCGGCGACGTTGCAGACGTAGAGCACGGGATGTGAGGTCAGAAGGTTCAAGCCCTGCAAAATGTGCAGATCTTCCGCCGAGATGCCGTCGAGCAGGATGCGGGTCGGCTTGCCTGCCTGCAGCAGCTCGAGCGCGGCCTCCATCATCGGCAGCACGGTCGTCGCTTCCTTGTCCTTGCTGCCGGCGCGCTTGCGGAACTGGACGATGCGGCGCTCGAGGCTGTCGAGGTCGGCGAGCATCAGTTCGGTCTCGACCGTCTCGGCGTCGGCGACGGGGTCGATGCGGCCCTCGACATGGGTGATGTCGTCATCCTCGAAGCAGCGCAGCACATGCACGATGGCGTCGACCTCGCGGATGTTGGCGAGGAACTGGTTGCCCAGGCCTTCGCCCTTGGAGGCGCCGCGCACCAGGCCGGCGATGTCGACAAAGGAGATGCGGGTCGGGATGATCTCCTTCGACTTGCCGATCGCCGCGATCTTCTGCAGGCGCGGATCGGGCACCGCCACCTCGCCGGTGTTCGGTTCGATGGTGCAGAACGGGTAGTTGGCGGCCTGCGCGGCGGCCGTCCTCGTCAGCGCGTTGAAGAGCGTCGACTTGCCGACGTTGGGCAAGCCAACGATGCCGCATTTGAAACCCATTTTATCCAGTCCTATCGGGAAAAGCGAAATTTGATGAGGCTATGGGCGATAGGGGTTGGGAACGTCAAGTCCCGTGACGCCGCATGCGCCTACGCCTCAGTCCTTGTTGCCGAAGAGTTTCTTCAGCATGGCGGCCATGGGGCCGCCTTCCGGCAGCTTGGCGACCGGCTGCTGAGGGCGGGCCTGGCGGACATGACTTTGCTGTTTCGGGCTTTGCTGTTTCGGGCTCGACTGCTTCCGCGCCGGGTTTTTCGGTTCGGCGCCGGTCTTGCCCTGGACGGCGAGGGCGGCCTTGTTCATGAAACCGGATTCGTCGCCCTTGACGATCATCGCCGCATTGTCGGCGATCGCGTCGAGCAGCGGGTCGAGCCAGTCGCGGTCGGCCTTGGCGAAATCACCGAGCACATGATGCTGGACCATTTCCTTGACGCCGGGATGGCCGACGCCGATGCGCACACGGCGGTACGCATTGCCGACATGGCCGTCGATCGAGCGGATGCCGTTGTGGCCGCCGGCGCCGCCGCCGGTCTTGATGCGCAGCTTGCCTTCGGCAAGGTCGATCTCGTCGTAGAAGACGGTGAGGGCGGAAAGGTCGAGCTTGTAGAAGCGCAGCGCTTCGCCGACCGACTGGCCGGACAGGTTCATGAAGGTTTGCGGCTTGATCAGGATGATCTTTTCGCCGCCGAGCGTGCCCTCGGAAATCAGGCCCTGGAACTTCTTCGACCAGGGTGAAAAGGAATGGCGGCGGGCGATAGCGTCCGCCGCCATGAAGCCGACATTGTGCCGGTTTTCAGCGTATTTCGCGCCCGGATTGCCGAGGCCGGCAAAGACAAGCGCTGTCTTTTCTGGCATCGTCGCCTCCGGGCGTGAAAAGAGTTACTTCTCTTCGGCGGCGGGAGCCGCTTCGGGAGCCGCGGCCTCAGCTGTCTCTTCGGTCTCCGGCTTCATCGCCGACGAACCGGCAACGGTCGCGATGGTGAAGTCGCGGTCGGAGATGACGGGCTTGACGCCGGCCGGCAGCTTGACCGACGAGATGTGGATCGAATCGCCAATGTCGGCGCCGGTGAGATCGACGGTGATGAATTCCGGGATCGCATTGGCCGGGCAGTGGAACTCGACTTCGTGACGCACGATGTTGAGCACGCCGCCCCGCTTGATGCCGGGTGACTTGTCTTCATTGATGAAGTGCACGGGAACATCGACGTTGACTTCGGTGTCCTTGCCGATGCGCAGGAAGTCGACATGGACAGGGAAATCCTTGACCGGGTCGAGCTGGAAGTCCTTCGGCAGGACCTGGATCTTCTTGCCGTCGACATCGATCGTGGCGATCGTGGTCAGGAACCCGCCGCCGTGGATCTTGTAGTAGATGTCCTTGTAGGTGAGCGCGATCGCCAGGGGAGGCTGTCTGTCACCATAAATTACTGCAGGCACTTTACCGTTGCGGCGAACTGCACGGGCGGACCCCTTACCGACCTGTTCGCGCGCTTCGGCCTTGAGCTCGTAAGTATCGTGGCTCATGGCTTTTCCTTTCGCGTGTTATGGAGCGCCTACGGTTGGCAATGTACCAGGCCGTAAACGTCGAAAGCCGCCAGACCTCGATGTCCGAATGCCGGAAACCGCAGCGAGCGGATCTTTGTTCGGGATCACAAGGGGAAGGCAGCCTTCCGCCGCGTTGCCTCCAAGGGTGTCTACGCGGGTGGCGGCTCTATAGCGGAAGGCGGGCAGGCGTGCAAGCGGCGGGTGGGAAGGCCGTTGCTACCGGTCGCCGCTCAACGCGTCGCGCAACGCCTGGACCTGCCGGTTCAGCGTGTCGAGTTCGGCCAGCGTCATGCCCGAGCGTTCGACCAGGGTCGCGTTCAGGCAGTTGCACTGGACGAGCAGCTTGCGGCCGGCCGGTGTCAGGTCGACCTGTACCTGGCGCTCGTCGGTCTGGCTGCGCTGGCGGGTAACCAGGCCGGCCTGCTCCATCCGCTTCACCAGCGGCGTGACCGTGCTCGATTCCAGGGCGAGCCTGTGCGCGATCGTGCCGACAGACATGCCGTCGGCCTCTCCCAGCGCGTTGAGCACGAGATATTGCGGATAGGTGATCCCCATCTCGTCCAACATCGGCTTGTAGGTGCGATTGATCGCCATGCTGGTGGCGTAGAGCGTGAAGCAGAGCTGATTGTCCAGCGGGAGAGGCACGGTGGATTCCTTTGCCGATTAAGCGCACGCATTATGTACCACGGAAAAAGATATCGCGATACATATTTCCATGGACAAGAACCTCGAGCTGGGTTAGCGATATTGGTATCGTGATATTGTTTATCGCGACAGCAATCAAACGGAGATTGAGATGACCTCGCAGACCAAACCAGGCTCAGGCAGCGGCACGATCACCACCAAGGACGGCACGCAGATCTATTACAAGGACTGGGGAACCGGTCAGCCCATCGTGTTCCATCACGGCTGGCCGCTGAGCAGCGACGACTGGGATGCACAGATGCTGTTCTTCCTGGGCCAAGGCTACCGGGTCATCGCCCACGACCGCCGCGGCCACGGCCGTTCGACGCAGACGGATATCGGCAACGAGATGGACACCTATGCAGCCGATGTGGCTCAACTTGTCGCGCATCTCGACCTCAAGGACGCCATCCATGTCGGCCATTCGACGGGTGGCGGCGAGGTGGCGCGCTATGTCGCCCAGTATGGAGCGGGCGGCCGTGTCGCCAAGGCAGCGTTGCTCGGCGCGGTGCCGCCGATCATGCTCAAGACTCCAGCCAATCCCGGCGGCCTGCCGATCGAGGTCTTCGACGGCTTCCGCTCCGGCGTCGCCGCCAACCGCGCGCAGCTATACGTGGATGTTCCCGCTGGCCCGTTCTACGGGTTCAACCGTCCGGGCGCCGTGGTCTCGCAGGGCATTATCGACAACTGGTACCGCCAGGGCATGATGGGCGGCACCAAGGCGCATTACGACTGCATCAAGGCCTTCTCAGAGACCGACTTCACCGAAGACCTCGAGAAGATCGACGTGCCGGTGCTGGTCATGCATGGCGACGACGACCAGATCGTGCCGATCGCCGACTCGGCGCTGCTGAGCATCAAGCTGCTCAAGAAGGGCGAGCTCAAGGTCTACAAGGGCTTTCCGCACGGCATGGCCACCACCCACGCCGATGTCATCAACGCCGACCTGCTGGCTTTCTTCAAGGCCTGAAGCCCTCCGCCTGAACAGAAAAAGGCATCCGCCATATGGCGGGTGCCTTTTGCCTGGAACAGATGATTCAAGCGGCCGCTTGCGCCTTCCGGGCTTCCTTCATGTTGGGCAGGAACACCGTCAGCAGCCCCAGGAACGGCAGGTAGGAGCAGATCTGGAAGACAAAGTCGATGCCCTTCATGTCGGCGACGACGCCAAGCACCGCGGCCGCGATGCCGCCGACGCCGAAGGCGAAGCCGAAGAAGATGCCGGCGATCGTGCCGACGCGGCCCGGCACCAGCTCCTGCGCGAAGACGACGATGTTGGAGAAGGCCGACGACAGGATGAGGCCGATCAGCACGGTCAGCACCATCGTCCATTCCATGTTGGCGTAGGGCAGCGCCAGGGTGAAGGGCAGGACACCGACGATCGAGAACCAGATCATCGCCTTTTGTCCATAGCGGTCGCCGAAGGGACCGCCGAGCAGGATGCCCAGCGCCGAAGAGCCGAGGAAGAGGAACAGCATGACCTGCGACATCTGCACCGAAACGCCGAACTTATGGATGGAATAGAAGGTGTAGTAGCTGGCCAGGCTGGCGATGTAGGCGTTCTTGGTCAGCACCAGCAAGGTCAGCACCGCCAGGGCCCACATCACCTTGCGGCGCGGGAAGGGCGACACGAAGCTTGCCGCCTTGCGATCGCCTTGCGCTGCGCGCAGGCGGCTGTACCAGCCGCCGACCTGCCACAGGATGACGATGCCGATCAGCGAGCCGACGGCGAACCAGGCGATGCTGGTCTGGCCGAAAGGCACGACGATGAAGGCGGCCAGCAAGGGACCCATGGACTGGCCGAAATTGCCGCCGACCTGGAACAACGACTGCGCCAGGCCAAACCGGCCGCCGGATGCGAAGCGGGCGATGCGCGAGGATTCCGGATGGAAGATCGCCGAACCGATGCCGATCAGCGAGGCGCCGATCAGCAGCAGGTAGTAGTGCCCGGCATAGGCCAGCACGACCAGGCCGATCAGCGACGATGCCATGCCCCAGGGCAGCGAGTAAGGCATCGGCCGCTTGTCGGTGACCGCGCCGATGATCGGCTGCAGCAGGGATGCCGTTACCTGGAAGGTGAAGGTCAACAGCCCGATCTGCCAGAAGTCGAGGCCGTAATTGTCTTTCAGAAGCGGATAGATGGCCGATAACAGCGACTGCATGATGTCGTTGATGGAGTGGCAGAGGCTCACCGCCAGGATAACGGTGAAGGCCGTAGCCTGGGCTGACGCGTGACTGGCGGTCGCAGGCGGCGCGACGCTGGTGGCGGTCGTATCGGTCAAGATAGGCTCCGTAGTCTTTTTGGCGGGTTGTTACCGCAGGCGACGTGGCGGGCGCTTCCCGCAGGCAGCCTTATAGTCCGGTTGCCAGGCGACTTCTTTCGTGGTTTGGTCCAATAGTTTCGCAAGTGGGCCATCTCGAATGCCAAAAACCAGGGAAATTTTCGGCGCCGGCCACACCGACCTCGAGCAATTGCACGGGCTGCGCTGGCAGTGGCTCGAGCAGGCGGTCGGGCCGGCGGTGGTGCTGCCGACCGAATATCCGGATGGCTACCACGTGCCGCACCACCACCACAGCCGCAGCCAGTTGCTGCATGCGCTGGTCGGCGTCGTGCTGGTGACGACGCGGCATGGGCGCTGGATGGTGCCGCCGGACCATGCGATGTGGATTCCAGCCGGCATCGAACATTCCGTCGAGATGCTCGGCGACGTCTCGATGCGCTCGGTCTATGTCATACCGCAGGCGATCCCAGGCCTGCCGGAGGGCATGCGCGTCGTCGGCGTCACTGACCTGATGCACAGTCTTATCGTGGAATCCGAGAAGCTGCCGCAAGGCGGCGAACTGGAAGGGCGCGGTGGCCTGATCATGAGCCTGCTGCTGCATGAGATCCCGCAATTGCCGGAGCGGCCGCTCGGCCTGCCGTTCCCGTCGGATCCCAAACTGGCGGCGCTCTGCCGGCGTTTCGTCGCCGCACCCTCACCGCACGCGACCATCGACGAATGGGCCGATACCGTCGGCATGAGCCGGCGCTCCTTCACGCGCGCCTTCCAGCGGCAGACCGGCCTGTCGCTGTCGACATGGCGCCAGCAGGCCTGCCTGTTCGCGGCGCTGCCGAGGCTCGCCGATGGCGAGCCGATCACGCGGGTGGCGCTCGATCTCGGCTATGACAGCGTGCCGGCCTTCATCACCATGTTCAAGCGCATGCTTGGCTCCTCGCCGCGCGGCTATATGCGCGGCGCGCGTGATGCCGGCGAAGGCATGCGGCGAGCCCCGGCCCGGTTGGAGGCGCCGACGCCATCGGCCTTGCCGCAGGAATAACTTGGGCCGCAGGAATAACTTGGGCCGCAGGGGTAACTTGGGCCGCATGAGCAATTTGGGCCGCAGGGGTAACTTGGGCCGCAGGGATAACTGGTTTTCAGTCGAACAGGCTCGAGACCGATTCCTCGGTCGCTGTGCGCGAAATGGCTTCGCCCATCAGGTCGGCGATCGAGATGACGCGGATGTTGGGTGCGTCGAGCACGCCTTGCGTCGGCTGGATGGAATCGGTGATCACCAGTTCCTGCAGCTTCGAGCCACTGATGCGAGCGACCGCGCCGCCCGACAGCACGCCGTGGGTGATATAGGCGGTGACGCTGGTGGCGCCGTTGGCTAGCAGTGCGTCGGCGGCATTGCACAGCGTGCCGCCGGAATCGACGATGTCGTCGATCAAAAGGCAATCCTTGCCGGCGACCGCGCCGATGATGTTCATGACTTCCGATTCGCCGGGACGCTCACGGCGCTTATCGACGATGGCAAGTTGCGCGTCGAAACGCTTGGCAAGCGCACGCGCACGCACCACGCCGCCAATATCGGGCGACACGACGACGACATTGCCGAGTTGCTTGTACTTCGCCTTGACGTCACGGGCCATCACCGGCACCGAGAACAGATTGTCGGTGGGGATGTCGAAAAAGCCCTGGATCTGGCCGGCATGGAGATCCAGCGTCAAAACCCGGTCGACACCTGCACGGGTGATCATGTTGGCGACCAGCTTGGCAGAGATCGGCGTGCGCCCGGAAGCGCGGCGATCCTGCCTGGCATAGCCGAAATAGGGAATAACCGCCGTGATGCGCTTGGCCGACGAGCGCATGAAGGCGTCGATCATGATGAGCAGTTCCATCAGGTGATCGTTGGTCGGAAACGAGGTCGACTGCAGGATGAAGACATCCTCGCCGCGCACGTTTTCCTGGATCTCGACGAAGATTTCCTGGTCGGCGAAGCGCCTGACACTGGCCTTGCCCAGCGGGACGTTGAGATAGCGGGCGACCGCTTCGGCCAGCACCCTGTTGGAATTGCCCGCGAAGAGTTTCATGCACCGTTCCTGGTGGAGGACGGAGAAGCCTGGCGGACTCTCCTGCACCTTTTAACCGGGCTTTTAGCGGCCCGCGCGGCTATTGCAAGCGCCGAGATCGTGAATCCGCCGGCTAAGCCTAAGAAAGCTGTTCGGCATCACCGGCTGGCAACACCTCAGCTCGCCTTGCCGCTGAGAAAGGCCGCAAACTGGTCGATGGTCTGGTCGGCGATCGCCTGCATGGTGGCTGGCGAGACCGACTTCCAGCTGTCGGCGCCCGCGCTGTCGCCGGAACCGGTGGAAGGCGCCTTCATCTGGCCGTTGATACGGTGCAGCCGGTTGCCAGAGGGGTCGTAGACATCCCAGACATAGATGACCGTGGTGTCCTTGCCCTCCGTCATCGCCGAGAAGTAGCCCTTGAGCACATGGGTCGCGGTCTGGTCCTGGCTGCCGGCCAGCGTGATGCCGCGCTGCCTGGCGCGTGTCTGCAGTTCCGCCGTCAGCGGCGTTGCGGCTTCCACCGAAGCGCCGACGATCGGCGCGATCTGCAGCCGGGTCTTCGCCAGGATGGCGGCGGCCTGGGCCGAAGTGATGGGCGCGGGCGCGCCCGCCGTCGTGGTGGCCGTCGCGGCCGTGGATGGCGCCGGGGCGGGAACGGTGGCGGCAGCGCTGCCTTGCGTGGCCGGTGCGGGCTGCGCCGAGGCCGCCGGCGGGGTGATGGCGGAAGGTTCGAGGACGTCCTTTGCGTTGGTGCAGGCGGTCAAAGCCAATGCCACAAGCAATGACACGGTCGTCACATGCGATCGTCTCATTTGCCTTCTAACTCCTTGGCGAAGAACGCCTCCCATTATGGATTCACTGCACGATCAAGTCGAGATCATGGCGGGACAGCGGCTTCGGCTGGGATTCGGTGGTCAGGTAGGTGCGGCCAAGCGTCATCGCCGTCTCGGTCTCGGAGTCCATGATGATCATGTGGGCAAACAGCGTCATGTTCGGCGCGATCGGCTCGGGATTGCCCTGGTAGAACATCGGCATGTCCATCCAGGACGGCGTGAAGCGGGCGCCGACCGAATAGCCGCAGGCGTTCAGCCGGTGCTTGGTCAGCCCGTGCGCTTCCATGGTGCGGGCATGGGCGTCGAACACATCGCCGAAGCTGTTGCCCGGCGTCATCGCCTTTTCGACGGCCAGAAGTGCCGCGCGTGCGGCGTCGAACAGCTCCTGATGGCGCTTGGAGACCTTGCCGGTCAGCACCGTGCGCATCATCGGCGCATGGTAGTGATGGAAGACGCCGGCCCATTCGAGCGTCAACTGGTCGTTCTTGGTGAGCTTGCGGCGTCCGGCCTTGTAGCGGCACAGCAGCGCATCGACGCCGGAGCCGATGATGAACTCGTTGGCCGGATAGTCGCCGCCGCCGGCGAAGATCGCGCCCTGCATGGCGGCCAGGATCAGCGCCTCGTCGCCGCCCTGCTTGATCAGCGGCAGGGCCGCGTCCAGCGCGTCGTCGGAGAGATTGGCTGCCTTTTCGGCCTTGGCGACCTCGGCCGGGCTCTTGAACAGGCGCAGCCGCCCGACGATGCCGGAGGCGTCGGCGATCTGGCCGAAGGTCTGCAACTGCTCGTCCAGGCGGCGGCCATTGTAGGCGGTCAGGCCGTGGGTGTCGTATTCGACGCCGATGCGGGCGCCGAGCAGGTCGAGTTCGTTAAGCAGGTTGCGCAGGTCGACCGCGGGATTGGCGCCGTCGCGGTCGGTCCACAGCACGATGTTGTCGATGATCGAGGTTTGGCGCGCCTGGCGCAGATCGGCCGAGCGGGTCAGCAGCACCATCGAGCCGTCGGCCTTGACCACCAGGCACTGGAAGAAGCAGAAGCCGAACGTGTCGTAGCCGGTGAGCCAGTACATGCTTTCCTGGGCGAACAGCAGGATGGCGTCGAGCTTTTTCTCGGCCATCTCTATCATCAACCGGTCGCGCCGCGCGTCGAATTCGGATCGTTCAAAATGCAGCGCCATTATACCTTCTCCAAAACGATTGCCGAAACCTGCCGGCCATAATCGGGCTCCCTGCGGTGCGTGGTGCGCCGGTAGGAGTAAAACAGATCTTCCTCGGCATAGGTGCAGCGGCCAAGGCCATCGGCCGTCACACCAGCCTTGGTCAGCCGGTCGATCGTGTAGCGGTTGAGGTCGAACATCGAATGGCCGGCATGGGCCGAAGGCACGAAATACCGGGCATTTTCGCTGTCGGCCTCGACGAAGCGGGCGACGAATTCGGGCCCGACCTCATAATTTGCAGGGCCGATGGAAGGGCCAAGCACGGCGACGATGTTTTCGCGCCGGGCGCCGAGGCTCTCCATGGCGGCAATGGTGTTTTCGAGCACGCCTGACAAAGCGCCTTTCCAGCCGGCATGCGCCGCGCCGATGATGCGCGCGCCGGGATCCGCGAACAGAACCGGGCCGCAATCGGCGGTCGAGGCCCCGATGGCGATGCCCGGCCGATCGGTGACGATGGCGTCGGCCTTTGGCCGTTCGCGGGCAAAGGGTTCCCTGGCGACGATGACGTCGGGCGAATGGACCTGCCAGGCGGTCAGCAGATGATTTGCGGGCACGCCCATCCAGGCGGCGACACGGGCGCGGTTCTCGGTCACCAGCGCCTGGTCGTCATCCGACCCGGTGCCGATGTTCAGGCCCCGGTAGATGCCGGTGGAGACGCCGCCGGTGCGGGTGAAATAGCCGTGGCGGATGCCTTGTGCCTGTGCCTTGTCCAGCAGCGGCGACCGAATGGGATCCGGTTTGGTCTGATTGAGCATGCGGGCGTTGTTGTCCGTGTGGGCGGTTTCGTCAAGGAAAAGCGGCCGGCAGTCCGGCGGCTCTTTTACCGGACGGGAGATTGGGAGGGGTAGCGACGAAAAGTCAATCCGCCGTTGCGAAGGGCCTGACGGAGACGTCGCGTGGAACGACGGCCAGGACCTTGAAGAGTTCGCCCATCGCTTGCGGCCCGGCGAGCCGTTCGACGGCATCCGATATGTTGTCGCGTGCCGCCTGGCCGGCATCGGCGCCCAGCTGGCCGGCGCGCTCCAGAATGCCCATGCCGAGCAGGAAATTGCCCTGCGTCGACAGATGGGCATCGAGACCATGCGCGCGCACGATCGCTGCAAGAGCGGCGAAATCGACATGGGACGTAAGGTCTGCCTCACCGGGATTGGCCAGCACGTCTTCGTGATTGTGCCGGCGCAAGGCCTGCAGCGTGTCGCCGACGCCGGGCCGCAGATGGCCGTAGTCGAGGAATAGCCCGGCGCCGCCATGAGCCGCCATGCGCTCGGCGATCGCCGCCATCAAGGCGGTGCGGGCGGGCGCGATTTCGACGATCGCGCCTTGCCGCGCGTCGGCCGCATCCCTGGGCAGCAGCGTCGGGTCGACCGAGCCGGCGCCGGCGAAGAAGCAAAGATTGCCGGCATCGTCCAGGCCGACCATGCGCTCGCGCCACTCGGCGCCGGCACGGACGAACTGGCGGATAGGCACCGCATCGAACAATTCGTTGCCGACGATCAACAGCGGTTGATGGGGCAGCGTCTCGATCGCTTCATGCCAGTCTATCGCGAAGGGTGTCGCTCCAAGCGTCTGCTTCTGGATCTCGGCCAAGCGCGGACTGGTCTCGATCATGGCGAAGGCGGCGCCGTTGGCCAAGGCCGGATCGAGCCGCGACAAGGTGCGCAGCATGTCTTTCATCAGCGTGCCACGGCCGGGGCCGATCTCTGCGACGGTGACCGGCATCGGCCGGCCGATCGCTGCCCAAGCCTGGTAAAGCCAGACGGCGACGAGTTCGCCGAACATCTGGCTGATCTCCGGCGCGGTGATGAAGTCGCCCGCCGCGCCGAACGGCTCGCGTGTGGTGTAATAACCATCGCGCGGATCGAACAGGCACAGCGCCATGTATTCGTTGATGGGCATCGGACCGACAGCCTCGATCAGGTCGACGATACGAGCCTTCAGCCGCGTCATGTTGCCTGCGGCTGCGTTTGCGTCACCGGCTTGGCCGTCGCCATCGCCCAGATGCCGGCCAGCACCATCGGCGTCGACAGGATCATGCCCATGGTCAGCCAGTTGGTGCCGAGGAGATAGCCGAGCTGCTGGTCGGGTTCGCGGAAGAATTCCACGAAAATTCGTGACAGGCCGTAGCCGCAGATGAAGGCGCCGCCGACAAAGCGCGGTGTCTTCAGCTTGAGGCGCGAATGGGTAAGGATGCGCAGCACGACAAACAGCGCCAGCCCTTCGAGCAAGGCCTCGTAGAGCTGGCTCGGATGGCGGGTGAACGGACCGCCGTTGGGGAATTCGATCGCCCAGGGCACATCGGTGGGCCGCCCCCAGAGCTCGGAATTAATGAAGTTGGCGACGCGCACGAGACCGAGACCGACCGGCACGCCAGCTGCCACGACATCGAACAGCGACCAGGTGCGGATGCCGCGCTTCATGGAAAACAGCGTCATGGCGAGGATGACGCCGAGCAGGCCGCCATGGAAGGACATGCCGCCTTGCCAGACAGCGAAGATGTCAAGCGGATGGGCGATGTAGCGCGCCAGGTCGTAGAACAGGACGTAGCCGGTGCGGCCGCCCAGAACCACGCCAATGGCCGCCCAGACGATGAAATCGTCGAGATCCTCAGGCTTCATCGGCAGGACGCCGTCGGGCCAGAGTTTAGGATTGGCGGCGAGCCGCTTGGCATACCACCAGGCAAACAGGATGCCGACGATGTAACCGATGCCGTACCAGTGCACCGCCAGCGGCCCGATCTGGACGAGGATCGGATTGATATTGGGAAAAGGCAGCGAAGCCAGCGGCAGCAGGAAATATTCGTTCAACGGGGAGCTCTCGGTTGCGATCGGCGCGGACCATGCGGCAGGGTTTTGGCAGGGTCAAGGCAAGGTCACGGGGGTCAATGGTCCGGGAACAGATTCGCGTCCAGGAACAGATTCGCTTCCAGTTCCGTCGCCGTGGTGGCGTGCTTACCCCCTGGGCTTGGCGGCCACCACTTCGCGCAAGGCGTCGTTGATCCTGTCCTGCCAGCCGGGACCATCTTCCTGGAAATGATCGAGCACGGCCCGGTCGATCCTGATCGAGACCAGCTCGCGGACATTCGGTGCGGTGGAGGGTTCGCGAGGCGGGGCCGCTGCCGGTTTCTTGACCGGCTTGAAAACAGCTTCGGCGGCTTCCATCGGATTTGTCGGTCTGCGCGGGGGCGTTGCCATTGGTTGTCCTGATTGAAACGTGCGTGAGGGAGACGAGGGCCTTAAAATAGGCGAGTTGCCGCTACCAAGTACAGCTTCGGAGCCGTTCGAGAGGCTCCTGCAGGACCCGCCCATCATACGGGCCGTGCGCCATAGCAGCGCGGAGGTCGCATAGGACCCCAACGTTCTTGCATTCCTCGCGCCACGTCACTAATTCAAATCAAGCAAGCGAGGATTTGCCATGTCGACCGGACCGAACCGCATTCTCGATGAATTCGCCAAGCTGATGACCGATGCGGCCGGTGCCGCTCAAGGTGTGCGGCGTGAGGTGGAGACGGCCTTCAAGGGCCAGGCGGAGCGCATCCTCAACTCCATGGATGTCGTGCAGCGCGAGGAGTTCGAGGCCGCGCGCGAGATGGCCGCCAAGGCGAGGGAAGAAAACGGCAGGCTCGCCTCGCGCATCGAGACGCTCGAGGCCAGGATCGCCGAGCTGACCGGTCAGGCCACACCTGCGGCGCCGGCGAAGCCCAAGCCGAAAAAATAATTCGTTAAACTTTTCCACAAAGCACCAGCCTAAAAATCGCTTTGCCGTGAATCGCTTACCGGCATTGCGTGACTCTTTGTGACAGGCACCTTTCCACATGCGAATGACGCAGTGCGAAAAATTGGGCTGTTCACGCGACTCCCGATCAATAGACTGAATTTGTTGCATGATTCGGAGCAGGGTCATGCAACCGGGCGGTGGGGTTCGGTCTGGGGTCTTTGCGTTGATAAGTCCCGGCCGTCCGAGTTCTAGACAAGATTGTTCGTCGTGTGTGCCCCGCGGAGCGTGTGGCGCTCCCCCTGAACACAGGAAGCATTCCATGGAACTTCTCGAACTCGAATTTTCCCGCGAAATCCATCCGGTGGATGTGATCGAGCAGGTGGCCCACAACAATGACTGGTCCTTCGAACGGGCCGGCGATGACGAAATCTCGATCTCGGTTGCCGGCAGCTGGACCGACTACCACGTCTCCTTCTCATGGATGGAGGATTTCGAGGCGCTGCACCTTGCCTGCGCCTTCGACATCAAGGTGCCGGAAGCCCGCACGCTGGAAGTGATGCGGCTGTTGTCGCTGATCAACGAACAGATGCTGTTCGGCCATTTCGACCTCTGGGAGCAGGAAGGCGCGATCATGTTCCGCCAGTCGCTGCTGCTCGCTGGCGGGGTCGAACCCTCGAGCCAGCAGGTCGAGGTGCTTTTGTCCTCGGCGCTGGAAGCCTGCGAATGCTATTTCCAGGCTTTCCAGTTCGTCGTCTGGTCGGGAACCTCGGCCAAGGACGCGCTGGCCGGCGTGCTGTTCGAGACCTTCGGCAACGCCTGAGCAGAAGCGTTCGACATGAGTTCAAACAACGAGCGCAAGCCTGAAATCAGCTTTGCCGATTTCGATCGTGTCGACATCCGTGCCGGCACGATCGTCGAGGCCGAACCGTTTCCGGAGGCGCGCAAGCCGGCCTTCAGGCTGAAGATCGATTTCGGGCCTGGGATCGGAGTGAAGAAGTCCTCGGCGCAGATCACCAAATACTATTCGCCCGAGACCTTGATCGGCCGACAGGTCTTCGCGGTGGTCAATTTCCCGCCGCGCCAGATCGGCCCGTTCATGTCGGAAGTGCTGACGCTCGGCTTTCCCGATGAAGAGGGCGCCGTGGTGTTGGGCGCCATCGAACGCAGGGTGCCGGATGGCGGCAGGCTGTTCTAGGCTTTCCGAGGTCAAACAGAATACCGCCTCGTTCCTTGGCGTCCCCGCCGGCCTGTCGGATCAGGCCGCCAGCTTGCGCGTCGTTCCCAGTGCTTCCCCGACCGCGTCGAGAAACATTTCCGCGCAGGCCTTCCAACTGTAGCGCATGGCGCGCTCGCGGGCCTGGTCGCGGCTGACGTCGAGCGCGGCCAGCGCGGCCTCGCGCAAATCGGTGGAAACAGCACCGCCGACACCATCACCAACGATGTCGATCGGCCCGGTCACCGGGTAGGCGGCGACCGGCGTGCCGCTGGCCAGCGCCTCGATGATGACGTTACCGAAAGTGTCGGTGCGGCTGGGAAAGACGAAGACGTCGGCGGAGGCGTAGATTTCGGCCAGTTCGTCATTGGGGCGATGGCCGAGGAAATGCGCCTTCGGATATTTCGCCTTCAGCTTGGCAAGCTCGGGCCCTTCACCGACGATCACCTTGCTGCCGGGCAGGTCTAGGTCGAGGAAGGCCGACAGGTTCTTTTCGATGGCGACGCGGCCGACACAGAGGAAGACCGGGCTGGGGAAGCCGAGGTCCTTGCGCTTGTCGGGCCGGAAATGCTCGGTGTCGACGCCACGCGTCCAGGGCCTCAGCTTGTTGAAGCCGCGCGCCGTGAGATCGTCGGCGAGCGACTGGGTGGCGACCAGCGTGCCTTGGCCCGAATTGTGGAAATCGCGCAGCCAGCGATAGGCCCAGCTCTCCGGTACCGGCAGGCGGGCGCTGAGATATTCGGGAAAGCGGGTGTGGTAGCTGGTGGTGAACGGCCGGCCGGCATTGCGGCAATGGCGCCGCGCCATGATACCCAGCGGTCCCTCGGTGACGATGTGAATGTGGTCGGCCTTGTAGCCGTCGATCAGGCGCGCGACATGGCCGGGCGTGGTCAGCGCCAGGCGGATGTCGGGGTAGGTCGGCAGGGGCAGGGTGCGAAAGATGTTCGGGGTCAGGAACTCGACCGCGACGTCGAAGGATTTCAGGGTCTCGGTGAGCCGCTCCAGCGTGTGGACGACGCCGTTGACCTGCGGGCGCCAGGCGTCGGTGACCATCACTATGCGCATGGCGGCCCTTTGCTCCGGAGGTCGGCGGTTGCCTTGAAACGATGCCGGAACGGCGACCATGCGGCCGCCCTCGCTTCGCTCCAGCGCACCCTGACGGGTACGGGGTCGAAGTGAGGCGGCAAGGACGAATCAAGTGCGGTCGCGCGCTTCATGCGCGCTCTTGACCATGGTTTCATGACGGGCGGATGAAGCAGACCGTGATCCCGAAAGGTCGAAAGCGGCTTTCAGGCAAGATCATGCCAAATAGAGATCAGGCCGGAACCTTGATCACCGCGCGCAGGCCACCCATCGGGCTGTCGTCGAGCGTGATGTCGCCGCCGTGGCTGCGGGCGATGTCGCGGGCGATCGACAGACCGAGCCCGGTGCCGCTGGCGTCGAGGTTACGGGCTTCGTCGAGCCGCACGAAGGGCTTGAACACGTCTTCGCGCCTGTCGGCCGGAATGCCTGGCCCATTATCGTCGACGGTGACGAGAAGCGAGCCGCGGCCGTGGTCGGCGGTGACCTCAACGGTGCGGGCATAGCGGAAGGCATTGCCGATGACGTTGGACAGCAGCCGCGCGAAGGCGTTCGGCCTGACATGCACGGTCGGATCGCCGGAAAGCGTCGTCGACAGCCTGCATTTGCGCAAGTTCGCTTCTTCGCCAAGCTTGTGGAAATAGGCTTCGAGATCGAAACGTCCCGGGTCCTCCGAGGCCTCGCCCTTGGCAAAGGCGAGATAGCCTTCCAGCATCGACTGCATGTCCTCGATGTCCTGGTCGAGCGCCGCCTTGGTCTCGGCCTTGCCGCCGGCCAACGCCAGCTGCAGCTTGAAGCGAGTAAGGATGGTCCTGAGATCATGGCTGACACCGGTCAGCATGGCCGTGCGCTGCTCGATCTGGCGCTCGATGCGCTCGCGCATCTGGATGAAGGCAAAGCCGGCGCGGCGCACCTCTTCGGCCCCGCGCGGGCGGAAATCGCGCGGCATCGGCCGGCCCTTGCCGAAGCTTTCGGCGGCCTCGGCAAGCGCCAGGATCGGCCGGATCTGGTTGCGCAGGAAGGGGATGGCGATCATCAGGAGCACCAGCGAGGTGCCGACCATCCAGATCAGGAAAATGTGGGTGTTGGAGGCATAGGCCTGGCTGCGGCGCACGAAGACGCGCAGCACCTTGTTCTCGAGCTGGACGCGCACTTCGATGATGTTGGAATTGCCGACAGTGTCGATCCAGAAGGGGCGGTTGATCTGCCGGGTGATTTCGGCGGAGAGAACATCGTCGAGGATAGAGAAGAACGGCTTTGGACCGGGCGGCGGCAGCGGATCGGGCGGCAGGAGATCGACCTTCAGCTGCATGCGATCCTGCGCGATGCGAATGATGTTGGCGTAGTCGGCGTCGTGCGGATAAGTCTCGATCAGGTCGATGATGGCGGCGATGTCGCGCACGGTGGCCTGCGACAGGCGTTGCGTCACGGTTGCCCAGTGGCGTTCCATGAAATCGAAGGCGACGACCGACTGCAAAAGGATCATCGGCGCGATGACGATGATCAGCGAGCGCGCATAGAGGCGCTTGGGCATGTAAAGCGAAACCAGGCGCCAGAACCGGTTCCAGATGCGCGGCACCGCCTTGAGCGACCGTGTGGCGCGTGCACTCAAACCGTCATTGTCCGGCTGTTCCAGTTCCGTGGTCGCCATTGGCTCTTTTCATCCGTCGGCGGTGTTGGGTCGGGATGACGTTTGGCTGAATCGTCATCCTGATCCAACTCTTTGTTGGAGCATGATCTTTTCCGAAAACCGGTTCCCACTTTTCGGGACCATGCACTTGGGCCGCCGCCGGCATTCTATTCCACGCTGAGCCGATACCCAATACCGCGCACGGTCTGCAGCCAGACCGGATTGGACGGATCGCGCTCGATCTTGCGGCGCAGCCGGTTGATCTGGACGTCGATGGTGCGCTCGCCGACTTCCGAATCGTCGCCGACGAGTTCGTGGCGGGGGATGGTTTCGCCGGCGCGCGCGGCGAAGATCGCCAGGATCTCCTGTTCGCGGTCGGTCAGCTTCAGCGCCTCGCCGCCGCGCTTCAGTTCGCGCCTGGCGATCTGGAAGGTGTAGGGGCCGAACACCAGCTGCTCGACCTTGGGCGTCGCCGCCGGGCCGCCACGGCGGAGGATGTTGTTGATGCGCAGGATCAGCTCGCGCGGGTCGAAGGGTTTTGGCAGGTAGTCGTCGGCGCCGGCTTCGAGCCCCGAGATGCGGCTGTCGGTCTCCGACAAGGCCGTCAGCATCAGGATCGGCACGTTCTTCTCGGCGCGCAGCGCCTTGGTGAGATCGACGCCACTTTCTCCCGGCATCATCACGTCGAGCACGAGCAGGTCGAAATCGAGGCCGGCGAGCTTGCGGCGGGCCTCGCCGGCATTGCCGGCGACGGTGACGCGAAAGCCGTTTTCGGTCAGATACTGCTTGAGAAGATTGCGAATGCGGGTGTCGTCGTCGACCACGAGCAGATGTGGTGCGTCGTCATCCGGTGCGGCCGCGGTGTCGACCCTCTCAGTGCTCTCCATGGCTTTTCCCTGACATTTTTGCGGACCCAACGTCGATCTGAGCTCTCAGTTCCGGATTGACCATTGCTTCGAGGAAGCGTTCCACCAAGGTCCGTTCGGTGGCGCCGGAATCTTCCAATGCAGCACGGATGCGGCGTGACTGTGGCCGCGCCAGCGCCAGCGCCAGCGCACGGCCCTTGGCCGTCGGATAGAGTTCGCGCTGGCGACGGTCGCGCGGGCCCTGCAACTGCACGACGTGATCGGTGTCGATCAATTGCTTCAGCACACGCGCCAGGCTCTGCTTGGTTATCTTCAGCACGTCGAGCAATTCGGCGACGGTCAGGCCCGGCCGGCGGTTGACGAAATGCAGCACGCGGTGGTGGGCGCGGCCGAAGCCGTAGTCGGCCAGGATTTGATCGGGATCGGAAGTGAAGTCGCGATAGGCGAAGAAGAAGAGTTCGATGATGGCGAAGTCGATGCCGTCCTCGCTGGTGATTGCGGTCCTGATCGGTTTTCCGGCAGCTGGGCTTTTGTCCGTCATCATTTCTCCATGGGAACGGGAGATTATGTCAGTACTATTGACGTAATTTCCCTGCAATGGTAATTTTTGACAAGCTTTTGGGCGGATTGCGAACGAAAAGGCGAGGCAAGCCGGTTTTTCCGGAACTTCCTGAGTTTGCCAGGGCGCGATTATCCGCTTACGCTTCCAGACACCGGCCGGCGTCTCCAACCACATGGCGCTGCCAAAAAAGAACACGCAACGACACTAGGATATGCGGGTCGCGACCCGCGGGAGGTTATCATGGCATCCGTTCCCTTCGATCAACTGGACGGCTTCATCTGGATGAATGGCGCGTTCGTCCCGTGGGGGGACGCCAAGATTCATGTGCTGACCCACGGCCTGCATTACGCCAGCGCGGTCTTCGAGGGTGAGCGCGCCTATGGCGGCGAGATCTTCAAGCTCAACGAGCATACGGAACGCCTGCATGAATCGGCACGCCTGCTCGGCTTCAAGATTCCCTATTCGGTGGCCGAGCTCAACGACGCGTCGACCACGCTCCTGAAGAAGCAGGGCTTCCAGGACGCCTATGTCAGGCCGATCGCCTGGCGCGGCAGCGAGCAGATGGGTGTTTCGGCGCAAAACAACCGCATCAACGTCGCCATCGCCATTTGGCAATGGCCGAGCTATTTCGACCCGGCGCAGAAGCTGAAGGGCATCCGTCTCGATGTGGCGGAATGGCGCCGGCCCGATCCGCGCACGGCGCCGTCGCGGTCGAAGGCCGCCGGCCTCTACATGATCTGCACCATGTCCAAGCATGCCGCCGAGGCCAAGGGCTATGCCGACGCCATGATGCTCGACTGGCGGGGCCAGGTCGCCGAAGCGACGGGCGCCAACATCTTCTTCGTCAAGGACGGCAAGATCCACACGCCCAAGCCCGATTGCTTCCTCGACGGCATTACCCGCCGCACGGTCATTGGTCTCGCCAGGGATCGCGGCCTGGAGATCATCGAACGCGCCATCCTGCCGGAAGAACTGGAAGGGTTCGAGCAGTGCTTCCTGACCGGAACGGCAGCGGAAGTAACCCCGGTTTCGGAGATCGGCCCTTACCGATTCGAAGTCGGCGAGATCGCCAAGAATCTCATGAACGACTATTCTATCGCCGTTCAACCCAAGCATGCTATCGCCGCAGAATAACGATAGTCACAGCTTTTCGCGCAAGCAGGGGCGGTTTTCGGGCCGCCCCTTTTATTTCAGCGTTTCTGCATTTGACTTTCCTCCAATTCGGCGTCTCATGATGGTGTCGGCCCGGGAGGCTGGCAGCTATGGAGGGACTAATCATATGGACATGAACACGCTTCTTCCGATCATCATTCAGATCATCACAGGCATCATTGGTGGTCAGGCGGTCGGCGCGGCGATCAAGACGGCGGCAATGGGTCAGCTTCCCAAAATCCTGGGCGGAGCCATCGGCGGTGTCGGCGGCGCGGCGATCCTCGGCAGCCTGCTTGGCGGCGGTGCGATCAGTCCTGACGCGGCCGCGGCGGCGACCAGCGGCCTGGGCAGCGCGCTCAACCTGCAGAACATCGTCGGTGGCGCCGGCGGTGGCGCGATCCTGACCGGCATTCTCGGCGCGGTCATGGGCGCCATGAAGAAATAAGCCTGCCGATCTCGGGCTTCGCAGAATGGGCGGCTTCGGCCGCCCATTCCTTTGGAGACGCACTGTTTGGCCTTCCGGCTGTGGACGGTTTTGAGCGATGCCTCTACATGATCGCTGACACAGCGAAAGGACGATCATGGGTCAGCTCAATGCCGGCATCGTGCCGGTCACACCGTTCCAGCAGAACTGCACCATCCTGTTCGATATGGAGGACAAGCATGGCGTCGTCGTGGATCCGGGCGGCGACATCGACAAGGTGCTGGCAACGTTGAAGGACAACGCGATCGCGGCCGAGGCGATCTGGATCACGCACGGTCATATCGATCATGCCGGCGGCGCCATGGAACTGAAGGAAGCACTCGGCGTCGAGATCATCGGCCCGCATGAAGCCGACAAGATGCTGCTCGACAATCTGGAAAACCAGGGCAGGCGCTACGGCATCGGCGGTGTGCGAAACTGCGTGCCTGATCGGTTCCTCGCCGAAGGCGAGACGGTGTCGTTCGGCGGCCATGTGTTCGAGGTGCTGCATTGTCCCGGCCACGCACCGGGCCATGTCGTCTATTATAACCGCGCCGCCAAATTCGCCCATGTCGGCGATGTTTTGTTTCGCGGCTCGGTCGGCCGCACAGACCTGCCCGGGGGCGACCATGCGGCCCTCATCGCCTCGATCAAAAACAAGCTGTTGCCGCTCGGCGACGACATCGGCTTCATCTGCGGCCATGGCCCCGGCGGGCGTTTTGGCGAGGAACGGCGAACCAACCCGTTTTTGACCTGAATGAGATCGCTGCCGGAAGCCCAACAAACCGACAACAAAAAAGCGCTGGCCTTGCGGTCAGCGCATTTTTGTTTGGGGCAGGGAAGCCTCAGTTGGCGGTGCAGAAATGCTGTTCGCCGTCGCTGCCGGTGAAGGTGCCGGTACGGGAATTGAAGGTGCGGTAGCGGTCCGAGCAGTACTCGTACCAGCCGCGCGTCCACGGTTCGGCGTAACGGTCGGCATAGACCACCTGCGGTTCCGCGTAGTAGCGGCGGACCGGGGCAGGGCGCACCCGCACGTCACGATCGTAGTAACCGTCATCGTAATAACGGTCGGAATCGGGCGGTGGCCGGTCATTGGCCAATGCGCCACCGATCAATGCGCCGGCGGCAAGGCCGAGAACGCCGGCTGCCACGGCATCGCCATGGCCATGGCCGTGATGGTGCCAACGGCGCCAGTCATCGGCATTGGCCGCCGAGAAGGTCCCCAGCGTGGTGGCGACCACGGCTGCGGACAGCACGGCTGTCTTGAAAATGCGGTTCATCTTGGTCTCCTTCGTACCGGACCGTGCAGTTTCTTGCAGGGGATGCAGTCCGGCTTTACGAATGACTAATATGGGACCGTGGCTGAACGGGGGCTGAACGAAAATTTGGCCGCACGCATTCTTTCACCGCCTCAAAACCGCACCTTTCGGCGCGGACCTGACTGTCGGAGCCGGTCCGAAGCCGGCTCAGCCGACCGACAGGTTGACGGCCTTGGGTCCCTTGCCGCGCTTGTCCGGCTCGGTGTCGAATGTCACTTTCTGCCCATCTTCGAGACCGGGGAGACCCGACGCCTGCACGGCCGAAATATGGACGAAGACATCCTTCGCGCCATCATCCGGTGTGATGAAGCCGAAGCCCTTGGCATGGTTGAAGAATTTGACGGTGCCGGTCTGCGGCATGGGAAGCTCCTTTGATCCCATAAACTCCAGTCTCGGGCCGGCAAATGCCCGAATGCAAATTTGTCCTTTATTTTAGCGCTATCGGCAAGAGAAAGTTTTGCTGGCACTTAAAGCACGTCGCTTTAAGTGCTTGTTTTGATGCGCGTCATTGGCCCGGACCCGGGATGAACTTCCGGATGAGATGAGTCTGCGCTGCGCGGCGGACATGAAAAAGGCGCGGCGAAAACCGCCGCGCCTTTCAAAAATCCGTCTGCCTGCCCAGGTGCTGGTCAAGCTCCTCGTTCGCCCATCCGCCTGGGATGCGCGCGCGCCGATTGCTCAGGCTGCGCGCAGGTTGACCGCCTTCGGGCCCTTGCCCATGCGGTCCGGCTCGACGTCGAAAGTGACCTTCTGGCCATCGACGAGCGTGCGCAGGCCCGAGGCCTCGATCGCTGAAATGTGGACGAACACGTCCTTGGCGCCGCCGTCGGGCGTGATGAAACCGAAGCCTTTGGTCGCATTGAAGAATTTAACGGTGCCGGTTTGGGCCATTGGGGAAACTCCTTCACCCGTTCAGTCTTGGTGGTCCTGCCCGCCACCTGGCGTCGAGGGCAGTTCCTGGTGGTTGCTTTCGGCAGTCATGCATTGGCGCATGGTCAAACCCCCCGCCGAAAAACGGGGCCGTCAGAGATTCACAGTATCGGGGAAAGGTCGTCCAAAACGTTCCGCTCTCCGGGTCGCAAATGCCCGAACACAGAATTTATCGCACGGAAACGTGAAGGTTGCAAGATAGCGCCGCGGGCCGCCGCCATGGGCGCATCCCGACGCAAAAATCGACCGATCAAAGCGTCGACCGGCCGCAAATAGGCTTCGTTGGCGGAAGGGTCATCGGCCCACAGCACCGGTCATGGATGGGCCAGGAGCGACGATTGCCGGGGACGCGGCTGGGGCCCACCGGTTCGGGTGTCGTTCTCTACAGAACCCGCAAACAAGGGTTGCAATTGGCGGTGGAATGACGACGATCACGCCATTGGGTGACTGATCCAAATCTTGTTTTGATCGATATCATCATCAACGAACCGCCACGCAGTCTTGGGCGGTACGGACCGGGACGGGGATCGAGGGAGAGACGATCATGAGGTTTCTTGCGGCGATCTTTTCACGGCAGGTTTTTGCCGTCCTTTTCCTGTCGGCAATTCTTGCCGCCTGCACGGTCGTCGTCGATGACGGACCTGGGCCGCGACCGCGTCCGCCGCGCCCTGAACCGCAATTCTGCACCAAGCAATACGAGCCGGTCTGCGCCCGGCGCGGCGGAGATCGCCAGACCTTCGCCAATGCCTGTCTGGCCGATCGGGCGGGTTACCGCATCGTGCGTGACGGCGCCTGTCACGGCGGTGATGGCGGTGGCGAGCAGACGTTCTGCACCCGCGAATATGCTCCGGTGTGCGCCCGCCGGCATGGAGAGATGCGCACCTTCCCCAACGCCTGCGAGGCGCGGGCCTCGGACTACCGCATCGTCGGCGTGGGGCCGTGCTGAGATTCTGCCGTCTCCGCATGAGGGGAAGGCCATTATTTGTCCACGCCAACATAAGCTTTGCTCTTGAGCAGGCCGGCCAGATGAGCAGCGTTTGAGGCCGCCATTTCGATGGCTTCGGTAACCTTGGCGGGGGTTTTCGGCAGGTCGACGTAATTGACGTCATGCATGGCTTCACCGACCCAGTAGACGCCGCCATTGGCGGGAATGGTGAAGCCGACATCGTTCAGCGCCTGGAAGCACTCCGCATGGCAATGATGCGCGCCGTCCTCGTTGCCGACAATCGCCACCAGCGCCACCTTGCCGGCGGCCGGCATGCGGCCCTTGTCGTCGGTCTCCTCGAGAAAGGCGTCCATCCGCTCCATGACGCGCTTGGCGACGCTCGATGGTTGGCCCAACCAGATCGGCAAGCCGAGAATGAAGATATCGGCGGCCAGGATCTTTTCGCGCAGGCCAGGCCAGTCGTCGCCCCTGCCCATGTCGGAGAGCACGCCAGGCTTGATGTCATGATCAAGCGTGCGCACGACCTCGCCTTCCACGCCATGCGGTTTGAGCGCCGCGAGCAGATCGGCGATGATCTTGTCGGTGGACGATTTTTCCTTGTCGCCGGATGCTTTCAGCGAACAGTTGAGGGCAAAGACGGTGAGGGACATCGCAAAACTCCTGCATCTGGGTGTGCAGGCTCAACGCCGCGAGGCGTTTGCGGTTGCGCGGTGTGTCGGCTGGCCTCCGCTCAGCTGGCCGGATTGTCGGCCAGTTCGAGATTGTCTTCCGTGGTGACCCGTTCGTGGGTCTCCTGGTCGCTGCGGATGCGGTATTGCGGGGAACCGTCCTTGACCGGCAGCCTGCTCTTGATCTCGAACAGTTCCGCGGCCTTGTTGACCAAGCCGGTCCGGCTTTTCATCCGCACGGTCTGGCCGATGGCGAAGAGATGCGAGGGGGTGTCGGTGCGCGGTCGCGCATTCTGTTGAAAACGGATCACGCTGCATTCTCCCGGTCGCGCACCAGCGCGGTTTCGAGGTCCAGGTGGTCGATGGCGACGAGCTGGCTGGTGAGCGGGTTGTTCACCGCCTTTGCCGGCAGATGGATGAAGGTGGCGACGCGGCGCCAGGCAAGCCGCGACATGCCCTCGATCAACTCCTCGTCGTGATCGATGTCGTAGTCGCCGGCCGGCAGTTGTCCTTCCAGGCCACCGAGCATGAATGGCGCGGTGAAATGGGCGATGGAACGGATGGTGCGGTCGGGCATTGTCCTGGCCTTTTGGGATGAGATTGGCGGGTCGAGAACCTCTGACGCCGCGAGATGCCAATTCTGGCCCAAACCATATGTGATATATAACGGAAATCGGCGCTCTATTCAAGAATAATAACGGAATTCTTTGCTTCGATTTGAAAAATAGACGGATATTAATTTTGGAATAAATCTGCTATGGCTGCGGATATCTTCGAAAATTTCTTGGAGATGTGCCGAGTTTTTCCTCGGCGTTTATGTTTTTATTTTTTCTAAAAGGGATAAAGCCATGGATTCAATCAGAACTTCGAAAGGGAAGAGCATGGCGATCAATCCGATCGTCAGGTCAATCGCCACGTACCCCATTGGCGCTGCCGGAAAGCCGATGGCCGTCCAGTCGGCGCGGCTGACCATCAGAAGCGACGAGGCGGCAAGGCGAACGATCTCCGATACCGATGGAACTGTGAGGCGGGCCAGGCAGGTTGCAGAGACCAATCGACTGATTTGATCGCTTTCGCCGCGACGTGAGGCGCAGAATCAAGCAAAGCCTTGAACCTGTAACGCCGATGGCCTAGATCGCGGCAGGCGCACGAACACGGTAGGTGTCCCATCAACAGAGATCAGAGAAGAGCGGCGGGTGCGGGGACCAAGCCTGGCGCGGCCAAGTCTGGCGGGGGAGGACAGCCGCCGCTGGTCCTCGACCAGTATGTGCAGCAGGCATTGCAACTGCACCAGGCCGGGCGCCGGCAGGAGGCCGAGGCGATCTACCGCCAGGTGCTGACGCGTCAGCCCAAACACGCGGCCGCGGCGCATTTCCTGGGGTTGCTGCTGCACCAGACGGGGCGCAGCGAAGAAGGCATGGATTTCCTCGAACAGTCGGTTCAGCTGCAGCCGACCAATCCCGACTTCCTCAACAATCTCGGCACGGTGATGCGCGATCTGGGCCGTGTCGCGGCGGCGATCGATTTCTTCCGCGGCGCGGTGGACCTGCGGCCGGAGCAGCTCGCGGCGCGCGACAATCTCGGCTCGTCGCTGAAGCAGATCGGCCGGTTCGACGAGGCCGAGGACATCTATCGCGGCACGGTGCAGCGCAATCCATTCCATGTGCGCGCCCGTATCGGGCTTGCCGAAACCCTGCAGGAAGCCGGACGCCTCGACGAGGCGCTGGCTGTCTTCCAGGAGGCACTGACCATCCGGCCTAGGGATGCCGACCTGCTGCACGGACTGGGCGTCGGGCTGATGGAAAAGGGCAAGCTCGACGAGGCGACCGACCTGTTCCGGCAGGCGGTGGCGATCCAGCCCGGCATGGCCCGCGCGTGGCTGATGCTGACGCAGGTCAAGCGCCAGAAGGAGCGCGATGCCGAAATGGCTGGCATGGAGGCGCAGCACGCCAAGGCGCCTCAGGACAGCCTGGCACGCATGCAGCTGTCGTTTGGCCTCGGCAAGGCCAATGACGATCTCAAGGATTATGGCAGGGCCTTCGACTATTTCGCCGAGGGCAATGCCATCCGCCGCAAGGGCATCGACTACGACCCGGTGAAGACGCGCGCCGAATTCGAGGCAATGAAGACGGTGTTCGATGCCGGCTTCTTCGAAAAGCACAGACCGAGCCCGATTGCCGACGACGCGCCGATCTTCGTCGTCGGCATGCCGCGTTCGGGTACGACGCTGGTCGAACAGATCATCGCCAGTCACCCCCAGGTCTATGGCGCGGGTGAGCTCAGCATCCTGAAGACGGCGGTCGGCAAGCAGTTCCCGTCGAACATGCCGGGCGGCTTCCCCTGGGGGGTGGCCGACACGGACGATAGGGATTTCGCCGAGGCGGGGCAGGCCTATCTGGACATGCTGCATGCCCGGTATCCGCATATGCGCCACGTCACCGACAAGATGCCGGGCAACTTCCTGCTTGTCGGCTTCATCCACATGATGCTGCCGAAGGCCAGGATCATCCATTGCGCCCGCGATGCGGCGGCGACATGCCTGTCGATCTACAAGGTGCATTTCCGCGGCGACAGCCACCGCTATGGCTATGACCTCGGTGAGCTCGCCGATTTCCACAATCTCTACACCGACATCATGGCGCATTGGCACAAGGTGCTGCCCGGCGTCGTGCACGATGTGCGCTACGAGGATTTCGTCGCCGACCAGGATGGGCAGAGCCGGGCGCTGATCGACTATCTCGGCCTGCCATGGGACGATGCCGTGCTGTCGTTCCACGAGACCGACAGGCCGGTGCGCACGGCGTCGGCCGCGCAGGTGCGCCAGCCCATGTACCAGGGCTCGGTCGATCTGTGGAAGCGCTATGGCGACAGGCTGAAACCACTGCTGGATAAGCTCGGATAGGCCGATAGCGCGGTAAGGCCGGCCTGCGAACGGCGGTCGAGCTGTCTCAAAGTTCCATGAAGGGCTGGAAGCCGCCGAAGATCATGCGCTTGCCGTCGAACGGCATCGTGGCCATATCGCGCTGCAGACGAGGGTCGGCCATCACCTTGGCCATCACCGCATCGCGATCCTGCCTGGATTTGTATACGGCCCAGGAGAAAACGACGATCTCATCATCCTTGGCCTGAACGGCACGCGGAAACGAGGTGATTTCGCCATAGGGCACGTCGTCGCCGATGCATTCGACATAGGCGAGCGCGCCATGTTCCATCCATATGGGGCCTGCGAGGTTGGCGAGCTTTTTATAGTCATCGAGATTTGCCTTCGGCACGGCAAGCACGAAGCCATCGACATAGGACATGGTGGTCTCCTCTTTGCTGAATTCGAACGCCGGGTCGGCGGGGATACACCCGGCGCGATTGGGCGCATCCCCTCGGCGAGGGGCGCGCTCGCTAAAGCCTATTCCGTCGGTGCGTTCATTGCCCATGCGACGCCGAAGGGATCCTTCACCTGGCCCCAGCGGTCGCCCCAGAACATCACCTGCAGCGGCGTGACGGCCTCGCAGCCGGCGTCGACGGCGCGCTTCCACCAAGCGTCGATGTCATCCTTGCCGAGATGGAGCTGCAGCGTATAGCCCTGCGCCGCCTGGTGCGGATGGCCGTGTTCCGGATAGGCGTCGCCCAGCATCAGTGTCGAGCCGTTGATATAGAGATGGATATGCATGGTGCGGCCTTTTTCGTCCGCCGGGTAGGCAAAGACTTCCTCGGCCCCGAAAGCCTTCTTGTAGAACTCGGCCGCCTTGATGGCACCGTCGACCTGAATATAGGGGGTCAATCCGCCAAGCACTTTTGGCCGGGGTGGGGTCTGGTCGGTCATTGCATGTTCCTCTTCACGTTGGTTTGGCCTTGCGGACCATAGGACGGATGAGATGACGGCAATCCTACAGGACGCCGAAAATTTTTGGCCGGGCGACAACCGATGGGTTGGGAAGGCGTGCAACGAACTTGCGTCGGCGGCTTCCAATCAGAGCGCAATTCTCTCGGCTCCCAAGCTAAAAGAGTTGGATTGCGCGCCGCCTACTCAGCCCGGAGACGACAATGATCCTCTATTATCAGACCCACTCACCTTTCGCGCGCAAGGCGCTGGTCTTCGCGCATGAGGCAGGCGTCGCCGATCAGCTCCAGGTCATTCATCACGAAACCAGCCCGACCTCGCACAACGCCAGTGTCCACGCCGAAAACCCGCTAGGCCAAGTGCCGGTGCTGCTGCGTCCGGGTGCGCCGGCGATCTTCGATTCCGACGTCATCTGCGCCTATCTCGATACGCTGCATGATGACCGGAAGTTGCTGCCGCAGGTCGGCGAGGCACGCTGGCAGGCGTTGCGGCTGCAATCGGCCGCCCAAGGCCTTGCGCAGACGGGCATCGCCTTGCGCTGGGAGACGGAAAGGAGACCCGAACAGCTGCGCTATGATGCTCTTGCCGAAGGATATCGGCAGAAGATCGAGGCGACCTACGACTGGGCCGAGGGCGCCCTTGACGACGAGGCGCCGCTCCATGTTGGACATATTGCGCTAGCCACCACGCTGTCCTGGATGGCGTTCCGTCATCTTCCGTCGTTTGGTTCGCGGGCGCGGCTGACGCGCTGGTTCGAGGCTTTCGAAAAGCGTGCGTCGATGCGTGCGACGCCGCTTTCGGGCGATACACATGATTGATTCGCGCTCGCCTGAGAGGCGGCGAGCGTCAACGGTTGTTCCGCGTGTCGAGGATTTCCGGAAAGCCGATATCCTTGCGCAGCGCGGCAGGCAGCGACAGCAGGATGCGTTCGCTGCGGTGACGGGCGCGCGCCGCGGCATACCGGGTTGCGATGCGGCCGATGGATGACAGGACGGACATGACGAATTCTCCCTGGTTTGGCGCCGGCATCATCGTGTCGGCATCCCAAGGACGAGGCAGCAACGGGCGATCCGACAGATTGCCCGGAGAATTTTTTGTCAGCGTTTACATCTCGTTCAGGCGCCGCCGAGGAGAACCTATGCGACCTTGAGCGTGGGAATAGCCGAAACATCGACCTCACGCTCGGCGTGCCAGGCATCGAAAGCCGCCTGCATCCGAAGCCAGATCGCGGCGCCGTCGCCGAACAGCTTCCCAAGGCGAGCGGCCACCGCCGGCGAAACCGGCTTCCTTTCGCGGATAATGTCATAGAGCTGCTGCCGGGAGATCCCGAGCAGATTTGCAATTTCCACCTTGGTCTTTCCAGTTGCCGGGATAATGTCCTCAAGCAGCGCTCCCGGGTGGGAGGGGCAACGCTCGATCGGACGCGTCGGCTCGTGCACGGTCATACGTCGAACTTCTCCAAATCTGGCCGCCTCAGTGATATTGCTCGAAATCGACGCGGGCGGCGTCGTTACCGTCGAATTCAAATGTAATGCACCGTGGGCCATTGACGTGGACCGTGTAGCGGATGGGATCGAGGCCTTTCAGCGGGTGGAAGTCGAAGCCGGGAAGGTTCATCTCCTCCGGCTTTTCCGATGCTTCCAGGCGGTCAAGCCGAACAAGGATGCGCTTGTGCATCTTGGCATCGATCTTGCCGGTTTTTCCGGTTTGAAAAAGGTCGGACAGCGCCTTGTTCTTGAACGATTTGATCATGACATATGTAAACAGATCGCTTACACAAATCAAGAACCTGTAAGCAAATAATTTACAGGCATGCCGATCTCCCGCCGCTCAGCCGGTTCCCTCAGCCACCTCGCGGAAGAAGCTCTCCGGATCCTCGACTTCGGTCAGCTTCCGCTTCTCGATCAGCCAGAAGCGGTTGCCGATGGCGCGGATGAAGGAGCGGTCGTGCGAGGCGAGCAGACAGCTTGCCTGGTGCTTCAGCAACTCTTCCTCCAGCGCTTCCTGGCCGTCTATGTCGAGATGGTTGGTGGGCTCGTCGAGCAGATAGAAATTGGGATTGGCGAGCCTGAGCGCCAGCATCATCAGCCGTGCCTTCTGGCCGCCCGACAGAACACCGATCTTTTTCTCCTGCATCTCGATGACCACGCCGGCGCCGGCAAGCAGCGAGCGGGCGCGCTGTTCGCCGACATCGTAACGGCGCGAGACCATCGCCAGCGGCGTGTCGTCGCCGCTGATGCCCGACAGCGCCTGGTCGCTGTAGCCGAGCACGGTGGACGGCGTCACCTTCACATTCCGCACCGTGTCCGGCTCGAGGATGGCGTTGCGGATCATGGTGACGAAGCGCGACTTGCCGACGCCGTTGCGGCCGAGCAGCACGATGCGGTCGCCCTGGCAGATGTGGCGCTTGCCGGTCCTGAACAGCAGCGTGCCGTCGGGCGTTTCGACCGCCGCGTCGTCAAGCGTGATCAGCACCTTGGCGTGGGTACCGCGATTGGCGAGTTTAATCGCGCCCGCCGATTTCTCGCGATGCGCCGGATTGGCGGCCTCTTCCAATTTTTCCGCGCGCTGGTTGAGTTGCTTGGTCTTGACCGTCAGCAGGTCGCTGCCGGAATTGATGCCGATATTGTTGAGCTTGGCCGCCTGCCGGCGCAATTGCTGCGCCACCTTCATGTCGCGCTGGAACTTTCGTTCGGTCGACGCGTCAACCTCGTCCAGCGCCTCCCTGGCGCGGGAATAGGGGAGGGAGAACACCGGCGACTGTTCCGGGCGCAGGAACAGCGTCCGGTTGGTGGTGGCGTCTAGGAAGGCGCGGTCATGGCTGGCGATGATGACGGGCACCTCGCGCGGCAGCGCGTTGAGCCAGGTTTCCAATTGGCTGATGCGCGCAAGGTCGAGATGGTTGGTCGGCTCGTCGAGCAAAAGCATGTCGGGATCGGTGACCCAGACGCGGGCGATCAGCGCCAGCCGCTGCCAGCCGCCGCTCAGTGCCTGCATTTCTCGCCCGCGCATCGGCTCGGGCACGTCAAGCGAATCGAGAACCACATCGACGCGCCACATCTCGCTGTCGGCCTGTTCGGGCGGTAACGCCTCAGCCACAACCTCGTAAAAAGTGCGGCCAAGCAGGGCAGGGGCAACGGATTGCTCGACATAGCCGACACGCAGGCCGCGCGTGCGGGTGATGTCGCCCGAGGTCGGCTCCAATTCGCCGGTCAGGCATTTGAGCAAGGTCGACTTGCCGCGGCCGTTGGCGGCGACGATGCCGAGCCGGTCGCCGTTGCCGATGCTGAGGTCGAGATTGGAAAAGAGCGGCGCACTCATGGTGACGCCGAGGGATTTGAGGCTGATCAGGGCCATTTTTTGATTTCTCTGGTCTTGCCGGAATGCCGGCTCATGCACTTTGACGGTGCGCGTGCCGGCCATCAGGCCAGGCGTTGCGTACCACGAAGGGCAGACCAAAAAATCGAAGCGGGAGAAAACCCGGACCGTCCCTGGTCAGCCCTGCAAGCTGGCTCGCAGGGCGCAAATCGGGCCACGCTGACGATGGTGACGATAGAACGTAAACACGTGAGCCCTCCTTTCGAGACGTTCGAGTGTGACGACTGGCTACACCAAAGGCGAGGCTGATGGCAAGGCCGCCGCTTTCAAGCGGCGCGGGAAGGGGGCCAGCACCAGTATGCAGCCGCCGATGATCGCCACCGCGCCGAAGCCCTGGATCAGGGTCAGCGACTCGCCGAGCACAATCGTTCCGGCCAGCACCGCGATCGTGGTGACGGCGAATTCGACGCTGATGGTCCTGGTCGCTCCGATGCTGGCCACCAGCCGGAAATACACGACATAGGTCAATGCGCTCATCACGCAGGCCAGTATGGCCAGGTAGAGGAAATCGACAGGTCGCGGCATGGCTGGCACCGGCACGGCGAGCAGCAGCGGCAGCGTCATCAGGCCGCCGAACAGGAAGGCGGCGCTGGTGAGTTCCAGCGAGCCGGCCGAGCGCAAATGGCGATTGGCGTAGTTGCTGCCGAATGCCGCCGAGAAGGAACTGAACAGCGAGGCGGCACAGCCGATCGCAAAGGATGCGGTGACCGGAACGGCGGGGAAACCGACCAGGACGATGATGCCGGCAGCGCCGAGCAGCAGTCCGGCCAGGCCGCGAACAGCGATGCGCTCAAGCCCCCAGAGCTGGCCGATGATCATCGAGAACAGCGGGATGGCGGCAACCAGGATGGCCGCCATCGCCGTGCCGATGCGCGGCGTGGCATAGGACAGGCCGATCAGCTGCGCCGCCACCGTCGTCGCGCCGACCATGGCGAAATGCCGCCAGCCGGCGCTGAAATCCAGCCGTCGCCGCGTCGCGGCGGCAAGCAGAAAGAGCGTGATGCCGGCGATCAGCGCGCGCAAGGTGACCGCGCCGACCCAGCCAAAGGCATGCACCACCTTGAGCAGCACCAGGAACGACAGTCCCCAGGTGACAGCCAGGAAGATGTAGGCGGCGATGTCTCCGGGTTTCATGGGGAGTTGGCTGATGGTTTTCGGAGCGGAAGAGCAGAATTGAAAGGCCCGTATAGGTTCGTCCCACCACTGGCAAGGCGGCAGGAAAAGCTGATCTATATTGGAGGGACAGCGGGGGCGCGAAGAATTGCTACCGTCCGGGCCTGCCTGTCTTGCCCGGCCGGCGCTTTTCGCGGCGGGCGTCGCCTTGGTCCTCGTAGGAGCCGATGCCGGAGCGTTGACGGACGATAGGCTTGTCGGCATCGCCGCGATCCTTCGCGCCCCTCTCTGTCCTGCCGGACATCTCCCCCACGGGGGAGATTGGCTGTGGCTTCGCCGGCACTTTTCCCTCTACCGGTTTTTCGGTGCGGCGCACCGTCATCTCGTCGAGCGAGTTCTTTTTGAACAGCGGCTTGGTCGCATCGCCGGGGATGCCGAAGTCGGAGCCATGCGCTTCTTCCGCCGACTGCTTCTTGAACAGCGACCGCGACACCGCGCCTGACGGCGTCGGCATGTCGGTGCCAGGCCCCATGTCGTCCAGTGACGGCTTGGCGAACAGTGGCTTCTTCACCGGCACGGCGCCGTCGGCGCCCATCTCGTCGAGATCGGGCTTGCGGAAGAGGTTCGGCCTGGCGGCCTTGGCTGCCTCTTCGGCGGCGCGTGCCTGATCGAGCTTGCGGAACCGTTCCTGTTCCTCCAATGTCCGATGCTTGGCCACGCCCTTGTTGTGCTTCCCCTTTTCGCGGCCAGAGGCCGGACTTTGGCCTTCCACCTCGCGCGCCAGCGGATCGTCGGAGATCGACAATTCCATCTCGTGCAGCCGCTTGATCTCGTCGCGGATGCGGGCCGCCTTTTCGAAGTCGAGATTGGCGGCGGCGTCGCGCATCTGCTTGTCCAGCGCGTCGAGATGGGCCTTGAAATTGTTGCCCATCATGGCGCCGGCGCTGTCGGTGAACTGCGAGATGTCGGCGCGGACATGGTCCTTCTCGTAGACCGAGTCCAGAATATCGGAGATGCGCGACTTGACCGATTCCGGCGTGATGCCGTTAGCGGCGTTCCACTCCATCTGCTTTTCGCGGCGGCGGTTGGTCTCGGCCATCGCCCGCTCCATCGAACCGGTGACCTGGTCCGCGTAGAGGATGACCTTGCCGTCGACATTGCGGGCGGCACGGCCGATGGTCTGGATCAGCGAGGTTTCCGAACGCAGGAAACCTTCCTTGTCGGCGTCGAGAATGGCGACGAAGCCGCATTCGGGGATGTCGAGGCCTTCGCGCAAAAGGTTGATGCCGACCAGCACGTCGAAGGCGCCGAGGCGCAGGTCGCGCAGGATCTCGATGCGCTCAAGCGTGTCGATGTCAGAGTGCATGTAACGCACGCGCACGCCCTGCTCATGCAGGTATTCGGTCAGGTCCTCGGCCATGCGCTTCGTCAGCACCGTCACCAGCGTGCGGTATCCCGCCTTGGTGGTGTCGCGGATCTCACCGACGACGTCGTCGACCTGGCTCTTGGCCGGGCGCACCTCGACCGGCGGATCGATCAGGCCGGTCGGGCGGATAACCTGTTCGGCGAAGACGCCGCCGGCCTGTTCCATCTCCCAGCCGCCCGGTGTCGCCGAAACGGCAACCGAGAGCGGCCGCATTGCGTCCCATTCCTCGAAGCGCAGCGGTCGGTTGTCCATGCAGGAGGGCAGGCGGAAGCCATATTCGGCCAGCGTCGCCTTGCGCCTGAAGTCGCCGCGATACATGCCGCCGATCTGCGGCACGGTGACGTGGCTCTCGTCGATGAAGACCAGCGCATTGTCGGGAATGTATTCGAACAAGGTGGGCGGCGGATCGCCCGGCTGGCGGCCGGTGAGGTAGCGCGAATAGTTCTCGATGCCGGCGCAGGAGCCGGTGGCTTCCAGCATTTCGAGGTCGAAGCGGCAGCGCTGCTCCAGCCGCTGCGCCTCGAGCAGACGGCCGGCGCGCTCGAGTTCCACCAGCCGGTGCTTGAGCTCTTCCTTGATCGACTTGATCGCCTGATTGAGCGTCGGGCGCGGCGTCACATAGTGCGAGTTGGCGTAGATCTTGACGCTCTTCAACTCGCCGGTCTTCTGGCCGGTCAGCGGATCGAACTCGGTGATCGCCTCGATCTCGTCGCCGAACATCGAGATGCGCCAGGCGCGGTCCTCAAGGTGGGCCGGGAAGATCTCGATCGTGTCGCCGCGCACGCGGAACGAGCCGCGCACGAAATTGATGTCCTGGCGCTTGTACTGCTGGGCAACGAGGTCGGCGAGCAGAGCGCGCTGGTCGAGCCGGTCGCCGATCTGCATCTGGAAGGTCATCGCCGTGTAGGTCTCGACCGAACCGATACCGTAGATGCAGGATACGGAGGCGACGATGATGACGTCGTCGCGCTCGAGCAGCGAACGCGTCGCCGAATGGCGCATGCGGTCGATCTGCTCGTTGATCGAGGATTCCTTCTCGATGAAGGTGTCGGTGCGCGGAACGTAGGCTTCCGGCTGGTAATAGTCGTAGTAGGAGACGAAATACTCCACCGCATTGTCGGGGAAGAATTTCTTGAACTCGGAATAGAGCTGCGCGGCCAGAGTCTTGTTGGGCGCCAGGATCAGAGCGGGGCGCTGTGTCTCCTCGATCACCTTGGCCATGGTGAAGGTTTTCCCGGAACCGGTGACGCCGAGCAGCACCTGGGTGCGGTCGTTGTTGTCAACGCCCTCGACCAGATCCTTGATGGCGGTCGGTTGGTCGCCGGCGGGCTCGAAGTCCGACACCATCTTGATGGCGATGCCGCCTTCGGATTTTTCCGGCCGGGCAGGGCGGTGCGGCGTCCACAGCACGCCGTCCTTGTGCAGCGGATTGCCGGATTCGATCAGCGCCGAGAGCGCGGCCACCGTGGCGGTGACGCCACTGGACGACATCGTCTCGGCTTCTTCCAGCGAGATGTCGAGCCCGGCGACCGGATTGAGGCCGGCCGCCGTGCGTTCGCGGGCCGACGCGGCGCCGCCCATCGAGGTGCCGCGCGCGGTGCGGCCCGGCGCGGCGGAGCGCTCGGGTATTTTCTTCGGCGACTTGGCGCCGCCGCCTTTGCCCGTGGCGCGTCCTTCCCGTTCAGCCTCCTGCTCGATCTGCTCGGCCCAATCGGCGATCGAGCCGGTCAGCGGCGTGCCCGACAATTCGGCCTGCGGCATCTCGGCGAAGCCGCCCTTGTGCAGCGGTTCCGAGGCGTCGAGGAAATCGGTCAGCGGGCTGCGCCGCTTAGGCGCGGCGCGGTCCTCATTCGCCGTCGGCGGCGTTCTTTTATCGGGGGATTTAGCCATGTCCCGAATATGGGATTTCTCGGCCAAAATGGAAAGAGCGCGATGAGGACGGGCCGGCGGCCGCGTCAGGCTCCTGACAGAAGGCTGTCAGGAGGTGGCGGAGGGTTTCGCCTTATCTCAAGCACCGCTTCCGTTCGACGCGACCCGGGTCGCCGATCCGTTCAGGCGATCCACCACGACGAGGCGAGTGACCTTGCCCTTCTTGAAGGCGGCGAGGAAGCGGGCATAGTCCCTGAAGACGACGCAGCCATTGGATTCGGCGCGACCGCCCCGCAGCATGTAGGTATGCGCGAGCAGGCCGTTGCGGTTGTATTTGTTGCCGCCGCTCGTCGGGGTCAGGCGAATGGCCTCGACGCCGTGGAAGCGGGATTCGCGCAGCGACAGATTGTAGGTGTTGGGCGGCGTCGGGCCACGGTCCTTGACGTGGACATAGCGCGGCTGGTCGACCATTGCGCCGAGGCCGGAATGCGCCTCGAGCCGCTGGCCGTCGGGCATGTAGACGGTCTTGGCGCTGATGTCATAGACGGCGACGCCATGGCCGGCGCCGCTTCCGGCGCTCGGGCCGTTGAACAGGTTCCTGAACGCCTGGCCGAGGCCGCCCGAAGGCGTGTCCGGCTTGGCATAGGCCAGCACGTCGCCACCATCACGGGTCCGGCCTTGCCGGGCCGGCTGCCTGGCTTGCTGGACGGGCTTCGGCTGGGGCGCCGGCTTCTGCTCCAAGGTCCTGGGCTGTGCGGCCGGCTTGTCCTCTTCCACGATCCGGGGTTGCCGCGGCGCGTCATATTGCGGGCGGCGGGTCGGCAGCGGCACGTCGTCGGTGAGCGCATCCGGCAGCGAAGCGGCGTCGCCCGGCTGTTCCTGCTGGGTCTCGACAGGCGCCACCGCGACATCGGCGGAGGATTCGGTCATCGGCAGCGGCGAGGCGAAAGCTTCGTCCTCGACCGGCATCGACTCGACCAGGGCAAGCGCCAGCTGCGCGTTGTCGGGCGTTTCCGACTGGGCAAAGCCCATCGGCGCCGGCGCGGTCTGCACGACGGAACCCGTTTCGGCGCGGGCGAAGCGTTCCGCCGCCGGAGCCGGCATGTCGTTGGACAGGCTGGCCATGACCTGGACGGACGGCACGAGGGACGCCTCGGTGATCCGTGGAGTGGCGCTGGAAATCACTGGATGGGTGCTGGCCGCGGTCGCAGGCTTTCCCGCGCCGGCGAAGGCAGCGGCGAGCTTTGTCGGCGACAGCGACGCTTCCATCAGTTCGAAGCGCTGCTGCGATTTCGACTTCGCCGGCGTTGGCTTGGCCTGCGCCACCAGGCGCCCGGATTTCTCCGCCTTGGAGGTTATCGCGGCCAGCTTGAAGCAACTGGCACCGCACTGTACGGCATGGTCGTGCAGCGCCTGCGCGCCGCCATGCGTATTGGCTGTCATGAAGGGCGCCGAAGAGCTGAGGAAATGCTGCTTCAGCGGATCGGCGAGAGCGAGCGTGCCCGGCATGGACAGCGTCTGCGGCAGGCCGACCGACGTGACCGAAAGCGAGGCACCGACAGAGCTAAGGCCGGCCATGGTGCCGATCAGCCATAGGCCGACGGCGGCGCTGACGCCCGGCACCGCAATCCAGCGGACAACCCGTTCAGGGGTGAAGGATGAGGCACGTGGCGCTTCGAAGGCGGTCTCGCCGCTGCAACGCCTGTCCCCGACAATTTTACGACTCAACAACGCCATGCAACCAATCTTGCTCCAATCGGCTCCCACGTCCGCGGCTGTGATAGCCGCGACGACCATTCTGTGAGTGATCCCAGGTGGTCCCCGACGCGTTTGCCGCGCCTGTCGTTAGTTGCCGATTGCTTCAAAATATGGACAAAGTTGGTTAACCAATCCCTCTCAAAACCAATCGAGAGACGTGGACTTTGTGCCGAAAAAGGCTCGTCCACGACCATGCACGCGGTATTGCAGCCCTTCCAAGGCTTTTTTGCTGCCTGTTTTTGCCGGGCGAGTCAAGCGAAACAGCCTTCGCTAATCCTCGCAAAAGGCGATTCGGCGCTTCCGGGACAGTGAGGCACGCCAAATGCCTGTCGGCCGAGCCGCCCCAACGCCGGTTCTTATTGTCGACGGTTTCATGGCGGCAGGGCACCACTGATGTCGGTGCAGGCGGCCGCCACGAGCACCGTCGCCAGGGAGCTATTTCTAGGCGCTGTCCGTGATTCTCTACTTTGGATCAGTCGAAGTTCGGCTGTCCGTGCCGCTCAGTTGAACCACAGCGCGAACGTCAAGAACCCGCCACCTGCAAACTCGCGCTGGATCTGGTCGAAATCCTCGCTGGTCAGGACCTTGCCGCTCTCCAGATAAGGCGCGATGCCGGGACCGGTGATCGAGAGTACGAGGTCGAAGGGTTTAGGCTCGTCGAAGAAGCGCTTCATGTTGATGCCTTTGCCGGTGATGCGGAAGTGCGGCAGCAGCGCGCGGCCTTCGAGCAGGTCCTCGGCCATCGTCAGGGTCGCGAGCCAGGCCTGCACCTGCTCCTCGCCGACTTCGAGGCCGGTGAGCGGGTTCTCGCCCTTTTGCTGCGGGCCGGGCAGCCATTCGCGGTCATTGTCGGTCTCGGCGCGGATCGCCTTCCAGTCCTCGCGCGACAGCCGGATCATTTCGAGCAGCTCCTGGCGCGCCGCCTTGCGGCGTTCCGGTTCGACAACCGGCCAGTTGACGAGATGCACCATCGAGATGAAGTCGGCGATGCGCCATTCCGAGGAGAAGATGCTCGAGCCCATCTCGCTTGGCGGCGGCACGAGGATGTCCTGCAACGGCAGCTTGGCGCGCGGAAACAGCATGTGGAACGAGCCGTCGAACGTACCCTTGAAATCATGCGCCAGCCAGAAATCGGCCTGCGCCATCAGGAATTCGGCATAGCCTTGCAGCCAATAGCCGTCGGCGCGGTCGAAGCGGAAGGTGAGCGCGGGGGCTGTATCGCCCTGGGAGATGCCGCCGCGCGACAGCGCCGCCATGATCGCCGCCATGCTTTCATCCGGTGCGATGGTGCCGTCCTCGTTGAGGTCGATGCCGACATGGGTGAGGTCGATGACCATGCCGATATCGGCATCGGCCGGCACCGAACCAAGCGTGGTGGCGGACTTTGCCAGCCGGTCACGGAAGGCCACCAGTATGGCGCGGAACTCTTCGTAGGTCAGCGGCTCGGGATTGGGGTTCGCCGGTACCGGCAGCTGCATCAGCGGCAGCATGAAGGATTGCGGGCTCTCAAACCCATGGCGATGCAGGCCGCTGGCCAGCAGTTCCAGCGCGGTGAAGAACTCGCCGGCGCCGGCGGCATAGGCTGACGCTGGATCTTTCGGCGCGGCCGCTTCCAGTGTCGACAGCGCGCCGTCGCGCGCGGCCACGGTCCTTGCCTCGAACAAAGCTGTTGCCGCTTCGGGCATGGCCGCCGATGCGGACGACAGCGGCACGAGCACAATGAAAGCCGATGCCAGCAGGCTTACTATTCGTGTCATCTTTTCCCTCCCATTTGCCGCAGCGACCATACACGGATTTGCGCCGCCGCGCCTGTCGATGCCGGCACGCTGTCCACATCGTTGCATGAATGTCGCCGGGCACGCTTCAACCGGTCCGGCGGACGGTCTACAGAAGGCCAACGATGAGGCGTGCCGTGTCGAACTATCCGCTCTCCTACAAACTGTCCTGGCTGCCGCGTTTCCTGAAACCGTCGCTCGGCGGTGACGCCACCGGATTTGCGCCGGCGGCCGGGACGCTGATGGACCCGCTACCGAGACAGACGGTGCGGCTGGCCTTCATCGGCGACATCTCGGCGGTAGCCAACCGGAGCGCGCCGGACTGCGATCCGGCGATCAAGGCGCAGCTGGGCACGGCCGACCTGGTGATCGGCAATTGCGAAAGCCCTGTCGTCGACAGGCCGAGCGCCGTGCTGGGGACAAAGCTCGGTACGCATCATGCGATGAGCGAACGCTTTCTGGCCGAGGCACTCGCGGCGGTTGGCATCAGACGCGAAAAACTGGTCCTGTCGCTGGCCAACAATCATGTGTTCGACCAGGGCGTCGCCGGTTTCGACGCGACGGTCGCGGCGTTGAAGCGGCTCGGTGTCGGCATCATCGGCCTCGCCGCCAAGGGTCCGGTCGAACGCTTCGCTGCCGGGCCGCTCGCTCTCGGCTTCGCCGCTTTCACGCTCTGGCGCAACGCCGATGAGAGACTGTTTGCCGACCGCGTCTCGATGGAAGGCGATCCGGCGCGCTGGCCGCGCGAGGCGAGTGCTGGGGTCGATCTCCTCTGTGTCGTGCCGCACTGGGATTGGGAATTCCGGCATTTTCCGCGCGCCGCAACACGGGCACTGGCGCGGCGGCTGGCCGGGCAGGGCGTCGGTCTGATCGCCGGCCATCACGCCCATGTCGTGCAGCCGGTGGAGCGGATCGGCGGGACGGTGATTGCCTATGGGCTCGGCGATTTCCTCGGCACGGCTTTTGCCCGGCAGCCATGGCCGGGGCGGATTGGCGGGATTTTCATCGTGGACGTCAGCGCCGATGCGGAGACGCGCGGGACTGTCGCGTCCTACTGGTTTCATCCCTTTGTGCGCTTGCGTGCGGGAGACCACGAACGGCTGCTGCCGGTCGAGGCATTGGACGAGCCCATACGGCAAAAAATCGAGGGCCGGCTGGACGCGATCTTTCCTGCTTCCCTTGTGGACGCGTCGCCCTGACCGCGTGACAGGTCCACGACAGGGCAGGGGTAAGCGCTGGCGACTTTCCCGCGAAAATGGCTATCATGCGGCAACACTGGCGGCGGGGATTGGCGATGGAGACAGCGGATTTCATGCCGGGCGCGGCTGCTATCGCAGCCATTAAGAAAGACATCGAGGTCTACGAAGCGAAAAGGGCCTCGGTGGCACGCGCGGCCAAGTGGCGCGCACCGTTGTTCGTTGGCCTGGTGGTCGTCTTCGTGGCGCTCATTGCGTGGCTGTTCAACACGGTCGCCGATCCCAACGAGCAATGGTTCTCGACGCCGCACGTATTTCTGTACGTGGTCGGCTTCGTGGTGGCGGTCGTGCTTTATTTCCGGGCGATCAGGCCGGCGGCGAGGCTGCAGCAATCGTTTCGCCAGACGCTGATGCCCATCATCTTCGGCTTCATTGGGGATATGCGCTACCAGCATGACGTGACGCCGCATTCTTTTGACCGATTGCCGCGCGAGACCGTCGGCGGTTTCACCATGAGCCGCTTCGACGATATCATCTCCGGACGATATGACGGATTTGCGTTCGAACTGTACGAAGCCGACCTATGGGACGGGGGCGCCACCAAGAACAAGGCCACCACATTCAAGGGCATCGTCGTCGCCTTCGAAACCATCGAGCCGTTTCCAGGAATACTGGTCGCGGCGCGACGTGCCAGTGGCGTGATCGGCTTTTTCCGCGGCATGTTCGCGCCCAGGATGCAGGAACTGCCGTCCGGCGTGCCGGAGCTCGACGCCGCCTACGAGTTCCGCACCAACAATGTCGTGGCGGCGCGGCCGCTGGTGACCGGCCGGCTGGCGCAAGCGCTGAAATGGCTCGGCGAAACCTGGCCGGACGAGCCCGCGCGCGTCGCGCTCAACGGCAGCGATGGTTTTCTGCTCCTGCCGCAACCGAAGAACTTTTTCGAGCTACCTGATATTTCGGTGCCGCTCGACTACGCCAGTCATGTCGCACCGATGATTTCGGACCTGGGCGCCATGCTGGCGACCGCGGCACTGGTGCGCAAGATCGGCGCAAGCTAGTCCGGTTGGGCAAACGATCAACAATCGTAACCGGATTTGTCGCGCAGGTAGTCCGCTTCTTCCTTCGACATCCTCTTGAACATCACACACATGGTGAAGCTACCTACTTGCCGCCCGTCGCGTCTGTATCCCCAGTCCGAAATATCGTCCCTGGTGAATTCTATGTCCTGGCCGAGGACGACATTGCGCACAGCTACCGGTTCGTTTGCCAATATGCCGACGAACCCCGTTTCGGTACGCTGGAACGGGATGACCCAGAAGTGCTCGCTGATATCCCCATCGCGCACCTCGACTTTCAATTTGAACCTGTCCGTCCCCGAGGGCGGCGTTCCGGCCAGGGCCAGGAACTCATCCAGGCTGGCAAGAGCCTTTGCAGTCGCCGTCGCCATCTCGGGGTCGTCCGTAGCAAACATAAGCGCTTTGTCATCGTTAGGATTCGCGGCTTGCGCGCCGGCCGATCCCGGGGCACACGCCAACATCATCAAGGACATCATGGACCGAACTGCAAGCTTCATGGAAAGGGCCCCCTTCATGGTAACGGCGCACCATCCCGCATCCGTTCCAGATTTGCAACCGGAGCGCGAGTTTCGTCCATTTCAATTGGCGATCTGAACTGATCCATGACACAAAATGTGTATCGATAACCACTCGCCGGTCTGTTTCGTGATGCTGCTCGATACGGATTGCGGCGGCCGCGCCGTGATCGCAAACGCGCGCCACAATCCGTCTAAACGACTCTTTTCACGAACAGAAATGCGCTCGCCGGGGGAACCGAAGCGGCCTGAAATGATGTCGGCCGCAGACAATATGTTGGAATTAAGCCTATGATATCCTTTGCGAAAATTCACCCAACGTGATTTGCCGATGATGACTGTTTCGCCCCAGTCTCAGGCCGTTCGGTGCTGCCCTCTCCCAAGCGGTACCGAAAAACCGAAACAGCACGGAGTGCTATCCATGAAGAAGACCCTCGCAACCACCGCCGCTTTGCTCGCCTTCCTCGGCACGGCCTATGCCGCGACCGTTCAGGGCACCATCCAGGCCGTCGATCCGACAACCAAGTCGGTCACTCTCGACGACGGCAAGATCTACCAGCTGTCGCCCGATGCGTCGGTCGGGAAACTGAAGGTCGGCGCCAAGGTGGCGGTGACCGTCGACGACAAGACCGGCATGGTGACGTCGATCAAGAAGGCCTCATAGAGACTGCCGACCGGACTTTGAGACCCTGCTCCAATCTGGCCGGTTCCTTGGGGAACCGGCCATTTTCATTAGCTTGGACCGTCACCGCCAGGCGACGACGGCGGCGGAACGCCGTTGCGGCAGAGGCGCTATGGTTTTTGCCAAAAGGCCGCGCTATTCCTTGGCCGCCGGGGGATCCGCATGGCCGAGGAACAAAAGGGATTTCGCCTGTCGCGGCGGTTGCTGCTGGGGGCGGCCGTCTTTGGCGGCGCCGTGCTGTGGGGCGGCACCACCGTGGCGCGGCTGGCGCGAGGCCCGTCAGGGCCGAAGAACACCGGACGCATCGCCGATGTAGACGGTATCGCGCTGCCGCTGAAGCCGATCGCGAGCCCGCCCGCCTTCGATCCGTCGCTGCCCTGGCTGGCCAAAGGCGGCGACATCAACGATGCCAGCGGTCTGTCGAGGACGCCGGTCTATGGCGTCGTCGAGATCAGCGAGGAAGAGCATATCGCCAAAGCGCTCGCCTTCGCGCGCGCCAACGGGCTGAAAGTGTCGCTGGCGGCCATCCGCCATTCGATGGGCGGGCATGCTTTCGACGACAATGCGCTGGTCCTGGATATGAGAAAGTTCAGCAAGGTTACGGTGGACGCCGCGGCCAAGACCGTGACCTTGCAGCCGGGCGCGTGCTGGCACGATATCCAGACCATGCTGCATCCGCGCTTCGCGGTGAAGGCGATGCAGTCGACCGATATTTTTTCGGTCGGCGGCTCGCTGTCGGTGAACGCGCATGGCATGGACCATCAGGCGGGCTCGGTGGCCGGCTCCATCCGCTCGATGCGGGTGATGCTGGCGGACGGGTCGGTGACCACCTGCTCGCCAACCGAAAACATCGAGCTGTTCCGACATGTCGTCGGCGGCTACGGTCTGTTCGGCGTGGTGCTGGAGGCGACGCTCGATATCGTCGACAATGCCGTCTACCGCACCTCGCGCGAGATTATCAGATCCGACGATTTCCCGAAATTCTTCGCCGAGGTGCTGGAGCCGAACAGGGACATCGGCCTGTTCTACGGGCATCTGTCGACCGCGCCGGGCAATTTCCTAGAGGACATGATCGTCTACCGCTACGATAAGGTGGCGGAGCAGCCGCCGGGCGACCAGCCGGCGCTCGGCGAACCCGATGGCGTCGGCCTGAAGCGGGTGATCATGAACATGGCCAAATGGGGCAGCGCGTTCCAGGAACTGAAATGGTTCACCGAAAAGACGCTGGAGCCGAAATTCGAAAGCTGCACGGTGCCGCGTAGCTCGGCGCTTGCCCAGGGCGAGGCCTGTCTCGTCACCCGCAACAACCCGATGCACGATTCGGTGCCGTATCTGTTCAACGACCTGATGAACGAGACCGACATACTGCACGAATATTTTATTCCTCGCGCGAACTATAATTCATTCATCGCGGAAGCGCGCGAGATCCTGCGCAACCAGGATCTGCCGGTGCTCAACGCCTCGGTGCGCATCGTCCACAAGGAGGACGTGGCGCTGACCTACGCGCCGGAGCCGGCCTATTCGCTGGTGCTCTATATCAACCAGCCGGCCGATGCCGATGGCAATGCCAGGATGCGGGCGCTGACGCGGGCGCTGATCGACGTGACGATCAAGCATGGCGGGCGCTTCTTTCTGCCTTACCAATTGCACTATACGGCCAAGGAATTGCTGGCGTCCTATCCCGAACTGCCGGCCTTCCTGACGGCAAAGCGGCACTATGACCCGGCGGAATTGTTTTCCTCGACCTTCTACCGTGCCATCAAGGCGCTGAGCGGGACGGTGTAGACGGCACGCGGGCCGTCCTACAGGCCCGTCGGCATCAGCCCCGCCAGCCAGTTCACGGAGCGCTTTGCCGCGTCGGCGGTTGCCGAGGCGGCGCGGCCGAGATCGGTCTTGACCACGGCGTAGCCGTTCTTCGTGCGATAGAGCACGCCGGTTCCGCCGTCGACCACCTGTTCATAGGCGACGGGTCGGGCAGCGGCCGCGTCCAGGGCCGTCGTGGGCGAACCGACCGGCACGCTCGGCCGATGGCTGAGCTCCGGCGGCAGCGGGCTTTCCGTCCTGACGGCCCGGCTGGCGGGCTTCAGTTCCGGGCCCGACGCGATCGCGGCCAGGTGCGAGGAGGACGCCGAGCCTTTCGCGCGGCAGATGCCGGACACCAGCGGATAATTGAAATTGCGCTCGTGCAGGATCTGGCTCTTCATCGCCGCTTCGCAATCGGCGATGGTCGACCACTTGGCCGGCGTCTCGCCGATATATTCGCACAGCTTGGCGTCGCAGTCGCAGCCGACAATGGTCATGGCGACAAGGGCGGTCTTGATCACGGTCTCGTCCCTTCGAGATGCCCCCCGGCAGCCCAGTCAGGCATGTCGCGCCTTCAGGCCGACATGCGATCTTTCCATTGCGCGCGAACAAGGCGGGATTTTGCCGCGATTGTGGAATGAGCATGACGGCTCGCCGATCCTGGCCAGGCGTGGCTGAAAAACCTCAGTAGTCGTAGACGTGTTCGAGCCTGGCGCCGGCCTTGATCAGCGACGGCAGCACCAGATGCAGCTTGCGCACGGCCACGACCATGCCGGTGCGGCGCGTCGAGGGCTCCGCCGGCAGCGGATAGCTGAAAAGGATGCGCATGCCTTCGGGAATGGCGATCGAATCGGTCGACAGCACCGTGACCATGATCTTGTCATTGCCGCCGATCTCGACAAAGGAGACACCCTTGTCGATCAGCCGCGGGATCATGTCGGTGAACACCTGGTAGCGCCTGGTGACGAAGACGGTGCCGTCCGCGCCGTAATCGCGTTCCAGCAAGGTGTCGGGCTCGTTGCGGGTGGCTTCGCCGACCGGCCCCCTGGCCCAGACATGGACATCGAGGAAGGCCGGGTCGGAGGTCGCGGCAAGCGCCTTGGTGATCAGGTCGGCATAGCCCTGCTTGATGGTGTCGGCGAGACCGAAGGCAAGCTTGCGTTCGCTGGTGCGGATGGAACTGTCACCAGGCGCCGGCTGCACCGCGAACAGCCCGGCGCGCTTCTCGGCATAAGGGAACTGGTACCACGGCACCTGATCGAGGAAAGAAGCATACTCCGCAGCCACCTTGGCCTGGTAGATGTCGGCCGCCGTGCGCTTGGCTGACGTCGCCTCGGTGATGCGACCGACCGTGTTCTCATAGGCCCATTGCAGGATATGCTCGATCGAATGGCTGGTGCCGATGATGACCAGCATCTGGTGGTTGGCGTAGTTGAACCTGTAGGGAGAACTGGCGCGGATCACCGTGGCATAGTCTTGCCAGAAGCGGCCGACATAGGACCAATAGGGAAAGCCGCTCGGCTGGTCCTTGGCGACGAAACCGGCATATTCGCGCGCGGCGTAGACGATCGCCCATTCCGGGTAGGTGAGGAAGGTCGACTCCTCCGGCCGCTGGTAGCCGAGGATTTCGGCGCGCACCTTGTCGGCCAGTGCCTTGGGCGGCGCGCCGTCGGCAATGCCTGGCAGCGGCGTCCTGTCGAGCGCCGGCGTCGTCAGGAAGCCATAGGCGAGCCCGGCGATCGGGATCAGGATGACGATGACGATCAGCCAGAGGATCGCCTTGACGATGCGCTTTATCAAGCGGAACAGGAACATGGCCCGTCAGGCCGTGGCGAAGTGGTCGTAGATGCGCTTCGACAGCCAGAAGCCGATATAGACGGCGATGCCGCCAATGACGATGTGCGGCAGGTTGGCGAAGAAGCGGGCAGGGAATTCGATGTCGTTGAGGGAGCGGAAGCCGTTGATGAAGATACCGGCATCGAGGCAGCCTGAGCCGGTGATCAGCCCGAGCACGCCGTCGAACAGGTAGACCGAGCCGAACAGCTTAAAATAGAACACCGCCTGGCGATGCGAGATGAAGGCGGCGGCCAACGCCCAGACGCCGGAGAAGGCGTGCAGCAGGTCGTCGTACCATTGCAATGAGAACAGGCCGAACAGATTGCCGTCTGCATCGTTGAAGGCCGGAATGTAGCCGATGGCCACGACGCCGAAGAACAAGAACGCGTAGGCGACGGCAAGCTTCTGGATCAGCGTCATGAAGTATCCCCCTTCTACGAGCCCATTTGTAAACGCTACTCTGCCAGCCGCCTGACGCGGTTTTCTGCGCTTCCGCGTTCTACTGCACCGCAGCAGAACTGTGCTCACGGACCCAAAGGTCCGCTGTGCTTCGGTTCTCGAAAACCACGCCATCCGACTCGGCAGAGCGCGTTTTCAAACGGGCTCTGACGACGTCGAACGTTAGCTGATTTTGCCGCCGGTTGCAGCCCCAACCGGAAACACCGTAAAAATTGCGTGGGAGAGCCAAAAGACAGTCGGCGCCGGGATTTCTCCCAGCGCCTCCCTGTCAGATCAGGACACGGTCGCGGCAGCAACTTCCGTAAAGTCGTCGCGCCATGCCGGCCTTGATTTTGACGGTCCTGCCAGAAGCCACCCGAGAGCAGCATCCGTTCCAGACCACGCCGGTCTTGGCCCTCGCGGGCCTTTGCCCTGCGTGCCATCGAAGGTTTTTGCCGTCCTTCATGGCAGCATCGGTCCGCCGTCGGCGTTGGCACGCTTTCCGCGGCCCCGTAGGTCTCGGCTTCCGTCCCTTGAACAAGCAAGCCTGCTCTCGTTCCGGGCCGTACGGGCCTCAGGAAATCCGCCTTTCACTTCGCCTTTCGGCTTGATGATCGGTAGCCGCCTGAGATGGGTTCAACTTACGCCGGGTAAGGGGTTTGGGGAATGGCCGCGCCCCTGTGGATAGCGGGATTATCGGGGACCAATGCCAGAAGCCAGGGAAGTTCAAGCGCGAAGGCCTTAGACAGCCTGCCTGCCCCGCGCTTTTTGGCGTCCATGGCCGAACGCGCCCTTGCTCCGCCGGCCGGTACGAGTTTGAATGCCGGCAAAGGATCGGGCATCCAGGTCCGGCGTCGGGGAGGGCGAAACTTGAAGGTCGGGGTGGTGCTCAATCCGATTGCCGGCGGCGGCCGGCTGAAACGGCATTGGCCTGACGTCGCCGCCGCGCTGAAAAAGCACTTCGGCGATTTCGAACTGCGCGAGACGCAGGCCGAAGGCGACGCCGAGCGGCTGGCGCTCGATCTCGCGGCAAACGGCTTCGACCTGGTGATCGCGGCCGGCGGCGACGGCACGGCGAGCGAGGTGGCCGACGGCTTGCTGCAGGCCCGCGAGGAGGGCGGCAGGACGACCGAGCTTGGCCTGCTGCCGTGCGGCACCGGCATCGACTTCGCGCGCGGGCTCGGCCTGCCGAAGGAGATCGGCGCGACGCTGGAACGGATTGCCGGGGCGAAGGCCAGGGCGGTCGATGCCGGCCGCATCTGCTATATCGACGACCATGGCGCGCTGGCCAGCCGCCACTTCATCAACATCGCCAGCCTTGGCCTGTCGGGCGCCACTGATCGCGCCGTCAATGCCGACAAGCGCAAGGGCAGGATGTCGGCCAAGGCGCTGTTCCTGTGGCGCACCGTGGTCGAGTTCATCCGCTACCGCTTCCAGGACGTGCGGATCACAGTCGACGACGGCACGCCGGTCGAGGCGCGCATGGCGCTGGTGGCGGTGGCCAATGGCAAATTCTTCGGCGGCGGCATGATGATCGCGCCCGATGCCGAACTGACCGATGGACGGTTCGACATCGTCATCCTGCGCGCGGCGGGCAAGCTGAAGCTGATCTGGGACATCCGCCTGCTCTATGGTGGGCGGCACCGCAACCATCCAGCGATCACCATCCTGCGCGGCAGGAAAGTGGTTGTCGAACCGCTCGGCGACGTCGAGAAGAATGGCGCGCTGGTCGACATAGACGGCGAGTCACCGGGGCGCATACCCGCCACCTTCGAGATCCTGCCTGGTGCGTTGCTGGTGAGATATTGAATCAAGGCACAGCCCGGCGGTGGAGCGTCTCAACGTCGTCATCCCAGGGCGAAGCAGGAGCGAAGCTTCGTCGCGGAGACACTGGGATCCATGCCGTGATATTGGCCGAAGAGTGCGGCGGAGCCGAAATCAGCACCGTTGCAGCGCCTTGATGTTACGGGATGGATCCTCGGGTCAAGCCCGAGGATGACGAAAGGAAGGGGTGTCTCCCGCCAATCGCCGAGCCATGCAGTCCGATCGAAACTCTCGCCCGAGAAACCGGTCGAGATGTTGCAGCTCTGATTCAAGTTGTTGCCGCTATGATTCTAGATGCTCGCCCAACATCTTGATTTTATTTGCTAGTTCATATTTCCAGCCTGGCCGGAAAGCCCGGCGCGCGCAGGTCGGTGCCGACGGTATCTTCAAGCAATTTGACGATCTGGGTCGACCAGGCATCGCCGCCATAAGCCGCCTTGCCTTGCTCGAAGATCGCGTTGACGCGCGACGCCAGATCGAGCGGCACGCCGGATCGTTCGGCCATGGTCAGCGCAAAGCCAAGGTCCTTCAGCGCAAGGTCCATGGTGAAGCCGATGTCGTAGGAGCCGTTCAGCACCAACTGGCTTTCGGTCTCGTGGACGAAGCTGTTGCCTGAAGACGCGACGATGGCGTGGTAGGATTGCGCGAGGTCGAGCCCGCCTTGCTTGGCCAGCATCAGCGCCTCGCCGGCGGCGACCAGATGGATGAAGGCCAGCATGTTGGTGATAACCTTGATCACCGCCGCCGAGCCGATCGGGCCCATCAGGAACGACTTGGCGCACATCGCTTCGATGGCCGGGCGGTGACGCTCGTAGAGGGGGGCGTCGCCGCCGACCAGCGCGGTGATCTTGCCAGCCGCCGCCAGATGCACACCGCCGGTGACCGGGCATTCCAGCGTCTCGATCCCCTTGGCCGAGGCGAGGGCGGCCAGCCGCAAAATCTCGTCCCGGCCGTTGGTCGACATCTCGATCCAGGTGCTGCCCCTGGGCAGACCTTCCAGCAATCCGCCCGGGCCGGCCAGCACCGCCTCGCTGACTTTTGGCGAAGGCAGGCAGGTGATGGCATTGCCGGCCCGCGCCGCGGCTTCGGCCGGGCTATTGGCGGCCGTCGCGCCGAGCGCGACAAGGCGCTCGACGGCGGCGGGGTCGCGGTCGACGACGGTGACGTCAAAGCCGTTGCGGATCAGGCTGGCGGCAAGATTGCCGCCGAGATGGCCAAGGCCGATGAAGGCGTAGCTTTCGCTCACGGCATCAGCGGCGTCTGCATCATCTGCAGATGCAGGTCCTTGCCGGTGTAGGGATGGGCGTCGCAGACCGCCTCGTTGAGCTCGACGCCGAGGCCCGGCTCCTTCGACGGGATGACATTGCCGTCCTGCCATTCGATCTTCTTCTTCAACAGCGTGGCGTGGAAACCGTCCCACTGCTTCAGCGATTCCAGGATCAGGAAGTTGGGCAGCGTCACCGCGAGCTGGATGTTGGCGGCACCGACGATCGGCCCGCAATAGCAGTGCGGCGCGACCTGGATGTGATAGGCCTCGGCCATGGCCGCGATCTTCTTGGTTTCCAGAATGCCGCCGGAGCGGCCGAGGTCCGGCTGCAAGATGGTGGCGGCACGGTTCTCGATGACACGGGCGAATTCGGATTTGGTCGTCAGCCGCTCGCCGGTGGCGATCGGGATCGAAGTCGCGCGGGCGACCTGCGCCATCACTTCGGGCATGTCGGGCGGCACCGGCTCCTCGAACCACAGCGGATCATAAGGCTCGATGGCGCGCGCCATGCGCAGCGCGCCCGATGCCGTGAATTGGCCGTGCGTGCCGAACAGGATATCGGCGCGGGTGCCGACCGCCTCGCGGATCGCCTTGATCATGCGGGTCGAGACATCGATGTCGACGAGGCGCGGCTGATGGCCGTCGAAGGCGGTGTAGGGGCCGGCCGGGTCGAGCTTGACGGCATTGAACCCCTGCTCGACATATTCGAGCGCGCAGGCCGCCGCCATCTCCGGGTCGTTATAGACATTCCTGCCATCCGGCGCGTCCTCGGAATGGACGCTGCCGGTGTGCGGATAGAGATAGGTGTAAGAGCGCAGCGTCTCGTGCACCTGGCCACCAAGGAGCTTGTAGACCGGCTTGTTGGCTTCCTTGCCGACGATGTCCCAACAAGCCATTTCGAGTGCGGAAAAACAGCCCATGCCGGTCACGTCGGGGCGCTGGGTGAAGCCGGAGGAATAGGCGCGGCGGAAGAAATTCTCGATGTCGTGCGGATCGTGGCCGATCAGATAGCGCTCGGCCATGTCCTCGACGAGCTTGGCCGTGACATGGGCGGAGAAGGTGGCGTTGTAGGCCTCGCCATAGCCGACCACGCCGCCATCGGTGGTGAGCTTGACGAAGATGAAATACTTGCCGCCGATGCCGGGTGGCGGGTTGCCGACAACCCAGGTCTTGACGTCGGTGATCTTCATGTGTGGTCCTCCAGAACCAGTTCGGCGCCCTTCCACCCGGTCATGACCGAGGCGGCGTTGGTGTTGCCGGTGATGTTGTCGGGAAAGATCGAGGCGTCGATGATGCGCAAGCTTTCGAGCCCGTGCACCTTGAGGCGCGGATCGACGACGGAGCGCGAGGGATCGGGTCCCATGCGGCAGGTCGAGACCGGGTGATAGACGGTGCCGGAGCGTTTCCTGAAATCGGTGATCAGGTCGGCGTCGGACCGGATCGACGGACCGGGCAGCACCTCTTCGGCGATGATCTCGGCCATGGCGGGCATCGAGGCGATCTTGCGCACGAATTTCACCGCGTCGAGCATCTCGGTGACGTCCGCATTGGTCGAATAGGCGTTGGCGACGATCTTGGGATAATCGAGCGGATTGCTGGAGCGGATCATGATCTCGCCCCGGCTCGATGGCCGGCAGTTGGACAGGCCGATGGAGAAGCCCGGCCACGGATCCGGCGTCAGGATCGGCCGCTCGCCGTTCTTCGGGATGAGGGTCGAGAAGGCCTGGAAATAGAGCTGCATGTTGGGGCGCGAGAAGGCCGGATCGGTGCGGAAGAAGCCGCCGCCATGGTTCATCGACAGCGACAGCGGCCCGGAGCGGGTCAGGATGTACTGCATGCCGACCAAAAGCTTGCCCCACCAGGGACGCAGGATCTGGTTCAGCGTCGGCAGCTTGCCCTTGAAGGTGTAGTTGATGCCGACATGGTCCTGCAGATTGGCGCCGACATTCTCGTTGGCATGCACGACCGGGATGCCCAAGCCTTCAAGCAGCGCCGCCGGACCCACCCCGGAGAGCTGCATGAGCTGCGGCGAGTTGATCGAGCCCGCGGACAGGATGATTTCGCGGCCGGCGCGGGCCGTCCTGGTCTGACCGTTCTGCAAATACTCGACGCCGACGGCGCGCTTGCCTTCGAACAGGACGCGGCTTGCCAGCGCCTTGGTCTCCACGCGCACATTGGCGCGCTTCATCGCCGGGCGCAGGAAGGCACGGGCGGCCGACATGCGGCGGCCGTTCTTGGTCGAGATCTGGTAAATGCCGACGCCTTCCTGGGCAGCACCATTGAAATCGGGGTTGAGCGGCAGGCCGGCCTGCTGGCCGGCGGTGAGATAGCGCTTCGTCAGCGGGTGGACGGCATCAGTGGTGTCGCTGATGTGCAGGGGACCGCCGGTGCCGCGCCATGCGTCGGCGCCGGCTTCGTTGTCCTCGAGCGCCTTGAAGGCCGGCAACAGATCGTCATAGCCCCAGCCGGGATTGCCGGCGGCGCGCCAGTCATCGAAGTCTTCGCGGGCGCCTCTGATCCAGACCATGGCGTTGATCGAGCTCGACCCGCCAAGCAGCTTGCCGCGCGGCCAGTGGTCGACATTGCCGCCAAGGCCGGGATCCGGCTCGGTCTTGTAGTTCCAGTTCACCGTGGGATCGAAGAAGGTCTTGCCGTAGCCGAGCGGCATCTGCACGTAGAAGCGCCGGTCGCTGCCACCGGCTTCCAGCACCAGCACCGAGAAGCGGCCCGAAGCCGACAGTTTGTCGGCCAGAACCGAGCCGGCCGAGCCGGAGCCGACGATGATGAAGTCATAGGTCTGCATGATGAAAATGGCGGCTCCGGAAATCTGGCGCAGCCTAGACGCCATGGGTTCGCCGCGTCGCCGCGCCTTCCGGCATCGGTTGTGAAAAAAGCGACTGGTATACCGGCCGGCTTTCGGGGAATGCCGACAATCGCGCTTGATATGCATGGGGTCGACGGACTATGCGGATGGCATCATTTCGGCATGATTTTTTCCGAAACTTTTCGGAATCATGCCCCTGGCCACTCCGCGCAAAGGCAGGAGAACCCATGCGTGTCCTGTCGGATGCTTTCATTCCCGAACTGCCGGGCTATTACAAAGGCAAGGTCCGGGAGAATTACGACCTGGCCGACGGCAGGCGTATCATCATCGCCACCGACCGTCTCAGCGCCTTCGACATCATCCTGACCTCGATCCCGTTCAAGGGAGAGATCCTCACCCGGACGGCGCGGTACTGGTTCGAGGAAACCGCCGACATCTGCCCGAACCATGTGCTGGAATATCCCGACCCCAACGTCGTCGTCGGCACAAGGCTCGACATACTGCCGGTCGAGATCGTCGTGCGCGGCTATCTGGCGGGGACCACCAGCACCTCGATCCTGACCCGCTACCGACGCGGCGAACGGGACATGTATGGAATGCGCCTGCCAGACGGCCTGCGCGACAATGAGAGGCTGGCCGAGCCGGTCATCACGCCGACCAGCAAGGCGGCCGACGGCGGCCATGACGAGCCGCTGTCCAGGGCCGAGATCCTGGAGCAGGGCCTGCTTACGCAGGAGCAGTGGGACACGGTTTCGGATTATGCCTTGAAGCTGTTCGCCCGCGGCCAGGCGCGCGCAGCCGAACGCGGCCTGATCCTGGCCGACACGAAATACGAATTCGGGACAGACAAGGACGGGACGATCATTCTCGCCGACGAAATCCACACGCCCGACAGCAGCCGGTACTGGATCGCGGCGAGCTACCAACAGGCGCTGGCCGATGGCACGCGGCCGGAGAGCTTCGACAAGGATTTCATCCGCTCATGGGTGACGGCGCGCTGCGATCCCTACAAGGACCCGATCCCGAGGATTCCGGACGAGATCGTCGAACAGGCCTCTGGGGTGTATGCCCAGGCTTACGAGGCGATCACCGGCAAGGCATTCGTCCCGGACATTTCCGGGGATACGGTTCTCGACCGCATCCGCGCCAACCTTGCACGTTATTTCTGAGAGGTGCGATCTCCAGGAACTGCGTTCCTCGGCGATTGGGAAAAACCGTCCTGACGCCCGACACCGCTGAAAATCAGGCACAATCGGGGTATGCCAATTCCACGCCGAGCCGTCGACCCCCACTCCGTCGCCGCTTTGCGGCGCCACCTCTCCCCCGATCGACGGGGTAGAGGAAGGGGCGCTAGCCTTGCCCGGCCTGGCTCCTTCCTCTCCCTCCGGAGGGGGGAGAGGTGGCGCTGCGAAACAGCGACGGAGTGGGGGAAGCCCGTTCCAGAACCCGAAACCGCTGAAAATCTGGCACAACCGGGCTAACGCCAGGTTAGCCTATGGCCTTGGGGCGAGGAAACAGCAGCCGCCGCGCGTTGACCTATTCCCGTAGCGGCGATACGGGATCGATGACCATCACTGCTTGAGGATTCTGCCCATGGTGCAGTACGCGGACGGACGGCCGATCGGAGACCTGACGCTGCGCACCCTGGCCATGCCTTCGGACGCCAATGCCGCCGGCGACATTTTCGGTGGCTGGGTGATGGCGCAGATGGATCTTGCCTGCGGCATCCGCGCCGCCGAGCGCGCCAGGGGCCGCGTGGTGACGGCGGCGGTCAAGGAGATGTCCTTCGCCAAGCCGATGAAGATCGGCGACACGCTGTGCATCTACACCCATGTCGAACGCGTCGGCCGCACCTCGATGACGCTCAAGGTCGAGGCCTGGGCGCAGCGCTACCTTTCCGACCTGATGGAAAAGGTGACGCACGCCGATTTCGTCATGGTGGCGCTCGACGGCGAGGGCAAGCCGAAGGTGGTTCCCGCCGAGAGCTGATTCGACACCGCCAAGCCCGGGCATTTGTAACATCGCCCGAGCGAAGCGATGCGTTCAGCGACATGCTGCCGTTGCCTTCCACGCGCAATTCTCCCGGGCACCGGAGGAAGACAATGCGTCAACATCTGTTGAACGGCTGGCTTGCGGCGGCTCTCGTGGCCCTCGTCTGCCTGCTCGGCATAACCGCTTACGCCGAAGTCAAACAGGACCTTGGGCGCACCGCCTGCCTGCACACCACGGATGCGAAGCAGCGAACAGCGACGTGCACACTCTGCAGCCAGACGCCTTGCTTGGCGCGAAGAGCCTGACTGGCTGCCGTTGGAATGCGGTTATCGTCGAGAGGGGGGCCGGGCGCGTCGGGCCGGCATCGAGCGCCATGGACCAAGTCGCTTTCAGGGAACCGTGACTTCGCCTGGGCAGCTAGAGCCGCTCAGTGCAGGTCCCGAATCCCTTGCCGCGCATGGGCTTCAGGCGTGCATGTCGTCGAATCTGGCGCGTGCCGACTGGACACGCTGGGTGTTCTTGCGTGCCCATTCGCCGAGCGCGCCGACCGGCACCAGCAACTCGTGACCGAGCTCGGTCAGCTCGTAATCGACGCGCGGCGGAATGGTCGGAAATACCTTGCGCGTGACGAAGCCGTCGCGCTCCAGGCCGCGCAAGGTGGTGGTCAGCATCTTCTGGGAGATGCCGCCGACGGCGGCGCGCAATTCGTTGAAACGCAGCGGTCCGCCGCCCAGCTTGCCGACCACGAGCACGGTCCATTTGTCGCCGACGCGCTGCAGGATTTCCGACACGGCGCGGCAGTCCTCGGTGTTATGCGGGTGCCTCAGTAACAAAAACGTGCCTCCTTGCGCCTCAAATTGTCAGTATCACATATAGCGCCGGTATCCAAACGATACCAAAAATTCCCGCTAGGAGAGCCCCTTATGTCCAAGCCCAAAATCGCCATTGTCATCGGTTCGACGCGCGCCGCCCGCTTCGCCGACGTGCCGACGCAGTGGATCGCCAAGATCGCCAAGGCACATGCCGACATTGATGTCGAAATTGTCGATCTGCGCGACTTTCCGCTGCCCTTTTTCGATGAGGTCGCGTCCTCCGCCTGGGCGCCGTCGCAGAACGAAGTCGCACAGCGCTGGCAGAAGAAGGTCGCCGGATTCGATGGCTTCATCTTCACCGCCGCCGAATACAATCACGGCCCGACGGCCGTGCTGAAGAATGCGATCGACTACGCCGCCAACGAGTGGAACAAGAAGCCGGCCGGCTTTGTCGGCTATGGCAGCGTCGGTGGCGCCCGCGCCGTCGAACAGCTTCGTCTCCACGCCGTCGAATTGCAGATGGCGCCGGTCAAGTCCGCAGTCCATATCGCCTGGGGCGATTTCCTCGCCGTGCGCCAGGGCGAGAAGAAGCTCGAAGATCTCGAGCACCTGAACCAGGCCGCCACCGCGCTGGTCAACGACGTCGCCTGGTGGGCCAAGGTGCTGAAGGCCGCCCGCGCCGCCGATGCCATCGCCGGAGAAGCCCAGGCGGCCTGATCCGCCGGATCGGATTGTCCTCCCAAGGGATATGGGGCGGCGCTTGCGTCGCCCTTTTTTCGCGTTCCTGCAAGGAGTTGCGGCTGCGCGAAAGATCTGCATGCAACGCCGCGCCGCCCCTCAGCGCCTCGCAAGCAGGTGAGAGTGCCGCAGACACAGCGCTCTTGCGAAGGCGCCCGTCCCGGGAGCCACGTGCTCGTCCTTTGCCCGAAGAGGGCGGCTCGACCGGCAAGGTCGTGCTGATGCCTTAGTTCCCGAAGGTGCTCGTCGGCAGACTGCCACCTCAAAGGGCGGTCGTCGGTCCAGGTCGGGTCGGCTCCGAATATCGAACGGCTCAAATACCCGCGATCGCGAAAAGCCAGGCCAGGATGTCGAACAACAGAAGGACCAGCGCAATCTGCAATGCCACCCGAAGCCGCTGGATAATGCGCCAGTTGCTGACCATGTCCGCCTTGATGCGAAGGGCGAGCGCGCGCTGCATGGCCGACATGTTTGCCGGCCTGTCGCCGTCGACATATTGATGGAGCAGCTCTTCTGGGTCGAAGCGGAACGTGTATTTGTGGTAGGGCCAAAGCAAGAAGACGATCAGCCCGCCGATGACGAACAGCAGAACCACCGCGATCCAGTCCCAAAGCCCAAGCCCGTCGGAAAGCGCCCTTCCGCCAAGCAGCGAGTTGGCGAACGCAGTGGCGAAGATGAGGCTGCCGGCGCGGGCGTTCATGTTCTCGACGAGGTTCTGCTGGTGATTGAGGCCTCTCACCGCCTCCTGATAAATGAAGGCAAGGCGGGGATCGCCGTCGGCAAGGTCGCTCGCGACTGCTGTGTTGCTGTCTGCTCTACTGGCAGATTCGTTCATAAGGGTGCTCTATAGCGCGCCAGTGCTGCGTCATCCTAACTCAAATCTCTTGCCGCCAAAACGTTGGCCGTACAGGACAGCTCCTCGACTCTTCCACCGGCCTCCATTTATGGGCCGACTGTTTTTGACGGCACTCTGGCGGAGATCTTTGATCTCCAGGATCAGATCGCCTCAAACGTAGTCGGCGCAATCACGCCGAAGGTCGAGGAGGCTGAAATCGAACGTGCCAAGCGCAAACCGAGATCTTTGCGCTCGCAGCCGAACTACGCGAGCGCGATGCGTGTCGCGATGGCAAGTCATGCCTTGGCGGGACAGCTTTCTGAAGCGGAGAAGATGCGCGCCTGCGCGAATTCGATCCCACATTGCGGCTTTCGGACCTCGCGGAGGTGCTGCCCCGTTTTAACGGGTGGAAGACCGCGACAACGGGCCTTCGGAAGGCGGACTTGCCAGAATAGCGCAAAAGCCGGTCCGTCATGCCATGGCCGAAACTCGATGCTCAGATATCCGCTTTCGCGGTCACGCGCCGCTAGACAAGCCGGCAATGGTTGGCGGGCTCGCTGCGAGCTTTCCCAGCCATTCCACAAGTCGCCATGGTTGGACCGCCATATCGGCGGGGCTGCCATCTGGCCCCGCCGGTCCGCCCTGATATATCCGGCTGCGATCCGTCACATGAGGGGCCTCGTGAAGTCATCCAGCCTGGCAGGCGCCGTTTCTCCCATGATCCCGGTGCTTGTCTGCGCGCTTGGCATCTTCCTGCTGTCGGGGATGGACGCGGCGATGAAGGTCCTGGTCCTTGCCGTCGGCGTCTACAACACGGTGCTGTGGCGCAGCATGCTCGCGACCGTGGTTGCCGGCGCCGGCTGGTCGGCGGGACCGCGCACGCTGCCCAAGCCTTCCGTGCTCAGGCTGCATGCGCTGCGTGCCGCGGTCGTCGGCTTTGTCCTGCTGTCCTTCTTCTGGGGGCTTGCCAGGCTGCCGCTGGCGGAGGCGATCGGGCTCAGTTTCGTGGCGCCGCTGTTCGCCCTGCTGCTGGCGGCGTTGCTGCTCGGCGAACGCATACAGCGTCAGGCGATCTGGGCCTCGCTGGCCGGCATTGCGGGCGTCGCAATCATCGTCGGCGGACAGTTCGGGCAGACAAGCCATGCCAGGGATGCCTTGCTCGGCACGGCGGCGGTGCTGGTGTCGACGGTGTTCTATGCCTACAATCTGATCCTTGCGCGGCAGCAGGCGCTGGTGGCCAAGCCGATCGAGATCATGCTGTTTCAGAACCTTTGCGTGGCGGTCTTCCTTGGTCTCGCGGCGCCCTGGCTGGCCATTGCCCTGCCGCGCGAGCTCTGGCTTCCGCTCGCCGGCGTGACGGCGCTGTCGCTCGCCGGCCAATTCCTGATGAGCTGGGCCTATGCGCGGGCGGAAGCGCAGTATCTGATCCCGACGGAATACTCCGCCTTCATCTGGGCGATCGCACTTGGCTTCCTTTTCTTCGACGAGGCGGTGACCTGGACCACGCTGGCGGGAGCGGGTCTCATCGTCACCAGTTGCCTGATCGCGGCACGCTCAAATCCCAGGCTTGCCGAGCCGATCGAAGCCGCTCTCTGATGGCCTAAGCTTCCCGCCCACCATGCGCCGAGGAGGGAGGCTGATGGGCTCGGAGGGGTAGCCGTCATCTAAGTAGATCATTCATCTAAGTAGATCCTTTGCAATTTCTAGTTTATACACCATTTTACTAAATATCTTTGCTTAAGCGCCGCTCTTTTCCCGGACAATAAGTATATGTCTTCCGAAAGATCGATGTTATGGTGGATTGTGTAATGATTCCCCGGAACGAAATCGTTCCTTTCAGCATTGATCCGACGTGGCCATCCGGAAGTCCGTAAGCGAACGGTTCGAGGCGGCCATGCCTCACGAGGAGGATGTATCCGATGAGCTTCTTCGTCAACGCCGTGGGTGTTCCTCTTCCCTATAGCGGTACGTCCAACCACTGGTTCTCGGCGCCTGGGGCCGGGCCCGACTTGTATGGCAGCGCGGGAAATGACTCGTTTTACGGAGCGGGCAATCTCAACGTCACCATGCATGGCGGCACGGGCGATGACATCTATTACCTCTATGGGGCGGGCAACAAGGTGGCCGAGGGCGCCGGGGCAGGCATCGACACGATCAGCACGTGGATGAGCTACAAGCTCCCCGCCAATGTCGAGAACCTCATCGTCACAAACCCCAACAACTACGCTTTCGGAAACGGCTTGGACAACATCATCACCGCCAAGGCTGGGCACCAGACGCTGGACGGCGGCGCGGGAAATGATGTTCTGATCGATGGCGGCGGTGGCTACGACACGTTCGTCACCTCGAAAGGCAACGGCAGCGACCTGATCGCCAATTTCGCCGCCACCGACACCGTCCGCCTCAATGGCTATGGTTTCACGTCGTTCGATGCCGTTCACTCGAACCTGATCCAGGCGGGATCGAACGTGCTGCTGAACCTCGGATCCGGCGAGATCCTCGAGTTCAAGGACACGACCATCGACAAGCTGCAGCCCAACCAGTTCGAATTGCCGATCGACATGTCCGGCATGAAGCTGTCCTTCAGCGACGATTTCAACGCGCTCAATCTTCACAACGCTCAGGGCGGCACGTGGGATACCAACTTCTCATGGGGAGCGCCGAACGGCAGCACATTGACCAGCAATGGCGAGCTGCAATGGTACATCGACGCCAATTACGGGCCGACGAGTTCCGTCCACCCGTTCAGCGTGAATAACGGCGTGCTCACCATCACCGCCGCGCAGGCGCCGGCCGACATCAAGCCCCTGATCAACAACTACGAATACACGTCAGGTATCCTCAATACGCACAGCACCTTCTCACAAACCTACGGCTATTTCGAAATGCGCGCCGACCTGCCCGAGAACGCCGGCGCCTGGCCCGCCTTCTGGCTGCTGCCGGCAGACGGCTCGTGGCCGCCGGAACTGGATGTGGTGGAAACGCGCGGGCAGGACCCGAACTCGTTGATCATGACGGCGCATTCGAATGAAACGGGAACCCACACCAAGGTGACGTCGACGGTAAACACCATGGATACCGCCGGCTTCCACACCTATGGGCTGCTGTGGACGCCGGACAAGCTCGTCTGGACTTATGACGGTGTCCAGGTCGCGGAAGCGGCGACGCCATCCGATATGCACAAGCCCATGTACATGCTGGCCGATCTCGCGGTCGGCGGTCTTGCCGGCGCGCCTCCCGATCATCTGGCGACGCCTGCCGAGATGAAGATCGACTATATCCGCGCCTATACGCTGGACAACGCGCCGGCGAGCGCTTTGCACACCACCACCAGCACCGCCACGCATAGCATCGCCAGCAGCACGCTGCACGGCGGTTCCGAATTCGGGGGCCACGCGTAAGGGCCGGGATCATGCAGCGGCGGGAAATGCGGAAATGACTGGACCGTCCGGCCTGCGTCCGGTCTTCCTGCGCGCTATCGCCGATGTCGGCGTCTTCTCGCTGCTGATCAACATCCTGCTGTTGGTGATTCCGCTCTACCTGCTGCAGGTGTATGACCGCGTGCTGCCGTCCTCCAGCGTCGAGACGCTTGTCTATCTGTCAGCTATCGCGGTGCTCGCGCTCGCCTTCCTCGGGCTGCTGGACGCGATCCGCGCCGTCTACACGCAGCGCGTCGCGGCGACCGTCGACCGCAAGCTGGGTGCCAGCACCTTCGCCGTTTCGCTCGGCGCGAGATATGCCGGCGGCCTGTCGCCGCTGCGCGATCTCGCTTCGGTCTGCGCCTTCATCAGGTCACGCGGCGTGGCGGTGCTGTTCGACCTGCCTTTCGCCCCTGTCTTCCTCGCCTTGCTCTATCTCATCCATCCGGTGCTGTTCTGGGTGACGGTCGCCGGCGCGGTGCTTCTGCTATTCCTCGTCGTGGCCAACCAGCTTGCGATCGGCAGGAACGATGCCTTGTCCGCGGAGTGTTCGGCGTTGGCCAGCCAGGCGGAACAGGCCTTTGCCCGCAATGCCGAGACGCTGCGCGCCATGGGCATGGTGCGGAATGCCTCGCTGGTCTGGGGACGGCACGTGGCGGCGGCGCTCACTTTCCATGACCGTTCATCGAGCGCCAACGCGATCTTCAGCGGCGCCTCGCGGGCGCTGCGCATGATGCTGCAACTGGCGATCCTCGGCGCCGGCGCATGGCTGGTGCTGCAGGGGCAGATGACGGCCGGCATGATCTTCGCCTCCTCGCTGGTGTCGTCGCGCGCGCTGCAGCCGCTCGACCAGCTGATCGGCGCCTGGCGGCAGATCGCCGACGCGCGGCGGGCGTGGACGCGGCTGGAAAAAGCGCTCGCAATGCGTCCGGCCGAGCCGCGAAAACTGATCCTGCCCGATCCGGCCGGCGCGATTTCCGTACAGGACGTCTTCTTCATGGCGCCGAACGCCCAACCCGGCACGGAACCCATCCTCAAGCGGCTCAACTTTGCGATCGGCGCGGGCGAAGCGCTGGCCATCGTCGGCCCGAGCGGGGCCGGCAAATCGACACTGGCGCGGTTGCTCGTGGGGGCCGCCCAACCGACCGGCGGCTCAATCAGGATCGACGGCGCCGACCTCAGGACCTGGGACGAGAGCCAGCTTGGAAAGCATGTCGGCTACCTCGCGCAGGAGGTTGAGCTCTTTCCTGGATCGATCGCGCAAAACGTCGCCCGCTTCGACCCGCAAGCGGACGACGCCGCAATCGTCGAGGCGGCAAGGCGCGCCCAGGTGCACGAGCTGATCCTGGCGCAGCGCGACGGCTACCAGACCATGATCGGCCCGTCGGACAGGGCGCTGTCGGGGGGCGAGCGCCAGCGAATCGGCCTGGCGCGCGCCTTCTACGGAAATCCGCGGCTCCTGGTACTCGACGAGCCCAGCTCCCATCTCGACGGCAGCGGCGAGGCCGCGCTCGAGGCGGTGCTTTCGGCCGCGCGAGCGGCGGGCGTCACGGTCATCGTGGTCACCCATCGCCCTGCGATCGCCGCCGCTTGCGACCGCGTGATGCTTTTGCGCGGCGGCCTGGTCGAAGCCTTCGGCCCTGCCGACGAGGTGCTGCGGCGCTCGGTCATCGGCAAGGCCCCCCAGCAGAGCACGGTGGTGACCGGGGCATTCGTCCCGACAATCCGCGCGGGTGGCAGTTTCGGATCGTGAGATGACGACACAGAGCCTCGCCTGGGACAGCCAGCCTCGCACCGACATAAGACGCGTGGCCCACACCGGCTATGTCGCCATAGCGGTGCTGGCGGGCGGCTTCGGCTATTGGGCCGTCAGCGCTCCCTTGTCGGGAGCGGTGATCACGCAAGGCACGATCTCGGCGACCGGCGGAAACATCCGCATCCAGCATCGCGAGGGCGGTATCATCAGGGAATTACCGGTCCATGAAGGCGATCGCGTGCAACAGGGCCAGGACCTGGTCGTGCTGGACCCAACCGCCGCGCAGGCCGAGCTCAACCGGCTTGTGAGGCAGTCGATCGCGCTCAGGGCAAGTGCGGCGCGGCTGGAGGCGGAACGCGACGGATTGGACAGGATGGCGCCCATCATCGAAGCGGCGCCGGCACCTTTCCAGCACGACTTCGAGATCCTGGTTCGCGAACAGCAAAAGGAGTTCGACGCCAGGCTGGCCCGGTTCCGGTCGGAAAAATCGATCCTGGCACAACGCGTCGCCATGCATCGGCAGTCGGTGGTGGGGTTGCAGGCCCAGCAGCAGGCCATTCAGCAGCAAGCCGACGTCGTGAAGAACGAACTCGGCATCAAGACCGGCCTGCTGGACAAGGGCCTCACCAACCGTACCGAGTACTCCCAGCTATTGCGCAGCGAGGCCGATCTCGTCGGGCAGGCCGGGGCGCTGGAGGCCAACCTGGCGACGGCCAACACCCAGATCGTCGAAGCCCAGGAGCAGATCGAGCGCCAGACCACGCAACGCGTCGAGGAGGCGCTGACGAAGCTGGACGACGTTCGCTCCAATCTGGCCGATGTCGAGGAGCAGACCAGGGCGGCGGAGGCGGTGCTGCGGCGCACGACGATCAAGGCGCCGGCGGCAGGCATCGTGGTGTCGTCGGCCTATAATTCCAAGGGAAGCGTGATCGCCCCCGGCGAAAAGATCATGGAGATCCTGCCCACGGCATCGGGCCTCGTCGTCGATGCAAGGCTGCGGCCGAAAGACCTCGATCAGGTCCGTGTCGGCCAGCCGGCGAAGCTGCGGCTGTCGGCCTTGAATGCGCGGCTCACTCCCGAGGTCTCAGCCACGGTGGCGCAAATCTCAGCGGACCGGCTCGTCGACGAGGCAACGCATGAGCCCTATTTCCGAGCCAAGCTGAGGATCGCGGCCGACCTGCCGCCCGGCGTAAAGCCCGAGCAGCTTTATCCCGGAACGCCAGTCGAGGCGTTCATCAACACCGGTGACCGGACTTTCCTGGAGTATCTGGCACGGCCGATGCTCGATTCCTTCGCCCGCGCCTTCACCGAGCGGTAGAGCTCGCGGTCCGCGCAGTATATTGGCCGCCGTCGAGGGCCGCCGGACCGAAACCAGGCATATGCCGTCAGCGCACCATCTCGCGGTGACCGCTGGGCAGGCGGGTGGCGATCAGCTTGTCGATGCGGCGGCCGTCGAGGTCGACGACCTCAAAACGCCAGCCCTGCGCGTCGACACATTCGCCAGTCGCCGGCAGATGGTGCATGTGCGACAGCACATAGCCGGCGACGGTCTCGTAGTCGCGGTTCTCCGGCAGGTCGATGCCGAGCACCTCGGCCATCTCGTCGGCCTGCATGTAGCCGGCGAGAAGCCATGAGCCGTCGTCGCGCTGGACGGCGTTTTCTTCCTCGCCGGCCTCGAGATCCGAGCGGAAGACGCCGGTGATGGCTTCTAGGATGTCGGCGGGGGTGACGATGCCTTCGAAGTGGCCGTATTCGTCATGCACCAGCGCCATCGGCACGTCGCTCTCCTTCAGCTTCTGCAACACATCAAGCGCATCGGCCTGATCGTGCACGATCGGTGCCGCGCGCACATATTTGCGCGGGTCGAGCGCGCGGCCGCCGAGCAGTGCGGCCAGCACGTCGCGCGTCTGGATGACGCCGATCATAGCGTCCACCCCGCCGTCGCCGGCGGGCAGGCGCGAATGCTGAGTGTCCATCAGAAGCTTGCGGATCGTGGCATCGTCGGACTGCAGGTTGATCCAGTCGACATCGGTGCGCGGTGACATGACGGCGCGCACGGCGCGGTCGCCAAGCCGCATGACGCCGGCGATCATGCGCCGCTCGTCGGATTCGATAGTGCCGTGATGCTCGGCCTCGGCGACCAGCATCTTGATCTCCTCGTCGGTGACCTTTTCCTCGCTTTCGCCGCGCTGGCCGAGCAGCCAGAGCACGGCACGGCCCGAAATATCGAGCAGGAAGACCAGAGGGGCCGAGATGGTGGCCAGGATGGTCATTGCCGGCGCCGCCCGTGCCGCGACCCGCTCGGGATCGCGCAACGCGATCTGCTTGGGCACGAGTTCGCCGATAATCAGCGAGGCATAGGTGATGATGGCCACGACGATGCCGACGCCGAGCGGATCGGCTATGTTCTCGCGGATGCCTGCCGTAGCCAGATATTGCGCCAGCCTCTGGCCGAGCGTGGCGCCGGAAAAGGCACCCGAGAGCACGCCGACCAGCGTGATGCCGATCTGCACGGAGGACAGGAATTTGCCGGGATTGGAGCCAAGCGCCAAAGCGCGGCCGGCACCCTTGACGTTGCGGTCGATCATCGCCTTCAGGCGAGCCGGCCGCGATGAGACGATGGCGAGTTCGGACATCGACAGAAGGCCGTTCACGCAGATGAGGACGACCACGGTGGCGATTTCAACGTATAGCATGAGGGCTCAATAGCATTGCCGCACGGCTTTCGAAAATAGTCGGCGGCCATTTTAGAAAGATGACAGCGGATGCGGGTGGATCAGACAGCATCCCAGGGCGGCGCGCCTTCGAGAAGGGGCCGTTCGGCAAGATCGTCATCGCGACGACCTGACCTGCCGTCACGGCAACTGCTTCAGCACGCCGACGACCGCCTTGCCGTCGGTGAAATAAGGGTCGCCGCCGCCATTGCGGCCGCTCCGGGTGGGGCCGATGCCCGCCAGGCCGCTGGTCGAGGCCAACAGGCCGGCGGCATTGAGATCGCCGACCATAAAGTCGCGCTCGGCATCGAGGTCGGGACCGATGTGATGGGTGATGGCGCCCGTGTCATGGCTCAGACCGACGCCGCGATCGAAGCTGGCGGCACCCAGCCAGAGCGGCCTGCCATCGTCGCCAACCGTATCCGTTCGCCAAAAACGGACGTGATGGCGCCGGTCGGCACTGTCGCCGACCGGCTTTTCGAAAGCGAGTTCCTGGGCGCGGCCTTCGAACAGCAGACGGCTTATCGGTGCGTCGGGATAGGGGCGGGAAAACAGGACACTTTCGCCGATGTCGATGGCGGTTCTCAAGGTGACGGCGTCGGCGGTGTCCCAGCCGGCGACGGCGAAAGCGTGCACCAGCTCCTTCTCCGTGCCGATCAGGCCGACATTGATGGGGTCGCCGGGAATGCCTTGCGGCGTGTGGGTGACCATCTCGAAATGCCGATCGCGAAAGCCGCGATCACGGAATGTCCAGAATTCCGGCGCCGCGACATAGGCGAGCGCCAGATAGCCGCCCAGCACGGCCACTACCCAGATCGCAATGCGTCGCTGGAGGCTTCGTTGGCTCATAAAGGCGGCTCGATCCGAGCGCTATCTGTTGCCTGACGGTTCCCTGGAAATCAATGGCCAGAGATGAGCAGACGGTTTATCGTCAGCCATCATTTTTTCGTGGGGGCGGGAATGAAACGGAAGCCGACGGGCCCGAGAACGATGGCGTTGACCGCGGATCTTGTCGCCCGGGTCGAGCGCGTCGAACTGGATCCAGGGCCTGAGCCTGGAACGGCCGAGCACACCAACGCGGAGTTCGATGAGTTGGTCGCTCGACTGCTTGCCGAATATCGGCCCGAAATGCTGTGGGTCTTCGCCTATGGTTCGTTGATCTGGAATCCCGAATTCGTTCCTGTCGAGCAGCGCCCGGCGACGGCGCCTGGATGGCACCGTTCGTTCTGCCTGAAGCTGACGCGTTGGCGGGGCACGCGCGAATTGCCTGCCCTGATGCTGGCGCTGGACCGCGGCGGCAGCTGCAACGGGATCGTCTACCGGCTTCCCGATGAAGATCATTTCGGGCAGCTCGGCCAGCTGATGCGCCGGGAAATCGATGCCAACCCACCAACCAACGTGCCCTGCTGGATCAAGGTCAAGACCAAGCAGGGTCCGCTGCGCGCTCTGGCTTTCGTCGCCGCGCCGGGTGGCAAGGCCTATGCCGGACGGTTGCCGTTGGAGCAGGTTGCGGACACGCTGGCGCGAGCCGCCGGACACTGGGGGTCGTCGGCGCAGTATCTGTTCCGGACCGTCAGCAAGCTGGAAGAAAGCGGTATTCGGGACAAGAATCTCTGGCGCATCCAGGATCTCGTGGCTCGGCAAATTATCGCGTCCACCGGTGACGCATGATCTTTTCCTACCGGCAGGCGCGGTAACCGTTCCTGCGGTTCTTGATGTCGAAATGGAAATGGTTGCGGTGGTCGTAATTGTAGCCGGGGCCGAGCACGGTGGTGAAATACTGGCAGCCGTCGGCGCGCACATTGTTGAGGAAGCCGCGGGTGCGGAAGGCGAACAGGCCGGGTTTGCGCACGTCGATGTCGTCGCCATTGTTGAGTTCGATGCTCATGACATCGAGCGCGTTGCCCTTGCCGTGCTCCGACAGCACGCCTTCGCCGGCAATGTTGCGGCAGGAGTAGCTTGAGCCCTGGTGGATGGTCCTGACGCCGGAGAAATAGCGCCAGCGGGCGGAGGGAACGAGTTCGTTCTTGGTCCAGGCGGCGAAGGTGGCGGCCATGTCGCAGGTCAGGGTCGCGGCGGGTTTCATCTCGATGCTGCCGATAGCCGTGACCTTGACCGGATAGTCGATGCCGCACTGGCCCTCATGGATCGGCGCCAGGTCGGTGTAGGCGACATCGAGGCGCTTCAGCTGCTGGCGGCAATCGGTTTCGCTGGCTGGAATCTGCTCCACCGGCGACATCGGCTCGTCCATGCGCGGATAGGCGGCCTGCGTCATGTAGGGATTGGACGGAACAAGCTTCTGCATGCCCTGATATTGCGGCACGGCCGCGGTCTGCGAGCCGACATCGACGGCAGGCTGCAGCGACAGCACGCTGCCGGTGTTGCAGGCGGAAACCGTGGCCAATGCAAGACCGGCGGCCATAAGCGCCGCAGGTTTCAATTGGTGCGCGGCGGCGAGGAAAACGGCGCGAAATTTGCCGGCCATTGGCGGAAATCCTACTTCTGGATATCCGGCATTTTAACGATCAAGGGTAAAGGAAAACTCAGCGTCCGCGTTCACGCCTGCGGCGGAATTGCGGCGGCGATCCTGCGTCAACCGCGTTTATTGGCAGAACGTGCCGCCATGCCGCCGGGGCTCAAGGTCGAGATGGAAGTGCAGCGCGTGGTCGGCGTCGGCGCCTGGGCCGAGCACGGTCTTGAACGGGCCGCAGGCGGCCTTGCGCACGGCGTCGAGGAATTTGCCGTCTTTTTCCGGCGGCGCCGGCCCGACCTCGATCGTCCTGCCATCGGACAGCGTAAAGCTGGCAATGTCGAGCGCGTTGCCGAAAGCATGTTCCGACAGTTTGCGTGTGCCATTGCGCGGCCGGCAGACGAAGGCCGGCGCCTGGCCGATCGATTTCAGGTCAGCGCCGAATTCGGCTTTAGCCGCCGGCTGGATGACGTCGGCGGCAAAACGCGCCGCCGCCTCGGCCATCGGGCAGTTGAGCTCGGTGCCCGGAGCAATCGCGATCGATTTGCCAAGCGACTTCAGCACGATGGGGTAGGGGATCGAGCAGCCGATTTCGGGGTTGCTTTCGGCCTTGTGCTCCTCGAATTCGACCCCGAGTGTCTTCAGGCGCTCGCGGCAGGCGACTTCCTCAGCCGGCATCTTGTCGGCGGGAAGATCGGCCGAGCGTGGATCGGGCAGCATCTTCTCCTCGTCACCTGCTTCCGCCGGCTTTGGCGTTGGCTGCGGGGCGACGGCCGGCGGTTGAGGTTCGGGCGTCGTGGTGGCGGGCTTTGGCGTCGGCGTCGGCGCCACGGCAGGCGGCTCCGGCTCGCCTTCGGTTTCGGCTGGTGGTTCCGGTGGTTTCGGGCCTTTCTGATGGGACTCTTCGTCGCTGGGTAGATCGGGGTCCTTGGGCGGGTTGGGCGCCGCGCCGCTCTTTGGATTTTCAGCGTTCTGGTCTTGGGACTTTGGGGTGTCCACCGGGCGTGGCTCGGGCACCGGGACATCGGCAGACGGCCGAGCATCCTGCGTTGCCGGCGGTGCCGGATTGGGCGCGAGATGCTGCCTGGTTCGCGCTCTCGACTGCCGCTTGCCGCGCGGTTTCAGCGGCTGATCGGCCCGCTGTGTCAGCGGCTGCTCCACGCGCGGGCTCAGCGGCCTATGGTGTTTGTTACGATGTTTGGCGTCGGCCGGCATGACCAGCAGAGCCGTGACGGCCAAGGCCAATGCAATCCTGTACCCTCGGGAAAAGCTCAGCTTTGCCATCATCCACAAAACGGCGCCAGTCGGCCGAAGTTGCCTGGACAGGCGCTTAGACCCGATCACAATCGGTTACCTCCGCGTTACGCGCCGATCGCTTCCAGCCCCTCTTCCAGCCAGTCGGCGAGCAGCGGCATGCCGAGCAAGTATTTCGCCGTGCGCTTGTTGGCGCGCTCGCGCGCCGCGGTTACGGCATCGGTCCATTCCGAGGGGTCGTAGTCGCCGCGGCCGACCCAGGCCAGCGCGATCAGCTCGGCGGCCTCGTCGATATTGAGGTCGTTGATCAGCTCGCGCAGCTCTTCCTCGGTGAGGTTCTCCGAGCTTTCCTCGGCAAGGCCGTCATGGTGGTGGTTGTCATGCGTGTCGCCGTCGAACTCGACCTCGTGTTCGGCGCCGTCGGCATAGTCCTCGTTAACGCCCGCGCTCAGCGCCTTGGCCTTGAGAATGAACAGCCGTACGGTATCGGGGCCGATCGTGAGATCCCAGTCCTTTTCGAGCCGTCGCTGCACGGGCCCTCTCCGTCAGTCGTTTGCCGGATGATACCGGATTTGCGGCATCCGTCACCTCATGTTCTCCAGGCGATCTTTTCCGGGATGAAACGCGGACCGCTCGGCGTTAGTGTTGCATTGTCACACCCTCAGGAGGTTTCCATGCATAAAAGAGTGCTGATCCAGGCGGCGAGCGCGCTTATCGCTCTGCAGTTCCTTGCCGTTCCGGCGTTCGCCGCCGGCAGCAGTGGTGGTAGCGACCAGACTGTCACCCAGTGCAAGAAAGGCGAGGTCTGGGACAAGAAGAAGCAGAAATGCGTACCGCCGAAGGAAGGCATGCTGGACGACGACAGCATCTACGATGCAGGCCATGCGCTGGCGATGGCCGGCCGCTATGACGAGGCGATCTCGGTTCTCGTTCTTGCCGCCAACAAGCAGGATCCGCGCATCCTCAACTATCTCGGCTATTCGCACCGCCATTCCGGCCGCGTCACCGTCGGCCTCGGCTATTACGAGGAAGCGCTGCGCATCGATCCCGATTACACGCTGGTGCGCGAATATCTCGGCGAGGCGCATCTGCAGATCGGCGATCTGGCCGGCGCCCAGCAGCAGCTGATGGAAATCGAAAAGCGCACCGGCAAGGGTTCGCGCGAATACGGCATGCTGTCCGAGCAGATCGACCATTTCATGAGGAGCTGATCGGGCCCTCCTGATGTCTCAAAGCGGCTGCGAGCGATCGCGGCCGTTTTTGTTCGGCTCCGTCCCACGGCCGCCCCTGCTACAAAAGAAGGGATGATTTTTACAAAACCGATTTTTGGGCGTGAAAAGCCCGCAAAGATTGCTATATTCAAGGAAATTGCGGTGAAACGGTTCCGTTAGCCCGAGGCTTCCGGACCGTTTTCTTTTTGTACCCCAACGACAAGGCTTCCCCCGAAATGCGGGGGCGGCAGCAGGAAAGGTCAGGCACTATGAACAAGGTCCCGATGACAGGCGAGGGGTTCGCGTCATTGAAGGAAGAACTGCGTTGGCGCCAGCAGGAAGAGCGGCCTCGCATCATCGAGGCGATCTCCGAGGCGCGCTCGCATGGCGACCTGTCCGAAAATGCCGAATACCATGCCGCCAAAGAGGCGCAGAGCCTCAATGAAGGCCGCATCAACGAGCTCGAGGATTATATCGCGCGCGCCGAAGTGATCGACGTGACCAAGCTTAGCGGCGAAAAGGTCAAGTTCGGCGCCACCGTGGTGCTGGTCGACGAGGACACCGAGGAGAAGAAGACCTACCAGATCGTCGGCGACCAGGAAGCCGACGTGAAATCCGGCCGCATCTCGATCTCCTCGCCCATCGCGCGCGCGCTCATCGGCAAGGAAGTCGGCGACGCCATCGAGGTGAATGCGCCGGGCGGCGCCAGGGGTTACGAGATCGTCCAGGTGCAGTTCATCTGAGGGCGTCGGCTGGGCGCAGCTCCGCGCTGACAGGTGCTATTCGCGCGAGGTTGGCGCCGCCCCTGCCGGCAGGCAGATGAGGGGCAGCGCCAACCCTGCCAATCGTTCGATCGAAAATTCAGTCTTTCCCGGTAGTTGTCCGCCTAAGCTCTAAAAGTCGTTCAGCCTCCGCCATCACGTCCGAGGGCGTCACGCGTCTGCCACCAGGCGCCAGCAACGTCGACGCATACGGCCCGCGCGGTCCGGTCAAACCCGGCTCCGTCGCCAGGAACACGGCGACCGTCGGCAGGCCGAAGGCGCTGGCGAGATGGGTCAGCCCGGTATCGGCGCCGATGACCAGCGTCGAGCGGCCGAGGATGGCGGCGATGGCGTCCAGCGGCGACTTTGGCATCACGACCGTGGCTGGCACGGCCTTGGCGATCGCTTCGGCCACCACCTTCTCCCGTTCGTTCGACCAGGTTGTGACCGGAATCTTGCCGCGCTCGACCAGCAGGCGGGCGGTTCCGATCCAGTCCTCGACCGGCCATTTCTTGTCCTCGCGGCTGGTGCCGTGCAGCAGGAACGCGGTCCTGCCGTCGACGCCGGCGATCATGCCCGCTGGCGCCACGATGCCCGAGTCGAGCGTCAAAAGGTCCGGCCGATAGCCGAGCGCCAGCCCGAACAGCCGCCGTGTCCGCTCGATGGCGTGCAGGTCGCGCGGCACCGCATAGGTGATATCATAGAACAGCGTCGCCGAGGGCTCGCGCACGCTCGACCGGTCGAAGCCGGCGATCGGCGCGCGCGCCTGGCGTGCCACCAGGGCCGACTTCAGCAGGCCTTGCGCATCGATGACGAGGTCGTAGCGGCATTTGCGCAAGGTTCGGCGCAAGGCCGCCGCCTCGCGCCAGGTGTTCGTGTCGAAGAGGTTCTTTCGCCAGCGCCTTATCGCCACCGTGTGGATGGTGCCGATCGCCGGATGCAGCGCGAGGATGCCGGCAAACGCCTCCTCCACGCACCAGTCGAAAGCGATATCGGGCCGTGCGCGGCAGGCATCCTGAAGTGCCGGAAAAGTGTGGATGACATCGCCCATCGACGAAGTCTTGACGATCAGTACCTTCATGCCGCAGCCGGCACTTCCAGCAGGCGGTCCGCTGCCGCGGCGACCTGCGCGACTTCCAATGTCTTCAGACAGTTGAGATGACCGAGCGGACAGATTTTCCGGTGGCAGGGCGAGCAGGACAGGCCGAGCCAGACCAGTTCGCGACGCTCCGCCAGCGGCGGCGTGTTTTCAGGCGAGGTCGAGCCATAGACGGCCACGATGGATGTACCGACGGCGGCCGCGACATGCATCAGCCCGCTGTCGTTGGAGACCGCGAGCCTTGCCGCCGCTATCAGGTCGATGGCGTCCTCCAGCCGCGTCTGGCCGGCGAGGTCGACGACGCCGGGCGCAAGGGCTGCGATCTCCGCCGTCACGTCGCGGTCGTTCTTCGAACCAAACAGGGCGACCTCCAGGCCCTTGGCCATGAATTCGCGGGCAAGGCCGGCATAGCTCTCGCTTGGCCAGCGCTTGGCCGGGCCGAACTCGGCCCCGGGCATCAGGGCTACGAATTTCCGCGGCGCCAGGCCGAAACGATCGAGCAGGGTGGCCTGGTTTTTCACGTCCACGGTCAGCCGGGGGGCGCGGAAACTGCCACCCTGGGCGAGGCCGAAATAGGCCTGCGCGGTGCGTCGTTTTACGGCATCGGGCAGCGGCACGATGTCGGTCAGCAGGCCGTAGCGCATTTCACGCAGATGGCCGAAACGGCGCGGGATGCGGGCAAAGAACGGGATCAGCGCCGACTTCCAGCTGCCCGGCAGGACATAGGCCATGTCGTAGCGGCCGCGCAGCAGACGGCCGAAACGGCGACGATGGCTGAATTCCAGCGCACCCGGCTTCAGCGGAAAGTCGATCTGCTGTCGGATTTCGGGCATGCGCTTGACCAGAGGTGCCGCCCAGGCGGGCGCCAGCACATCGATCGCGGCATCGGGATGGAGTTCCTTCAGCGCCGAGAACAGGCACTGCGCCATCACCATATCGCCCACCCAGCGTGGGCCGATCACGAGGATCGTTGGGCTTTCAGCCATTCGACATAGTCTCTGACGCCGGTTTCTACAGTGCGGAATTGCCCGTTATAGCCGGCCGCGCGCAAGCGGGACATATCAGCCTGGGTAAAACTCTGGTAGCTGCCCTTGAGGTGGTCGGGGAAGGGGATGAACTCGATCTCGCCCTTGCCCAACGTGTCGATGACCGTTTCGGCGATCGCACGGAACGGCTGCGCGCGGCCGGTGCCGCAGTTGAAGATGCCGCTGGCGCCGCGCTTCCACAGCCATAAATTGACGTCGGCGACATCGCCGACATGGATGAAGTCGCGGCTCTGTTCGCCCGGCCCGAAGCCATCGTAAGCGCCGAACAGCTTTGGATTCTCGCCGCGCTCGACCTGATTGAACAGATGGAAGGCGACCGAGGCCATGGCTCCCTTATGCGCCTCGCGCGGGCCATAGACATTGAAGTAGCGCAAGCCGGCGACCTGGGAATGATCGCTGTCGAACACCTTGCGCCTGACATAATCGTCGAAGAGTTTCTTGGAATAGGCATAGACGTTGAGCGGCCGCTCCAGCGCCGGCTCCTCGCGAAATTCGGCGCCGCCGCCATAGACCGAAGCGGAGGAGGCGTAGAGGAAGGGCACGCGCAGCGCCTGGCAGGCATGCAGCAGCCGTTTCGAATAGGCGTAATTCACCTCCATCATGAACTTGCCGTTCCACTCGGTGGTGGTCGAGCAGGCGCCCTGATGGAAGACGACCTCGACGCGGCCAAGCGAGCCGGCCTCCATGCCGGCCAGGAAATCGTCCTTGTCGAGATAGTCGGCTATCGTCAAATCGGCCAGGTTGGCGATCTTGTGGCCGTCGGTGAGGTCGTCGACGACCAGGATGTCGTCATGGCCTTCCGCATTGAGCGCGGCGACGATGTTGGAGCCGATCATGCCGGCGCCGCCCGTGACGATGATCATGAAGGCCTCTGGTTGCGTGCGATTCCGGTCCTTATAAGGGAGGCTGGCCAGGCTGTCGACAAAGCAGGCGGTCGCTCGGGGCTCGCCCGCTCAGCTTGTCTGTTTTGTCCACTTTGTCTATTATGGGCAAACGGAGTTTCCAATGAAACGCTATCCATCCACTGATCTGAAACAGAATCTCGGCGATGTGCTCGCGGCTGCCAGCCAGCAGCCGGTCTCCATCACTCGGCACAACAAACCGAGATACGTCCTGATGAGCATCGAGGCCTACGAAGCGCGCTTCGGCAACGATAGCCGTTGCGTCTACGCGGCCGAGGATGCACCGCTGCAACATGTCGAGATGCTGGAGGAGTACGCCGCGGAATTGGACCGTGATTAAACCAGTGGCCGCGGACGTCTGGCGATATCCATATCTGTGGCATCGCCAACATGCAGACGGCGAGACCGAAGGCCGCAAGGCGAGGCCTGTCGCCTTCGTCGCCGTTCTTCCCGGAAAAGCCGGAGGCACGAACCTTTTCATCCTTGCAATCACTTCCACCCAGCCGGGCCGTGATCGCGTCGCGGTTGGCGTTCCGGAAATTGAACGCGCCGCGCCGGCCTTGACCCTATCCCGCTTTGGGTCATAGTCGACGAGTACAAGCACGATATTCTGGAATCGTCGGCTTATTTCGAACCGGGTGCGCGTATCGGCGCATTCAGTCCGTCATTCCACAAAAAAGTCATGTCGGCTTTCATGGCAACTGTTCGCGCAGGCCAATCCAAAGCCATCCCACGGGCTGACTGAAAGGCCTGCGATCGGACAGGGCAGGATCATGAGGGACAAGAAATGCCGCCGACCGAACTGCTGATCGCGTTTTTCGCCACCACGGCGATCTTCGCCTACATTCCGGGTCCCGCCATGCTTTATGCCGCCGCGCAGACGATGGCCCGGGGGCGCTGGTCGGGGCTGACGGCGGCACTCGGCATTCATCTGGGCGGCTATGTCCATGTCTTTGCCGCCGCCGCCGGCCTGTCGGTGCTGTTCCACGCCGTGCCGCCGCTCTACATGGCCGTCAAGCTGGTGGGCGCGCTGTACCTGATCTGGCTTGGCGTCTCGCTGTTTCGCAAGCGCGTGGAGGGCGACGTGGCGCTGCCCGCGATCGAGCGGAAGTCGGCGCGGCGCGCGTTCTTCGAGAGCATCACGGTCGAGGTGCTCAATCCCAAGACCGCGATCTTCTTCATGGCATTTCTGCCGCAGTTCATCGATGCCTCGGCGGGGTTGCCGGTCTGGATGCAATTCGTGGTGCTGGGCACCATCGTCAACCTGATGTTCTCGTCGGCAGATGTCGTGTGCGTGTTCCTGGCCGGTCTCGTGATCGGCCGGCTGCGGCGTTCGAGCCGTGCGCAGCGGCTGATGCAGAAGGCCGGCGGCGCGGTGCTGGTCGGGCTGGGCGTCCACGTCGCCTTGCAGAAGGCCTGACCTGTCCGGGTTTGCCTCCGCCCCGGCGTTGCGTTGGTGCCCAATTGCGGTATATCGGCAGGCATGACCGGCCGGCCTCGCAAATCTGGTGTTTCGACCTATCTGAGATCGGCGTTACCCGCGCGTGGCAGATGACATGATCAAGCACAATCCGCCTTCACCCGAACCCCTGCACCGCGCCATTGCGCGCTTCGGCGACGTCGCCGTGCTGGTGGTCGGCGATATCATCCTCGACCGCTTCGTCAATGGCGTCATCGAGCGGATCTCGCCGGAAGCGCCGATTCCGGTGCTGCATGGGCGTGGCGAAAGCTCGGCCATGGGCGGCGCCGGCAACGTCGTGGCCAACATCGTCTCGCTTGGCGCGCGCGCCATTCCGGTCTCGGTGATCGGCACCGATCCCGCCGGTGACAGTCTGGTGCGGATGCTGGGCGAGCTTGGCGCCGAGACACTGGGCCTTTCACAGCAGCGCGGCCGCATGACCTCGTCGAAGAGCCGCTTCAGCGCGCTCAACCAGCAGGTGCTGCGTTTCGACGAGGAAGAGATCAAGCCGCTCGCCGAGGCGGAACGGGCGGAGCTGACCCGCCGCTTCCGGAACGCATTGCAGCAGGCCGACATCGTCATCCTGTCCGATTACGGTAAGGGCATATTGCTGGACGGCGTCGCCGCCGAATTGATCGCCATCTGCCGCGAGGCGGGCAAGCCGGTGCTGGTCGACCCGAAGGGCCGCGACTACGCGCGCTACGCCGGTGCGACCGCCGTCACCCCCAACCGCAAGGAGCTTGGCGAGGCGGTCGGCCATGCGGTGTTCGCCGATGACGAGATCGTTGCGGCGGCACGGGAACTGATTGCGGCGCATGGCTTCGACTTCGTCGTCGCCACGCGCAGCGAGAAGGGCATGAGCGTGGTCGGTCCCGACGAGGCGCGCCACATCGCCACCCAGGCACGTGAGGTGTTCGATGTCTCGGGCGCTGGCGATACGGTGATCGCGAGCTTCGCGCTGGCGCTTGCCGCCGGTGCCGATCCTGTCGCCGCTGCCTCCATCGCCAACGCCGCCGGCGGCGTCGTGGTCGGAAAACGCGGCACCGCGCGGCTGAGCGTCGAGGAACTCACCGGCGCACTGTTCCGCTCGCACGGACCGACCGCGCACAAGGACGCTATCCTGGACGCCACTTCTGCCGCGCGCATGGTGGCGGGATGGAAGGCGGAGGGCCTGAGCGTCGGCTTCACCAATGGCTGCTTCGATATCCTGCATGCCGGCCATGTCAGCCTGCTGCACGCAGCGCGCAGCCAGTGCGACCGGCTGGTGCTCGGGCTCAACAGCGATGCCTCGGTGCGGCGGCTGAAAGGGCCGGGCCGCCCGGTCAACGACCAGCATGACCGCGCCTGCGTGCTTGCCGCGCTCGCTTCGGTCGATGCCGTCATTGTCTTCGATGAGGATACGCCGCTGGCTCTGATCGAGGCGCTTCTGCCCGACATACTGGTCAAGGGCGCGGACTACACGGTCGATACCGTGGTAGGCGCCGATGTGGTGCAAAAGGCGGGCGGGCGCGTCGTGCTGGTCGATCTCGTCGCCGGCAAGAGCACCACTGGCACCATCGGCAAACTGCGCGCCGGCGGCGCCACCAACTGAGGGAATTCATGTCCGAATTGAACGACTATCTGGTCCGCTCGGCGGCCGCCATCACTGCCACGGTCGAGCGAGATCTGACCGGCGAGATGGACCGTGCGGTGAATGCTGTCGTGGCGGCGCTTTCCCAGGGAAAGGCCCTGCTGGTCTGCGGCAATGGCGGCTCGGCCAGCGACGCCATCCATATCGCCACCGAACTGGTCGGCCGCTTCCTGAAGGAACGCAAGGCCTACAATGTGATCGCTCTGCCGGCCAACGCCGGGATGCTGACTGCCTGGGGCAACGATTACGGCTTCGACACGGTGTTTTCGCGCCAGGTCGAAGCGCATGGCGTCGCAGGCGGCGTGCTTTTGGCGATCTCGACCAGCGGCAATTCGCCGAGCATTCTCGCCGCGGCCGAACAGGCGCGCATGATGGACATGACGGTGATCAGCCTGACCGGCGATACCGGCGGCAAGCTCAAGCCGCTCACCGACATCCTGCTCAACGTCCCCTCGACCTCGACGCCGATCATCCAGCAGGGCCATCTGTGCCTCTATCACTATCTGTGCGAGGTGGTCGAAGCGCGCCTGTCGAATGGCTGACGAGACAGCGCCGTTTCCGCTGGCCGAGCCGGGCCTGTGGGTCCAGCGGATCGGCGGGCGGGTTTTCCCCGCGCGCTCGCCGGCTCTGTTCCTCGACCGGGACGGAACCATCAATGTCGACACCGACTATCCCAGCGACCCGGACGAGATAGAACTCAGGTCGCAGATGCTGCCGGCGATCGCCGCCGCCAACCGGATCGGCATTCCGGTGGTCGTGGTCACCAATCAGTCCGGCATCGCGCGGGGCTATTTCGACTGGGGCGTCTTTGCCGCGGTAAACGACCGCGTGCTCCATTTGCTGGACAGGCAGGGCGCGTTCGTCGACATGGTGCTGGCCTGCGCCTATCACGAGGCGGGCGTCGGGCCGCTCGCCATAACGGACCATCCGATGCGCAAGCCCAATCCGGGCATGCTGATCGAGGCGGGCAGGCGCCTTGATCTTGACCTCCAGCGCTCCCTGATGGTCGGCGACAAGCTGGCCGACATGCAGGCGGCCCAACGCGCAGGGCTGGCACAGGGCTGGCTGGTCGACGGTGAGGCGGCGCTTCAGCCTGGCTTCGCCATCAGGCGCTTGCATGACGACCACGATCTCGGCGGCCTGCTCGCCGCTATCGACGCGCTCGGATCGTAGGGCCTAAGCCTGGTCGTTTTGCTGCGAGGCTTCGTAGAGCTTGGCTTCGGTGGCGAAGGAATAGATCATCACCGACATCGAGTAGACGAAGCCATGCCGGCCGCACAGGAAGTAGCGCTTGGCCAGGTAGAATTTGAGGAAGTTGCCGAACGGCGACAGCACCAGCCGCACCAGGCCGGGCTTCTTGCCTCTCTCGACCAGCGTCACCGCCTTGAGGCTGGAATAGGTGTTGGCCCGGGCAAGATCCTCCTCGACCGATATTTCACGGCGATGCAGCAAGAGACCCTCTTCGATCGTGTCGGTCTCGCCCGGCACGTGAACGGATTCATGCACCCGCGCCGTTAGATCCATGCTGGCGCCTTCCCTGCGGAAAAGCCTGAGCAGCCTGTTGTGCAGCACCCAGCGATGGGCATAACCGTAGCCCTTCAGCCAGTCGCGGCGGCGCATGTACCATCCGCTGGCCTTGCCGCCGGCCGCCTGGGTGATGGCCACGATCGACTGCCGCAATCGGTCGTCGACGCGCTCGTCCGGGTCGATCGAAAGGCACCAAGGCTGGTTGGCGTGGTCGAGCGCGAATTGCCGCTGGCGGGGGAAGCCCGGCCAGTCATTGTGCAGCAGCGTTATCGGATAGCCCCTGGCGATATAGCTTTCAACGCATTCGACGGTGCCGTCCGTCGAGCCGGAATCGACGATGATGATCTCGGCACAGAAATCGATGCTTTCCAGGCACGGGCCGATCATATCGGCCTCGTTCACGCAGATGATCAGCGCCGAGACCGGGCTTGCAAAACGGGTCATGGTCCCCTTCCCATGGCGGATTCTTCCCGGAATATACGCTGCTGGCGCCATCTGTTCTCAAGCAATTCCGGGCGGAAAACCGTTACACATGCTGGAATGCTCGGGAAACCAATGAAGCGTCAGTTGAGCGGCGAATCCGGCAGAGCCGTCCAGCCTTGTACATCAGCGTCTTTCGAATACCAACGCGGCACCGGTATGGCGAATGTCGGGAATTTGCCCATCGCGCAGGCGTTCGCCTGGCTCAGGAGCGCTCGAACGACACCAGGCCCTCATCCTTGACGCGGCGGATGGTGAGCGCGGTGCGCACCGTGTCGACGTTCGGCGTCGAGGTCAGTTCCTCGATGACGAAGGTCTGGAAGGCGCCGAGGTCGCTCGCCACGCAATGCAGCAGAAAGTCGGATTCGCCCGATACCATCCAGGCATCGCGCACGATCGGCCAGCCGCGCGTACGCTCGGCGAAGATGCGCAGTTCGGCATCGGCCTGGTGATGCAGCCCGACCAGGCAGAAGGCAACGACATCGAGGCCCAGCGCCGGGGCGTTGAGCAGCGCGCGGTAGCCGCGAATGATGCCGGCTTCTTCCAGCCGCTTGACCCGGCGCAGGCAGGGCGGTGCCGAAATGCCGACGCGGTTCGAGAGCTCGACATTGGTCATGCGCCCGTCCGACTGAAGCTCGCGCAGGATCTTCCAGTCGATGGCGTCAAGATCGGCCTTGAGGGGCATCAGGGTTCTCGATGATCAGTGTGGCGCAAGAATCTTTCGCTATTTTGTAATTAAACGACTTTTGCGTCGAAGCCAGCCCTCGTCGACGCGATTGTGGACAGGTAACGAAAGCGGCCATCGCGCGAATATCCATAGGGGCCGAAGCTTTCCGGGGACGACGGTCCGTTCGTCTTGCTGGCGTGGTTTGCAGCCCTTACATTAAGAGCGATATTCCACGTCTTTTTCCAAGGCACACTCGCTGTCCGCCCCCGCAGAGGCTCCAAATGACCACCAAGCACGCGCCCGTCCTCATCATCGGTTCCGGTCCGGCCGGCTATACGGCGGCGGTCTATGCCGCGCGCGCCATGCTGAAGCCGATGCTGGTCGCCGGTCTGCAGCAGGGCGGCCAATTGATGATCACCACGGATGTCGAGAACTACCCCGGCTTCGCCGATCCGATCCAGGGACCGTGGCTGATGGAGCAGATGCTCAAGCAGGCCGAGCATGTAGGCACCGACATCATCAACGACATCATCACCGAGGTTGACCTCAACGTCCGGCCGTTCCGCGCCAAGGGCGATTCCGGCACGACCTACACGGCCGATGCGCTGATCATCGCCACCGGCGCGCAAGCCAAGTGGCTGGGCATTCCGACCGAGCAGGACTTCATGGGCTTCGGCGTTTCCGCCTGCGCCACCTGCGACGGCTTCTTCTATCGCGGCAAGGATGTCGCGGTGGTCGGCGGCGGCAATTCGGCGGTGGAGGAGGCGCTCTATCTATCCAACCTCGCCAAGAGCGTCACCGTCATCCACAGGCGCTCGGATTTCCGTGCCGAACGCATCCTGCGCGAACGGTTGTTGAAAAAGGACAATGTCCGCGTCATCTGGGACACGATCGTCGACGAGATCACCGGCCGCCCCGGCAAGGCACCGCTGCCGCCTTCGGTCGAAGGGCTGAAGCTCAGGCATGCCGTGACCGGCGCCGAGAGCCACCTCAAGATCGACGGCGTCTTCGTGGCCATCGGCCATGCGCCCGCGGTCGAGCTGTTCGCGGGCAAGCTGAAGCAGAAGCCGAACGGCTATCTGTGGACAGCGCCGGATTCGACGCGCACCGACGTGCCCGGCGTGTTCGCCGCCGGCGACGTGACCGACGATATCTATCGGCAGGCCGTGACGGCGGCGGGGCTGGGCTGCATGGCCGCGCTCGAAGCGGAAAAGTATCTGGCCGGCATCGAGGTGCATCGCGAAGCAGCGGAATAGGGGCCGCCGCAGACTGTATAAAACGGCTTAGAAACGCCGTGTAAAAGCCTGATTTTTCATTCAGACGCCAACCGGAACGAGGGGAAATCATGGCGTTGGACTGGGACAAGCTACGCGTGTTTCACGCCGCGGCGGAAGCGGGATCGTTCACGCATGCGGCCGAGACGCTGCATCTGTCGCAATCGGCGATCTCGAGGCAGGTCAGCGCGCTGGAACATGATGTCGGCGTGCCGCTGTTCAACCGCCATGCGCGCGGCCTGGTGCTGACTGAACAGGGCGAGATGCTGTTCCGCACGGCGCATGACGTGCTGATGAAGCTCGAGACCATCAAGTCGCGGCTGACCGAGACCAAGGACCGGCCGTCCGGCGTGCTCAGGGTAACGACGACCGTTGGCCTCGGCGCCGGCTGGCTGACCGAGCGGGTGCAGGAGTTCATCGAACTCTATCCCGAAATCAGCCTACAGCTGATCCTCGCCAACGAGGAACTCGACCTCACCATGCGCCAGGCGGATTGCGCCATCCGGCTGCGCCAGCCGCAACAGCCGGACCTGATCCAGCGCCGCCTGTTCACCGTGCATTTCCACCTTTACGCAGCCCCATCCTATGTCGCCAAGCACGGCAAGCCGGGCTCGGTCGCGGAGCTGAGAACCCATCGCATCGTCACCTTCGGCCTGCCCGTGCCGTCGCATCTGTCGGAGTTGAACTGGCTGGAGACGGTCGGCGATTTCGAGAGCGGCCAGCGCGTGCCGTCGCTGCAGATCAACGACATCCTGTCGATCAAGCGCGCCGTGCAGGGCGGCGCCGGCATCGCCATGCTGCCGGACTATGTGATCAGCAAGGATTCCGGCCTGGTGCAGCTGCTGCCGGAGACCGAGGTGCCGTCCTTCGACACCTATTTCGCCTACCCCGACGCGATGAAAAACCAGGCCAAGCTGCACGTGTTTCGCGACTTCATCATCGCCAAGGCCAGAAGCTGGTCGTTCTAGCCTATCCTCTCAAGGCGTAATCCGCGGCAGCCAACCCGGTACGTTGCGGCGGTAGGCCTCGTATTCGGCGCCATAGCGGTCAGCGAGCGTCGGCTCCTCGTAGAGCTTGGCGAAGGTGACCATGGCAGCCGCCGCGATTGCCGCGTAGGCAGCGATCGACCAGCTCGAGAACAGCAGCGCCTGGCCCAGAATGATCGACAGCACGGCGACATACATGGGATTGCGGACATGGCGGTAGACGCCGCCGATCACCAGCCTTTCGGTCGGTGCGACGGGGGCGGGCGTGCCCAGCCCCTCCAGCGCGAAGCGGACGAAGGCATGCAGCAGCACCGCGGCCGCGGCAATGACGAGCATGCCGCCGGTGAGCGCAAACAAGGGCAGGGGCGACCATGGCAGGCCCCAGCGATCGCTAAGCAGCCAGGGAACCAGCCCGGCGACAACGCCGGGAGCCGCAATCAGGAAAATGCCGCTGCCGGCGATCGCCGAAAACCTGCGCAATGGTCGATCCTCGCTTGACTGCCTTGGAATTGAACCGCCGCTGCCTCATTCCACATCATCAGTGTTTTTCGGCATTCGGGAGCAAAATCGGTCGGGATCTGCGTTTTCGAGACGACAATGACCCGAAATCGCGCCTCATTTTCATGATTCTGCTGGTCCTATTGGCTTCTGGAATGAGTTGGACCACAGCCTGTGCCTTTTTGCATGTGTGTGTTGCAAAATAGATGCTTGTTTCTTGGGCATGAAGAGCACATATAGAGATCATCTCCTGGACGCGTTCTCCTCCCATTAGCGTCCTCGAGTGTTCCCCTCTGGAGGTTAGCCTTAACAGGCACTTCCAATCAAATTCAGCCGGATCTTCGTTGATCCGGCTTTTTTGTTGCCTGCATGCCACTGGGATGGCTGAAAAATTCACCGGAATTGCCGCGTAACAGTGTCATGTAACCTCTGGTAACATGACAAGGACACCCTCCATCTGCTAAGTGGATGATAGGACGCGGTGTGGTTCGGACGGGAGATGGGGGCATCACTCGTACGGCCCGGGCTCAGGCGGCTACCGCGTCCGAACCTTTTGCGCCGAAGCGCGGCGACCTCGACATGCGGCGGACCTGCCGTTTTTCCTCCCGAGAAAACGGTCCGCAAACAAAACGACGTCCGGCCCCCCCGGGCGTCGTTTTTGGTTTTCGCCCCCTCGATCGTTCGAGGGGGCTCCACATGATTCGGAATCTGGCACCGGGCGAAATCAGGCAGCCTTGCCGTTGGCGTTCATCGCTTCGTCGGCGAGACGACCAGTCAGCTCGGCCATGTGATCGAAAACGGCGCGGTAGCTGGCAACGCCCGAGGTGGCCGAGCGCAGCTCGATAATCAGATCGCCGATCTCGGCTTGCGGCATGGTCGCCTCGACGACGTCCCATCCCGGCCAGTCGGGCCGCGCGTCATAGCCGAGGATCTGGCCGCGCCGCTGCGGGATCAGCGCGATGATCTTCGATGTCGCGTCCGACGGCGTGACGATCTCTACCTTCATCACCGGTTCCAGAAGCACCGGCGAGCAGGCGGCCATGCCTTCCTTCATGGCGAGCTTGGCCGCCATCTGGAAGGCCATGTCGGAGGAATCGACCGCATGGTACGAGCCGTCCGACAGGTTGACCGCGACATCGACCACGGGGAAGCCGAGCGGGCCGGATTTCAGGTAGTCACGTATGCCTGTCTCGACCGACTGGATGTAGGTCTTGGGCACGACGCCGCCGGTGATGGTGTCGGTGAACTGGAAGCCGGAGCCGCGCGGCAGCGGCTTGATCTCGATGACGACATCGCCGAACTGGCCATGGCCGCCCGACTGTTTCTTGTGGCGGCCGCGCTGCTGCACCGGCTTTCGGATCGTCTCGCGATAGGGCACCGCCGGCGCATGGCCTTCCACCGGTATCTGGTTCTTGCCCTCCAACCGCTCGCGCACGACGCGCAGATGCATCTCGCCATGCCCTGACAGCACGGTCTCGGCCGAATCCTGATTGTGGCGCAGGCTGAGCGAGGGATCCTCCTCTGCCAGGCGCTGGATGGCGGCCGACATCTTGACCTCGTCCTTGCGCTCCCTGGGGCGCAGTGCGAAGGCGAAGACCGGCTGCGGCGGCTCGACATCGAAGAGCTGCTTGGCACCGCCCTTGGCCGAGGTGAGCGTCTGGCCGGTCTTGACCGCGTCCAGTTTGCCGAGCGCCACGGTGTCGCCGGTCCTGGCGGCGGTCAGCTTGACCTGTTCCTTGCCCAGCATCCGGTAGATTCCGGAAACCTTGGCGGTGTCGCCGCCGGGCAGCCACAGTTCCGAGCCGTCGGCGACCTGGCCGGACAGGATGCGCGACACCGACAGCTTCCCGCCATGCGGCGTGTGGATGGTCTTCATCACCTGGACCACCGTCGCATTGCCGTCCGGGGCGCCGAGCCGCTTGCGGGTCGCCTCGATGTCGGGCGCATCGTGGCGGATCGTCTTCAAGAGGCGCAGCACGCCATTGCCTTTCTCGGCGGTGCCGATCAGCACCGGCGTGACCGCGCCTTCGCGCAGATCGGCGGCGAGATCGTCGAAGATCGCGTCCTTCGGCGGCTCTATCTCTTCCAGCAGCTGCTCCATCAACTCATCGTCGTGATCGGCCAGCGTCTCCAGCATCGAGAAGCGCGCCTCCAGTTCGCGCGCCTTGTCGTCGCCCGGTATCTCGGCCACCTCGCTTTCGGCATATTCGCGGTAGATGTAGGCGCGCTCCAGCGCCAGATCGATCGAGCCGATCACGACGCCGTCCTTGCGCAGCGGGATCTGGCGCAGAAGCAGCGGCGCCGCGCTTGTCGGCTGCAGCATCTTCAGTGTATCGCGCACGCCCGCGATCGCCTTGTCGACCTTGTTGAGGAACAGGATGCGCGGCACGCCGAGATCGTCGAGCTTGCGCATGATGAGCTGCAAGGCGGGGATTTTCTTTTCGTCGGCCTCGGCCACGACCACCGCGACGTCGCAGGCGGCCAGCACCGGTTCGGCCTCGAAGGAGAACTCGATCGATCCGGGGCAGTCGATGAAGGTGAACTGCTCGCCCATGAACTCGGTGGTGGCGATCGACGCCTCGACGCTCATGGCGTGGGCGCGGGCCTCGGGCGAATGATCTGAAACAGTATTGCCCGAGGAAACCGGGTTCTGGCGGGGAATGGCGCCGGTACGGGCCAATATGGCTTCGAGAAGTGTCGTCTTACCGCTTGCGAAGGGACCGACTATGGCAATGCATTTCGGTCCCGTGCGTCGTCCTCCGGCGCGAGTACCCATGACTGACCTCCACTCAGGCGTTTCCTGGGGACCGACTGGCATTCATGGTTCAGGCCAGGGTCAATCGGTCCTGAGCGGCGGCCGGCCTGTTCGACCGTCGCGGGCGGCCTGTTTCGGCCTGCCCGCGATTATCGTCCCACTTGTTTGCCGGCAGGGCAAGAAAAATAGGAAGCAGGCACGGCCGGTCGTCTCAGGCGCTGAGCGCGCGCGGTTCGACCGAGCGCCCGTCAAGCAGCGCGAGCTTGCCGCGAGGCACCGGCCTGCCGAAGAAATAACCCTGGAAGCGATTGCACCCGGCCGCCTTGGCGAGAGCGAATTCTTCTGCCGTCTCCACGCCTTCCGCCACGATGGTGACCTCCTGGATGCGCGCGATCTGCGCCAGCGCCGAGACGAATATCTGTGCCACCTGATCGTGAGCGAGGGCGCGGATATAGGAGCTATCGATCTTGATGATATCGACGGGCAAGGTCTTCAGATAGTTGAAGCCGCAATGGCCGGTGCCGAAATCGTCGAGGGCGATGTGAAAGCCGAGGCCACGCAATGCTTCGAGGCGCCGCAGGATCTCGGGCGTGGCGGCGGTCGCCACCGTCTCGGTGATCTCGATGATGAACTGTGATGCCGACCGGCCAGTGTCCTTCAGCACGCGGTCGCACATGGTCACGATCTCGTCACGCTTGAGCTGCTCGCCGGAGACGTTGATGGAAATGCGGCGGCCGGCGAACTGGCCGATGTCGGCACAAGCCCGCTTGAACACCCATTCGCCGAGCATGTCGATCAACGTCGATCGCTCGGCGATCGCAATGAACTCGGCCGGCGCGATCAGCCCGCGAACCGGGTGGCGCCAGCGGATCAGCCCCTCGAACGCCTCGGTGGAACCGTCCGGGCCGACGATCGGCTGATAATGCAGTTCGAGTTCGCCCAGATAGACCGCGGCGCGCAATTCCCGTTCGACCAGCCGCCGGTAGCGCTTGTCGGACAGCATCTCCTCGTCGAAGACGGTGACGCGGCCACGGCCCGCTGCCTTGCTTTCATAAAGCGCCAGATCGGCAACCAGCATCAGTTCCGTCGTGTTCGAGGCATGGGCCGGCGCCAGGGCGACGCCGATCGAGATGGAGAGCGGAATGGTCTTGCCTTCATGCGATTTGCCGGCGCGCATGGCATCCAGCAATCGTCTGACATCCTTGTTGATGGCCGCCAGGTCGCCATGGGGAATGATGACACCGAATTCGTCGCCGCCGAGGCGTCCGACCATGGCGCCGGCAAAGATGCGCTCCGCGGTCTTGACCAGATGCGCCAAGGTGAGGTCGCCGAACTGGTGTCCGAACGTGTCGTTCAACTGCTTGAAATGGTCGAGGTCGATCAAGAGCAAGGCTGCCTCGCGCCTGTCGCGCCTGGTGCCCAGGCTTTCGCGCAGCGCTTCGAGGAAATAGCGTCTCGTCATGGCGCCGGTCATCGCATCCCTGGTGAGGAAATGATGTTTCTCGGCTTCCGCAGCGGCGGCCGACTGGAGACGATGGACGACGCTGCTGCGCATGTACATCAATGCCAGCAAGGCCAGGCTCGTGGCCAGGATCGAGATGGCGAAGGCACCGCCGGCTGACAGGTTTTGCGAGACGTCGAAAGCGCCAAGCACCGCCGCGCCGGTGCTGATCACGAGCAGCGACTGGATACCGCGATAGATCCGGCCGCTATGGTCCTTGATCGTCGCCAGTATGCTCATCCGCCAGCCCTCGTAATGCAGGCCAACGGCTAGTGCGCAGCCGTTAAGAAGACATTGAATTCCCGGGCATTTCGCTTGGCGGTCCCGTGCCGGCAAGTGTCATGGTTAAGAATCAGGCCTTCGTCCAAGCGAGGTGACAAGGGCGGTTGCATCAGAGCCGATCCAGACCGAGAATGCGGCTCACTTCGCGGGCCGGCATCTCACCGGCAACCACCAGTTCCAGGGAACAGACGATGAAGATCATTGCTTGCGGCAGCGTGCCGACCGTTATAGCGCCGGAAAAATATTTCACCGGCCGGGTTCTGCAGACGCCAATCATCGAGAAGGAGCCGCCAGCGCGGCTCAGGGCCACGCTGGTCAGTTTCGAGCCCGGCGCGCGCACCCACTGGCACACGCATCCGCTTGGCCAGACGCTTTATGTCACCGCAGGCGCCGGCCTGGTCCAGACATGGGACGGGCCGATCCAGGAAATCAGGGCCGGTGACGTCATCTCCTTCGCGCCCGGCGAGAAGCATTGGCATGGCGCGGCGCCGAAATCGGCAATGACGCACATCGCCATGCAGGAGGCGCTCGACGGCGTCCATGCCGACTGGCTGGAAGAGGTGACCGCGGCGCAATATGGCGGCTGATTGCTGTATCCACAAAACCCGGCGGTAACGCCTGACAGCGGTGACGCCGGGTTTGTTTCGGATCTACCAGATCAGGTCAGCGACGCGGTAAAACGCTGGATGCGCGTGCAGGCTTCCTCCAGCAGCGTCTCCGAGGTGGCGTAGGAGATGCGGAAGTTGGGGCCAAGGCCGAAGGCCGAGCCGAACACCACCGCGACGCCCTCGGCCTCGAGCAGTTCCGAGCAGAAGGCCTCGTCGCTGTCGATCATCTTGCCGGCCTTGGTCTTCTTCCCGATCAACTGGGCGCAGGACGGATAGACATAGAAGGCGCCTTCCGGCGACGGGCAGGTGATGCCGCGCGCCTGGTTGAGCATCGAGACGACGAGGTCCCGCCTGCCTTGAAAGATCGCCTTGTTCTTGGCGATGAAATCCTGCGGGCCATTCAACGCCTCGACCGAAGCCCATTGCGCGATGGTGCAGGCGCCGGAGGTCTGCTGGCCCTGGATCATGTCCATCGCCTTGATCAACTGGACGGGACCGGCGGCGTAGCCGATGCGCCAGCCGGTCATGGCATAGGCTTTCGAGACGCCGTTCATGGTCAGCGTGCGCTCGTAGAGCTTGGGCTCGACCTCGGCGATGGTCTTGAAGACGAAGTCGCCATAGGTCAGGTGTTCGTACATGTCGTCGGTCAGCGTCCAGACCTGCGGGTGCTTCAGCAGCACGTCGGCGAGCGCCCGCAGTTCGGCCTCGCTATAGGCCGCGCCCGACGGGTTCGACGGCGAGTTCATCAGCAGCCATTTGGTCTTCGGCGTGATTGCCTTTTCCAGCACCGCCGGCGTCAGCTTGAAGCCATTGTCGATCGAGGTGTCGGCAAATACCGACGTGCCGCCGCAGATCGCCACCATTTCGGGATAGCTGACCCAGTAGGGGCGGGGGATGATGACCTCGTCGCCGGGGTTCAGCGTCGCCATGAAGGCGTTGAACAGGATCTGCTTGCCGCCGGTGCCGACGATGGTCTGCTCGGGCTTGTAGTCGAGATTGTTCTCGCGCTTGAATTTTTTCGCGATCGCCTCGCGCAGCGGCACGATGCCCGAAACCGGCGGGTATTTGGTCTCGCCACGGCGAATGGCCTCGATCGCCGCATTCTTGATGTTGTCGGGCGTGTCGAAATCGGGCTCGCCGGCGCCAAGGCCAATGATGTCCCGGCCGGCATTTTTCAGCTCGCGCGCTTTCTGCGTCACCGCGATGGTGGCGGAAGGCTTAACGCGGGAAAGGGTGTCGGCAAGAAAGGCCATGACCTTTTGTCTCTCCAAAGGATCGGCGCGGCCAAGAGCGGCCGCGGCGCTTCTCATGTCGCAACATTCCCGTCAGCGCAAGCCTTGTCGGCTGGGCCAGGTGGGGCAGCGCGGTCAATGAGGCGTGATCGGCAAAAGAAAGTTCATTAACGGGCGGTAGAGGCTTGCATGGCAGGATCGCGGTTCAATTCCGCCAGGTCGCGGAGCGAGGAACCTTTGTCGCGCAGCATCGGACTTGCCCATATCACCCGTCATGATGACGGCACCTCGAGCGGTGTCTGGGGCATTTATACGCTGCAAAGCGCTTTTCAGCCGATCTTTGCCTTCAACGAGGGCAAGCTTTCGGTTGCCGCCTTCGAAGGGCTGATCCGTCCGTTTCGCGACGGCGAGCCGCAATCGCCGATGAGCTTTTTTTCGACCTGTCCGGCGGCCGACCGTCTGCATGTCGAGGCGCTGACCAGGACGCTGCATCTGCTCAATGCCGGCGCCTGCCTGCCGCGAGAGGCGTCGATCTTCATCAATTTCGACCCGTCGGTGTTCACCGAGCGCGCTGTCGCCGACAGTGCCTTGCGTGACATGCGGCTGGTGCTGCACGAAGCCGGCATCGATCCGGGCCGCGTCGTTTGCGAGGTGACGGAGCAGAGATCGGCATCGCAGGAGACCCTGCACGGCTTCGTCGCCGCGCTCAGGGCCAACGGCTTCCGGATTGCCGTCGACGACTATGGCGCTGACGATTCCGACATTACCCGCGTCAAGGAATTGCGCCCCGACATCGTCAAGTTCGATGCGCACTGGATCACGCAACTGATGGAATCGGGCGCCGGTTTCGCGCTGCTGACATCCATGGTCAGGAGCTTCGAGGACCAGGGCATCCGCACAGTGTTCGAAGGTATCGAGGAAGGCTGGCAACTGGAGTTGGCCGAACGATCGGGCGCCTCGATGGTCCAGGGCTATGTGCTGGCCCGCCCAGAACTGGCGCCGACGAGTTTCCGCGCTTTCGGCCAGGGCAGTCCCGAGCCGGTTCCTCCCCTGGGCCATGCGCCCGCTCCCGCCGCCGTCGCGCCGCGCACCGGGCGGCCCGCAAAAGCCTTCGGGCGCAAGGTGGCGCCATGAGCGTCGAGCGGCGGCGCACCGTCGGCGATGCGATCTTCGTCGACGAGATCGGCATCGAATGTGGCATCCATGGCGACTTCCGCCTGCGCAGCGCCTACCAGCCGATCTACGCCCCGCGCGGCGGCAGCTTGCATCCCGTGGCCGTCGAGGGCCTGATCGAACCGCACCGCGCCGGCCGGCCGGTGTCGCCGCGGGTGTTCTTCGACAGCGTCGCGGCTCCGGAGCGGCTGTACATCGAAACAATGTGCCGGGTGCTGCATCTGAGGAATTTCCACAATATCGGGGTCCACGGGCTCGACCTGTTCTTCAACTACAATCCCCTGGTCAACGACCATGCCGGACGGGCGCTGGCCGAGATCCGGCTGATGAGCCGGCACCTCGATGAACTCGGCCTGGCACCGGCCATGCTGGTGTGTGAAATCACCGAGCAGGCGGCGGACGATGCGCTGCTGGCCAGGCTGGTGCGTGAAATGCGGCGCGACGGCATCCGCATCGCCATTGACGATTTCGGCACCGGCCATTCGACCGTGGAGCGGGTGAGCCTGCTTCAGCCCGACATCGTCAAGATCGATGGCGGCTGGTTCGCGGAATTCTGCCGCCACGCCGCCGCGGAACGCTTCTTCCGCCCGCTGGTGTCCAGCCTCCACGATCGCGGTGCCAAGGTGCTGGTCGAGGGCATCGAGCAGCCCACCCATTTGCGTGTCGCGCTCGAAGGCGGGGTCGATTTGCTGCAGGGCTTTCTGCTTGGGCGTCCGGCGCTGGCCGGCACCATCTTCAACGAAGAGCCGCTTGCCGTCGATGCGCTGCTGGGCTTCGACAACAAGGTCGTGCCATTGCATAAGCGGCGCTGATGGTCGCGCCAAAACAAATCATTGGTTGAGGATGGCGCCGCTGCGATAATCGGCTCGCAGAAGCAGCGCTCCGGGGAACCATGATGATACTTTACAGCATGATCGATAGCGGCAATTGCTACAAGCCGCGTTTGCTGATGGCCAAGCTCGGCCTGGCCTTCACCACCGTCGAGGTGAGTTCGCATACCGGCGATACGCGCAAGGCCGATTTCGTCGCCAAGAACCCGAACGCCATGGTGCCACTGCTGGAACTGGACGACGGCCGGCGGCTGGCAGAATCCAACGCCATCCTGCTCTATCTCGCCGAAGGCACACGCTTGCTGCCCGCGGACAAATATGAGCGCGGGCTCGCTTATCAGTGGCTGTTCTTCGAACAATACAGCCACGAGCCCTATATCGCCGTGCGCAAGGCGCTGCTGACCTTTCCGGAACGCGCAGCGGATGCCACGCCGGAGCGGCTGGCGGCGACGCTGGAGCGCGGCAACAAGGCGCTCGGCGTCATGAACACATATCTCGAAAACAACGCCTTCTTCGCCGGCCGCACATTCAGCATCGCCGACATCGCGCTCTATGCCTATACCCACACGGCGGAGCAGGGCGGGTTTCAACTGGACGCCTATCCGGCGGTGGTCGCCTGGCTCGCCCGCGTGGAGGCGGACCCGGGGCATGTGCCGATCGAGTGGGTGGGGTAGGCGACGCAGGCGATTGGCGAAAGCGGCAACACAGCGTGATCTCTGCACGCCAGACAAATAAAAAGGCGGGATAAATCCCGCCTCAGACTGCTGACAAACCCCGTCAATTTTGGCGGGTTTTGTTTTTATGGTTTGAATGGGCTGGTTATTTCGGTGT
>NZ_JAIUHW010000016.1:0-141607 GCF_020165315.1 Mesorhizobium sp. BR115XR7A
TCTCCCCGTCCCTATACGGGGAGAAGTGCCCGGCAGGGCGATGAGGGGTGGCGCTAGCTTCGCAAACCGAAATCATGGCGTGAGGAGAGCAAGATGACCTACGGCTGGCCAACCCTGCTCCCCCTGATCTTCGCCGGACTGATGGGCCTTGCCATTCTGATCTACGTCATTCTCGACGGTTTCGACCTTGGCATCGGCATCCTGTTCGCCGCCGCCGAGGACACCGAGCAGGACACCATGATCGCGGCGATCGGCCCGTTCTGGGACGCCAACGAAACCTGGCTGGTGCTGGCCGTCGGCCTGCTGCTGGTCGCCTTTCCGCTGGCGCATGGCGTCATCCTGACGGCGCTCTACATTCCGGTCTTCGTCCTGCTGGTCGGCCTGATCCTGCGCGGCGTCGCCTTCGATTTCCGCGCCAAGGTGCCGGCGGGGAAGAAACATCGCTGGAACCGTATTTTCTTCCTGGGCTCGCTCATCGCCTCGCTGGCGCAAGGCTATATGCTGGGCGTCTACGTGCTCGGCCTCGATGTCGGGCCAGGCGGCATGGCGTTTGGCGTGCTGGTGGCGTTCTGCCTGGCGGCGGCCTACGCGGCGATGGGCTCCGCCTGGGTGATCTACAAGACCGAAGGCGCGCTGCAGAAGAAGGCGGTGCTCTGGCTGCGCACCGCCCTGGTGCTGACCGCGCTCGGCATGGCCGCCGTATCGCTGGCGACGCCGTTCGCCAGCCCGCGCATCTTCGCCAAATGGTTCGTCTGGCCTGAGATGCTCTATCTGTCGCCGCTGCCGATCCTGTCGGCGCTGCTGTTTGCCTGGCTGTGGCGGCAGACCTTCCATCTGCCGAGGCCTGACGATCGCCATTCGCTGACGCCGTTCCTGACGCTGGCCGCCATCTTCGCGCTCGGCTTTGCCGGCCTGGCCTGGTCGTTCTATCCCTATGTGGTGCCCGATCGCCTGACCATCTGGCAGGCGGCGTCGGCGCCCGAAAGCCTGGCGATCATCCTGGCCGGCACCGTGGTGGTGCTGCCGGTCATCATCTTCTATTCGTTCTATGCCTACCGCGTGTTCGGCGGCAAGGCGACGGATCTGACTTATGATTGAGGGATCCCGGCAGGACCCCCCTCTGCCCTGCAGGACAGAGGGGGGCGCTGGCCCGCCGGCATTTCGAGGCGAGCGCCGCTCAGCTCAGTTGCTCGCCGACAGCACCAGCACCGGCTTTTCGCTGTAAAGCGCCGGGAACAGCGTCTTCAAATTCGCCACCTTGGGCAGGTCGTTGTAGACGATGTAGGGATAGGTCGGGTTCAGCGTCAAAAAGTCCTGGTGGTAGGTCTCGGCCGGATAGAAGGTCTTGCCGGTCTCCAGCGTGGTGACGATCGGCTCGCCGAACACTTTGGCCTTGTCGAGCTGGGCGATGTAGCTCTGCGCGATTTTCTTCTGGGCGTCGTTTTCGGCGAAGATCGTCGAGCGGTACTGGGTGCCCGAGTCCGGACCCTGGTAGTTGAGCTGGGTCGGGTTGTGGGCGACCGAGAAATAGACCTGCAGCAGCTGGCCGTAAGTGACCTTGGACGGATCATAGGTGATCTCGACGGACTCTGCGTGGCCGGTGCGGCCGGTGCCGACCGTCTCGTAGACGGCGTCGTCCTTGGCGCCGCCGGTATAGCCCGAGACCGCCTTGCTGACGCCCTTGACGTGCTGGAACACGCCCTGCACGCCCCAGAAGCAGCCGCCGGCGAAGATCGCCTTCTCTGTGCCGGTGGCCGCTTTTTCGTCGATTGCCGGCGGCGGGATCTTCACGGCATCCTCGGCGGAGATGGCCGGCGTCAGCCAGAAGGCGGCGCCCGCGACGGCAAGGGCGAGTGCGGCGAGCGCCCCCCGGACAAAGCCTGTCGAACGTTTGTTGATAGTGGTCATGGTTGCACTCCTCATGGCTTCCATTTGGGATCAGTCTATTGGATCAGCTACGGTGGCGCGATGCGTGAGTTGCGGCGGAGGCTCACATTCGCGTGCGCCTGCGGACTTTCTGTTTCGACCTCGTTGCCGAAGCAAAACCGCTTCAAGCCTTTCCCGGGGCTTCAGCAACTGTCCCCGGCTGGACAGGGAGCCCGCCAGGGACAGAAGGCCACGCACCAATCTCAATTGGCGGTGGCATCCGTTGCCGGCTTCATCGCGTCGGTCGCCGGTTTCATCGCATCCGTGGCAGGCTTCATGGCGTCCGTAGCGGGCTTCATGGCGTTGGTCGCCATCGGGTCGGCCGGCTTCATCGCGTCGGTTGCCGGCTTCATGGCGTCCGCGGCCGGCGCCATGGCGTTGGCGGCGGGCTTCATTGCATTGCTGGCATCGTCGGCGCGCGCAATGCCGCCGGCAAATAGCGCCGTGGAGCACAAAGCGAGGGCGAGCGCCGGCAGCGTCAGGCGGGAGAAAGTGGTCATGGTCGGTTCCTTGGGTTTACGGGTTGATGGCACGCCCTTTGGGCGGCCGGGCTCTTGCACCGCTGCTCATGCGGCGGTGCAAATCTCTGTTTTAAAAATCTCTGCTCGAACGCGATCTAGTTGGCGGCGGCGGCCAGGATCGGTCCGCCGCCGGGCGACTGCACCAGCACGGCGGTGCTGAGGCCGCCCGAGGCCGCCGGCACATCGAGCGTCTTGGCGTCGCCGCTCCAGCTGCCGAGTTTTGTCAGCGCATGCACGACATTGGCATGCGGCAAGGTGCGGCCGGTGTTCTCGCCGCGCCCCACGGGCACCTCGACGACACCCTTGGTGTAGCGCACCAGCCAGACATCGGCATGGCCGCCCGGAGCGGCGCCGGCGCCGATCGCGACCTTGCCGCCCTCAAGCGCCAGCGACGGGCCGCCGGTCTTGGCCGTGGCCGCGATCAGATGTTCGATCTCGCCGGGTGCGGCGCCGACGACGTCGGCATGGCCGTTGACCACCACTTGCGGCGTGAATGGCCCGTCATGGCCGAGCGGCGGCTCATAGGACACCTGGCGCTGCGTGAATTCCTGCTTGCCGAACGTGTCCTTCCAGCCGAGGTAATCCCAGTAGGTGACGTTGAACGACAGCGCCAGCACGCCGGGCCGGTCCTTGACCTTGATGAGGTTGGCGTTGGCCGGCGGGCAGGACGAGCAGCCCTGGCTGGTGAACAGCTCGACCACGGTGAGCGGCTGGGCGACGGCGCCGGCAAGCGATCCGGCGAGCGCCAGCGCGGCGAGGCCGGACAGTGCGAAAAACCTGCTTGATAGGACTGGCGACATCGGCTTGCTCCGTGGGGACGACGCCACGATGCGCCGCTCATATCCCCACTTCGCCGCCACGGACGGCTTCGTTACAACGCTCACCGGTTTGTGATTGAAGAGCGCTCTGCCCTGCGCGCCTCAGAGATTGGCGAACACGGTCGCCAGCTCCAATCTCACCCACGAGGGGAGATCGGCAGCGTCACTGTGTCAGCAGCGTGTCGGATGCCCGCTTGTTAAAGGCGCACTTGCCCATCACGCTGTAAAAGAAGTCGGCGTTCGTAACGTCTGGAAGTGGGGGATTGTTGCCGCCGTCTTCCCATGCCTGGTCGCTGGTCTCGCTGCAGGGCACAGCGCCGAAGATGTCGACGATTGTGTTGCTGTTGACCTCGACGGGGAGGTATTTGGAAGGGCTCAGGGCCTTTTGTGCCGCAGTGCTGTACCCGGCACCGAGGTAGAGCCGATTCGACGTGCTTGCACTATTCGACTTGAGCGGGTTGACCGGTCCGGACGGCACATCCATCTGCAGATAAACCTGATCCATCATGCTCACGTCGACTGTCGCACCACTGCTGCTTCCGGCGGAATTCGTGGTCACGCATGTCGTTTTGAAATAGATGGTGGAGCCGGTCGTACTTCCGCTTTTTGCTACCGCGGTACTCCTGTAAGTTCCCGCAGTCGGAGTGAAATCGGTTGTTTGTCCTACTGGCGTGCACACTTGGCTCTGAACCACCTTCGCAGATGTTCCCGACCCCGTGGAAATAGTGGTCGTACCGTAACCTTTCGGGTCCGCAGCGGTATAAGTCTTACCCCCGCTCGTGTAGGAATAATTATACGCCTTGTAGGCGTAGTCGATCTTCATCATCGCGGTAGGCGTCGTATTGGAGTTCCACCCAAACGGAAGGCCATACAGGGTCATGGTTTTGTTCCAGTAGCCTGAAACGTGATCGACGTTGAAGGTAGCTTCAACCAGCGCTGGTGTCTTGCTCACAGCCGAGGAGACGCCGACTGGTACGGTGTTGATCCTGGCGATCTGCATAAAAAGGGTCGGCATGGCGAAATTCGCCGAGGCCTGCGCGGTGGCAGTACCATCGGCGGCGACGGTGAAAGTGTTCAGCGTCGCGTCGCCCTGTCCACCGTTGGCCACGTAGGAAGCCTGCATCGCCACCTGGCGCTGCGCTTTTGTCGAAGCCGTATCCATCGTGGTAATCGACAGGATCGCGGCATCGAGTGCCGCTTGCTCGGTCGACCGGGTCTGCACCGCAGAGGTGTAGTCGACCGCAAAGCCTACCGCGCTGATTAGCGGGATCATGCTGAGGACAATTATGGGCGCGAACGAGCCGCTCCTCGAGCTGACAAACCTACCTGCTAACCCCCGCATGCCTTGATCCTTAAAACGAATATCTCTCCGGCTAACATGGCAGTCGCAAATTATGCTCTAACGGACTTGGTTAATGTTTATCGATTTTTCGGCAAAGTCCCGTGAAAAGCCGACAAGTTCGGCGCGTAACTTTGACGCCGGAATTGGTGCACGCAACGCGGGTGGATTCTCTTCCCCTTTATAAGATCGGCGGGTACACCCGTTTGCCCCAGGCAGCCCTTGGGCGCCAAGCCTTGCCGCCGCTTGCCGCCCCTGCTAAAGCGCGCGGCATGAGCACGCCCCTCGACCACATCCGGAATTTTTCCATCGTCGCCCATATCGACCATGGCAAATCCACGCTTGCCGACCGCCTGATCCAGTCCACCGGCGGGCTGGAGCTGCGCGACATGAAGGAGCAGGTGCTGGACTCGATGGACATCGAGCGCGAGCGCGGCATCACCATCAAGGCGCAGACGGTGCGGCTGAAATATCGCGCCAACAATGGCGAGGACTATATCCTCAACCTCATCGACACGCCCGGCCATGTCGACTTCGCCTATGAAGTGTCGCGCTCGCTCGCCGCCTGCGAGGGTTCGCTGCTGGTGGTCGACGCTTCGCAAGGCGTCGAGGCGCAGACGCTCGCCAACGTCTACCAGGCCATCGACAACAACCACGAGATCGTCGTGGTGCTGAACAAGGTCGACCTGCCGGCCGCCGAGCCCGAGCGCATCCGCGAGCAGGTCGAGGAGGTGATCGGCATCGACGCCTCCAACGCCGTGCTGATCTCGGCCAAGACCGGCCTCGGCATTCCCGACGTGCTGGAAGCCATCGTCCACCAATTGCCGCCGCCGCGCGAGGGCGATGCCACGGCGCCGCTCAAAGCCATGCTGGTCGACAGCTGGTACGACGCCTATCTCGGCGTCATCGTGCTGGTGCGCGTCATCGACGGCGTGCTGAAGAAGGGCCAGACCATCCGCATGATGGGCACCGGCGCCAAGTACCTGGTCGAGCGCACCGGTGTGTTCACGCCCGCCCGCATCAATGTCGACGAGCTCGGCCCCGGCGAGTTCGGTTTCTTCACCGGCTCGATCAAGGAAGTGGCCGACACGCGCGTCGGCGACACCATCACCGAGGACAAGCGCCAGACCGCGCATGCGCTGCCCGGCTTCAAGCCGGCGCAGCCGGTGGTGTTCTGCGGCCTGTTCCCGGTCGACGCCGCCGATTTCGAGGATCTGCGCGCCGCCGTCGGCAAGTTGCGCCTCAACGACGCTTCCTTCTCTTATGAGATGGAAACCTCCGCCGCGCTCGGCTTCGGCTACCGCTGCGGCTTCCTTGGCCTGCTGCATCTCGAAATCATCCAGGAGCGGCTGGAGCGCGAGTTCAACCTCGACCTCATCGCCACGGCGCCCAGCGTCGTCTACCGGCTGCTCCTCAATGACGGCTCGATGAAGGAACTGCACAACCCGGCCGACATGCCCGACGTGGTGAAGATCTCTGCCATCGAGGAGCCGTGGATCCGCGCCACCATATTGACGCCCGACGACTATCTCGGCGGAATTCTAAAGCTCTGCCAGGACCGGCGCGGCATCCAGGCCGACCTCTCCTATGTCGGCAAGCGCGCCATGCTGACCTACGACCTGCCGCTCAACGAAGTCGTCTTTGACTTCTACGACCGGCTGAAGTCGATCTCGAAAGGCTACGCCTCGTTCGATTATCACCTGACCGACTACCGCGAGGGCGATTTGGTGAAGATGTCGATCCTGGTCAACGAGGAGCCGGTCGACGCGCTGTCGATGCTGGTGCACCGCACGGCGGCGGAAAAGCGCGGCCGCCAGATGGTCGAGAAGCTCAAGGAGCTGATCCCGCACCACCTCTTCAAGATCCCGATCCAGGCCGCGATCGGCGGCAAGGTCATCGCCCGCGAAACCATCTCGGCGCTGCGCAAGGACGTCACCGCCAAATGCTACGGCGGCGACGTCTCCCGCAAACGCAAGCTCTTGGACAAGCAGAAAGAGGGCAAGAAGCGGATGCGCCAGTTCGGCAAGGTCGACATCCCGCAGGAGGCGTTTATCCAGGCGCTGAAGATGGGGGATTGAGAAGACGGTTGGGGCGTGTCTAGTCCCCCAGCTTGGGCTGCCGCAACAGATTGATCGCAACAGTATCTCCGAAGCAAGGACGCCCTGAGATAGCGGAGCTGATTTGTAGTCTATCGCGTTCGAGCGATGGTCGCTCAACCACAGACCAAGAGCACTGCCAATATATCACGTATCCATCATAAAGATAAACTCACCTTGGTAAAGAATGAGGCGGGGCAAAAGGCCAAGGATTAGAGTTTTTCAAAAAGTGCGCCGAGGAGCGCTCTCCAAGCATAAAAGTAGATTTTCTACACGAGCGAGGAGCCGTTCGCGACCAGGGTCCCGTTTGAGGACTAGCAAATTGCTGACACATAGGGCAGTTTCTAGAAAAGGGGAGGTGGTCCTATGAGCTTGTTTCCGGAGTCCATATTTGCCGATATTCGCGAAGGCCGAGCGGTTTTAGTCACGGGTGCAGGCGTTAGCGGCCAGGCTACAAATCGATTTGGTAGGCCGATCGTAGGTACACCGCAAATTGCTAAGCTCGTCGCTGAAGCGGGTGATCTTTCATACAACGGCGAGGACGTGAAGGAGGTCTTTGATGCAATAGGCAACTCACTGGGTTCTGCGAAATACAAAAAAATATTTGAGGATAATTTTACCAATACACGTCCCAGCGAAGCTCTAGTGCAAACCTTTACGGTTCCATGGCGTCGTGTATACACGTTTAACTTCGACGATACTATCGAGAATATACCTCGTCGCCAACGTTCCCAGAAGCTTTACTTCTACAACGCGCTAAAAGACCGAAGAGTGGAGTGGAAAGGGTATTCCGATTGCCAAGTTGTTCACCTTCACGGCTCTGCTTTAAATTCTGATGTGGGATTTATATTTTCGTCCACAGAATACGCCGAGGCATCGGCTAAAAATCCTGCGTGGTATTCGCAACTTGGCGAAGATTTTATCGACTACACTGTGATATTTGTCGGAACGACTTTGAGAGAACAGATATTGTTTCAAAGTGTGAGGGCGGCATTAACTAAGGATGCGGTCCCCGGCCGTTCTTTTTGTATTACGCCGGATAGCCTTACTGAAATTCAAAGCAAATCTCTGCAAAATCGCGGCATCGTTCATATCAAGGCGAGGCTCGAAGACTTTGCTCCTGAGCTAAATAGGAGATTTCCCGGTGGCTTGCTGCCTCGAGATGTAGAGTCTAGCGGGACAGCTGCAACAGCAAGCCAGCAAAGTCGATTTTCGGAGAACGACGTCGAAGCGCTTCGAACAGTATTCCCTATTTCAAAGAAGAATATAGAAAAGAGATTTTCAACTATAGTTCAGGATATATCAAAGTATCGCAGGCGTTTCTACGAAGGGTACGGTCCAACGTGGCCCATAGTTTCGACGTCCTCCTATGCGATACTCGGAGAGTTTAAGCGCGTCAGTCAAGAAATAGATATTTTACGAAACGAAAAGAGGGCGATAGTTGTGCTTGGCGAGGCCGGTTCTGGCAAATCGACCTTCGTCATGCATTATGCAATAAATTTGGCAGCTTCGGGGCAAGACATCTCTGTATTTGAGTATACGGAGGGGGGGCCTCCATTCAAGGAGGTAATGTATTCCTTGAAGAAGTTTCGCGGCGACAAGCCATGTGTGATCATTATCGACGACCTCCACGTTGTAGCCGAAGACATCTCCGAGGTTTTAAATGGTCGGTCCATGGAAGGGGCGACTATAGTAACAAGCGCCCGAACCGGTGAATGGCATGACCGACTTGGAAAGTTATTTGGGAGCAATGTCGATACCGTCAGATTTGATAGATTTAAGAGTGAAGATGTGGAAATTATCATCAAGGCAATTGAAGCGAATTTCGCGGCCCCCGCTTTTAATAAGCTGAGCCTTGTGGAGAAAAGGCAGCGGTTTACGAAGAGCCGCCAACAGCTGTTGATAGCCATGCTTGAGGCGACAGAATCGAAGGGCTTTGAAGAGATTATTGAAGACGAATTTTCTAGAATAACCGATACCGAGAGGAGATGGCTATTCTTGATGGTGGCTATTGCAACAGTTCCGCGTGTCGGGATTAGCAAGTCTATGGCATCAACCGTTCTTGGCCACCTGAACGTCACCCAGACTTTTGATCAATTGTCTAATGGTCTTCAGGGTATTGTGGATGTCGCGAAATCCGGTAGGTATCAAGCTAGGCATCAGATATACGCCTCTGAAATAGTTCAGAAATACGCCAGTATAGCTGACATTGAAACCGTTTTGGCGGCAATGGTCAGATACTATGTTCAATTTACTTCGCCGATAATTAGAAACCTTACGAGCCATGACGCTCAGTTATTCAAATATCTGTTAAATAGTAATAATATATACCAAATTTTTGCGACCGCTGGAGACAAGAGCGGCGCTGTAAAATTCTACGCCCAATTTGAGGTGTTGCTTCAGCTGGATGGGCATTTCTGGCTTCAATATGCGCTGCTATTGAGGCGTCTCGGAAGACAGCAGGAGGCACTGGAGATGCTGGGAAGATCTATCGAAGCCTTCCCGGGAAATAGGTACGCGCAACATGCTCTGGCGCAGCAGAAACTAATTGTCGCAGCCCATCATGATATGTTTACCACATCTACACAGAAGCTTATTGACGAGGCGGTCACGACGTTGATGGAGCGGCATCATTCAATGGGTGCGGAGAGATTGAAGGGCGCTCTGGATGAGTATCCAATAGTTACTCTTGGATATTACCACATTGATGCTCTAATGTCACACAGCCAGGTTGATAAGGCAGTTGCTGCGGCGAAGTTATATTTCAGCGAAGTCGACGGCTTATTAAAGAAGTATTCTGACCCTATTTTGATGGAGTTGAGGACCCGGCTATTGACGCTGGCGTCGACGTCAGAGTGGCGCCGTTTGTCTTATAAAGGTGGGCAAATCAACTACAACTGACCTACTCAGCGAAGGTGCGTCATGGTGCGGGCGTGGTTGCCTTAGCGCTATTCCCCGAATGGAAATAGCGCCTCGTGAGCAGAACCTGCCCAACAATCTACCTGAGAGGCTGATTCTCTTCTGCTCCCTTCCCGCACAAGCCCGCATCAACGTCGTCGGGAGGCTCTTTTTAGTTGTCGGGCAAGTTCATCAGCGGGCTTCTTGATGCCCAAGAAGCGCCCGTTGGACATCGGCGGCACCTTCATGGCAAGCAATGCGCTCCGGGCGATCCGCGCCGTGGCGCTGGTGGTAGCGACGGCGCTGTTGACGATGGAGATACCAGCGGCTCGGCGATGACTGCGTCGCAACCAGGTTCCGGACCTTCCTCGCCGGCCTGCTTTGCCAGACAATGCGGCGGGACTCGCCGACCTTGGCAATAGTAACTTCCCACCGAACCACGGTCGCCTCGTATTGACATCAGCTCCACACATGCGTCATTGGAAGCGGGCAATTGGGGGATTATCCGTGAAAAAGATCTATGCGAAGCCGACGCTGAGCAAGCGCGAGAGGCTTTCGGCCGTGACGGCTGTCGCGTGTCCAGTGTCGGTCTGCCTGCGCTAGAACGTTCTTGGGAACTGGCAGGGCTGCTACTGCTGCTCGCTCTCCCGCGACAAATCCCACGGCAGGGTTGGTACGAATTCATACCAAGCAGCCACCTCGGTTGATCGCGCGGCGCGGGGCCGGTACACAAATCGGGCGGCGGACCTCTGTAAGGTCGCTAGTGGCCGGCGCGGGGCTCAGGCAATTGTCTCACCGGCATCGCGCCGGCCATCTTCCCTGAATGATTTGAGCACCGCCCGGAGTTCCCGGTGCTGACTTTCGCAGGTTGGTACCTCCCTCCGCCCGCGACAGGAAAGTCAGCGTCGGCGCTCCTCCTCGCACGGCTTTGACTTCGCGGAGGGCGTCCCCCGCTCCGTCCCGGCTTCGCCGGGCCACCTCTCCCCCGCGCAGCGGGGGCGAGGAACTCAACGCCGCGTCCGCGTCAACTCTCGATCCACACCTTCTCAAAGTGCTGCTCCAGTGCCTGGTGCTGTTCGCAGCCTTCGATGCCCTTGCGGTAGGTTCGGTAGACCGAGCGCCAGTAGGGCTGGATGATGAGGCCTGAATCGCGCAAATTCTGCTCGATCTTGGCCATGATCTCCTTGCGGGCCTTGGGGTCGGGCATGGCCAGCGCCTTGTCGAGCAGTTCGTCGAACTCCTTCGAGGCATAGGCGCTCTCGTTCCAGGCGGCGCCCGATTTATACGCCAGCGCCAGCACCTGGACGCCGAGCGGGCGGCCGAGCCATTCGGTGCAGGAATAGGGGAACTTGCTCCAGTCGTTCCAGAAGGTGGCGGCCGGCAGCACGGTGCGCTTGATCTTGAGGCCGGCCTCGCGCATCTGCGCGGCGATGGCGTCGCCGGTGCTCTTCTGCCATTCGATGTCGACCGAGATCAGGTCGTATTCGTGGTCCGCCTTGCCGCTCTCGGCCAGCAGCTTCTTGGCCGCCTCGACATCCCGCTTGGCCGGACCGATATCGGCATATTCGGGGTGCATCGGGCCGACATGGTGGTTGTCGGCGGGCTTGCCGCGGCCATCGAGGCCGAGCTTCAGCACGGCGGAATTGTCAACCGCGAGCTGGGCGGCGCGGCGCACCTTGACGTCGTCATAGGGCGCGTTGGAGACATTGAAGCGGGCGACGATGGTCGAGCCGGTGGCGATCTCGGAGTTCTTCAGCCCCATCTTGTCGGTCTGCGAGACGGCGTCGGAAGCGGTCTCGTGATCGGTGTCGACCTCGCCGGATTCGAAGGCCGACAGCATGGCGTTAGGGTCGGAGCCGTAGTCGATCCACTGGATGCCATCGAGGTAGAACTCGCCCTTCCACCAGGGCTTGTCCCTGCGCTTGACCTCCGCGGCCGTCTCGGCGTCCCATTTCACCAGCTCGCACGGGCCGGTGGTTATCGCCAGCGCCTTCATCGGATCGCCGTCGCCCTCATAGGAGCGGTGCATGATCAGCGCGGGATAATCGGCCATGCCGGCGATCAGCGAGATGTCCGGCTTCGGCAGGTTGAGCTTGATGGTGTAGTCGTCGACCTTCTCGATGCCGCCATCGACCACCTTCTTGGTGTCGGCATTGACCAGCGCGCCCATGCGCGCGGCGACCGAATTGCCGGCAACGCCGGCTTCGCACCAGCGGGTGAGGTTGTGGACGACGTCGTCGGCGTTGAAGGCGTCGCCGTTCGACCAGGTGATGCCCTTGCGCACATGCAGCGTCAGCGTTTTGGCGTCGTCGCTCATCTCCCACTTTTCGAGCAGCCAGGGCTCGAAGGAGAAATCGGTGTTCCAGCGCACGAGATATTCGTTGCAGTGGCGCGCGATATTGGACATTTCGACGCCGTCGAAGGTGCGCGGGTCCTTAAATCCCTTGACGTTCATGGCGACGCGCAGCACGCCGCCCTTCTTCGGCTCGGCGGCGCGGGCGGGCGTCGGGGCGATGCCGCCCAGCGCAAAAGCGCCGGCGGCGCTGACGCCGAGCCCGGCCATCAGCGCCAGATATTCGCGGCGGCTGATGCCGCCCGTCCTGAAATCGTCGGCGACAGGTTTGGCGCGCGGGTGAAGTTTGCGGTCGGTCAGCATGAATTTCATCGTCGTTCCCTCTTTTGTTGGTGCATTGCCCAAAGTTCCCAGCGGTTTTGGGACGACGGCATGCACGGAAACAGGCTCGCCCCGGCTGACAAGCCGACGCGGCGCGGCTGCGACCGCCGGGGCGCCATTGCCTGAGAGGGAATGATAGGGCTGGGTGACGTGGCGGAATGTTCTGGAATCCGCAGGACTTGTGCGATGCTCCGCAGGGGTGGACGGACCTGGGCGCACCACCTCTTGTCTGCCAGCCATCTCCCCCGCAGGGGATCGGTCGGATTGCGAGCAAGAGCGATGCGTTTGCCTGCGGCTTCGCGTTTCACCAGCGGCTTCCCCCACTCCGTCTCGGCTTCGCCGAGCCACCTCTCCCCCTCCGGAGGGAGAGGAAGGAACGCGCTTGGCGAGGTCGCGCCTTTCCTCTACCCCGTCGATCGGGGGAGAGGTGTCGAGCGAAGCTCGACGGAGTGGGGGTCGACCCATGGCGCGATCGGTCAATCCACCAGAACAAAAAACCCGGCGCGAGGCCGGGTTTTTCAAGCGATGCCTGTCAGCCGAGGATCAGCTCACCTGGGTCTTGGAGGACGCGGCCTGGTCTTCGGCCAGCTTCTGCTGGAACATCTGCGCGAAGTCGATCGGGTCCAGCATCAGCGGCGGGAAGCCGCCATTGCGCGTCGCCTCGGCGATGATCTGGCGGGCGAAGGGGAACAGCAGGCGCGGGCATTCGATGAACAGGATCGGCAGCATGTGCTCCTGCGGGAAGCCCGAAATGGCGAAGACGCCGCCATAGACCAGCTCGACGTTGAACAGCACTTCCTGGTCGAAGGAAGCCTTGGCGTTCAGCGTCAGATTGACGTCGAACTGCTTGTCGGAGAGCGGGTTGGCGTTGACGTTGACGTTGATGGCGATGCCGGGCGCCTTGTCGCGGCCGCGCAGCGAGTTCGGCGCGCCGGGGCTTTCGAAGGACAGGTCCTTCACATACTGGGCCAGCACGTTGAGCGACGGCTGTGCCGCGTTGCCGTTGCCATTGGCGCCGACCGGCGCGTCATCATTGCTGGCCATGAGCCACTATCCTTTTCCCCTGGGCAGTCTCGCTCACCGAATTGAATCGGGGCTGACCGAATTGAAATCGGGCGTTCGCTACCATGGCCGGCATGACAAGACAAGGTTTGCCGCCGTGTGGTTCCGAGGCAATCGGCGCGGACGCTTTGTGACGGGAAGATCATCGCCGAGGGCAGTGCCGCCCCTCACCTGCCTGCCGGTGTCCTCTCCCCGTATAGTGACGGGGAGAGGGGTGCTGTCATCGGCGCTTTCGCCAATCGCCAACGTTGCAGGATTGAGCGCCAGCGCCGCCCCAATCAGCCCTTTCTCCCCGTCACTATACGGGGAGAAATGTCCGGCAGGACAATGAGGGGCGGCGCCGGCCTCTCAAAATGGGCCAGAACGCTGCGATCGCCACCTCAATCGTCCTTCAGCCGCCGCCACGGCGAATGGAAGTACGTGAGCACCGGAAGCGCAGGAAGCCGCCGTTTGCAGGCCGGCATCACCTGAATATCGATGCAGTCTCAATCGTCCTTCAGCCGCCGCCAAGGCGAATTGTGGTCCGGGCCGCGCTTGAGGTCGTCCTCGCGCGAATAGTCGCCGTCGTCGAGGTCGATGACCTTGTCGCGCTGCCGGCGGAAGCCGCCGGCGGAGAAATTGCTGGCCACGACGATGCGGCCCTTCAGCCTGCTCCAGGCAAGGTCGCGCACCGGCGGCAGGAACAGGAGCAGGCCGACAATGTCCGTGATGAAACCGGGAATGATCAGCAGCACCGCCGCGACCACGATCATGGCGCCGTGGGCGAGCTGGCCGCTGGGGTCGCGGCCGGCGGCCATCTCGGCGCGGATGCGGCTCATGACGCCGAAACCCTGGTGGCGCAGCAAAAGCACGCCGGCGAAGCTCGAAGCCAGCACCAGTCCGACCGTCGCCAGCGCGCCGACCTCACGGCCGACGACGACGAAACCGGCGATTTCCAGCAGCGGAAGCGCGAGGAGAAAGAGGGGAAGCAGCGAAATGCGCAAGTCTTTACCGATCATTCGATTGTTTTGTCCCGCTGGCGGCCAATCGCCGCTGGCACGGAGGCTGTTAGATAGGTATGCCTGCCTTTGATTTGAATGATTGCGCCTTGCGTTCTATATGCTTTGAATGGTGAACGCTATGCGACCGCGGCCTGCTGGGCTGGACGGTCCGGCCTAGAGGCAGGGATTGATTGGCGGAAAATATGGGCTTCTTCGACTTCGGCACGATTTTCTTCCTGATCGCGGCGGTGGTGATCTTCTTCCAGCTGCGCAACGTGCTGGGCCGCCGGACCGGTAGCGAACGGCCGCCCTTCGACCCTTACACGGCGGCACGCACCGACAAGGACGCCACGCAGAAGCCCGAGAACGTCGTTTCGCTGCCGCGCAAGCGGGCGCCCGGCGAGCCGGCGCCGGCCGACGCCTATACGGCCATCGACGCCTTCGCCAAGCCCGACACCGATCTCAACAAGGGCCTGCGCGCGATCAAGGACAATGACCCCTCCTTCGATCCCAAGGGGTTCGTCGACGGCGCCAAGATGGCCTATGAGATGATCGTCATGGCCTATGCCGACGGCGACCGCAAAACGCTGAAGAACCTGCTGTCGCGCGAGGTCTATGACGGCTTCGTCGCCGCGATCGGCGAGCGCGAGGCCAAGTCGGAAAAGATCCAGTCCTCCTTCGTCGGCATCGACAAGGCCGACATCGTCTCGGCCGAGATGAAGGGCGGCGAGGCGCATGTGACACTGCGCATCGTCAGCGAGCTGATCTCGGCGACGCGCGACCAGGCCGGCACGGTGATCGACGGCGATCCCGAGACGGTGGCCGAGGTCAAGGATGTCTGGACCTTCGCCCGCGACACACGCTCGCGCGATCCGAACTGGAAGCTCGTCGCCACCGAAGAAGAAGACTGAGTCCAGCAAAGGCAGGCTCCGGTGTCGCTGTCGCCTCTCCTCGTTGAAAGGTCCTTCGGCGACCTGCCCGGCTGGGGCGACGACGACCATCTGCCGGCTTTCGCCGCCTTTGCCCGGTCCGCCTTCCATGTGCCGGTAAAACCCTATCGCAGCGGCGCGCTGGGCGTCGACTTCGGCGCCTTCGCCGAGGCCTATGCGCAAGCACGCGAAGCCCCCGCCGCCAGTTCGTCCGAAGCGAGCGCCTTCTTCGAGCGCCATTTTGTCCCCATGCTGGTCCGGCCCGAAACCGGCGCCGGCCTCGTCACCGGTTTCTACGAACCGCAAGTCGAGGCCTCGCCGGTGCGGACGGAGCATTTTGCCGTGCCGCTGCTGTCGCGTCCGGCCGATCTCATCGATGTCGACGACGCCACCCGGCCCGCCGGGATGGATCCTTACCTCGCCTTCGCGCGCCGGACCGTCGATGGGCTGGCCGAATATCCCGACCGTGGCGCGATCGAGCGCGGCGCGCTCGCCGGCCAGGGGCTGGAGATCGCCTGGCTGGCAGACAAGGTCGATGCCTTCTTCATCCATGTCCAAGGCGCGGCCCGGCTTGCCATGACCGACGGGCGGCTTTGCCGCGTCACCTACGCCGCCAAGTCAGGCCAGCGGTTTACGGGCCCCGGCAAAATCCTGAGCGGGCTCGGCGAAATCCCGCTGGCCGAAGTGACGATGCAGTCGATCCGCGCCTGGTTCAAGGCGCATCCTGGGCAGGTCGACGAGATCCTGTGGCAGAACCGCTCCTACATCTTCTTCCGCGAGGCTGCAGTGGATGATGCCGCGCTTGGCCCGATCGCGGCCGCCAAGGTGCCGCTGACGCCGGGCCGCTCGATGGCCGTCGACCGGCTGCTGCACACATTCGGCACGCCTTTTTACATCGACGCGCCGACGCTCACCGCCTTCGACAAAAACCCGTTTCGGCGGCTGATGATCGCGCAGGACACCGGCTCGGCCATAACAGGGCCGGCGCGTGGGGACCTGTTCGCCGGCTCGTGCGATGCCGCCGGCGAGATCGCCGGCGTGGTGCGCAATGCCGCCGATTTTTATGCGCTGGTGCCGCGCGTGCTGGCCGGGGGCGCGAGATGAGCAAGCGCGGGGATAAACTCAGCGACGACGACCGGGTGCTGTGGAACCTGGTGGCGCGCACCGCCAAGCCGCTCAAGGGCCGCGCCGCCGTCGACATTCCGGACATGGCCGTCGATGCCAGGCCGGCGCCGGCGCAGCCGGTCCAGCCCGCCGCCAATGCGCCGGGCGCGGCAAAACCGAAAATCCAGCATGTCACGCACCGGCTCGACGAGCCGACGCTGGACAAGCTGCAAAAGGGCCGGCTGCCGATCGAGGGCCGCGTCGACTTGCACGGCATGACGCAGGACGAGGCCTATTCGCTGCTGTTCTCGTTCCTGCACCGGGCGCATGCCGGCGGCGTCCGCTATGTGCTGGTCATCACCGGCAAGGGGTCTTCCTCGGGCGGCGATGGCATCTTGCGGCGCGCCGTCCCGGCCTGGCTGTCGACACCCGCGTTCCGGCCGCTGGTCTCCAGCCACGACCATGCCGCCCGCAACCATGGCGGCTCGGGCGCGCTTTATATCAGGCTGCGGCGGGCGCGCTCGTGACGCCGTTCGGCGAGCGGCTGCGGGCGCTGCGGGCCGAGCGCGGCGTCAGCCAGAAGGACATGGCGGCGGCGATCGGCGTCAGCGCCGCCTATCTCTCGGCGCTCGAGCATGGCCGGCGCGGCGCGCCGACCTGGACGCTGATCCAGAAGATCATCGGTTATTTCAACATCATCTGGGACGATGCCGAGGAGCTGGCGCGGCTGGCCGAAACCTCGCATCCGCGGGTGAAACTCGATACGTCGGGCCTGTCCCCCGCCGCCACCGAGCTCGCCAATCTTCTGGCCGAGACCATCGAGAAACTCGATGAGGCCGAGCTTCTGCGCATCACCGCGTCGATCCGCGCGGCGCTGGGCCAGCGATCGTAGAAGACAGCGCCCGCCGGCGAGCAGCCGGCGGGCAGCCGTGGTGCGATCAATTCTTGCCGGCCGTGCTGCCGCCATTGCCGCCACGACCATGGTCGCCATGGCCCTGGCCGCCATTTCCACCGCCCAGGCAGTCCGACGCGCCGGCCTCGCCGCAACAGCGGCCGGCCCACAAATCGTTGAGGTTGCTGTTGGCGCAGCTTGGAATGGTCTGCCCGGCCAGAGCTGATCCGGTCAGGGCCGAAACGGCGGCCGCGGCGAGAAGCGTGTTGCGCAAAAAAGCGGTCATTTGAAGTCTCCATGATTTGGGTTTCTATCGTTCACGGCTATGTGTCGCCGGGCGAACGGAAATGGTTCACGGAGGGATGCGGAAATTTTCTGGAGGCCCCCAAGGGAGCCGTGGGTCAAGGCAGTGCGGCAATGGCAGAGGCCCCAGAGATTGCGGAACCTCCACGGTTCATCATCCACGGGCGGAGCGGACGCGCAGACCCGAGGATCCATGCCGCGATCTGCGAGCTTCGCAACCGTGCAGAATGCAATGGTATAGCCGCGCTGGGGTGGCGCCGCCTCAGGCAGGTGCCCCGCTATGGCCCTACTGCACCGAGCCGACCAGAACCTGCTGGCCGCCGCGGATCGAGACCCAGCGGCCGGTGTTGTCGATCGCCTGGCGCTTGAGGAAGCGGTAGCCGGTCTGGTCCCAGAACTTGACCTTGTCGGTCAGATTGTCCAGCACATAGTCGCCGCCGTCGGTGCGCACCGTCAGCACGGCGTGGCCTTCACCGTCGGGCTTGCGGACCACGGTTATCAGGAGATCGGCGAGCGACATGCCCATGTGGGACAGCTGGCGCCGCTTCTCCAGCACATAGTCCTCGCAGTCGCCGACACCCTTGTCGGGATAGGCCCAGACCTCGTCCTTGCCGTAGATGTCCATGTCGCTCATCGGCTTGACGGCGGCGTTGACCCTGGCGGTGACGTTGACCAGCTTGCGCATCAACCCGTCGGTCAGCACCGCCGGCGCGAGATTGGCCGGGCGGATCGAACATTCGCCTGGACGCTGCTTGCAGAAATCGTAGTGGCCGATCGGCTGCGAGGTGAGGCCCCCGGTGGCCATGGCGCCCGAAGCCCAGGCCGGTGCCATCCAGCCCCCCGTTAACGCCAGCCCTGCTGCCGCGCATACGCGCAGCCTTCGCATGGTTGAGGAATTCATTGTCCCCGCTCGCCCTGTTGTTAACGAAACGTTAAGGGCGATTTACACTCCGTGTCAATTACGACGTCGGCCTGATTCGCAGCATGGTTACCCGCGGGGAGGCAGAGCGGCACTTGTGCAACAAAATCGGACCCGCGTCCGGTTCCGTTTCAAAACCGCCTACCGCTTGGCGGTGCGGACCAGCTTCGGCTTCACCGCGACGCGGTTCTGGCGGCCATAGCTGGTGATGAAGTCGACGATGCGCGGCACGATCTCGGAGCGGAAGCGCGAGCCGTTGAAGACGCCGTAATGGCCGACTGCCGGCTGCATGTAGTGGGCCTTCTTGTCGGCGGGAATGTTGACGCACAAATCCTGCGCCGCCTTGGTCTGGCCAAGACCCGAAATGTCGTCGTTCTCGCCCTCGACCGTGAACAGGGCAACGTTGCGTATGACGGACGGATCGATCCTTGTGCCGCGATGCGTCATCTCGCCCTTGGGCAGCGCATGGCGCACGAAGACCGTGTCGACCGTCTGCAGATAGAACTCCGCCGTCAGATCCATCACCGCCAGATATTCGTCATAGAAGTCGCGGTGTTTTTCGGCATTGTCGCCATCGTGCTTCACAAGGTTCATGAAGAATTCCTTGTGGGCGATGATGTGGCGGTCGAGGTTCATGCTCATGAAGCCCGAAAGCTGCAGGAAACCGGGATAGACCTCGCGGCCGAAGCCCGGCACTGGCCAGGGCGCGCGCATGACGACGTTGTCGCGGAACCAGTCGATGCCCTTTTCCTCGGCCAGCAGATTGACGGCGGTCGGGTTGCGGCGGGTGTCGATCGGCCCGCCCATCAGGGTCATCGTCGAAGGCACGAAGGGATCGCCCTTGGCCTCCATCAGCGCCACGGCCGCAAGCACCGGCACGGAAGGCTGGCACACGGCCATCACATGCGTGTCCGGACCCAGCGTGTGCAGCATGTCGATGACGTAGTCGATATAGTCGTCGAGATCGAAGCTGCCATCGGCCAGCGGCACCATGCGGGCGTCGACCCAGTCGGTGATGTGGACATCGGCATAGGGCAGCATCGCCTCGACCGTGCCGCGCAGCAGCGTCGCATAGTGGCCCGACATCGGCGCCACGATCAAAAGCTTCGGGTCGGCCTTGCGCCCGGCGGGAACGGCGCGCTCGAACCGGACGAGATTGCAGAACGGCTTCGACCAGACGGTCTTCTCGGTGACCGCGACGCTCTTCCAATCGACCACCGTCTTGGCCAGGCCGAATCGCGGCTTGCCGTAGCGGCGCGTGGTGCGCTCGAACAGTTCGGCGCCGGCCGCGATGGAACGGCCCCAGGGCGTATGCGAAACCGGGTTGAGCGGGTTAGAGTAGAACAACCGGACCGCGTCGGCATAGAGCCGCGCCGGCTGCAAGGCCGCGTGGTTCATTTCGTAGAGCTGGTAGAACATACGTTACCCCGCGACCGAAGGGACGACGATCAGCGCCGAGCCCTAGATGTCTCGCGGGGAAGTTAACAACTAATTGCTGCGATGCAATACGTCACGTGGCGTGACCAATGCTTCTTTCGCCGAAAGCCTTGAAAACCCGGCACGGCCGGCCCAGCCGGCTCAATGTGCAGTGCCGAAATGTGTAGGATATGTGTCAGGCTTTCGCGGCGACCTGACCATGATGGTCCTGCGGTCGGGAAGGGATCATGGTCAGGAGACGATCAGATCAGACGCGCGCCATGCAGACGGAGGTCTGCCCGGAGCCGATGAAGCCGAGCTGGCCGGCGGCGCCTTTCGACAGGTCGAGCACCCGGCCCTTGATGAAGGGACCGCGATCGTTGATGCGCACGACGACGCTGCGGCCGTTGTTCTTGTTGGTGACCCGCAATTTGGTGCCGAAAGGCAGCGTGCGGTGGGCGGCGGTCATCGCCGAGGGGTTCATACGCTCGCCCGATGCGGTCCTCGAGTGCAGCGCGTACCAGGAAGCGCGGCCACACTGACCGGCGGCGGCGGTTGCCGAAGTGGCGGAGGCGCCGACCATCAGGCCAGCAGCGATCGTTACCGCGACAAGCGCGGTCTGTTTCGTGGTCTTCATATTTGGGGGATGGCTCCGTTTTTGACAGACCCAAGCCGTTAGGTGGGAAATAAGGCAGGAAATGCGGCAGTGATCTGGCGGTTCCATGGCAAGATCACACGTTTGGAGTCAGGGGGTAACAGTTTGTCAGGGATTTTCGGACCAGATTTCATCAGTTATCGATGATGTTCGTGCCGATATCCGAGATCCGTTTGACAAGATCCGGGATTAATCTCCAAGTAGAAACCGCTGGGATCGAGCCACTTCCTTTGGCTCTTTCATCGCGGCTGTGGCGCCGCTCTCGATCGACTGGGAAAGCGAGATCCGACAATGAGACTGACCAAAAATCTGCTGGCGTTGATTGTGCTGGCGATCGGTGCGTTGTGGTCGCTGCAAGGGATCGGCGTGGTCGGCGGCAGCTTCATGACCGGCCAATCGCAATGGCTCTATATCGGACTCGCCGCCATGCTGGTCGGCCTGGCCGGCCTGGTATGGGCGAACCGTGGGCATGGTTGATTTTCGAGCAAGCGCGCCCGCTGCCGAGCGCGCCGCCCGTGGCGACTGCGTCCACTGCGACCAGTACTGCCAGGCCCAGTAAAAACTCTCGTCGCGAGGTGGCAGGCGATCGCGCCCGGCGCGGAGATGGACCGGCGCCGGCGAGCGCGGGCTGTCGTCACTTGCCGCGTTCTCGTCGGAAGCAAGGCCGAGCAGCCAGGCGCTGACATGGGCAAACAACACGGCGGTGGAATGGGTCATCGTCATTCTCCTTTTCCGATCATTCCCGCCCCGCCCATGGGACCAGCACGCGCTCGATGCGGCGGATGGTGAATTCGAGCACGAAGGCGATGGCGGCGATCACCAATATGCCCATGATCACCACGTCGGTGACGAGGAACTGGGCCGCCGACTGGATCATGAAGCCAAGCCCGCGCGTTGCCGCCACCAGCTCGGCCGCGACCAGTGTCGACCAGCCGGCGCCGAGCGCGATGCGCAGGCCGGTCAGGATCGAGGGCAGGGCGCTGGGCAGGATCACGTGGCGGACCACTTGGCGTCGAGTCGCACCAAGCGAACGCGCGGCGTTGACGCGCTCCCGCGAGACGCCGCGGACGCCCGAGGCGGTCGACAGCGCGACCGGCGCCAGCATGGCGATGGCGATCACCAGGATTTTCGACGGCTCGCCGATGCCGAACCAGATGATGACCAGCGGCAGGTAGGCCAGCGGCGGGATCGGCCGCAGGAATTCGAGCAGCGGATCGAAGATGCCGCGCCCCACCGTGCTGATGCCTATGGCGAGCCCCACCGGCACGCCGACCAGGATGGCGGCGGCCAGCGCGGCAAAGACGCGGGCCAGACTGGCGACGACATGCTGCGGCAGCGTCGCGTCGACGAAGCCGTCGCTGATAACCACGATGAACTTGTTCCACACGGCAAGCGGCGAGGGCAGGAACACCGGCGACACCAGTTGCAGGCGGGCCGACAGTGTCCAGAGCGCCAGCACCGCCAGGATGGTGGCGGCGCTGACCATGCGGGCCGAAACGCCCGTCCGTTTCGCCCGTGGCCTCGACCAGGGCACCGACAGGCCGTCGGTTTCGTCTGTCCTTGAACCGGGCCGTTCGGTGTAGGAGGAAATCGTCATGCCGCCTCTCCCTCGAAGATCGCGTCGGTCAGTTCGCCGCGCGCCGCCGCGAAGGCCGGATCGGCCTTGATGGCGCGAATGGGCTCGCCCGCCGCGTAACGCCTGGAGAAGCCCGGCTCGAAGGTTCGCACCACGCGGCCCGGGCCGGGCGCCAGCACGACGATGCGGGTGGCGAGCACCAGCGCCTCCTCGATGCCGTGCGTCACCATCAGCACGCCGGCATGGCTTGCCGTCCAAAGGTCGAGCAGCGTCGTCTGCATGCGCTCGCGCGTCAGCGCGTCGAGCGCGCCGAGCGGCTCGTCGAGCAGCAGGAATTCGGGTTGGGCGGCGAGCGCCCGGGCAAGTCCGACACGCTGGCGCATGCCGCCGGACAGCTCCCAGATGCGTTTGTCGCCGGCTTCAGCGAGCTTGACCAGCGCCAGCAGTTCATCGGCGCGGCGCGCCCGTTCGGCTGGCCTCACACCGCGCAGCCTGAGCGCGAAGGCGACGTTCTCGCGCGTCGTGAGCCACGGAAACAGCGCATCGTTCTGGAACACCACGGCCCGGTCCGAACCGGGCCCGGTGATCGGCTTGCCATTGACCGTGGCACTGCCGCGCGCCGGTATGACCAGGCCGGCGGCGACGTTGAGCAGCGAGGTCTTGCCGCAGCCGGAGCGGCCGACAAGGACGACGAAATCGTTCTTGGCAACGCCGATCGACACGTGCTCGACGGCGGGTGCCGGCTGGCCGTCATAGTGGATGGAGATCTTGTCGAGCACGAGATGCGGCATGGGCCCTCGCCGATTGGAAGAATATCCGCCGGCCCCAAAACCGCGCCTCGTCTGCGGCTTCGGGACAGGCAACACGCGGCGTCAGGGAAGGAGAGCCGCGTGTGCGAGGCGTCAGTTCGAGGCCAGCGCCTCGGTGACGTATTTCGAAGTGACGTATTTCGAATAGTCCGGCAGCACCGCGTCGACCTTGCCTTGCTCCTTGAGGAAGGCGGATGCCGCCGCGATCGCACTGACCGTACCGCCGCCGAGGAACTTCCCGGATGCCTGCTCTTCCAGGGTGGGGAAGACATAACCCTTGAGCAGCTCCGGCACCTCTTCCAGCTTGGCGCCGGTGAGCTTGGCGATCGCGGCGGCCTGCGGCGACGACACCGACCAGGCGTCGGGCTTGGCGAGATAGTCCGCATAGGCGGTGCCCGTCACCTTGACGAAGTCGCGCACGGCTTCCGGGTTCTTCTCGGCGAAGTCGGTGCGCACGATCCAGGCGTCGAAGGTTGGCGCGCCCCAGGCGGCGACCTGCGAGGAATCCAGCACCACCTTGCCGGATGTCTTGATCTGGCCCAGCGCTGGGTCCCAGACATAGGCGGCGTCGATGTCGCCGCGCGCGAAGGCGGCGGCGATTTCCGGCGGCCGCAGGTTGAGGATCTGGACCGATTTCGGATCGACATTCTCGTGCTTGAGCGCGGCAAGCAGGCTGTAATGCGTCGTCGACACGAACGGCACGGCGACCTTCTTGCCGGCGAGGTCTGCGACCTTCTCGATGCCGGCGCCGTTGCGGGCGACCAGCGCCTCGGATTGCCCGATCAGGCCGACGACGAAAATGGTCTGGATCGGCAGTTCGCGGCTGGCGGCGGCCGCCAGCGGGCTCGAGCCGACATAGCCGATATCGACCGAGCCGGAGGCGACCGCGGCGATGACATCGGCGCCGGAATCGAATTTGCGCCAGTCGATGCTGGCCTTGGTCGCCTTTTCATAGGCGCCATCGGCCTGCGGCACTTTCGAGGGTTCGACCACCGTCTGGTAGCCGATGGTGATCTTCAGGTCTTCAGCGAGCGCCGGGCTGAGGAAGGCGGCGCCGGCGAGGGCGGCCGACGACAGAAGGAGAATGCGTCGCGAAATGGTGGGCATCAAAGGGCTCCATGAAAAGGGAAAACCGGATTGCATGTCCATAGTTCGCTAATTCCATGGTTCTTGTAGAGTTAAATCCTTCCAAGGAAGGAGAGCTTGTTGAAAAAAAGCCACTGGCGGCGGGCCGCCACGGCGGAAGTGACGGTTGCCGTCGTCCAAGAGCGGCGAGCCCATCAACTTTGCCCGAGGGCTCGACCTCGACCGTTGCAGATACAGACAGGTTCAAACGAGAATTCCGGGTTTTCCCTACCTCCAGCAAACTGATGCTTCGAATGGCACGGAATTTAGAATGAGGTTCCACGTGTCGGCACCTAAGTATAGTAATCTTATGGCACATAGGTGCGGGGTGCCGATGACAGGGCATCCCAAGCGTATCGTGGAGATCGCTGGCGTCGTCGGTTCCCAGCCGCGGGCCGTCATGCGAGCAAGCCTGGCGTCTGTGTCCTCGAAATCACAAGGCGGGCCTAAAATCGCCGCAACGAGTTGAAAATCAAGCAAGATTAACCGCAATTGGCTTGTATATCATGTCACTGGAATTTATGTGTCATGGAGGCTTCGGCGCGGCGGGGAGGCACGCGAGGCGTTTCGCAACGGATGGCCTAAGGCCATCGCACGACAGAGAAACGTTCGGTTCATGCTCACCAAAAAAGGCAAGTACGGCCTCAAGGCGCTCGTCCATCTCGCGCACATGCCGGCCGGACGGCTCGCCTTCGTCGGCGATATCGCGACCGGCAACAACATTCCGAAGAAATTCCTCGACGCTATACTGGGCGAGCTGCGCAATGCCGGCTTCGTCCAGAGCCGGAAGGGCAAGGAGGGCGGCTATCGCCTGGCCCGGCCCGCCGACGAGATCAAGGTCGGCCACGTCGTGCGCGTCCTCGACGGTCCGCTGGCTCCGATCCCCTGCGCCAGCCGCACACAGTATCAGCGCTGTGAAGACTGCAACGAGGCGACATGCCAAGTCCGACATCTGATGCTGGAAGTCCGGCAGGCGATCGCCGAGGTGCTCGACCAGCGCAGCCTCGCCGAGATGCGCGACATTGCCGACGACCTCCCGGTCGCGAGGGACGACCTGCCGGTAGTGCGGAACGACCTGTCGGTCGCGGTGAAGGTCCAGGCCTGAAGCCGGCACTTTGCATGGGGCTCGCTTGCGCATGACCGGGCGAACCAACCCGACCCGTTCCATCATCATCGTCGGCGGCGGCGCCAGCGGCGTCGTGCTGGCCGCGCATCTGCTCAAATCGCCCAATCCGGACCTGCGCGTCACGCTGATCGAAAAACGCCCGCATTTTGGCCAGGGCATTGCCTATTCGACGCTGCTGTCGGCGCATGTGCTGAATGTCAGCGCCGCAGGCATGAGCGCCTATGCCGACGATCCCGGCAATTTCTGGCGCTGGCTGCTGGAGCGGGGGCTTGCGACACCGGAGCAGGTTCCGGTCTATGCGCCGCGCAGCCTCTATGCGCGTTATCTCAAGGAATTGCTCGACGACCTGGAAACGCGCGAGCGCGAGAGCGGCCGGCTGCGCCTGATCCGTGAGGAGAGCCTGTCGATCACGCCGACGGCGTCCGGGGTCGAGGTGGCGCTGGCCAACGGCACCAGCGTGGTCGCCCATCTTGCCGTGCTCGCTACCGGCCATGACGAACAGCCCGCGCAGGGCCACGCGATCCGGATGGGCTCGGAAGCCGACACCGCGCTCGATCCAGATAGCCGCATCCTGGTGCTGGGCACGGGCTTGAGCATGGTCGATGCATTCCTTTCCCTGGAGCAGCGCGGCCATCGCGGCGACATCATCGCGGTGTCGCGGCGCGGCCTGCTGCCCTCGCCACACCGCAAGGGCAATCCGATCAAGCTCGACGTCGCCGATATCCCGCTTGGCACCCAGCTCTCCTATTTCGTCGGCTGGTTCCGCGACCTCATCCGTCAGAACCAGAAGGCCGGCGTCGACTGGCGCGACGTGGTGGACGGCCTGCGCCCTTTCAACCAGAAGATCTGGCAGAACTGGCCGGCCTCGGCCAAGCGCCGCTTCGTCGAGCACACCAAGGCCTGGTGGGACATCCATCGTCACCGCATGGCACCGGAGGTCTACGCCAGGGTGACGGAGGCCGTGCAATCGGGCCGCATCCGGCCGCTCGCCGGGCGCGTCGTCGCCGTCACGCCGGGCGACGGTTTCGCGGTGGAGGTCCAGTCGCGCCACACCCAGCGCCTCGAAACATTCGGCGTCGCCCGCATCTATGATTGCTCCGGTATCGTGCGCGACATCTCGACCTCGTCGAACAGCGTGGTGCGCTCGCTGGTCGACCGCGGCCTGGCGCGGCCGGATCCGCTGCGCATCGGCCTTGACGTCTCGCCCAATTGCGAGATCATCGCCGCCGATGGCACCGTTTCGCGAAAAATTCTCGCCGTCGGCCCGCTGACGCGCGGCACCTTCTTCGAGATCGACGCCATTCCCGATATCCGAGTCCAGTGCGCCAGGCTGAGCAAGCGGTTGCTGGGGTAGACAACCCCAGGCGGCGATTGTCTTTGGCAAGTGGTGCCCGCCTTAAGCCGCGAGCGTCTTCCGTGATCGCACCATATTCGGCTGGGCGTAGTCTGGTATTCGTCCTGAGCGGCCCTATGTCGGTCTGAACAACTTCCGTTCTTAACTATAAAACGGCAGGACTAAAGTCTTGCGCGCTAGCAGGCCTTGGTCCGAGGGGTCTTCGAACGTTCCGTGCTTGTCCATTGGACGTTCCATTACTTTAGTCAATCGAGATATACGTGGCTTGATATGGACCGCGGTAATCGGGATGCGAATCGGCCTGCCAAAAGGCGCGATCTTCCTTCCGTCGAGTGACCCAATGCCTCCCCAGCCGGTTTCGAGCCAGTGCTTTCCTATGCCCTCGGACCAAAAGAATGGCCGGTGCGGGGATGCTTGGGTTGGAAGCAGATCGCACCGGCCATCGCGGGTTAGGCTTCGATTGGGATCGTCCCCCGCACGACCAAGCTACATATATATTAGCTATTGCTCAACTAAGACTGAAGTCCCTCCAGCTACCAGCCGGAGGGATGGCGTTCAGCCCAAATGCCTCACACACGGCGCGCGCGGTCTCGGCGCCGGAAAAATTCTGCTGGCCGGTGATCAGGTTGCGACGCCTTCGCTGGACCGGATCATGCCGCCGTCCAGTCCCACGGCTTGGCGCTGTCTCGCTGGCGTTTCGGTCGGCACCGCCTCGCCTCGCCTGGATGACGGCCCCATGGAATTTCATTCCCCGTCTGGCCACCGGATTGGCACGATCTATCTTCTTTCCAACTGCGATCGGCTGGAAAAGACGCTAGGGTTGACCCATGGAGGCTCCGACATGAGTGAGCATAGAAAAACCACGGCCGACAGTGGCTCCTCGGATAGGGCGCTCTCGCGCCTCCGGCCGCCCTATGCGTCGTTGCTCGATCTGATCGGGCAGACGCCCATCGTCGAGCTGACCAAGTTCGACACCGGAAAATGCCGGCTGTTCATCAAGCTCGAGAGCCAGAACCCTGGCGGCTCGATCAAGGACCGTATCGCGCTGTCGATGATCGCGGCGGCCGAAAAACAGGGCAAGCTGAAGCCCGGCGGCACCATCGTCGAGGCGACAGCCGGCAATACCGGCCTTGGCCTCGCCCAGGTCGGCATTCCCAAGGGTTACCGCATCATCCTGATCGTGCCCGACAAGATGTCGCGCGAGAAAATCCAGCATCTGCGCGCGCTCGGCGCGGAAGTGCGCATGACGCGTTCCGATGTCGGCAAGGGCCATGCCGAATATTACCAGGACATGGCGGAAAAAATCGCCGCCGAACTGCCCGGCGCCTTCTACGCCAACCAGTTCGCCAATCCGGCCAACCCGCTGGCGCATCAGACGACCACCGGCCCGGAGATTTTCTCGCAGCTTGACGGGGATGTCGACGCGGTGGTGGTCGGCGTCGGTTCGGGCGGCACGCTGACCGGGCTTGGCCGCTACTTCGCCGAGGTGTCGCCGAAGACGGAGATGGTGTTGGCCGATCCTGTTGGCTCGGTGCTGGCGCCGCTGATCAAGACCGGCAAGATGGAAGAGGCGGGAAGCTGGACCGTGGAAGGTATCGGCGAGGATTTCGTGCCGCCCAATGCCGATCTGTCTTTGGTCAAGAAGGCCTATTCCATCACGGACAAGCAGAGCATGCTGGCGGTGCGGGATCTGTTGTCCCGGGAAGGCATCCTGGCCGGTTCTTCCTCCGGGACGCTGCTATCGGCGGCGTTGCGCTATTGCCGCGAGCAGACGGTGCCCAAGCGCGTCGTCACCTTCGTCTGCGACAGCGGCAACAAGTACCTGTCAAAAGTGTTCGACGATTTCTGGCTGGCGGAACAGGGACTGGCCGAACACGAACAGCATGGCGACCTGCGTGACCTCGTGATGCGCACTCACCGCACTGGCGACACCGTCTATGTCGGGCCGGACGAGAGCCTGCTCAACGCCTATGGACGCATGCGCCGCTCCGATGTCTCGCAACTGCCAGTGCTCGACAACGGCAAGCTCGTCGGCATCGTCGACGAGAGCGACATCCTTGCCCATGTCGACGGCCCCTATGACGGGCGCTGGGAGCGCTTCAACGGCCCGGTGCGCACAGCCATGACCTCGAACCTGCACACGCTGCAGGCCAGCCAGACGCTGGATGCGCTGCTGCCGGTGTTCGACCGCAACGAGGTTGCCATCATCTTCGACGGCGACGAGTTCGTCGGCCTGATTACCCGCATCGACCTGATCAACCATCTGAGGCGCGCACGATGACAACATCCGGAAAGAACCGCCTGGCGTTTTCGACGCGCACCATCCATGGCGGCCAGAGCCACGACCCGCTCACCGGTGCGGTGATGGTGCCGATCTACGCCACCTCGACCTATGGCCAGCAGTCGCCCGGCGTGCACAAGGGTTTCGAATATGCCCGCAGCCAGAACCCGACGCGATTCGCCTTCGAGCGCGCCGTGGCCGATCTCGAAAGCGGCTCGGCGGCTTTCGCATTCGCTTCCGGCCTGGCGTCGATCGCCACGGTGCTCGAATTGCTCGATGCCGGCGCGCATATCGTCGCCACCGACGACATTTATGGCGGCTCGTTCCGGCTGATGGAGCGGGTGCGCAAGCGCTCGGCCAATCTGCGGATTTCCTTCGTCGATTTCACCAATCTGGCCGCGGTCGAAGCCGCGATCCGGCCGGAAACAAAAATGCTTTGGGTCGAGACGCCGACCAATCCATTGCTGCGTATCGTCGATCTCGAAGGCGTCGCGGCGCTGGCGAAGCGCAAGGGGATCTTGTCCGTCGCCGACAACACCTTCTGCAGCCCCTACATCCAGCGGCCGCTGGAGCTCGGCATCGACATCGTGGTCCATTCGACGACGAAATATCTGAACGGCCATTCCGACATGGTCGGCGGCGTCGCCGTGGTCGGCGACAACAAGGATCTGGCCGACCGGCTGAAATTCCTGCAGAACGCCATCGGCGCCATATCGGGCCCGTTCGACAGTTTTCTGGCGTTGCGCGGTTTGAAGACCCTGGCGCTGAGGATGGAGCGTCATTCCACCAACGGCCTGAAGATCGCGCAGTGGCTGGAAGCGCGAAAAGATGTGCGCCGCGTCATCTATCCCGGCCTCGCCAGCCATCCCCAGCACGCCATCGCGGTCCAGCAGATGCATGCCTTCGGCGGCATGATCACGGCTGTGCTCGATCGCGATCTTGCCGGCACCAAACGCTTTCTCGAACGCACGCAGCTGTTCACGCTGGCCGAAAGTCTTGGCGGGGTGGAGAGCCTGATCGAGCACCCGGCGCTGATGACGCATGGCTCCATTCCCGCCGAGAAGCGGGCGGAGATCGGCATATCGGATTCGCTGGTACGGCTGTCGGCGGGGATCGAGGATGGCGACGATCTGATCGCCGATCTGGATCGGGCGCTGGGGGGCTGAGTGCCTTTCGGCTGACCGAGGCCCGTGTTGCTCGCGGGCATGCGCTGCGTCGCGCCTTGCTCCGCCCACGACGATGAACTGTCGTCTCGCCGATCTGAACCGGATCAGGCGTCGTGTTTGTGGCGATGCTTTCCGCGATCCTTCTCGGCGTGGGACTCTCCGGAGCGCACCGGCTTGGCGTCGTCCTTGTCGCGGCGCCCTCGGTGCTGGTCGCCTATGGGAGATAGCGGCACGCCGTGGCGCGCGTTTTTCGTTTCGAGACGGGTGATGAAAATATCGAAGCGATTGGGCATCGTCCGGTCAGTGCTCCGTCGTGCTGTCGGGTTTGTTGTCGGAAAGCCTGACATCCGTCGGCAAGGCAATCGCGGCCTGCTTGGTCAGGCTGGTGTCGTCCCGGGCTGGCAGCCGCTTGTCCTGGCGTGCGGCAATTCGGCCGCGGCCGGCATAGTAGGGCTCGAAAGCGTCCTGTATCGTCAGGCTGTCCATCCTGTCCTCCCTTGGGAATCAGGGGCTAAATCTGCCAAAACCGGTTTCGTTCCCTACTGTGGCGAAGGAATGGCGACTGCCTTACATCGGTGTGAGTTTTGCAAGCCGGCGCCAGCCATGCCAAATGGGTTTGGCAAGCCAACAGGCTGAACGGAGACGGCATCGGTGACTGGCGAAACGGGCAAGCGCAGCTATGTGGTCGGGCAGACCGAGATCGCGGCCCGTCCGCTCGATCCGGCGCTCTATCTGGTGGCGACGCCTATCGGCAACCTCGCCGACATCACGCTGCGCGCGCTGGAGACGCTGGCCGCCGCCGACATCGTCGCCTGCGAGGACACGCGCGTGTCGCGCGTGCTGCTCGACCGCTACGGCATCCGCCGGCGCACCACGGCCTATCATGAACACAATGCGGGCGAAGCCGGGCCGAAGCTGATCGCGGCGCTCGAAGCCGGCCAGAGCGTGGCGCTGATCTCGGATGCCGGCACGCCGCTGGTCTCCGATCCCGGCTACCGGCTGGTCGGCGAGGCGCTCGACCACGGCATCCGCGTCGTGCCGATCCCCGGCCCCTCGGCGCCGCTTGCCGCGCTGACGGCGTCGGGCCTGCCGTCGGACGCTTTCCTGTTCGCCGGCTTCCTGCCGGTTAAATCGGGACAACGGCTGGCCCGGCTGGAGGCCCTGAGAGCCGTGCCGGCGACGCTGATCTTCTTCGAATCGCCGCGCCGGCTGGCCGAGTCGCTCGGCGCCATGGTCGAGGCGCTCGGCGGCGAGCGCAAGGCCGCCATCGGCCGCGAATTGACCAAGACGTTCGAGGAGATGCGCACCGGCACGCTGCGGGCGCTCGCCGACCACTACGCGGGGGCCGATACGCCCAGGGGCGAGATCGTCGTCTGCGTCGGCGCCGCCGAGGCCAAGGCCGACGAACCTGAAGACATCGATCGCCTGCTCTTGTCGCTCGCCGCTGAAATGCCCGCCTCCAAGGCGGCGGCGGAAGCGGCGAAAATGACCGGCGGCCAGAAGCAGGCGCTATATCGGCGGCTGCTCGAGCTCAAGGACAGACCATGATCGCGAAAAGCGGAAAACGGTTTTCTCGGACAAACGGTTCCGTTTGTCCAAAAATCATGGCCGAGCAACGAGAAACCAGCGGTGGCTGAGCGCCCGAGCGCCAGCCGCCAAAAGGCCTACCGGCGCGGCCATCGCGGCGAATGGCTGGCGGCGGCCGCGCTGATGTTGAAGGGCTACCGGATTCTCGCGCGCCGCCACCGCACCCGCTTCGGCGAGATCGACCTGATTGCGCGGCGCGGCGACCTCGTCCTGTTCGTCGAGGTCAAGGCGCGGCGCACGCTGATTGAGGCCATGGAGGCGATCGGCCACGAATCGGAGCGCCGCATCGAGGGTGCTGCCGACATCTGGCTGTCGCGGCAGCCCGACTATGGCAGGCTGTCGATGCGCTTCGACATGGTCGCCGTGCTGCCCTGGCGCTGGCCGGTGCATGTCCCGAATGCGTTTTACGGGAGGAGTTGAGGCGGGGTACCGACGGGCGTTGCTCGCCCTTCGCAGGCTCCCTGCCCTTCGGGCCTTCACCATTCGTTGCTCAGGAAGCCAAGCAATTGGCTTTTTGTCCGCTTCGCGGATCGCTCCTCACCCCCAGATCATCAACGCCACCAGCCCGACGATCCCCACCACCAGGCGCCACCAGCCGAACAGCGAGTAGCCGTTGCGCGAGACGTAGTCGAGCAGGTAGCGCACCACGACCAAGGCCGTGACGAAAGCGGCGACGAAGCCGATGGCGATGATCGGCAGATCGGCCGAGGTCAGCACGTTGCGGTTCTTGAACAGGTCGAAGGCGAAGGCGCCGACCATGGTCGGGATGGCGAGGAAGAAGGAAAATTCCGCCGCCGCCCGCTTGTCTACACCCAGAAGCAGCGCGCCGACGATGGTCGAACCCGAACGCGACGTGCCGGGGATCAGCGACAGGCACTGGAACAGGCCGATCTGCAGGTAGAGTCTGGTCGGGAACCGCTCGACGTCGCGATAGACCGGCTTGAGGTTCATGCGGTCGACGACCAGCAGCACGACGCCGCCGATGATCAGCATGATGCAGATCAGTCGGGGTGATTCGAACAGCACCGTCTTGATGAAATCATGCGCCAGCGCGCCGATGATCGCCGCCGGCAGGAAGGCGATGAGGATGCCGATGACGAAATGCCGCGTCAGCCGGTCATGCGGCAGGTCGAGCAGCATCTGCCACAGGCGCCGGAAATAGACGCTGAGGATGGCCAGGATGGCGCCGAGCTGGATCAGGATCTCGAAGGCCTTGCCGGTCGACTGGAACCCGAGGAAATGGCCGGCGAGCAGGATGTGGCCGGTCGAGGACACCGGGATGAATTCGGTCAACCCCTCCAGCAGGCCAAGCAGCAGGGCTTCGACGATGGTCTGGCTTTCCATTTCTACCTCGGCATTGGCGTGACGGCTAACAGAATGGCTTGCTTGTCATGGCGCCGAAGTCCCCCTATAGGTCGCAACACCCCTGACGGCCCGATAGCCGGGCGGCCAAGACTTACCGGTGCGCCCTGCGATTCGCCAGTGTGGCAATCCGGAATTCGCCATACCTGGAACGAGCGCGACGCGCGAATTCCGGATTCTGAACGACACCAGTGCGCTTTATCATCGCGGAACCATGCTGACGCTTTTCCACCATCCCATGTTCGCTACCTGCCGCTTCGTCCGCCTCGCCTTTGGCGAGTATGGCGAGGAGCTGGCGCTGATCGAGGAAAAGCCGTGGACGCGGCGCAAGGAGTTCTTGGCGCTGAACCCGGCCGGCACACTGCCGATCCTGCTGGCCGAAGGTGACGTGCCGATCATCGGCGCGACGGTGATTTCCGAATATCTCGACGAGACGCGCGGCGTGCTCAAGCGCGACAAGCGGCTGTTCGCCGAGGATCCGATGCAGCGCGCCGAAATCCGCCGGCTGATCGACTGGTATCTCAACAAGGCCGAAAGCGAAGTGACGCGCCATCTGGTGCGCGAACGCGTGCTGAAGCCGGTGATGCCGGAAACGGCGGGCGGCGGCTCGCCCGATTCAGGCGCCATCCGCGCCGCGCGCGCCAACATCCGCCAGCACATGAAATACACCAACTGGCTGGCGGGCACCCGTCATTGGCTGGCCGGCGGCAGGGTCACCTATGCCGATCTGGCGGCCGCCGCGACGCTGTCGGTGCTCGACTATCTCGGCGAGATCGACTGGCGCGAACACCCCGCCGCGCGCGAATGGTACACGCGGGTGAAGTCGCGGCCCTCCTTCCGGCCGCTCCTGACCGACCGCGTGCGCGGCCTGTCGCCGGTATCGCACTATGCGGATCTCGACTTCTGACGCGTCGAAACTGCGCGCGCTGATCGACGCGGAGGCGCGGCGCGCCGGCTTCGACGCGGTCGCCGTCACCACCCCGGACGCCATCCCGCTGGCGCCGGCGCGCCTGGCCGAATTCGTCGCCGACGGCTTTCACGGCTCGATGGACTGGATCGCCGAGACGATTGCGCGCCGCGGCGAGCCATCCACGCTGTGGCCCGACGTGCGCTCGATCGTCGTGCTGGCGATGAATTACGGGCCGGACCATGATCCGCGCGACGTGCTGGCCAGGCGCGATCGCGGCGCGATCTCGGTCTACGCGAAAAACCGCGACTATCACGAGGTCATGAAGGGCCGGCTGAAGGAGATCGCCGGCAAGATCGTCGCGCGCGCCGGCGGCGACGTGAAGGTCTTCGTCGACACGGCGCCCGTGATGGAAAAGCCGTTGGCGGAAGCAGCGGGGCTGGGTTGGCAAGGCAAGCACACCAACCTAGTCAGCCGCGAGCACGGCTCCTGGCTGTTCCTTGGCACCATCTTCACCACGGCCGAACTGGAACCGGACAAGCCCGAGATCGACCATTGCGGCTCCTGCCGCGCCTGCCTCGACGCCTGCCCGACCGACGCGTTCCCCGCGCCCTACAGGCTCGATGCGCGGCGCTGCATCTCCTATCTCACGATCGAGAACAAGGGGCCGATCCCGCATGAATTTCGGGAAAAGATCGGCAACCGCATCTATGGCTGCGATGACTGCCTCGCCGCTTGTCCTTGGAACAAATTCGCCCGCGCCGCATCCGAGGCCAAGCTCGCCGCGCGCGACGATCTGCGCGAGCCGCCGCTCGCCGATCTCTTGGCCCTCGACGATGCCGGCTTCCGCGCCTTCTTTTCCGGTTCGCCGATCAAACGCATCGGCCGCGACCGTTTCGTCCGCAACGTGCTGATCGCCGCCGGCAATTCCTGCGACGGCGCGCTCGTCGGCGTCGTCCGGGACCTGCTCGGCGATGCCTCGCCGCTGGTGCGGGGCGCGGCAATATGGGCGCTGGCGCGGCTGGTGCCGGAAACCGAATATGCCGAACGGGCCGCGAACGGCTTGAACAGTGAGGACGACGCGGCGGTGCGCGAGGAATGGCGCCTGGCGCGGCCAAGCAGGGCGCATGCATGAGCGGAAAACAGGTCTTCATTTTCGGTGCCGGTTATTCCGGAAAGGCCTTTGCCCGCGCCAATAGGGGAACCGCCAGCATCTTCGGCACGACACGCTCCGAGGAAAAATTCGAAGCGCTGCGCCAGGCCGGCATCGTCCCACTGCTGTTCGACGGCAAGTTGACGAACGAAATCGGCGCTGCGCTGGAGAAAACCACGCATCTGGTGGTTTCGGTCGGCCCTGAAGAAGCCGGCGATCCGGTGTTGAATGCCGCTCGCCAGGCAATCGCAGGGATGCCGGCGCTGGAATGGATAGGCTATCTTTCGACCGTTGGCGTCTATGGGGATCATGGCGGCGCCTGGGTCGACGAGACGGCCGCCTGCCGGCCGGTGTCGAAGCGTTCGGTGATGCGGGTCGAGGCCGAGCGGGCGTGGTTGAGGCTTGGCGAGGACATCGGGCGCCCAGTGGCGATCCTGCGGCTGTCCGGCATCTACGGCCCCGGCCGCAACGCGCTGGTCAATCTGGAGAACGGCACTGCCAGGCGGCTGGTCAAGCCGGACCAGGTGTTCAACCGCATCCATTGCGACGACATATCAGGCGCGCTGTGGCTTCTGATCAGCGGCAATAGAGGCGGCATCTTCAACGTCACCGACGATGAGCCGGCGCCGCCGCAGGATGTCGTCGCCTACGCCGCACATCTGATGAGCGTTGAGCCGCCGCCCGAAATTCCCTTCGACACCGCCCAACTTTCGCCCATGGCGCGGTCCTTCTATGGCGAGAACAAGCGGGTCGCCAATGCGGCGATCAAGGCGGCGGGCTATCGGTTTCGCTTTCCCGACTATCGCGCCGCTTTCGACCATATGTGGGCAAGCGGCGACTGGCGTGACGGTGCGCCGCGCAGCCCGATGAGGGGCGTGAAGGGATAGGATGATCGAAGCGTGGCGCTTGGCGTGGTATGATTCGGCGATTGCAGGCACGGGGGTGCGGTTCATGAAATCATCGATGCGGTCGCTTTGCCCCAGAAATGCGGTATTGGCGGCAGCGCTGGCTCTGGCAGGCCTGGCCGCGCAGCCGGCAGCGGCCGAGGAGCGGGCGAAAGACCTGTTCGGCGCCGAGAAGCTGCCGACGGCCACCGCCCCGCAATCCTTCGGCTTCTATTCCAAGGGCTGTTTTGCCGGCGGCGTCGCCATTCCCATGGATGGTCCGACCTGGCAGGTGATGCGGCCATCGCGCAACCGCCGCTGGGGCCATCCGGCGATGATCGCGCTGATCGAGAGATTGTCGCGCGACGCCGTCGCCGACGGCTGGCCGGGCCTGTTGATCGGCGACATCGCGCAGCCACGCGGCGGCCCGATGCTATCAGGTCATGCCTCGCACCAGATCGGGCTCGACGCCGACATCTGGCTGACGCCGATGCCCGACCGCACCATGACCAGGGCGCAGCGCGAGACCATGAGCGCCACCTTGATGGTCGACGACAAGACGCATCTTGTGAAGGACGCGCTGTGGACGCCGGCGCACACGCGGCTTTTGAAGCGCGCGGCGAGCTATCCGGAGGTCGAGCGCATCCTGGTCAATCCCGGCATCAAGAAAAAGCTCTGCGACACGGTCAGGGGTGACCGCTCGTGGCTACGCAAGATCAGGCCGTTCTGGGGCCACGACTACCATTTCCACATGCGCATCGGCTGCCAGCCTGGCTCGCCCAATTGCAAGGCGCAGGAAGCAACGCCGGAGGATGATGGCTGCGGCAAGCCGCTGGCCTGGTGGTTCACGCAGGAGCCGTGGCGACCGAACAAGAACCCGGATGCGCCCAAGGCACGTGACCTGATGACGATGGCCAACCTGCCCAGGGAATGCCGCGCGGTGCTCGACGCGCCGGGGCCTGCCTCGGCCGAGGCCGCGACCTATCACGGCGACGCCGTGCCGGTCGCGGTGGCGGTGCCTGAGCCGGAAGCGCCGTCGCTGCCCGCCGTCACGGCAAGCGGCACCGCCGGCCTGCCAAGCGCGGTGAACGCCTTCACCGCGACGCCCGAGGTCGGCGTACCGGTGCCGCGGCCACGGCCGCCAGCGAAGTGATTGGCGCGCCACCCGCAGGCTCAATCGGTTTAGCCCCCGTTTTCATGAAACAGTGGCCGTTTGGCCGCAGAACCTGTCCCTGCGCGCCACCAGGCCCGAAAACCGTTTCCCTTTTCAAACTCATGCGCTAGTCAACGCAGGAACGGCGAATGCCGTCGCGGGCGCCGGGGACGGACGAGAGCATGCCAAGCACGGGCGATGACGAGACTTTGCTGCGGTTTCCGATCCTGATCGGCGATATCGGCGGCACCAATGCGCGGTTTTCGATCGTGCTCGACGCCAATTCCGAGGCCGGCGAGCCGATCATCGTCCAGACCGCCAATTACAACACCATCGACGAGGCGATCCAGGCGGCGGTGCTCGATCGGTCCTCGGTCCGCCCCAATTCGGCGGTGCTGGCCGTGGCCGGCCCGGTCGACGGCGACGAGATCGAGCTCACCAACTGTCCCTGGGTCGTCAAGCCGAGGCAGATGTTCGCCAATCTTGGGCTGAGCGACATTGTCGTGCTCAACGATTTCGAGGCGCAGGCGCTGGCCGTCGTGGCGCTTGGCGAAGAGCACATGGAAAAGATCGGCGGCGGCGCGCCGGAGCCCAATGCCGGCCGCGTCGTCCTTGGCCCCGGGACCGGGCTCGGCGTCGCCGGGCTGGTCCACGCGCTGCATCACTGGATCCCGGTGCCCGGCGAAGGCGGCCATATGGACATCGGGCCGCGCACACCGCGCGATTTCGAGGTTTTCCCGCATATCGAGAAGCTCGAGGGCCGCATTTCGGGCGAACAGATCCTGTGCGGACGCGGTCTCGTCAACGTCTACCGGGCGGTGGCCAAGGCGGATGGAAAGCCGTCGCCCTTCACCACGCCGGCCGAAGTCACCGGTGCGGCACTGGCCAAGACCGATCCGGTGGCGCAGGAAGCCCTCGAGACCTTCGTCACCTGCCTCGGCCGCACCGCCGGCGACCTGGCGCTGGTGTTCATGAGCAGGGGCGGCGTGTTCCTAACCGGCGGCATCGCGCAAAAGATCGTGCCGGCGCTGAAGCAAGGCAATTTCCGCGCCGCCTTCGAGGACAAGGCGCCGCACAGCGCGCTGATGCGCACCATGCCGGTCTATGTCATCACCCATCCGCTGGCTGCCCTTCTCGGCCTTGCCGCCTATGCCAGGAACCCCTCGCTGTTCGGCGTCCAGACATCGGGCCGGCGCTGGCGCGACGAAGTTAGCCACCCCAAGGCATAGGCAAGCCGGCTGCTTGGCGGTAATAGGGGTGCCGAATTGCCCGGCCACGGGAAGCGAAACCGACAAAGCCCTCTGATTTGACACTTCAAACTCCAAACAAGCTGAAAGCCCGGCCCGGCGAGGTCACAGCGGTGCTGCGCCGCATTCTCGCTGAGAACAGCCATGACTATCGCTGGACCTATGTGATGGTCATCACCTGCTCGCTCATCGTTTCGGGCACGACCGCCTTCACGGCCTGGATCATGGCCCCGATGGTCAACCAGATCTTCTACGAACGGCGTGGCGACGCGATCGTGTGGATCTGCGCAGGCTTCATGGCGGCCTTCCTGCTGCGCGGCTTTGCCGGCTATGGCCAGGCGGTGGCGCTGGCCAAGATCGGCAACAATCTGGTGGCGCGCTACCAGAAGCGCATTTTCGATCACCTGATGAAGCTCGGCGTCGGCTTCTTCAATGATACACGCTCCGGCCGGCTGGCGGCGCAGGTCAACGAAAACGTCGGCGGCATCCGCGACCTCCTGTCGTTGACGCTGACCTCGATCACCCGCGACGCGGTGACGCTGATCGGCCTGCTCGGCGTCATGGTCTACCAGGATCCGGTCCTGTCGCTGAGTTCGCTGCTGATCGGACCGCCGCTGATCTGGGCCGTCGTCTACCTCACCCGTCGCGTGCGGCGCATTACCCGCGAATCCGTGCTGATCAATTCGCGCCTGATCGGCGCCGTGCAGGAAGCCACGCAAGGCATCGCCATCGTCAAGGCCTTCACCATGGAGGACGAACTGTCCGGCCGCATCGGCAAGCTCGCCAGCGACGCCGAACAGCGCTCGAACAAGATTGCCCGCGTCTCCGAACGGCTGTCGCCGATTTCCGACATGCTGGCCGGCTTCGCCGTCACCTCCGTCATCGCCTATTCCGGTTATCGGGCTCTGGTTCTCGGGCAGCCGCCGGGCGCGGTCTTCTCGTTCATCACGGCGCTGATCCTGGCCTATGATCCGGCGCGCCGCCTGGCACGCATGCAGGTCGGAATGGAACGGGCTCTGGTCAACGCACGCATGATCTACGAACTGCTCGACCTCGAGCCGAAGCAGGCCGACGCGCCTGGCGCCACCAAGGCAAACTTCACCACGGGCGAAGTTCGCTTCAACAACGTGTCCTTCCGCTATGTCGAGGAGACGCCTGTCCTTCAGGACCTCAGCTTTGTCGCCGCCGCCGGCAAGATGACCGCCGTCATCGGCGCCTCCGGTGCCGGCAAGACCACACTGGTGGCGCTGCTGCAGCGCTTCTACGACGTCGAGAGCGGTACGATCGAGATCGATGGCCAGGACATTTCCAAGGTCACCAAACAGTCGCTGCGCGGCTCGATAGCCTATGTCTCGCAGGCGCCCTATCTGTTCGAGGGCACCATCCGCGACAACATTCGCTATGGCCGCCCCTCGGCCACCGATGCCGAGATCGAGCAGGCCGCGCGGCTGGCGGCGGCCGACGAGTTCATCCGCCAGCAGCCGCAAGGGTATGACACGCCGGTCGGCGAGAATGGCGCTACGCTTTCCGGCGGCCAGCGCCAGCGCGTGTCGATCGCCCGCGCCATCGTGCGTCAGGCGCCGATCCTGCTGCTCGACGAGGCGACATCGGCGCTCGACAACGAGGCCGAAGCGCGCGTCCAGCAGGCGCTCACCAAGGTCATGGAAGGGCGCACCACCATCGTCATAGCGCACCGCCTGTCCACCGTGGTCAATGCCGACCACATCATCGTGCTGGAACAGGGCCATCTGGTCGAAGAGGGCACGCATGCCTCGCTGATGGCCGACCCGCACAGCGTCTATGCCCGTTTCCACCGGATACAGGGCGTCAAGGGCCTGGGGCTTATCGACGACAGCGCCCCGGCCGAAACTTCGGTTCAGGAACTAGAGACCCAGGACATCGCCGGGAGCACGCCATGAGCGAGACCACATCAGGCGAGCCGGCCGGCGATATGGGCCTTGTGGTGGTCGGCGCGGCCGGCCGCATGGGCCAGACGCTGATCCGCGCCATCCACGCCATTCCGGGCGCCCGCGTCATCGGCGCGGTCGAGCGCCCGGATTCGCCTCACCTGGGCAAGGATGCGGGGGAACTCGCCGGCGTCGGCCGCATCGACGTGGCGATCGGCAGCGATCCGTTGCCGGTCTTCGCCAGGGCCGACGGCGTGCTCGATTTCACCACCCCGGCCTCGACGGTCGAGTTCGCCGGTTACGCGGCGCAGGCGCGCATCGTCCATGTCATCGGCACGACAGGCTGTTCGGCCGACGACAACGCGAAAATCGCTGCCGCCGCCCGCCACGCGACCATCGTCAAGTCGGGCAATATGAGCCTCGGCGTCAATCTGCTGGCGGTGCTGGTCGAACAGGCGGCACGCGCGCTCGACGCCGACGATTTCGACATCGAGATCCTCGAAATGCACCACAGGCACAAGGTCGACGCGCCTTCGGGCACGGCGCTTCTGCTCGGCGAAGCGGCCGCCGCCGGGCGCGGCATCGCGCTGGCCGGCAATGATGTGCGTTCGCGCGACGGCCATACGGGTGTGCGACAAACCGGCTCGATCGGTTTTGCCACGCTGCGCGGTGGCTCGGTAGTTGGCGACCACAGCGTGATCCTGGCCGGCACCGGCGAGCGCATCACGCTGTCGCACCATGCCGAGGACCGCGCCATCTTCGCCCGCGGTGCCGTCAAGGCCGCACTTTGGGCGCATGGCCAGAAGCCGGGACTGTATTCGATGCGGGACGTGCTTGGGCTTGCCTGAAACGACCCTGAACCATCTTCGTTCTTACGCAGGACGGAAAACCGCTACACACTTTTCCTGGAATGCTCAGACCCCAGAGGAGCAAAAATGTCGAGAACCCTCGTGCTCGTGCGCCACGGCCAGAGCGAATGGAACCTGAAGAACCTGTTCACCGGCTGGCGCGACGTCGACCTGACGGAGCAGGGCCATGCCGAGGCCAAGGCCGCCGGCCAAAAACTCAAGGCGCGCGGCCTGAAGTTCGATATCGCCTTCACCTCGGCGCTGACCCGGGCGCAAAAAACCTGCCAGCACATTCTCGACGCGGTCGGCCAGAGCGACTTGCAGACCGTTCGCGACCAAGCGCTGAACGAGCGCGACTATGGCGACCTCTCCGGCCTCAACAAGGACGACGCGCGCCAGAAATGGGGCGAGGAGCAGGTGCATGTCTGGCGCCGCTCCTATGATGTGCCGCCGCCCGCCGGCGAAAGCCTGAAGGACACCGGCGCCCGCGTCTGGCCCTATTACCTGCACGATCTGCAACCGCATGTGCTGCGCGGCGGCACGGTGCTGGTCGCCGCCCACGGCAATTCGCTGCGCGCGCTGATCATGGCGCTGGACGGCAAGTCGGGCGAGGAGATCGTCAAGCTGGAACTCGGCACCGGCGTGCCGGTGATCTACCAGCTCAACGCCGATTCGACCGTGGCTTCGAAGGAAGTGCTGGAAGGCTAAGCCGGCAAGCGAGCAGCGGGTTTAAAAAAGCGCGTTGACAGCAATCGCTTGCCCGCTTATTGAGCCCGCACCAGCCCAGATGGCGGAATTGGTAGACGCGCACGGTTCAGGTCCGTGTTCCGCAAGGAGTGGAGGTTCGAGTCCTCTTCTGGGCACCAAATTCCCGTTTTGAACCATTCGATCGGTTCAGAAACCCTGAGAAAAAGCCCGGTTCGTCCGGGCTTTTTTCTTGCCCGATGACCTGCCCTCCTGGCCAGTCCCCGAACAAACCGCTTCAAACCGCGCGCCCCCTTCGCTACGCTCGCGACCATGTCTCAATCCAGCACCGCGATCTTCGGCGCCCGCCGCGACCAGGCTTTTCCCGTCCTCGCCGAGGCGGACATCGAGCGCATGCGCCGGTTCGGCGAGGCCAGTGCCTATGCCGCCGGCGAGCACATTTTCGAGGCCGGCGATGTGTCCCCGGGACTGATCGTGGTGCTGGCGGGCAAGGTCGATATCACCCAGGACGGCAAATTTGGCCGGCGCGAGACGATCGTCACGCATGGCCCGGGCAGCTTCGCCGGCGAGCTGGCGCAGCTTTCGGCCCGTCCCTCGCTGGTCAATGCGCAGGCGGCCGAGCCGGTCGAGGCGTTCGTCATCCCGTCGCAGCGACTGCGCGACCTGATGGTGCAGGAGGCCAATCTCGGCGAGCGCATCATGCGGGCGCTGATCCTGCGCCGCGTCGGGCTGCTCGAGAGCGGCACGATCGGTCCCATCATCGTCGGACCTGCCGACAATGGCGACGTCCTTCGCCTGCAAGGCTTTCTCGCCCGCAGCGGCCAGCCCCACCGCGTGCTCGATTCCAAAACCGATCCTTGCGCGAAGACGCTTTTCGAGCACTTCCAGGTCGATCCCCACCACCTGCCGGTCGTGCTGTGCCCGAATGGCAGGCTGCTGCTCAATCCGGCGGAGAAAGACCTCGCCCGCTGCATTGGCCTGCTGCGGCCGGTCGACGCCAGCAAGGTCTATGACGTCGCCATAGTCGGCGCAGGACCGGCTGGTCTGGCGGCGGCGGTCTACGCGGCCTCCGAAGGGCTGTCGACCATCGTGCTCGATTGCCGTGCCTTCGGCGGCCAGGCCGGCGCCTCAGCGCGCATCGAGAACTATCTCGGCTTCCCCACCGGCATTACCGGCATGGCGCTGATGGCGCGCGCCTACAACCAGGCGCAGAAATTCGGCGTCGAGATGGTCATCCCCGACGAGGTGAAGCTGCTCGGTGCCGCCACCGACGGCGCGCGCTACCAGCTCGCGGTCGGCGACGGCGAGACGGTGCGCACGCGCTCGGTGGTGATCGCCAGCGGCGCGCGCTATCGCCGCCTCGATGTCGCCAATCTCGCCGAGTTCGAGGGCACCTGCGTGCATTATTGGGCCTCGCCCATCGAAGCACGGCTTTGCGGCGGCCAGGAAGTGGCGCTGGTCGGCGCCGGCAATTCGGCCGGCCAGGCGGCCGTCTACCTGGCCAGCCAGGTCAGGAAAGTGGCGCTGCTGGCGCGTGGCGGCAGCCTCGAGGCCTCGATGTCGCGTTACCTCGTCGAGCGCATCAGGGCGCAGCCGAACATCGAGGTGCTGACCGGCGCCGAAATCGAGGCGCTGGACGGCGAGGCAGGCAATCTCGCCACGGTACGCTGGCGCGACCGCTCGAGCGGCGCCTCGACGACGCGGCCGATCCGCCATCTCTTCCTGTTCATCGGCGCCGACCCGAACACCGATTGGCTCGCCCAATCCGACGTGGCGCTGGATGCCAGGGGTTTCATCCGCACCGGATCGGACATAGCATCGGCCCATGGCGTGATGGAGACCAGCCGCAGCGGCGTGTTCGCCATCGGCGACGTGCGCTCCGGCTCGGTCAAACGCGTCGCGGCGGCTGTCGGCGAGGGCGCCCAGGTGGTGGCGGCGCTGCATGCATTTCTTGCGCGGGACGGCAGCCAGGCCGGCGCGCCTCAGGTATGATCCCGAAAAGTGGGAAACCGGTTTTCGGAAAAGATCATGCTTCGAATGAGAGATAGGTCGGGAGAGTGTGATGGCGGATGAATGCAAGCACGCCGCTGGGATCAAGGACGTGACGCCGAGCGCGCTCGGCTGCGAGGAGTGCCTGAAGAGCGGCTCGTGGTGGGTGCATCTGCGGCTCTGCCGCACCTGCGGCCATGTGGGCTGCTGCGACGACTCCCCCAACCGCCACGCCACCAAGCATTTTCACGCCACCAGCCATCCCGTCATAGAGGGTTACGACCCGCCGGAAGGCTGGGGCTGGTGCTACGTCGACGAGGTTTTTCTGGACCTCGGCGACCGCACCACCCCGCAGAACGGCCCGATCCCGCGCTTCTATTGAATGCTGCGAAGAGCAGGGGGAAAGCGGGTTCGGCCTGATTTATCGCACCGAGCCCGTAACAGTTCGGTCGACATCCGGAACGGACTTGCGATCGTTGCCGGCAAGGGCAGCGATGAGCAGCAGGCTGGCCACGACCGGAACGAACAGCACGGCGATGCGGGCCTGTACATGAAGGATGGCGCGCCATTCGCTGCGCTTGTCGGGGCTGTCGCTCATCATACCCACTTTGCCATGGACCCCCCCGCGAGGTCACATAGCCGTCAACGGTTAAACAACTCCTTCCGACTTCGTTAACGCAGGGTTCGAGCACGAAATTCAGCCGAGCCCGATCCGCCTGGCGCCTTGCCGGAACAACGCCTCGGCGTCCGGCTCGAAGCGGAACGTGGCGATGAAATCGTCGGCGCGGTAGTCCGGCAACGCCTTGCGAATGGCGGCGGCAAAGCCGCGCGCCTCTTCGAGCCGCCCCGCCAGCGCCAGGCAATGTGCTGCGATCGCCAGGATGATGGCGTGCGCGTTTGGCCGGGCGGCTGCCTTCAGCGCCCATCCGGCCGCCTCCTCGAACTGGCCGAGCCGGACATGCGCCATGGCCCGCGCCCCCAGCATGCCGAACAGCAGCGGATCGAAAGGGCTCAGATGGCGCGAATGATCGGAAGAGCCGATCGCCGCCCGCGGGTCGCCCGACTGCGAATGGACGAAGGACAGCGCATAGTGGCCGAGCGCGAAATTGGGGCTGAGCTTGACCGCCTGTTCCAGTTCACCGAGCGAGCCGTCCTGTTCGCCCCGCAGCCACAGCGCCCGCCCCATCGCCCAGTGCGCGGCCGGATTGTGGTCATCGACCAGCAAGCTCTGCCCGGCGCTCTCGAAGGCCAGCGCGCTTTCGCGATCGCGGTCGCCCCAGCGCTGGAAGGCGTTCTGCCAATGGGTGAAGGACAGGCCGGCATAGGCGCGGGCGAAGGTTGGATCGAGCCGCAGGGCGCTGGCAAAGAAGTGCCGCGCCGTTTCGTTCTCGGCCTGCGTGAAACGGTACATGTGCCAGAGGCCGCGGTGGTAGGCCTCCCAGGCATTGAGCGAGTTGGGAGCCTTGAGCAGGGCGCGGTTGCGCTCGACCGTCTCGATCTCGGACGAGATCGACGACACGATGCTGTCGCCGATCTCGTCGAGCACGGTGAAGAGATCGTCCGACCGTCGCTCGAAGGTTTCGGCCCAGACGATTCTGGCCGTGCGCACCTCGATCAGTTCGATGTTGACGACCAGCCTGCCGGCCGGGTTGCGCACCGCGCCGGTGGCCACATAGTCGACATTCAGCCGGCGGCCCGCCTCCTCGGGCGCGATGGCTTCCTCGGCCAATGCAAACACCGACCCGCGCGCGATTACGAAGAAATCGCGAAGCTTGGCCAGCCGGGTGATGATGTCGTGTGTGAAACCGTCGGCCGGTCCGCCGCGCGCCTCTCCGGCAAACGGCATCACCGCCAGCGAAGCGTGGCTCGGCTCGGTGGTCTCGGCCACGGTCGGCCCGGCCACCGGCTGCGATACCATGGACAAGCCGGCCGGCCGCCGCTCGCGGATCGCTTGCCAGGCCGCGCGCAGCGGCGCGAAATCCAGCTCTTCCGACCCGAACAGCTGCTCGGCCGCCGCCAGATGTTGCTCGGCCGCGCCGACGGCGCCACGCCGCGCCAGACTGGCCAGCAGCGCCCGGTGCGCGCGCTCCTCGAACGGCGACAGTTCCAGCCATCTGTCGAGATGAGCGACCGCTTCGTCGCAATCCGCCGGCAAGGTTTCGACGAGCCTTTCCAGCACGGCCACGTGCCAGGCACCGAAGCGACGACGTTGTGCCGTCAGCCAGCTGTTGAAAAGCGGGCTTCGCTCGAGCTCCAGGCCGTCAAGGAACTCGCCGGCGAACAATTTCGCCAGCGTCCGCAGGCGCTCGACACCAAGCGTTGCGATGCCTTCGAAGCCGGCGCGGCTGACCTCCAGCGCATCGACAGGGCAATCCTCGAGATCGAGCGCCACCGCATCGCCTTGTGTGACGACCCGATCCCGTTCCGGCCCGTCCAGAGCGGTGCGCAGCTTGCTCAGGCACCAGCGCAGCTCGCCACGCGGATCGTTGGGCAGATCCCACAAAAGCTCGCACAGGCGGGAGCGGCCGACGGGGTGCGGCGCCAGCGCCAGATAGCCCAACAGCGCCCGCAGCTTGCGCGAGCCCGGCAGGGTGGCTGGCACTTGGTCGCGCGTGACCGCCGGCGTTCCGAGCAGGCGCACGGACGGGGCCGTTGCCCTGCCGTCCCGCCTCGCCTGTGCGGTTTCCACGTCCGTTTCCACGCCTGTTCCCACGTTGGCCTGTCAGCCCTTACTCTATCACAGACCCGACACGGCGCATCCGGTGGCGATGCTTTCGCCCCGATGTCGCCTTTGCCGTATGAGCGGCACGTCATATCGCGGCAAGGTGTCGAAACCTCGCCGCCCAGGCCGCCGGTTTGTAACCGGCCCGTGAGAACACGATCGAGGAGATCGACGATGTTGAACAAACAACAAATCAGAACCACCGCGGGGCGCGGCCGATTGTTCGACAGCATCCTGGACACCGTCGGCGACACGCCGGTGGTGCGCATCAACAATCTCGCGCCGGCCCATGCGACCATCTACGTCAAGGCCGAGTTCTTCAACCCGGGCGCCTCGGTGAAGGATCGGCTGGCGCTCAACATCATCGAAGAGGGCGAACGCAGCGGCGCGCTGAAGCCCGGCCAGACCGTGGTCGAGGCGACCAGCGGCAACACCGGCATCGGGCTTGCCATGGTCTGCGCGCAGAAAGGCTATCCGTTGGTCGTTACCATGGCCGACAGCTTTTCCGTCGAGCGCCGCAAGCTGATGCGCATGCTGGGCGCCAAGGTGGTGCTGACGCCACGCGCCGAAAAAGGTTTTGGCATGTACAAGAAGGCGGTCGAACTGGCCGAGGCCAATGGCTGGTTCCTTGCCCGCCAGTTCGAGACGGCCGCCAATGCCGCCATCCACGAGTCGACGACCGCGCGCGAAATCATAAACGATTTCGCCGGCTCGCGGCTCGACTGCTTCGTGACCGGCTATGGCACCGGCGGCACGGTCGTCGGCGTGGCGCGGGTCTTGCGCCGCGAACGGCCCGACACCCGCATCGTGCTCTCGGAACCAACCAACGCGCAACTGGTCGGCAGCGGCAAGGCGCAGCAGCGCGGTGCCGATGGCGCGCCAGCCGCCAGCCACCCGGCCTTCGAGCCGCATCCCGTCCAGGGCTGGACGCCGGACTTCATCCCCAACGTGCTGCAGGAGGCGATCGACGCCAGCCTCTATGACGAGGTGATGCCGATCGCCGGTCCGGAGGGCATCAAATGGGCGCGGGCGCTGGCGCGGAAGGAAGGCATCTTCACCGGCATTTCCGGCGGCGCCACCTTCGCCGTCGCGCGCCAGGTCGCCGAGAAGGCGGCGGCCGGATCGGTGATCCTGTGCATGCTGCCCGACACGGGCGAGCGCTACATGTCGACGCCGCTGTTCGACGGCGTCGAGGCTGAAATGGATGCCGATGAGCTGGCGCTCTCGCGCTCGACGCCCGGCTGCCAGTTCCCGGCTTGATAGGGAGATCGCCATGGACGTCGCGCGGGAATCTGCTGGCATGGTGGCCGAGGAAACGCTTGATCCGCCTGACTGGGCCGAAGTGCAGGCCCTGTCGCGCCGGGCCGTCGATGAAGCCGTCAACTATCTGCGCGACGTGCGAGACCGTCCGGTCTGGCGGGAAATGCCGGCGGATGTGAGAGGCATGTTCCGCGCGCCCTTGCCGCGCTCGCCGACGCCACTTGCCGCCGTTTATGGCGAGGTCTCCCGCACCGTGATGTCCTATCCGATGGGCAACATCCATCCACGCTTCTGGTCGTGGTATATGGGATCCAGCAACTTCACCGGCGCGCTCGGCGATTTCCTGGCGGCGATCCAGGGCTCCAACCTCGGCGGCGGCAACCATGCCGCCGGGCTGATGGACAGCCAGGTGGTGAACTGGTGCAAGGAGATGCTGGGCTTTCCGGCCTCGGCCTCCGGCACGCTGGTCAGCGGCGGCTCGATGGCCAACATCATCGGGCTGACGGTGGCGCGCAACGTCAAGGCGGGCGTCGATGTGCGCGAGCACGGCGTTTCAGCCATCGAGAAGCCGCTGCGCTTCTATGGCTCGGATCAGATCCATTCCTGCCACCGCAAGGCGATGGAAGCGCTGGGCCTCGGCAATCGGGCGCTGCGCCGCATCCCGACAGATGCCGGGCTGCGGATCAATATCGACGCGTTGCGCGCGGCGATCGTCGAGGACCGGGCAGCCGGCTTCAAACCGGCCTGCGTCGTCGGCAATGCCGGCACGGTCAACACTGGGGCGATCGACGACCTGCGGGCGCTTGCCAAACTCGCTCACGAGGAAGGCCTCTGGTTCCATGTCGATGGCTGCATCGGCGCGCTGATCGCCATCGCCCCGCAAAACGCCCACCGCGTCGCCGGCATCGAATGGGCCGATTCGGTCGCGCTCGATCCCCACAAATGGCTGCATTCGCCCTTCGAGGTCGGCTGTGCCCTGGTCAGGGACGCCGCCGCGCACCGCCGGACCTTCGCGGTGACGCCGGAATATCTGGAATCGACGCCGCGCGGCCTCGCTTCCGGCGAATGGTTGCACGATTATGGTCTGCAGACGTCGCGCGGCTTTCGTGCCTTGAAAGTGTGGATGGCACTGAAGGAACATGGCGTCGAAAAATTCGGCCGCCTGATCGACCAGAACATCGCGCAGGTCTCCTATCTGGCCGGGCTGATCGAGGCCGAGCCTTCGCTGGAGCTTGCGGCGGCGCCGACCATCAACATCGTCTGCTTCCGCTATCAGCCCGGTTTGGCGGGCGAAGCGCTGAAGGCGCTCAACACCGAGATCATGTTGCGGCTGCAGGAGCAAGGCATCGCTGCACTCTCCGACACCACCGTGCATGGCGGGCACTGGTTGCGTGTGGCGATCACCAACCATCGCACCCGACGCGACGATCTCGATCTGCTGGTGCGTGAAGTGGTGAGGCTGGGACGTGAGATCACCGCGCAGGGCCACGTGTCTTCCTAGTTCCCGGCCGCCGTGCGAACCTGCCCGCGGTGATTCGGGGAGGTCGGTGGTGACGCTGTTTCGCATGCTTGCGCTGGCGGCACTGGTCCTGGCCAATTCGGCCGAGGCCGCCGACATGGCCTTTTTCGTCAAGAACCTGCGCAAGGAGGGGGTCGCGGTCGAGCTGTTCAGCCGCGATCGCGAGACCGTCTGGCCGGGCAACGACAAGGTGTTCCTTGTCGATCCGGGCTCGCAGAAATCAGTGCCGATCTCCTGCAATCAGGGCGAACGCATCTGCTATGGCGCCTGGGTCGATGGCAACGACAAGATTTCCGCCGGAGTCGGTCCAGACAACGACCAGCCTTGCGATACCTGCTGCTTCATCTGCGTGGAGCACACAACCGAAACCATCGACCTGGTGCCGTAGCGGCGCTTCGGTGCAGGAGCCACCCCGGCGCGTCAGTCGGGAAGGCCGGCCTTGCCAAAGCCATCGAGGAAGTGCTCGCGCGTCGCGTCGTCGCGGAAGGGCTCCGTCCAGACCCAATGGCGGGTCGTGAAATGCGGGTTGCCGACGAGGAACAGTTCCACCTCCGTGCGTGCCTCCTCGAGCCGGCCAAGTTGCGCAAGGCTTGCCGCCAGGAAGCGGCGTGAACTGGTGCGGTAGGTCTCGTCCCGGCGCAGCGTCTCGACGGCGCCTGCGTAGTCGCGCGCCGCATATTGCGCCTGGCCGAGCGTCAGATAGTACCAGCTCGGTGGAAACGGGTTCAGCCGGAACGCCTTGCGGATTTGCTCCAGGGCCTCCTCGACCCGCCCAGCCAGGGTCGTTATGTCGGACAATGTCGCCCAGGCATCGGCCTCGTTCGGGTCGAGTTCGAACGCCCTGGCGAATTCGGCCTCCGACTCGGCGAACTCATGCTCATAGGCAAGCAAATTGCCGAGCACCCAGTGGCACCCGGCATCGTTGGGATCGATCGCGACCGCCTTGCGCGCCAGCTCCAGGGCAATGCGGCGGTTAGGGTCGATCGGCTCGCCCCAATGCACCCATCCCATCCAGTGGTTCATGGCAAGCCAGCGATAGGCCTCGGCGTAGTGGGGATCGAGCGCAACCGCGCGCGTCAGCATCAGATGCGCTTCCCGTGCGGTCTGCGGCGAATCATCGATCAGCTTGCGCGCCCGCACGCACAGGTCGTAGGCGTCGAGATTGGTGGGCCGGTTGCGTGGCGGCGGTGCGCGCAGCCGGCCGAGCAATGCCTCCACGATCTTGGCGGTCACTTCGTCCTGGACGGCAAAGATATCGTCCAGGCCGCGGTCGAAGCGTTCCGCCCATAGATGGTCGCCGCTCGCCGCGTCGACCAGCTGCGCGTTGATGCGCACCCGCCCCGCATCGCGCCGCGCGCTGCCCTCCAGCAGATAACGAACGCCGAGTTCCCTGGCGATCTCGCGCACGTCCATTGCCTTTCCCTTGTAGGCAAAAGTCGAATTGCGCGCGATGACGAACAGGCCGGAGATCCTGGACAGGTCGGTGATCAGGTCTTCGGTCAAGCCGTCGCAGAAAGAGTCCTGCCCGGCATCGTTGCCGAAATTGACGAAGGGCAGCACCGCTATCGAAGGCTTGTCCGGCAGCGGCAAGGGTTTTGGCTTGGCGCCGGCGAGCTGTTTCACGGCCCCCGTGAAACGATAGCCGACGCGCGGAACGGTCGTGATCCATTCCCCGCCCCCTTCACCCATAATGCCAGGCGGGCCGAGCAGCTTGCGCAGCTGCGCGATCTGGACGGTGAGGTTGCCTTCCTCGACGGCCGTGCCCGGCCACGCCGCGTCCATCAGTTCGGCTTTTCCCAAGATTTCGCCGGGTTTTGCGACGAGCGCCGCAAGCAGCTTTAGCCCGCGATAGCCAACGGCAACGGGATCGTCGTTCCGAAGCAGCGTTCCCGCACCCGGATCAAGCACGAACGGACCAAAGGCGAAGCGCTCTCCCTGCATTGGCGCATCTATAGACAATTCCGGGAAAAGTGCGAAGCGGTTTCGCCAGGAAACGCGGGGCTGGCCCTCCCGAGAGTGGCGTCAAAACAAACAGTTAGCGCAAGTTTGGAACTTTTGAGAACTATTTGGGAGGGCTTAATTACGGCGCCGCTCGTATCCTGCAGAATTCAATCTCTTTCCGGGTGAGGTCCACGGTTCCCAACGGTGTGGGGCGCCAAACCCAATGGAGGTTGCCATGAACAATACAATCGCATCGGTCCAGCATCGGGCAGTGCGGCCGGGTGTGCCCGTCCAACGATCGTCGCATCCGCGCTCCCTGCGAAGCATGGTGGCAAGCTGGCGCGAGCGGACACGCTTTCGCTGGGACCTCAAGCGAATGTCCGAGGTCAGTCCGCATCTGATCGACGATATTGGCCTGACGCAATTGCAGGCCAAGGCTGAGATCGCCAAGCTGCCATTCTGGCAGCGCTAAGGCGAAATGCCGCGACGATCTGGAAACAATCGCCGGCATCATCCCTTTAGCGGCGGGCCGTGTCGTGCCATGATCCCCTATCGGCCGTGGGGGCCGATTCTACATCGGGGGTTTTCCATGTCGTTCACATTCGCGCGCCGGCTCGCCGCCGCGTTTTCGCTTGCCGTCCTGTCTGCATCGGCCGCCCAGGCCGGCGACGTCACCTTCGCTGTCAAGAACAGCCATCCCAACGCCATGCGTCTGGAACTCTATAGCCAGGACCGCGACTATGTCTGGCCTGGCAGTGGCAAGGATTTTTATCTCGACGACGGCGAGACCAAGCAGCTGCCGATTTCCTGCAACGAAGGCGAATCGATCTGCTACGGCGCCTGGGTCGATGGCGATGAGGGCACCTATTGGGGCGTCGGCCCCGGCAACAAGGAAAAATGCGAGGATTGCTGCTACACCTGTAGCGGCGGCGAAACCGAGGAGATCGATCTGGTCCCCTGACCGGTTGCCGGCTTGACGGTTTTCCTGTTCGAGCCATAGCTTGGCCATGCATGCCGCCCAAAATCGGTTCCGGTTTCGGCGCGACGACATGCACCGAAACAAGACCATACCAAGGGCACGCCGCGCCTGTGCATTCAGGCGCGGCGTACTCCAGGCAACAGGAGCACCGCGATGGCCGGCACGGTCGAGGGCGAAAAAATCGACGTCGGGTTTTCCGGCAAGCGCTGCATCCATTCGCGCAATTGCGTGCTCGGCGACCCGCATGTCTTCGTGCCCAACGCGCCGGGCCAGTGGATCCATCCCGAGGCGGCCAGCGTCGAGAAGATCGTCGCACTGGCCGAGAACTGCCCCTCGGGCGCGATCACCTATGCGCGCAAGGATGGCGGCCCGCCGGAAAAGCCGCCCGTGGTCAACACCGTGCGGCTGCGCGAAAACGGCCCGCTGGCGGTGCATGCCGAGATCGTGCTTGGCGCCGAGACGTTTTTCCGCGCCACGCTTTGCCGCTGCGGCGCCTCCCAGAACAAGCCGTTCTGCGACAACAGCCATATCAAGGCGGGCTTTGCCGCCACCGGAGAACCGGCGCTGAAGGACACGCCGGCGCTGGAGGTCCGCGACGGACCGCTGCAGGCGACGCCGACCACGAACGGCCCGCTCAAGCTCGAAGGCAATGTCGAGATCGTCACCGGCACCGGCCACACGATCGACCGCACCACAAAGGTCTTCCTGTGCCGCTGCGGCCACTCGGCCAACAAGCCGTTCTGCGATGGCAGCCACAAGAAGGTTGGGTTTGTGGGATAGATGGGTAGCCGATCTCCCCCACGAGGGGGGAGATCGCTTGTGGCCTATCTCTCCCGGCTTTATCCGCAAGCCGGTATCGGCTAAGGGCAGGCAACCAAACAATCTGCCCGGACTTTCGCCCAAAATGACCGCCAAGACCAAGTCTGCCCCTCTCTTCCTCGGCATCGACACCGGCGGCACCTACACCGATGCCGTGTTGTGGTCCGAGACCGAAGGTCCACGGGAGGGGCCGAACAAGGGCAAGGTGCTGGCCAAGGCCAAGGCGCTGACCACGCGGCATGATCTGGCCGTCGGCATTTCGGGCGCCGTCGATGCGGTGCTGGAAAAGGCGGGTACCAATCCGGCCGACATCAAACTGGTCTCGATGTCGACGACGCTCGCCACCAATGCGCTGGTCGAGGGCCAGGGCGGCCGCGTGGCGCTGGTCATGATCGGCTTTTCCGAGGCCGATCTTGCTCGCGACGGCTTGAAGACGGCACTCGGCACCGACCCGGTGGTGTTTTGTGCGGGCGGTCATGATGTGCATGGCAATGCCGCCAAGCTCGACCTGTCCGGTTTGGAGGCAATGCTGCCGGAACTCGGCGTGTCGGTGTCCGGCTTTGCCGTCTGTGCCTATTTCGCCACCCGCAATCCGGCGCACGAGATCGCCGCCCGCGAGCTGATCCGCGACAGGACCGGCCTCCCGGTTACGGCGAGCCATGAGCTGTCGGCCAAGCTCGGCGGTCCGCGCCGGGCGCTCACCACGCTGCTCAATGCCAGGCTGATCTCGATGATCGATCGGCTGGTGGCGGCGACCGAGGGGTTCCTTCAGGCCCGCAACATCGCCGCTCCCTTGATGGTGGTGCGCGGCGATGGCGCGCTGGTTTCGGCGGCATTTGCCCGCCAGCGGCCGATCGAGACGATCCTCTCCGGCCCCGCCGCCAGCCTGGTTGGCGCCCGCCACATGACCGGGCTCGACAACGCGGTGGTCTCCGACATTGGCGGCACCACCACCGACGTGGCGGTCCTCGATGGCGGCCGGCCGCGGCTCGATCCGGAAGGCGCCACCGTCGGCGGTTTCCGCACCATGGTCGAGGCGGTCGCGATGCGCACTTTCGGCCTCGGCGGCGATTCCGAAGTGATGCTGGAGGATGGCGCGCTCAATCCGAAAATCCTGCTCGGGCCGCGCCGCCTGGTGCCGCTGGCGCTGTCCGGCATGGCGCATGGCGAGGCGGTGACGGCGGAACTCGAACGCCAGTTGCGCGCGCCCAACACAGGCCGCATGGATGGCCGCTTCGCGGTCCGCACCGGCGTGCCCGACAGGCTTGCCGCGGGGCTGACCGCCCCCGAGGCAAAGCTCTACGAAGCGATCGGCGCGACGCCGCTTGCCCTCGACAGGCTGCTGACCTCGAATGCCCAGAATGCCACGCTGAACCGCCTGGTCTCGCGCGGGCTGGTGCATATCTCGGGCTTCACCCCGTCGGACGCCGCGCACGTGCTTGGCAAACAGGCGAACTGGGATGCCGCCGCCGCCCGCCTTGGCGCCGAACTGTTCGCCCGCAAGCGCGACGGCCGTGGCCAGGCGATCGCGGCCTCGCCGGAAGTGATCTCTGAACGGGTGCTCTTGACCCTGACGCGCTGGTCGGCCGAATACATCCTGGAAACCGCTTTTGCCGAGGACGGGCTCGACGGCGCGGCGACGGTGGCGCACGCGCTGGTGCAGCGCGCCGTCGACGCTCACCCCGGCATCGCCCGCCTCAGCGTCGCGCTCGACCGGCCGGTCATCGGGCTCGGCGCTTCGGCGCCGTTGCACTATGCCGGCCTGGCGCCCTTGGTCGGCAATGACTGCGTCGTGCCCCGGGATACCGACGTCGCCAACGCGCTCGGCGCCGTCGTCGGCCAGGTCAGGGTTTCGGCGGAGGCCCGCGTCAGCCAACCCAAGGAAGGCCTGTTCCGGCTTGCCTCGGGTGAGACGGTGCGCGATTTCCTCGACGAGGCGGCGGCGATCGCGGCCGCCGAGGCCGATGTCCGCGCCATTGTCGCCCAGCGGGCTCTTGATGCCGGCACCGACAGCGCCGAGATCGACGTGGCGACGGAGTTCCGGGTCTCGACTGTCGAAGCGCAGCGCATGTTCATCGAAGCGCATATCGTGGCGGTGGCCTCGGGCAGGCCGAGGATCGCGGTTTGAGGAAGAAGAGCATCTCCGCCCTCCTCGGGGAGATTGGCCAACCGCCCAAAATGCCCCACCTACACCCTAAGCTGAATTGACCCTGCACCCCTGACATGCCAAACGCCCGCAAAGCCTTTCATCTGGAGTAGCCTGATGACCGATCGCATCGAGATCGCCGGATTGCGCATTGCCCGCGAGCTGCATGACTTCGTCGTCGACCAAGCTTTGCCCGGCCTCGACATCGAAGCGGCGCGTTTCTGGGACGGGTTCTCGGTCATCGTCCATGATCTGGCGCCCAGGAACCGGGCGCTGCTGGCAAAACGCGATGCCATGCAGGAAAAGCTCGATGGCTGGTATCGCGACAATGGCGCGCCCATCGACATGAACGCTTACAAGGCGTTCCTGAAGGAGATCGGTTATCTCGTGCCGGAAGGGCCGGCCTTCAGCGTCTCGACCGACAATGTCGACCCGGAAATCGCGGTCGTGGCCGGACCGCAGCTGGTGGTGCCGGTGATGAATGCGCGCTATGCGCTCAACGCCGCCAATGCACGCTGGGGCTCGCTCTATGACGCGCTCTATGGCACGGACGCCATCCCCGAAACGGATGGCGCTGAGAAGGGCAAGGGCTTCAACCCGGCGCGCGGCGCCAAGGTCATCGCCTGGACCAAGGACTTTCTCGACCAGTCGGTGCCGCTCACCTCGGGCAAATGGGCAGGGGTCAACGGCCTGTCGATTGCCAACGCCGCCCTGAAGCTCAGCGCCGGCGCCGGCTCGACGACGCTGGCCGATCCCAGGCAATTCATCGGCTATCGCGGCGACGCCGCCAATCCGCAAGCCGTGCTCCTGGTGAAAAACGGGCTGCATGTCGAGATCGTCATCGACCGCGACAACCAGATCGGCCGCACCGATCCGGCTGGCATTGCCGACGTCATCCTGGAATCGGCGCTGACCACCATCCAGGACTGCGAGGATTCGGTCGCGGCCGTGGATGCCGAGGACAAGGTCGTCGTCTACCGCAATTGGCTCGGCCTGATGAAGGGCGACCTCACCGAAGAAATCAGCAAGGGCGGCAAGAGTTTCGTCCGCAAGCTCAGCCCCGACCGCGCCTACATCGCCCCCGCCGGCGGCACGGTGACCGTGCCTGGCCGCTCGTTGATGCTGGTGCGCAATGTCGGCCACCTGATGACCAATCCGGCAATCCTGGACCGCGACGGCAACGAGGTGCCGGAAGGCATCATGGACGCGGCGATGACGGCCCTGATCGCGCTGCACGATGTCGGGCCGAAGGGACGGCGGATGAACTCTCGCGCCGGCTCGATGTATGTCGTGAAACCCAAGATGCATGGCCCGGAGGAAGTCGCCTTCGCCGTCGAGATGTTCGATCGTGTCGAAGTCCTGCTCGGCATGGCCCGGAACACCATCAAGATGGGCATCATGGACGAGGAGCGGCGCACCACAATCAACCTCAAGGAAGCGATCCGCGCCGCGAGGGAGCGCGTGGTGTTCATCAACACCGGCTTCCTCGACCGCACCGGCGACGAGATCCACACCTCGATGGAAGCCGGCCCGATGATCCGCAAGGGTGACATGAAGCAGGCCGCCTGGATTTCCGCCTATGAGGCCTGGAACGTTGACACGGGCTTGGAATGCGGGCTCGCCGGCCACGCCCAGATCGGCAAGGGCATGTGGGCGATGCCCGACTTGATGGCCGCGATGCTGGCCGAGAAGATCGCCCACCCCAAGGCCGGCGCCAACACCGCCTGGGTGCCATCGCCAACGGCGGCGACGCTGCACGCCACGCACTATCACAAGGTCGATGTCCATGCGGTCCAGGCGGCGCTGAAGAGCCGGCCCAAGGCCAAGCTCGACGACATATTGTCGGTGCCGGTGGCCGTGCGGCCGAACTGGACGCCCGACGAGATCCAGCGCGAACTCGACAACAATGCCCAAGGCATTCTGGGCTATGTCGTGCGCTGGATCGACCAGGGCGTCGGCTGCTCCAAGGTTCCCGACATCAACGATGTCGGCCTGATGGAAGACCGCGCCACGCTGCGCATTTCCTCGCAGCACATCGCCAACTGGCTGCGCCACAAGGTCTGCTCGGAAATCCAGGTAATGGATTCCTTGCGGCGCATGGCGGCAATTGTCGATCTGCAAAATGTCGGCGACCCGCTCTACCGGCCGATGGCCGCCGACTTCGACGCTTCCATTGCCTTCCAGGCCGCCTGCGACCTGGTGTTCAAGGGAACAAGCCAGCCCAACGGCTACACCGAGCCTGTGCTGCACAAGCGCAGGCTGGAGCTGAAGGCCCATCAAGGGTAGAACGGTGTCGCGTTGAAAGGGTTTGGAGCGCCGACTGGATGTCGTCGGTCTGCGTCGGCGAAGACGGCGGCGTCAGCCCAGCGGCAATGTCGTGCCGAAGGCGGCAGGCTCTTATGGCTGGATACGGTTCCTTTGCTTTTTTCGGTTAGTGCTGGCTGGAAGGCTCGGGAGCATTGGCATGGCCAACACGATGGCGATCGAAAAGAAACTGTTGAATTCCGTCCATGACCGGGCGGTTTTCCAGCGCCGCGTGCGCATCCTGTCCGACCGGCTGGCCGACGAACTGGGCCCGGCCGGCACCGTTCTCGATCTCGGCTGCGGCGACGGCTCCATCGCCAAGGCGATCATGGAAAAAAAGCCGGGGCTGACGTTTCGCGGCATTGACGTGCTGATCAGGCCGCAAACCCATATCCCGGTAGAACTGTTCGATGGCAGCACCATTCCCGCCGCGAATGGCTCCTATGACTGGGTGACGATTGTCGATGTGCTGCATCATGCCGACCACCCGGGCCATCTCGTGCGCGAGGCGGCCCGCGTGGCGCGCAAGGGCGTTGTCATCAAGGATCACCTGCGCGAAGGCTTCGCGGCCTACCAGACGCTTCGTTTCATGGATTGGGTGGGCAACAAGGGGCACAATGTGCGCCTGCCTTACAACTATCTCTCCAAGGCCGAGTGGGACGCCATTTTTGCCGCCGCGGGTATCACACCCCGCACCTGGCGTGAGAAGCTGTCGCTCTATCCGTTCCCGGCCAGCGTGTTTTTCGACCGTCGCCTGCATTTCATCGGGACCTTGCGATAGCTAACCGGAGCTGCGCGGAACGCGGCTACGCCGCCTGCGCCATACGCTCCGAACTCATGCGATAGGAAATCGCTTCGGCCAGATGGATGCGGCCGACACATTCGCTGGCGTCGAGGTCGGCGAGCGTGCGCGCCACTTTGAGCACCCGGTGGTAGGCCCGCGCCGAAAAGGCGAGTTTTTCGCTGGCATCCTTGAGCAGCGACAGGCCTGCGGCGTCCGGCATGGCGATCGTCTCGATGACGGCAGGAGAACAATGCGCGTTGGTGGTGGCGCTGTTGACGCCGAGCCGCTCGAAACGCTCGCGCTGGATGGTGCGGGCACGCGCCACGCGCGACGCCACGTCGGCGCTCTTTTCCGCTCGATCCGGCCGGATCAGGTCGCTGGCCGAGACCGCCGGCACTTCGATCCTGAGATCGATGCGGTCGAGCAGCGGACCTGAAATGCGCGCCTGGTAATCGGTGCGGCAACGATCGCCGCGCAGGCAGCGATAACCCGGTTCGCCGGCCATGCCGCAGCGGCACGGGTTCATCGCCGCCACCAGCTGGATGCGGGCCGGATAGGTGACGCGATGGTTGGCCCGTGCGATCATGCAGTCGCCGGTTTCAAGCGGCTGGCGCAGCGCATCGAGCGTCTGCGGCGTGAATTCGGGGAACTCGTCGAGGAACAGCACGCCGTGATGAGCGAGCGACACCTCGCCCGGCCGCGCGCGCAGGCCGCCGCCCACCATCGCCGCCATCGAGGCCGAATGGTGCGGGGCGCGGAACGGCCGCCGGTCGGTCAGCTTGCCTTCGCCGAGTTCGCCAGCCACCGAGGCGATCATCGAGACTTCGAGCAGTTCCTTCGGCGCCAGTGGCGGCAGGATCGACGGCAGGCGCTGCGCCAGCATCGATTTGCCTGAGCCTGGCGGACCGATCATGAGCAGATTGTGTCCGCCGGCGGCCGCCACTTCCAGCGCCCGCTTCGCCGTCTCCTGGCCCTTGATGTCGGCAAGGTCGGGCAGGTCGCGCGGTGCGGCGCGGATGCCGGCCTCCGGGCGCGACAGCACCTGCGTGCCGCGGAAATGATTGGCGATCGCAATCAGGCTGCGCGGCGCGAGAATGTCGAATTCCCGCCCCGCCCAGGCCGCTTCCGGCCCGCAGGCGAAGGGACAGATCAGCCCTTTGCCTTCGGCATTGGCGCCGATCGCCGCCGGCAAGGCACCGGCAACGGCGGTGATCGTACCGTCGAGCGACAGCTCGCCCAGCACGACATAGCCAGCCAGCATGTCGCCCGGAATGGCGCCAAGGGCTGCCATCAAGCCAAGCGCGATCGGCAGATCGTAGTGGCTGCCTTCCTTCGGCAGATCGGCGGGCGCCAGGTTGACGGTCACCTTCTTCGACGGCATCGACAGGCCCGACGCATGCAATGCCGCCTGCACCCGCTCGCGGCTTTCCGCCACCGCCTTGTCTGGCAGGCCGACGATATGCATGTTGACCTTGCCGGGCGCGATCATCACCTGCACGTCGACCGGCACTGCCTCGATGCCCTGGAAAGCGACCGTACGAACCCGCGCCACCATTGTCTGCCCCCGATGCCGGCTCGCCCTTGCCCCTTAACGGGCCGCGAGCGACGTCAACGCAAGACAACCACAGATTTCAGCCCAGGGCAAGAACATTACAGGAACAAGTGAGGTGAGCGCATGGAGCGACTACTGGCTGGTGCATTCCGAAAGCCGCCGCAACACGCCTAAGATCAAGCTGTTCCGAGATTGGGTCCCAGACGGCTGACGTCAGGGAGAGCGCGAACAGCGCCGGCTCTGAGGCGCCACTCTTGATCAAATCGGGAACATTGGCGCAACCGGTAGCCGCACAGGTTGCGCGCCGGTTGTGCCCGGCTGCAAAAGCGGAACATGGTTAACACAAACTGAAAACAAATTATGTCCGCTTCCCCTCCACCACGTCCCAGAACAGGCTGGCGATGTCGGCGCCGCCGAAGCGCTTGACCTCGCGCACGCCGGTCGGCGAGGTGACGTTGATCTCGGTCATGTAGTCGCCGATGACGTCGATGCCGACCAGGATGAAGCCGCGCTCTTTCAGCGACGGCCCGATGCGGGCACAGATTTCGCGCTCGCGTGTCGTCAACTCGGTCTTCTCGGCGCGGCCGCCGACATGCATGTTGGAGCGGGAGTCGTGCTCGGCCGGCACCCGGTTGATGGCGCCGACCGGCTCGCCGTCGATCAGAATGATGCGTTTGTCGCCCTTGCGCACATCCTTCAGGTAACGCTGCACGATATAGGGCTCGCGAAACATCTGGCCGAACATTTCGAGCAGCGAGGCGAGATTGCGGTCGGCTTCAAGCATGTGGAAGATGCCGGCGCCGCCATTGCCGTAGAGCGGCTTGACGATGATGTCGCCGAATTCCTTGCGGAAGGCGGCGACTTCGAGCGGATCCTTGGTGATCAGCGTGTCCGGCATCAGGTCCGGGAACTCGGTGACGAAAATCTTTTCCGGGCTGTTGCGCACCCAGGCCGGGTCGTTGACGACCAGCGTCTTTGGATGGATGCGCTCGAGGATGTGGGTCGTGGTGATGTAGTTCATGTCGAAGGGCGGGTCCTGGCGCAGCAGGACGACGTCCATTTCGGACAAGTCGGTGCGCACCTTTTCGCCCAGCGAATAGTGGCTGCCCTTTTCGTCGCGCACCGTCATCTCCTCGACGCGGGCAAACACCTTGCCGTCGCGCATCGACAGCCGGTCGGGCGTGTAGTGGAACAGCTGGTGACCGCGCCGCTGCGCCTCCAGCGACAGGGCGAACGAGGTGTCGCCGGCGATCGACACGGTGGAGACATGGTCCATCTGGACGGCGATTTTCAACTTCATGGCAGGTCCCCAGCATAGTCGACGCAAGCGATATAAGCGTCGCGGCGCGTTCTGCCAATCGCGACGTTTTGAACATTGGGATCAGCAAGGCGCGTCTGCCGGTTGCAGACAAGACGAGGACTGACATCATCGCTTTCTTAAGCCTTGCCGTGCGACGGTAAGCTTCGAATGCAGCCGGCCGACCTGACGCAGCGCCGGGCACCCGATGGAACGACGATCATGAACGCGCTCACTGCCGTCCGCGCAGCCTCGACCCAGCAGCTCGAACTCACCATCCTGATGCCATGCCTCAACGAGGCCGAGACGCTCGCCGTCTGCATCGGCAAGGCCAAGGCCTTTCTCGACCAATCCGGCATAGCGGGCGAGGTGCTGATCGCAGACAATGGCAGCACCGACGGCTCGCGGGAGATCGCAGCGCAAGGCGGTGCTCGTGTCGTCCCGGTGGCGCAGAAGGGCTATGGCGCGGCCCTTCTGGGCGGCATCGCTGCCGCCAGGGGACGCTTCATCATCATGGGCGATGCCGATGACAGCTATGATTTCGGTGCACTGGAGGCATTCGTGGCGCGGCTGCGCGGCGGCGCCGACCTGGTCATGGGCAACCGCTTCCACGGCGGCATAGAGGCTGGCGCCATGCCGGCTCTGCATCGCTATCTCGGCAATCCGGTGCTGAGCTTCGTCGGCCGCCTGTTCTTCCGCATCAAGACCGGCGACTTCCACTGCGGCCTGCGCGGCTTCAACGCCGGCAGCATCAGGAAGCTCGATCTGCAGACCACCGGGATGGAATTCGCCAGCGAAATGGTGGTGCGCAGCGCGCTTGCCGGGCTGCGCATCGAGGAAGTGCCGACCACGCTCAAGCCCGACGGCCGCAGCAGGCCGCCGCATCTCAGGACCTGGCGCGACGGCTGGCGGCATCTCAAATTCCTGCTGGTCTACAATCCGCGCTGGATGTTCTTCATTCCAGGGGCGGTGCTTTCCGGCCTCGGCACGCTGTTCGCGGCGCTGCTGGTGTTCGGCCCCTTGCGGGTGGTCGACAATCTTTCGCTCGATCTCAACACCTTCGTCGCCGCCTGTTTCATGATCGTCACCGGCATCCAGCTCATCACCTTCGGTGCCATTTCGCGATACTATGCCGAAATTACCGGCATCCTGCCGCCAAGCCGCGGGTCGGACTGGCTGACCAGGACCATCAGCACCGACCGTCTCGCCGCCAATGCCGGCATCTGCTTTGCCGCCGGCTTCCTGTTCTGCCTCTATGCCGTGGCGCGCTGGGCCCATCTCGGCTTCGGTCCGCTGAACGATTCCGAAATTCCGCGCATCGTCGTGCTGGGCTTGAGCCTGATCGTCATTTCGTTCCAGGTCTTCTTTTCGGCATTCCTGCTCGGTGTGCTGGAGATACCTGTCAAGCGGCTGAAGGCCGGGCTGTCGCGGGAAACGACGGCACGCGAGCAACAATGACCGACGTGCTGCCGGCGCTTGTCCAGGCGCGCCCGTTCCGCTTCATGGTGGTGGGCATCGGTGCGGCGGGATTGTTTTTCGCGCTCTCGTGGCTGCTGGTTTCGCTGGGCGTTCCGCCGTTCGCCGGTAGTGCCATGGCTTATGCGACGGCGTTCGTCATTGCCTATCGGGCGCAACGGGGCTGGACGTTCGGTGCGGAACACGATCACAAGGTCGCGTTCCCGCGCTATCTTACCCTGCAAGCCGGATGCGCCGCTTTTGCCGGCCTCGTCTCGCAGGTGGCGGTGACGCATTTCGGCCTGTCGCCCGTCGCCATGTCGGCGCTGACGACGGTCGTGACAAGCACCATCAGTTATCTGGTCTCGAGGCTTTGGGTGTTTCCGGCGCGCGGCCACGGCTATCCCGGGAAAATGACCGCTGGCCATGCCGCGATGACTTCCAAGGACACCGCCCGTCCCCCCTGGCGGGCGGACATGGTGGCGGCGCTGCTCGCGGCCCTGGTGCCGCTCACGGTCTATGCCGTGACCGGATTTCCGCAACTGGCCAACCCGGCGGGCGACAATGACAGCCTGCTGCAACTGGTCGAGGTCCGCGATCTTCTGGCCGGCCAGGGCTGGTTCGACCTGCACCAGTACAGGATGGGACTGGACGGCGGCTTCGTCATGCATTGGTCGCGGCTGCTCGACGCGCCACTGGCCCTTGGCGTCCTTGCCGTATCGGCCCTGACGGGCAACGTCGCCCTGGCTGAACAGGTCGTGCAGGTGGCCTGGCCTGCCCTGCTGTTCTGGCTGGCGGTCTTCTCCATTATCCGCGCCGCGCGCGCTTTCGCCGGCGGCCACGCTGTCCTGCCCGCCGCCGTCGTCGGTGGCGCCGCGCTCTATTACCTCGGCATTTTCTCCCCAGGTTCGCTGGATCATCACAATGTGCAGCTGATGCTGATCCTGGCGAGCCTTGCCTTGCTGCTCGAGGCTCCCTTGCTGCGGCCGGCCGCCTTGCTTTCGGGCATCTGCGCCACGCTGAGCGTGGCCATCGGCATGGAAAGCGCTCCCTACGCCGGAACCCTTGGCGCCGCTGTCGCGCTGCTGTTCCTTGGCAATGGTGCTCGGGAAAGGCTGACCGCGAGGGACTTTGGCCTGGGCGTCGCCGCTGTTTCGGCTCTCGTCTTCGTCGCCACCGTCCCGGCATCCGCATGGACCCAGGCACAGTGCGACACATTTTCGATTGTGCAGTTCGCCGTCGCCGGACTTGCCGGCGCGGGGCTGGCGGCCATCGCCTCGTGGAAGGCCGCCAGTGCCACTGTCGCCGGCCGCCTGGCCTCGCTCGGCCTGCTTGGGCTAGCCCTTGCGGCTGTGGTTGTATTCCTGTTCCCGCAATGCCTGGCCTCGCCCTATGCCAACCTCGATCCGCGCCTGAAGGAGATGTGGCTCAGCCATATCGACGAGGCGCAGCCGCTGTTCCAGATCGTCACCAATGATCCGGCCAGAGCGGTGGCACGGTTTGCCACGCCGTTGGTGGCCATCATCCTGATGGCGCTCCGCGTCGGCCATGGCTGGCGTCGGCAGGACAGCCTTGTCGGCTCGCTGCTGGTTATGGCGTTCCTGGTCAGCGCCTGGGAAGTTCGCGGCTCGACCTTCTCCATCGCCTTCGCGGTGATCCCGCTTGCGGCATGGATCGCCTGCTGGCGGCAGCGTGCGCAAACCAGTCCGTCCAACAGCGCCGCACTCAGGATGGCCGCGGCCTGGCTGATATCGGTAAATGCAATCTGGGCAGGCGCTGCCGGGGCGGCGTCGAGTGCTTTCCAAACCGACGCGGCTGCCACCGGTGCCAAGGCCGCAGACACGGCTTGCCTCGGCAAGGCATCGTTCGCGGCGCTCGGCCGGATGCCGGCCACAACCGTGCTTTCACTCTCGAATCTTGGCTCGCCGATACTGGCCTTTACTGGTCACCGCGTGCTGGCCGGACTCTACCACCGCAACGTCGCCGGAAATCTGGTCGCGCTTGATGCCTTGCTGGGCTCGGATGCCGATGCCAGAACCGTTGTCGAAAGGCATCATGTCGGCCTTGTCGCACTCTGCCGTGGCAACGCGGAAAGCCGCCTGCTCATGGCCAGGGCACCGGACGGTTTCCTGGCCAGGTTGATGAGCGGGGACGTGCCGGACTGGCTGGAGCCGGTGGCGGAGACCAAGGGAAGACCCCTGGAACTGTATCGCGTCAAGCCAAACGGCTGAAAATCCAAGTGCTTGACGGATTTTGTAGCCGGCTTCACGAAGCTATCCGGCTTACGGTTTGGGCACGGCTCACGGCGAAAGCCGGACCCCGTTTTTCGGGATCATGCTCCGGCTACAAAAATCGGTCCGTGGGATACGTTTCCTAAAGGGTTTGCTGCCAGTCTGGAAATAAATTCCGACGACAAAAGCAGGGACGAACAGGGACACCGATGCAAACTCCGTTTGGCACCGGTCAGGCAAACAGGGAAAGCACGGATCTGGCGTTCACCGATTCGTTGACCGGGCTTGGCAATCATCGCCGCTTCTTCGACAAGGTCGATCGCCTGATCAGCGACCGTTCCGACGATCCCGCGCCCTTCACGGTCGGCATTCTCGACCTCGATGGTTTCAAGCCGATCAACGACCTGTTCGGCCACAAGGCCGGCGACGACATCCTGATCCAGGTGGCGATGCGGCTGCGCGCCTCGATGGATGGCCATTCGACGGTCTGCCGCATCGGCGCCGACGAATTCGCCTTCCTCTACCCGCTGGTGTTCTCGGAGGAGGCGGCGGCGGAAAAATCCCGCATGCTGATCGAGATCCTGTCGGCGCCCTACGATGTCGGCGAACGCACCGCCAGGCTCTCGGCCTCGGTCGGCTGCTCATTGTTCTATTCCGGCGACGAGACCACCGAGATCCTCATCAACAAGGCCGAAACGGCGCTCTACCATGCCAAGCGCTCCGGCCGCGGCCGCGTCGTCGTCTACACCCGCGAGATGGAGGAGGCCGCCAAGCGCGTCACCCGCATCGAACAGGCGCTGCGCCGCGCCGTCTCGGCCGGCGAGGTGGAGCCGCATTTCCAGCCGATCGTCGATCTCACCACGCGCCGCACCATCGGCTTCGAGACGCTGGCGCGCTGGACAGACCGCGACCTCGGCTCGGTGCCGCCGACCGTCTTCATCCCCATCGCCGAGGAGCGCGGCATCATCGGCCCGTTGTCGCAGCTTGTGCTGCGCAAGGCCACGGAGGCCGCCAGGAGCTGGCCGAAAGACCTGTTCCTGTCCTTCAACCTGTCGCCCTCGCAGCTCGTCGACCAGAACACCGGCTTGCACATATTGGCGATCCTCGACCGTACCGGCTTCGACCCGCGCCGGCTGGAGATCGAGATCACCGAGACCGGCCTGATGAACGACCCGGCCTCGGCCGCGCAGATCGTCGAGGATCTGCGCCGCGTCGGCATTCGTGTCTCGCTCGACGATTTCGGCACCGGCCAGTCCTCGCTCGGTCGCCTGCGCGAATTCCATTTCGACAAGCTCAAGATCGACCGCGCCTTCGTCTCCTCCATTCTCGACGACCGGCCGTCCGAACACATCATCCGCGCCATCCTCGCCATGTGCGAAGGGCTTGGCATGGACGTGGTCGCCGAAGGCATCGAAGAGGAGGCGCAGGCCGATCGGCTGGTCCAGTTCGGTTGCGCCGGCGGGCAGGGCTATCTGTTCGGCAAGCCGGCCGATGCCGACGCGACATTGGGCTACCTCCGTGATTCCTTCCGTGGCGCCTTGCGCGCCAAGGCGATCTGAGCGGCAGGTTTCGGCCCTGCCCGCGATGCGGCGATGCCGCCTGGCGGGGTCGAGCGCGGGCGCGATCGCCTTTTTGTCAGACATAAGGCCCGAAATCGGTCTTTTCGCCCTTGCCCGCCGGACGTGTCTGGCTAGGATGCGCGCCGGTTGACCCGGGAGACGAAAAATCATGATGCCATCGGCGCGTTTTGCCGACCTCGAAGGCGCTTCGGTGCTGATCACCGGCGGCGGCTCCGGCATCGGCGCGGCATTGACCGAAGGGTTCATGCGCCAGGGCGCCAAGGTCGCCTTCATCGACATCGCCGACAAGCCGAGCATCGCACTCGCCGACCGTATCGAGGAAGAGCTCGGCCGTCGGCCGCTCTATCTCAGGACCGATCTGCGCGATATCGAAGCACTGCGGGCGTCCGCCGCGAAGGCGGCCGAAGCGCATGGCGACGTCACCGTGCTGGTCAACAACGCCGCCTGGGACGAACGTCACGCCGTCGAAGACGTGACGGTGGAGTTCTGGGACAATAACCAGGCGATCAACCTGCGGCCGCATTTCTTCACCGCGCAGGCGGTGGCGCCGGGCATGAAGCGCGCCGGCGGCGGCTCAATCATCAATTTCACCTCGACGTCCTATCTGATCAATCATCCCGACCTGCCGGCCTACACCGCCGCCAAGGCCGGCATCCTCGGCCTCACCAAGGGGTTGGCCGGCAAGCTCGGGCCCGACCGCATCCGCGTCAATGCCATCGCGCCCGGCTGGGTGATCACCGAGCGGCAGAAGCAGCTCTGGGTCACTGAACAGGCGCTTGCCGCCCATGTCGCCAAGCAGTGCATCAGGGACGTCATGCGGCCGGACGACATGGTCGGCACGGTGCTGTTCCTGGCCTCGGATGCCTCGCGCATGCTGACCGCGCAGATGCTGATCGTCGATGGAGGTTTCCTGTGAGCCCGGGGTTTGCCAGCAGCGTGCCGGCAGTCGCGGCGCTCGATTGGGGCACGACCCGGCTTCGGGCCTGGCTGATCGACGGCGGCGGCAAGGTGCTTGCCGAGCGGCGCGGCGACGATGGCCTGATCACCGCGCGCGAAAAGGGCTTCGCCAACGTTCTGGAGGGCCATCTGGCAGCGATGGGCGCGCCGGAGGAATTGCCAGTCATCATCTGCGGCATGGCCGGCTCCCGCCAGGGCTGGCTGGAGGCGCCCTATGTCGGCGTGCCGTCGCCGCTCGGAGCCATTCTCGGCGGCGCCGCTAGGGTGCCCGGGCAGAAGCGCGACATCCGCATCATTCCCGGCCTTGCCCAGCACCTGGCCGACGCGCCCGATGTCATGCGCGGCGAGGAAACGCAGCTTGCCGGCGCCGGCCTGCCCGCCAGGGGCCGCGAACTGGTCTGCATGCCCGGCACGCATTCGAAATGGGTGCTGGTCGAGGACGGCGCCGTCGCCGGCTTCGGCACCTGGCCGACGGGCGAGCTGTTTTCAGTGCTTGCCGCGCACTCGATCCTGCGCCATTCGCTGGGTGAACATCCGAGCCCGGTTGCTCCAGACAATCCGTTCTTCCGCCGCTGGTGCGAAACAGCGCTGGCCGATGGCGGCGACGTCACCTCTCGGCTGTTTGCCATCCGCGCCGCCGGCCTGCTCCAGGATCTCCAGGCCGATAATGCCGCCGCCTGCCTGTCCGGCTTGCTGATCGGCGGCGAGATCGCGTCGGCCCGGCGCCGGCATGGCGCCGGCGCGACATCGGTCGTGCTGGTTGCCTCGGGCGCGCTGGCCGGGCTCTACCAGGCCGCCCTTGGCCTCGGCGGGCTTGGTGTGCGGACAGTCGACGCGGACGAGGCTGTACGCGCCGGTCTCGTCGAGGCCGCGCGGGAGAATGGCATGATTGCCAGAAGTGGAGCCGCCATATGACCGAGACCGCACCCTTTCCAAAACTTAAGCGCGGTCTGGTCGCCATCCTGCGCGGCCTCAAGGCAAGCGAGGCGATCGCCATCGGCCAGGCATTGTTCGATGCCGGCATCGAGGCTATCGAGGTGCCGCTCAATTCGCCCCAGCCGTTTTCGTCGATCGCCAGGCTTGTTCAAGTGCTGCCGAAGACAGCTTTGGTCGGCGCCGGCACGGTGCTGACCGCGGCCGACGTCGATAGTCTTCACGCGGCCGGCGGACAACTGCTGGTCAGCCCCAACATCGATGCCGAGGTGATGGGCCGCGCCGCGCATTACGGCATGGTCACCATGCCTGGCGTGTTCACTCCCACCGAGGCCTTCCAGGCGATCCGGCTCGGTGCCTCGGCGCTGAAATTCTTCCCCGCCAGCGTGCTCGGCGCATCGGGCATTTCCGCGATCCGGGCGGTGCTGCCGGCGCAGACGCTGGTCGGCGCGGTCGGTGGCGTTTCGGAAAAGGACTTTGCCGGCTACAAGGCGGTTGGCGTGACGGTCTTCGGGCTCGGCTCCAGCCTGTTCAAGCCAGGCATGAGCGTCGACGATGTGGCGGCGCGCGCCCACGCAGCCGTCACTGCCTGGGATGCGGTATTCGGAGAAGCATGATGAGTGAACCGATCGTTTCCGTCTTTTCCGATCATGTCTGCCAGCTCGGCGAAGGGCCAAGTTACGATCCCGGCACGGATGCGCTGTTCTGGTTCGACATCGTCAACAGCCAGCTCCTGGAAAAGCCCTTGGCCGGCGGCGCGCTGAAAATCCACGAGCTTGGCCAGATGGCAAGCGCGATCGCCATCATCGATGACAAGCGACAGCTGATCGCCACCGAAACCGGGCTTTTTGTCCGCGACGTCGCCACCGGCGGAATGACGCTGCACACCGCCATCGAGGCCGACAACCCGGTCACCCGATCCAACGATTCCCGCGTCCATCCCTGCGGTGCCTTGTGGGTCGGTACCATGGGCAAGGGCGAGGAGAAGGGCGCGGGCTCGATCTACTGGTTTTTCAAAGGCGAACTGCGCCGCCTGTTTTCGGATATCACCGTCTCGAACTCGATCTGCTTTTCATCAGACGGCGCGCTTGCTTACTACACCGACACCTCGACCGGATTGCTGATGCGCGTTGCCTGCGATCCGGCGACCGGCCTGCCCGTTGGCGAGCCGAAGATCTTCGTCGACCACCGCTCGGCCAAGGGCTATATCGACGGTTCGGTGCTCGACCGCGACGGCATCCTGTGGAACGCCGTCTGGGGTGGCAGCGTCATCGAGGCCTATGGGCCGGACGGCAAGCTCGTCCGCACGGTCGCCATGCCGGTGACGCAGCCATCCTGCCCGGCCTTCGTCGGCAGGAATGCCGATCGGCTGGCCGTGACCTCGGCCTGGTCGGGCAAGAATGAAAAGCAGCGTCTGCTCGACCTGCAGGGCGGCATGACCTTCCTGCTCGACATTCCTGTCAATGGCCGCCTGGAACCCCGCGTCCTGATCGCCTGACATTGCCGGACGCGAGCCCCGAGGCCTTGGTCTCAATCCTGGCGCTGTCACGCAGGCGTCCGGCGCGCGTCGATTTCGCGAAAGCCGATCGTGCGGGCCGTGCGATGGTAGGTCATCGCACCGTCGGGAAACCGCCACATCATGCCAACGCACAAGCCGAAACTGGTCCTTGTCCACGAGCCTGAAAAGGCTTGTTTCGACCGCTTGCTCGCCGACGGTCATGCATCGCGGCGTGCCGCCGAAATCTCGTCCTATCTGGCGCAGTCGACCGATCTCGCTCTCGAATTCGATGCGCTGGCCGCCGCCTGCGAGGCGCGCGGCCTGTCCTTTGCGCCGGTGGTGCTCGACGATGCCGCCAAGGTGCTCGACGGTGAGGATCCGCGGACCACACTGGTCTGGACGCTGACCGACGGCGTCGCCTATTTCCGTGGCGGCGCGGCACCCGCTTTGGCAAGACTGAGCGGATTCAACACCATCGGCGCCGACGATTCGCTGTTCGCGCTCTGCCAGGACAAGTTCCGCTCCGGCGCCGTGCTTGGCGCGCTCGGCCTTCCGGTGCCGCAGGCCGGTCTCGCGCGGGATGGCGAATGGCTGGTCGAGGCGCCGGCCTCCGCCGCCGGCTGGTTCGTCAAGCCCAACCGCCTCGGCGCCAAGATCGGCATCTGGCCGGATTCGCGCGTAACCGATCTCGCTCACGCGCTGGAGCTTAGCCGGCGTGTTTTCGCCTGTTATCGCGACGATGTCGTGGTCCAGCCCTATGTCTCCGGCCGCAACGTCCGCGCCAGCTTCCTTGGGCTGATGCCGGATACCGGGGTCGAAGCGCTCGGCGTCGCCTTTGTCGAGTCGGGAGGTGATTTCCAGACCATGGAAGACAGTTTGGCGCTCTATGGCGAGACCGGCGAGGCGGCGAAGGCTGCCGGGCAATACGCCGAACCCGAACTCGCTGTGGTCGCGGACAGCCAGCCGGCGGCCGATGCGAGGATCAAGGGGATCGCCGAACGGCTGATCACCGGGCTCGGCCTGCGCGATGTGTTTTCCATGGACCTGCGCGTCGAGGCCGACGACACGGTTCACCTGATCGAATTCGAGGTCTGTCCCGGCCTGCCCTGCTTCGACTTCCGCGCCTATTGCCGCCAGCAATGGGGGTTGAGCTTGGCCGACGCGATGGCTGAAACCGCGGCGAACAGGCTTTTGCGCTAGATACCCTCGACCAAGACGATCTCGCCGTCGGCGACCTTCTGACGGATGGCCACCGCGCGCTGATATTCCGGCGAGTGGTAGCAGTCATGCGCGGCGGCGAGCGATTCGAACTCGATGAGCACATTGCGCGCCCGCCCTGGGCCCTCGGCTTTCTCATGCTCGCCGCCGCGGGCCAGGAATTTCGCGCCGAAGCGCTCGAAAGCTGGTTTTGCCGCCGCGACGTAATCCTTGTAGCCTTCGGCGTCGCGCACATCGACGCGGGCGATCCAGTATCCCTTCGGCATTGTTCTCTCCCTTATTCTACGCGGAGCGCATTTCGTCGAGGATCGCCTGCGCTGCCGCGCGGCGGTCGTTTGCCGCGACGATCGGGCGGCCCACCACAAGATGGCTGGCGCCGTTGCGGACCGCTTGCGCCGGCGTCACCACGCGTTTCTGGTCGCCATGGTCGCTCCCCGTCGGTCGGATGCCCGGCGTCACCACTGCCATGTCCGGGCCGACGATGCGGCGCACCGCTTCGGCTTCCGCGGCCGAGCAGACGATGCCGCCCATGCCGGCATGGAGCGCCTGTTCGGACCGCCGCAGCACCAGCGTGTGCGGGTCATATTCATAGCCAACGTCGATCATGTCCTGCTCGTCCATCGAGGTCAGCACGCTGACGGCGAGCAGGCAAAGCTCGCTGCCGCGCGCCGCCTCCACCGCCGCCTGCATCGCCTTGGGATAGGCGTGGATGGTCAGCATGGTCATGCCCATCCTGACGATGTTCTCGACGCCCTTGGCCACCGTGTGGTCGATGTCGAGCAGCTTCATGTCGAGGAAGATTTTCTTCCCACCGCTGGCCAGCTCCCTGGCGAAGTCGAAGCCGCCGGCAAAAGCCAGCTGATAGCCGATCTTGTAGAAGGAGACGATGCCGTCGAGCTCGCGCACCGCCTGCTCGGCCTCCTTCACGGTCGGCACGTCGAGGCCGACGATCAATCGCTCCTGCATGGAATGAGGCTGCAGGGTTGCGGCGGTCACGCCTCGACCCTGGTCGACAGCATGCGCGAGGTTTCGATCAGCGTGCGGCATAGGTGCTCCATCGATTTGTGCAGTCTTTCGTCACGGAAATGGCCGTCCCCGTCGAAGGCGTCGCCACCCTCCGGCACCGAGCATTCCGGTGTCACCACTTCCATCTGGCAGCGCACCAGCACGGCACGCAAATGGTTGATGCAGCGGATGCCGGCGAAGCGCCCGTTGGAGGACGAGCAGAGGCCGGCGACCTTGCCGGCAAGTGGCCTGACGGACCGGCCGCCATCCCCTCGCACCCGGCTCACCCAGTCGATCGTATTCTTGAGCAGCGGCGGGATCGAACCGTTATATTCCGGCGTCGCGATTAGCAGCCCGTCATGGGCTGATATCAGCCGCGCCAGCTTCTGGGCGTTTTCAGGAACGCCGTTTTCCTTTTCCAGGTCCTCGTCGAGGATCGGCAAGGGGTAATCGGCAAGCGAAATACGGGTCACCTCGGCACCTTGCACCGCAAGTTCCTTCTGCGCCACGTCGGCGGTCCTGCCGCTATAGGCGCCGCTGCGCACCGAGCCGGCGAAGACGAGGATTTTCGGGATCACTGCCATTGGCCACCCTTGTTCTGGGACACGTACAGCCAAGGTTCGATCAAATCAACGGCTGGATGGGGGGAAGGGCAGTAGGGCAGTAGGGCAGTAGGGCAGTAGGGCAGTAGGGCAGTAGGGCAGTAGGAATGGTTCCCTGGCCAATCTTTTCCCCCTACTCCCCTACTGCCTTCTCTTCTAATGCGCCTCGCGCCGGTAGATCCACAGCTGCGTCGGCGGGATGTTGCGGAAGATGAAGTCGAAATGCTTCACCGTGTAGTCGCCGCGGCCGGCCGGGATCGGCGACATCGGACCATAGGTCAGCTGCACGATCGGCCGTCCGACCGGAATGCGGTCGAGCAGGCTCTCGATATAGGCGATGCGCTGGGCGACCGGGAAATTGAGCAGCGGCACGCCGGAAACGACGCTGTCGAAGATCATCCCGCTCCTCTCGCCAAGCGTGGCGTTGAGGTTGAAGGCATCGCCCTCGATGACGTTGACGCCGGGGTAGAGCTGGCGCAGGTGGCGCACGAAATCGGTGGAATATTCGATCGCGTAGAGGTTTTCGGGCCGCACGCCCTGGGCGAGGATGGCGCGGGTGATGACACCGGTGCCGGGGCCGACCTCGAGCACCGGCAGGCCGGACTTGGGATTGACGATCGAGGCCATCTTGCGCGCGGTGATCGAGCTGGTCGGAACGATCGAGCCGACCGTCTTCGGCTTGTCGATCCAGCCCTTGAAGAATTTGAGTTCATCGTCGAACTTCTCGGCAAACGCCTTCCGCAGTCCGTGACCACGTGCCATGCAAGCTCTCCTCAGCGCGCCCCTTGAAACTACTTAACATCTGGATGACGCAAGGCAAGGCGCGGCCTTGCCTATGGCGTGGATAAGATAGTTTTCGTCGCGTCTCAACGCTCGCCGAAAGACTCGAAAAAGTCCTTCATGCGGGCGAAAAAGCCGCTCGATTGGGGCGAATTGTCCTGCGAGGAAAGCTGTTCGAACTCTTCCAGCAATTCGCGCTGGCGACGCGACAGGTTCTGCGGCGTCTCGACCGCGGTCTGGATGTAGAGGTCGCCGACATTGGGCTGGCGCAGCACCGGCATGCCCTTGCCCTTGAGCCTGAACTGGCGTCCGTTCTGCGTACCTTCGGTCACCTTCACCTTGGTCTGCGTGCCGTCGAGCGTCGTCACCTCGAAGGAGCCGCCAAGTGCGGCGGTGGTCATCGAGATCGGCACCTTGCAATAAAGATCGGCGCCGTCGCGCTGGAAGAATTCGTGCGGCTTGACCGCCAGAAAGATATAGAGGTCGCCCGATGGCCCGCCGCGCAGCCCGGCCTCACCCTCATTGGCCAGGCGGATGCGGGTACCGTCCTCGATGCCGGCCGGGATGTTGACCGACAGCGAACGCTCCTCGGTGACACGGCCCTGGCCGGCGCATTTCGGGCAGGGATCCTTGATTGTCTGGCCACGGCCCTGGCATTGCGGGCAGGTCCGCTCGATCGAGAAAAATCCTTGCGTGGCGCGCACCTTGCCGTGGCCGTTGCACATCGAGCAGGTGACCGGCTGGGTGCCCGGCTTGGCGCCGCTGCCAGAGCATTCGGTGCAGGAGATCGAAGCCGGCACGCGGATTTGCGCGGTCTTTCCCGCGAAGGCTTCCTCCAGCGAAATTTCCATGTTGTAGCGCAGGTCGGCGCCGCGCTCGCGGCCACCGGAAGAGCGGCGCTGGCGGCCGCCCATCATGTCGCCGAAAATGTCCTCGAAGATGTCGGCGAAGCCGCCGGCGCCAAAGCCCTGCGCGCCATTCATCCCACCCTGCTCGAAGGCGGCGTGGCCGAAACGGTCATAGGCCGCGCGCTTCTGCGGGTCCTTCAGCGTCTCGTAGGCTTCGTTGATTTCCTTGAACTTGTGCTCGCAGGAATGATCGCCGGGGTTGCGGTCGGGATGGAATTGCATGGCCAGCTTGCGAAAAGCGCTCTTGAGCTCCTTCTCGTCGGCGCCCTTCTGCACGCCCAGCGTTTCGTAGAAATCAGCTTTCATTTTTTCCCGCAGTCCGGATGCTCAACGTCTTGATGCAATGTTGCGTCGGTTGCCGGCACGTTGTTTCGATTTAGGAGCGGTGCTGCCCGTATGCTAGGGCCGGCGCGAACTTGTCCGTGGTTTTCAGTGGTTTTTTCGGCGGTGCTCGCACTTTTTTCAGCGAGGGTTGCAAAAAAGCCCGGCCTTGCGCCGGGCTTTTCGCATTATCTTGCCGTCAAGCCGCTCAGGCCGACTTCTTCTTGTCGTCGTCTTCGTCGATTTCTTCGAAATCGGCGTCGACCACGTCAGAGTCCTTGGCGGCATCCGCCTTGGCGTCGGCTTCCGCCGCTTCCTTCTGCGAGGCCTCGTACATGGCCTGGCCAAGCTTCATGGAAGCTTCGGCAAGCACCTGGCTCTTGGCCTCGATGTCGGCCGGATCGTCGCCCTCGGCAGCGGCCTTCAGCGCCGCGATCGCGTCCGAAATCGCCGTGCGCTCGGTCTCCGAGACCTTGTCGCCATATTCCTTCAGCGACTTCTCCGACGAATGCACCAGCGCTTCGGCCTGATTGCGGGCCTCGACCACGGCGCGACGCTTCTTGTCGGTATCGGCATTGGCCTCGGCATCCTTGACCATCTTCTCGATGTCGGCGTCGGAAAGTCCACCCGAAGCCTGGATGCGGATCTGGTGCTCCTTGCCGGTGCCCTTGTCCTTGGCCGAGACGTTGACGATGCCGTTGGCGTCGATGTCGAACGTGACCTCGATCTGCGGCACGCCGCGCGGCGCCGGCGGAATGCCGACCAGGTCGAACTGGCCGAGCGCCTTGTTGTCGGCGGCCATTTCACGCTCGCCCTGGAAGACGCGGATGGTCACGGCGGACTGGCTGTCTTCGGCCGTCGAGAACACCTGGCTCTTCTTGGTCGGGATCGTCGTGTTGCGCTCGATCAGCCGGGTGAACACGCCGCCCAGCGTCTCGATGCCGAGCGACAGCGGCGTCACGTCGAGCAACAGCACGTCCTTGACGTCGCCCTGCAGCACGCCGGCCTGGATGGCGGCACCGAGTGCGACGACCTCATCCGGGTTGACGCCCTTGTGCGGCTCCTTGCCGAAGAACTGCTTCACGATCTCCTGGATCTTGGGCATGCGGGTCATGCCGCCGACCAGGACCACTTCGTCGATCTCGCCAGCCTTCAAGCCGGCATCCTTGAGCGCCGCCTTGCAGGGCTCGATGGTGCGCTGGACGAGGTCTTCGACCAGGCTTTCGAACTTGGCGCGCGTAAGCTTGAGCGTCAGGTGCTTCGGTCCGGTCGCGTCGGCGGTGATGAAGGGCAGGTTGATTTCGGTCTGCGTCGTCGACGACAGCTCGATCTTGGCCTTTTCGGCCGCCTCCTTGAGGCGCTGCAGGGCGAGCTTGTCGTTCTTCAGGTCGATGCCCTGTTCCTTCTTGAACTCGGCCGCCAGATACTCGACCAGGCGCATGTCGAAGTCCTCGCCGCCGAGGAACGTGTCGCCATTGGTCGACTTCACCTCGAACACGCCGTCGCCGATTTCGAGCACCGAAATGTCGAAGGTGCCGCCGCCAAGGTCGTAGACGGCAATGGTCTTGCCTTCCTTCTTGTCGAGGCCATAGGCGAGCGCTGCCGCTGTCGGCTCGTTGATGATGCGCAGCACTTCCAGGCCGGCGATCTTGCCGGCGTCCTTGGTGGCCTGGCGCTGGGCGTCGTTGAAATAGGCCGGAACGGTGATGACCGCCTTCTCGACCTTCTCGCCGAGATAGGCTTCCGCCGTTTCCTTCATCTTCTGCAGGATCATGGCCGAGATCTGCGAGGGCGACTGCTTCTTGCCGCCGGCCTCGACCCAGGCATCGCCATTGTCGCCCTTGACGATCTTGTAGGGGACAAGCTTCTTGTCCTTCTCCGTCACCGGATCGTCATAGCGGCGGCCGATCAGGCGCTTGACCGCGAAGATGGTGTTTTCAGGATTGGTGACCGCCTGGCGCTTGGCCGGCTGGCCAACGAGACGTTCGCCGTCGCCCGAGATGGCGACGATGGAAGGCGTCGTGCGCGCGCCTTCCGCATTCTCGATTACCTTCGGCTCCTTGCCATCCATGATGGCGATGCACGAGTTGGTGGTGCCGAGATCGATACCGATTACTTTTGCCATTTTTCTAGTCTCTCCGCTAAGCAGGCTCTCAGGACCCGGTAAGGCGTTCCGACGAAAGCCCCTGTTCACAAGAAATACCGTCCGCCCACCGGTTCTCCGGCGCCGCACGGCTTGGCGCGTATATAAGAACAGGCGGCATCGCGCGCAAGCATTCTGCGCAACGCTTCCATGAACCTTTCCGCGCCGGCCCGCGACTGATGTCCAGGTGCCGCATGGTGCGGCCCCGGAAAGGAAGCCCCCCATGACCAGCAACCCAGAGGCTCCATGGTCTCCGGGACCAACAGGAGCTCGGCGCGACCACCGCCTTCGGGACGGGGTCGATGCGCTGGGCTTCCCGCTGATTCCGTTGACCCTGCGCAGGAGCAGGCGTATCGTCACTATGAGGAAAGCAGACAATTCGATCAGGGAAGAACGAGCCGGACCACCGCGCCTTGCCCTGATTTGCGCGGCAAGTCCGGACGTCTCTCCCCTGGACTACGGGGGTAGTGTCATGTCTCGCATCCGCGGCGCGTTCGTGCCTTTTCTTGAGTTCGACAACCGCTTGCGCGGTGCATTGCAGGCCGCCGGCCTGCTGGCTTTGGCGCTTGCCGCCAGCCTGTGGCTGGGCGCCGCCGCCCAAGCGCAGGAAACCCAGATCATCTATCCAGGCTCGATGGCGGTCACCGGCTTTCCCGGCACCATCATCCCCAATGTCGACGAGGGGTTGCCGCCCGGCGTCGATCCGGTCGACGAGACCTTCATCGACATCTCGCGCGCCACCTTGCGCGTCTTCGACGTTTCACACCTGGGTGGTCCGGCCTCGGGCCAGCTCGTTTTCACGCCGCCGCCTTTCGAGGTGACAGCAGGCCAGATCGGCGAGGTGTTCGGCCTCACCTATGATGACGGCGTGCGCGACGGTGTGCCCTCTGGCGTTCCCAACCTCTATGCCGCCGCCACCTCGCTGCATGGCATTGAGATCGTCACGCCGGACGCAGACAAGGACGGCAGGCCGGAGCGGCAGCGCCGCGGCACGGCGGGCGCCACCTTCATGGAGGGCCAGTTCGGCACCGAAAACGGCGGCGGACCGGGCACCATCTGGAAGATCGACGGCATCACCGGCCAGGTCGCCAAATTCGCCGACATCGACACCAACAGCGGACCTGGCATCGGCAATATCACCTTCGATCCCGCCCACCGCCAGTTCTTTGCCTCCGATCTCGACACCGGCCTGATCCATCGCATCGACGCCGACGGCAGAGTGGTCGACACGTTCGACCATGGCGGCGCCGGCCGGCCGGCGCATGGGCTGGCCCCGGTCGCCGACGATGGCGCGGTGATGGACGTAGAGGGCGCGGCCTTCGATACCGAGGACCCCGACAGCTGGGGCTACACCCAGGACGAGCGCCGCGTCTGGGCCGTCTCCTATCATGGCGGCCGGCTCTATTATTCGGTTGGCGAAAAGTCGGAAATCTGGTCGGTGGGCATTGCCCGCGACGGCACCTTCGCCGGCGATCCCCGCTGGGAACTGACTGTGAAGGCCGACAAGGACTACGCCGTCACCGACATCGCTTTCGACAACAGCGGCTTCATGTATCTCGCCCAGCGCGGCCCGATCGAAAACCGCTATGATTACAGCCGCTTCGCCGATTCCGGCAAAGGCGAGGTCATCCGCTACTTCAGGGAAAATCCCGACGATTCCTCGACGGAATCGGTCTGGGTGGAAGCGCCGCAGGAATATGCGGTCGGCTTCCCGCAAGGCAACAGGCAGTCGGCCGGCGGCCTCGATCTGCAATATGGCTACGATGCCGACGGCAATCTCGACACCTCGGTCTGCACCCAGACCTTGGTCAACACAGGCGACAAATTGCGCGACAACCCCGAGTTCGCCGAAAGGCTCGCCGCGGGCGGGCCGCTTGCCGTGCACGGCGTGCAGATCACGTCCAAGGAGCTGGTCAAGCCGGCCAACGTGCCGCCCCTCGGCTCCTGGTTCGTCGATTTCGACGGCTATTTCGAGGATCCCGAAGTGGAAGGCCATGTCGGCGACGTCGCCGTCTGGCATCCCTGCGAGGGCCGGGCCGGCTATTATGAGGACATACCGGGCGGCTATGAGCCCCTCTTCTACCCGCCGGATTTCCTACCGCCGGGCAATCTGCCTCCCTGTCTCGATGTCGAGGACGTGCAGTATTACTGCACGCCGCGCGGTCTCGAGGCCGATCTCTATCTCCATGACCATGCCGGCTTCGGCGGCGATTCGATCAAGGCCCAATCCAGGACGCCAGGCGTCGCTGTGACCTCACCTATGTCGCATGCACCGGGCAAGCCTTACACGATCGACATCACCGGCCACTATCCGGGCGACAGAGTGGATGTTGGACTTTGCTTCTACAGGAAGTCCGACAAGGACAAGGGTGGCTACTACCCTTGCTGCAAGATGACCTTGCCGCTCCGGACCCCAGCCGTCAGCTGCGAACGTTGAGGAGGCAAAGATGAACAGTCTTGCCCCATCCCCGCTCGCGGCCAAATCCCCAAAAACCGTCATGGAGACGATCATGAAACCCCTGTCACTCGCCAGGCGCGGCGCGCGCTGGCTGATGGCGGCCGGGATCGCGGTCGCCCTTGCGCCCGCACTGCCGGCATCCGCCGCCCAGACCGTCCAGGCTGTCACCAGCCAGGATGTGCAGCCGCTGCAGCTCGACAATCCGCGCATCATCAACCCGGAACCCGGACGTGTCGTGCCGTTCTTCACCAAGACCGGTGGCCAGCGCAGTTGCGACTATGTCTTCTATACCTTGACCTTCGGACTGCGCGGCAATCCGCAAGGCTTTGCCAATCCTGCCCTCGAGGCGGCGCTGAAGAAAGCCAAGCTCGACTTCAGGGACCAGCTTCCGCACGGTCTTTCGATCGTCAATGTGACCGTCTCTGGCGACGGCACCGATGCATCGGGTGGGGCCTTGCCGGGCGCTGTCGTAAGCAATTCGGCCGGCCCCAACGACACGGCAACGGTTTCCGATTTGCGGATTTCCGCCAGCGATCTCGATGGCTCGGGCGCACTGAACGAACGCGTCATCACCTTCCGCATCACCGCCAAGATCGACCACGCCGCGTTTCCAGCGCCGGTCAACGTCGACAACCAGGGGACGATCAAGGTCACCGGCGGCATCGGCACGGGCACCATCATCCCGTCGCAGGATCCGGGCAAGCCGGACGACGGCAACATCGCGACCGGGGAAAAGACCTCGATCCGGATCGACCTCACCAAATGCGACAAGCAACCTCCGCCTCCAACCGACCATGAGTGTTTCAAGGTCGAACGCGGCACGGTCGACTGCGTGCCCGGCGGCGGCGCCTTCATCTACCACATGCCTGTCGGCCCCGAGATGGGCGGCAAATGGGTGCAGGTGTCGACGACCTCGCCAGGCATCAGCATCATCCCCGACACCCAGAAGGTGCCGGCGGGCGGCGGCGTGCTCAACTGGAAGATCGTCGGCGCGTCACCCGGCGACGTCATCCACCTCATCGTCACCGGTATCGAGACCTATGCCGGACCGAAGGAGGGCTGGGGCCTGTGCTGCACGCAAACCATCGACATCGTCATCCCGCGTGACCAGAGGTGCCCACCCAGGGATAAGGAACCGGACCTCAAGGTTGAAAAGCATGCCGACGTCACACGCTGCACGATGGGCGGCGGCTGCGACTTCACCATCCGCGTCACCAATGTCGGCACAGCGCCTTACAACGGCAAGATCGTGCTCGACGAGGTGACGCTGCCGGCCGGCTCGACCCTGAGTTCGGGGGCCAATCCGCCCTGGGTCTGCGCGCCGGGAACCACCCCGATGACGTGCACCTACCCGGTGACCACGCTCGCTCCGGGGGCCTTTGTCGACCTCAAGCTCGGCTTCAAGCCGGCCGGAGGCTGGCAAGGCAGCGTGCTGCGCAACTGCGCCACCTACAATTACGGTGCCAGCGGCAAGCCGCTGTTCGGCAGCCAGGCCAATGACCGGGGCTGCGCGTCGATCCCGATCTGCCGCCGCGGCGACCGCAATCCGGATTGCCAGCCGCCGGTCGAGAAGAAGGTCGACCTGGTCCTCAAGAAGCGTGCCCGCACCGAAGTCTGCACCGCCGATGGCGTCTGCACCTTCATCATCGACATCATCAACAACGGCACATCGACCTACAATGGGCCGCTGACGGTGATCGACGACTACCCCGGCGGCGCGCCGGCGTCCTCCACCTTCGGGCCGAGCCCGCCCTGGACATGCGGCCCTAACGGCCCCGGCCAGTTCCGGTGCGACCATGCCGGCATCTCGCTGCCCGCGGGCGCCTCGACACCGATCTTCGTCAAGGCGGTCATGCCGGCCGGCTACCGGTCCGACACGGTCGAGAACTGCGCCGAGGTGAAGGCCATCCCCGGTGAGGTCGATCTCACCAACAACAAGGCCTGCGCCAAGGAACGCATCCGCCGTCCCAACAGCGGCCAGCCGGCCTTGCGCATCACCAAGGTGTGCAACGGTTCGCTGGCCGGCGCGGCGCTGGTGTCCTGCCGCATCACCGTCGCCAATGTCGGCACGGCTGCCCCCACCGGTCCGGTGCGGGTCAACGATGCCGCCACGCTGGTGTCGGGCGGAGCGCCTGTCCAGATCCAGACCGTAACCCCTGACGGCGCGGAATGGGCATGCGGACCGGTTCCGGCCAATGCGTTGTCGTGCCAGATACCGGGCGCCGTCATGACGCCCGGAACCTCCAGGCACTTCGACGTGACGGTTTCGGCCAATGGCGAATTCGAGAACTGCGCGCGCGGCTCCTATGGGCCGGCGCAGGGCGACGACGTCGTCTATCCGATCGGCCAAGCCTGCGCCAGGGGCGGCGGCTCCTCGACCATCCGTGTCGAGAAGACCGGCGACCGCGAATGCAGGCTGGGCCAGCCCTGCTCGTTCGACATTACCATCACCAATGACGGAACGAGCCCCTTCTCGGGCCCGGTCCGCATCGGCGATGCGATCGGCGTCGATGGGCTTGGCCGGCTGGAAGGCGTCGCGATCACTTCGATCGAGCCGCCCTTCGGCTGTTCGCCGGAACCGACGACCTTGCCGGCCTCCTGCATCGCCAACCTGACGCTCGGCGCCGGCGAAAGCCGCTCGCACCGTGTGACCGTGGTCATCCCCGACGATGGGCGTCTTGCCAACCTGCAGGGCAACGTCAACGGCCGGAACTGCGTTGGCGTGCTCTCTCCCGACACACGGGTGCAGGGCGGCGGCGACGTGCTGTCCAACGACGCGACCAACGTGCAGGGCGATCGCGGCAGGGCCTATGCGTGCCATCCCTTCATCATCACGCATGAGGTGAAGAACCAGTGCTCGCCGGGCTTCGTCATGAACGATGCCGGCCGCTGCGTCTGCCCGGAAGGCACCACCTTCCGCAAGGGGCAATGCACCAACCTTCTGCCGCTGCCACCGCCGCCGCGCTGCGTGCTGCTCGAAGGCCAGATCCGTACCGAGGACGGACGTTGCGTCTGCCCGCGCGGCACGGAGCTGCAGAACGGAAAATGCGTCGGGACCGACAAGCCCGAGCAGTGCACCATCCGTGGTCAGGTCCACAATGCGGACGGGGACTGTGTCTGCCCGCAAGGCACCGAGGTGCGAGACCGGGCCTGCCGCCAGATCCGGCCAAAGCCGCAGCAGTGCCGCATTCCTGGCCAGGTCCGCAATGCCGATGGCGATTGCGTCTGCCCGCAAGGCACCGAGATGCGCAATGGCGCCTGCCGTCCGGTCCGGCCGAAGCCCGAGCAGTGCACCATCCGTGGCCAGGTCCATGACTCCGACGGCAATTGCGTTTGTCCGAGGGGTACCGAGGTGCAAGGCAATGCCTGCCGGCGCAAGCAGCCGCAGTTAGAGCAGTGCGACATACGCGGCCAGGTCCACAACAAGCGCGGCGAATGCGTCTGCCCGCGTGGGACCGAGGTGATCGACGGCGCATGCCGCAAGCCCAGGCAAGAGAGCGAATGCGCGCCGGGCTCGCAGATGGTCAACGGCCAGTGCCAGCCGATCTTCACGCGGCACTGTCCGGAAGGCATGGTCGGGCGGTATCCGAACTGCCGGCCGATGCGCGGGCAGCCATCGCTGGAAATCGATCCGGGGCAGTTGCTGCAATTGCTGCCGCGGCGCAGGCAGCCGATCGACCAGCAGCAGGACCCGGTGCCAAACAGGGTGCTGAAGCTCCAGCAGCAATAGGCACCCGCGCGACGCCAAACGAAAACCCGCTGGAGCAATCCGGCGGGTTTTTCTTCATGATCCAGGCAGCGAAGGTTCGCGGCGACAGGATCGGGAACGCCGCGACGTTACCCCCTGCCTGTGGAACCGCTGTACTGGCGCCCTCGACAAGTCCGCGGGAGCGCTTTAGGCAGTCGGTACGCAGCGATCGTATCAAAAGGGCGCCCGGAAAGGCCGCGAGATGAGCAAAAAAACCTTGATCGCACCGTCGGTGCTGGCATCGGATTTCTCGAAGCTCGGTGACGAGGTCGAGGCGGTGGCGGCGGCCGGTGCCGACTGGATACATCTCGACGTGATGGATGGGCATTTCGTGCCAAACATCACCTTCGGCCCGCCTGTCATCAAGGCGATCCGCAATCGCACCAAGGCCTTTTTCGACTGCCACCTGATGATCGCGCCAGCCGATCCCTACCTCGCCGCCTTTGCCGAAGCCGGCTGTGACGGCATGACGGTGCATGCCGAGGCCGGGCCGCATCTCGACCGCTCGTTGCAGACAATCAGGAACCTCGGCAAGAAGGCGGGCGTGTCGCTCAATCCGGCGACCCCGGAAACGGCGATCGAATATGTGCTCGACCGGCTCGACCTGATCCTGATCATGACCGTCAATCCGGGTTTCGGCGGGCAGGCCTTCATCCCGGCGATGGTCGACAAGGTGAGAAGGATCAAGGCGCTGATCGGTGACCGGCCGATCCGCATCGAGATCGACGGAGGCGTCTCGCCGGAAACCGCCCCCTTAGTCACTGCTGCCGGCGCCGACGTGCTGGTGGCCGGTGCTGCCATCTTCAGGGGTGGCAGTGTCGAGGCTTACCGCGCCAACATCGAAGCGATCAGGGCGGCGGCCGACAAGGCCGCCGGCTGACACAGCGCGTCATTCCGGCACCAATTGCTACGGATCGGCGTCGTTGGAGGGGCATGGTCTGCCGCGCGTCCGAATCAGGTTGCGCGACGATCTGATTCGGGCAGTCGCCCGCTGTCTTTGCGCGCGACAGAAAAGATGCTCGCATGGGAGCACAAGAAACAGATGATCCTGCGTGCATACAAAACACGTTAAACTTCTGCTGGTTGTAGAAATAATTCGAATTCTCGCGATCGGCCCCGCGGATTGGGTATATTCCATTATCCTAAAGTACAATAGCGCGATCTTCTGCTTGAGTGCCGGAAGCGTCACGCTATATGGTACGCGTACGGAGAGAGAATTTCGGACTCGAATTGCCCAAGACGACAGTAAGGGGACAAGGAGTCGCTTTTGACATACGGAGCTGCCAATCTGAACGACGACGGCACAGGAGCCAAGAGCACGCTTGCCAGCACGGTCTATCACCAATTGCGTGATGATCTTCTCAGCGGCGCTCTTGAAACCGAAAGCAAGTTGCGCGTCGAGTGGGTCGTTTCCAAGTATGGCGCCGGTGCCTCTCCGGTTCGTGAAGCCCTCAATCGCCTTGCCTCCGAAGGTCTCCTTGGCCGCCATGACCAGCGTGGCTTTTTCATCATGCCGGTCAGCGCGACGGAACTCGAGGAACTGACGCGCACGCGCTGCTGGCTCGAGGAGCGGGCGCTGCGCGAATCCATTGCCCACCGCACCGCCGAATGGGAAGAACAATTGGTGCTGGCGCTGCATCGCCTGGGGCGGGCCTCACGGCTTTCGCCGCAAAGTAGCTCGTCGCTCAATCCGGAGTGGGAGAAAGTGCATCGCACTTTCCATCGGGTGCTGATCTCGGCGTGCCGGTCGCACTGGCTGGTTGGTTTCTGCGACCAGCTTTCCGATCACGCCTACCGCTACAGGCAAATGGCCAATGACGGGGAGAGCATCCAGCGCGACGATTTCGCCGAACACCGGCTGATTGCTGAAAATGCGCTGGACGGCAATGCGGATGGTGCCGTCCAGGCCCTGATCGATCACTACCAGCTGACCGCCGCCATGTGCATGGAACGCTTCAGGCAAGGCGAGGCACCCGCCGGTCCGGGTAAGCGCGCCCAGCGTTGACGGCTGTTTGGTCGGCGCCCTCTGCCGTCCCATCCCTCGGACCTTTTCGGTGGACGCCGGGCAGCCGGCTGCGGCCTTGACGGCAGGGCTGGGAAACGCGAACTCTTCGTCGCGTGCCGCCCGAGATCGCGGCCGGCGTCACCTGGGAAGATTTCATGAGCAATCATCTGTTCGATGCGTTCCGGTCCCGGATGCCGGCGCCTGGGCGTCTGTTGATGGAAACCGATGATGGACGCTCGCTCACCTATGGCGACATGCTGGCACGGTCGGCGCAGCTTGCGCATGCGCTCCTGCAAATGGATGTCGCGCCCGGCGACCGGGTTGCCGTGCAGGTCGAGAAGAGCCCGGAGATGGTTTTGCTTTATCTCGCCTGCTTGCGCGCCGGCGCCGTCTTCCTGCCGCTCAACACCGCCTATACGCTGGCCGAGCTCGGCTATTTCTTTGGGGATGCCGCACCTCGGGTGATCGTCTGCGATCCGGCACGGTCGGCGGACATCCGTGGGATGGTCGAGCCGTCCGGTGCCGTCGTGGTCACACTGGACCGCGGTGGCCAGGGATCCCTCGCGGACCAGGCATCGCGTCAGTCTTCCGAGTTCCACGATGTGGAGCGCGGCGCGGACGACCTTGCGGCGATCCTCTACACGTCGGGAACGACCGGCCGTTCGAAAGGCGCCATGCTCAGCCACGAGAATCTCGCCTCGAACGCACGGGTGCTGGTCGAGCAATGGCGTTTCACCAGGGATGACGTGCTGATCCACGCACTGCCGATTTTCCACACGCACGGCCTGTTCGTCGCCACAAACGTCACCCTGATGGCCGGCGCCTCGATGCTATTCGAGCAGAAATTCGACGCGGGCCGCATCGTCCCGCTGCTGCCGCGCGCCACCGCGCTGATGGGCGTGCCGACCTTCTACACCAGGCTGCTGCAGCAGGACGGGCTGGATCGCGAGGCGGCGAAAAACATCCGGCTGTTCGTGTCTGGTTCGGCGCCGCTGCTGGCCGAAACGCACAAGGCATGGCGCGAGCGCACCGGCCACGCCATCCTCGAGCGCTATGGCATGACCGAGACCAACATGAACACCTCCAACCCCTATGAGGGCGAGCGGCGTGCTGGCACGGTTGGCTTCCCCTTGCCCGGCGTGTCGCTGCGCATCGCCGATCCCGATTCCGGCAAGCCGCTCGCCCAGGGCGAGGTCGGCATGATCGAGGTCAAGGGTCCGAACGTGTTCGGCGGCTACTGGCGCATGCCGGAAAAGACCAAGGCGGAATTCCGCGCCGACGGCTTCTTCATCACCGGCGACCTCGGCATGATCGACGCCGACGGCTACGTCCACATTGTCGGTCGCGGCAAGGACCTGATCATCTCAGGCGGCTACAACGTCTATCCGAAGGAGCTCGAAAGCGAGATCGACGCGCTCGACGGCGTCCTGGAAAGCGCCGTCATCGGCCTTGCCCATCCGGACTTCGGCGAAGGCGTCACCGCGGTCGTCGTGCGCTCGCCCGCGTCGCGGATCAGCGCGGCCGAGATTCTCGACGCCGTCACCGGCCGCATGGCGAAGTACAAGCATCCCAAACGGGTGATCTTCGTCGACGACCTGCCGCGCAACACGATGGGCAAGGTACAGAAGAACCTTTTGCGCGACAGCTACAAGGATCTCTACGTCTCAAATAAAGCCGGCTAAGCAGATGTCGCGCTCCGGCGCGCGCGAACGCTGGCTCAGGTCGGGTACAACAGTTCGGCGACATGGTCGGCGATGGCCAGGCTCGCCGTCAGGCCGGGGCTCTCGATGCCGAACAGATTGACGATCCGGCCCACGCCGTGATCGGCCGGTCCCTGAATCACGAAGTCCGCCGCAGGCTGTCCGGGGCCCGAGAGCTTCGGCCGGATGCCGGCATAGGCCGGCTGCAGCGCGCCATTGGCCAGGTCCGGCCAATAGCGGCGGATCGCCTCGTAGAAGACGGCGCTTCGGCCGGGGTCGACGGTGTAATCCACGCTGTCGATCCATTCGACATCGGGGCCAAAGCGCGCATTGCCGGCGAGGTCGAGCGTCAGGTGGACGCCGAGGCCCCCTTCGACCGGAACCGGATAGATCAGCCGCGAAAACGGCGACCGCCCGGGAAGCGCGAAATAATTGCCACGCGCCAGCCACTGCCGGGGGATGAGATCCCTTGGGAAACCCTCGATCCGACTGGCCACGGCCTGCGCATCCAGGCCGGCTGCATTGACGAAAGCGCCGGCCTCCACGGCAAAGGTCTCGCCATTGGCGTCGCGCGTGTCGATCCGAATCCCATAGGCTTCGATCGCCGCCCCGGCAACGCCGGTGAGGAAAGCGAAGGACGCGCCTGCGGCTTCAGCGTCACCGCGCAGCGAAAGCATCAGCGCGTGGCTGTCGACAATGCCCGTCGATGGCGACAGCAGCGCGCCGGCGCATCTCAGCGCCGGCTCCAGGCTTTCGGCCTCGGCGCGTGTCAAAAGCGCGAGATCGTCGACCCCGCAGCGTTTCGCATTGGCCTCGATCGCCCGCAGCCCGTCCGTCTGGCCGGGTTCGCTGGCGACGATCAGCTTGCCGGCGCGGCGATGGCCGACAGTGTGTTCGGCGCAGTATGCATAGAGCTGCCGGCGCCCTTCGACGCACAGCCGGGCCTTCAGGCTGCCGGGCGCATAATAGAGCCCGGCATGGATGACTTCGGAATTGCGCGAGCTGGTGACGGTGCCGATCGCGTCGACCTTTTCGATCACCACCACCTCGCGGCTCGACAAGGCAAGTGCCCTGGCGACGGCAAGCCCGACGACGCCTGCTCCGGCGACGACACAATCGATTGTCTGCATGGCCTCGCTCTCAGCGCGGAGCGGCAGCCTCGAACACCTTGTCGCCGCCGATCCAGACGCTTCCTATGTCAAGATTGTCCGACAGCGCAACGATGTCGGCCGCCGTGCCATTGGCGAAGCGGCCAAGCCGGTGCGACTGGCCGATCGCCTGGGCCGGGTAGAGCGAGGCCATGCGCAAGACTTCGGACAGCTCGAGCCCGACAGTGCGGTGCATGAACCGGATGGCCGAGATCATGTCGAGGTCGGCACCGGCCAGGGTCCCGTCGGCAAGCCTGAGGCTGCCATCCCTGCGGTAGATGGTGCGGCCGTTGAGCGTGAACGAACTCATCTCGGTGCCGATCGTCGCCATCGCGTCGGTGACCAGCACGATCCTGCCCGGTCCCTGTTTGGCGTCGAGCGCGATCCTGATCGTGGCGGGGTGGACATGGATGCCGTCGGCGATCAGCCCCGCCGACAAGGCGCCGATGTCGATCGCGGCGCCCGCCAGCCCGGGCTCGCGGTTGCCGATCTGGCTCATCGCGTTGAACAGGTGCGTGACGACGCTGGCGCCGGCCTCGGCGAAGGCTTTAGCCGTGGCATGGCCCGTGTCGGAATGGCCGAGGCTGACGATGATCCCGGCCTTGGCCAAGGCCTTGACGCGGGCAGGATCGACGGATTCCGGCGCGATCGTGGTGAGCAGCACCGGCAGCTTCTGGCGCGCCGCGATCAGCATGGCTTGGTCGGCGTCCGTCATCGGCCGGATCAGCGCCGGATCATGCGCACCCTTGCGGGCAATCGACAGATGCGGACCTTCCAGATGCAGGCCGAGGAAACCCGGCACTTTTTGCAGCGCTGCCGCTTCGCCGGCGGCAATCGCGGCGGCCGTGATTGCGGGCGTGTCGGTGATCAGCGTCGGCAGCAGCGCCGTCGTGCCGAATGGCGCATGCGCGCGGCAGATGGTTTCGATCGAGGCGACATCGGGATGATCGTTGAGCATCACACCGCCGCCGCCATTGACCTGGATGTCGACGAAGCCCGGTACCAGCATGCCGCCGCCGGTGTCGACGGCACGGATATCCCCGGGCAGCGCGCCTTGCGGCAGCATGGCCTCGACGAGGCCGTCGCGCACGACAAGGGCCGCGCCTTCGTGCCAGTCGTCGCCGTCGAAGATGCGGGCGCCGGTCAGGGCAAAACGGTCGCTCATACGGTCTCCGTCACCTTGCGAAGGTTGCGCGGCGCGTCCGGATCGAGGCCGCGATGGCGGGCAAAGGCCTCGACGAACATGTAGAAGGAGACGATCAGCGTCAGCGGATCGGTCAGCGGGTGACCGGTGGCGACGTGCGGCAGGCGCGTGGCGCGGTTGGCGAGCGCCGAGGTGACGAAAACCGGCGCGCCCTTGGCCGCCAGGCTGTCGGCGGCGTCGGCGACCGAGGGCTCGGACGCGTCGCGAGCGGCCAGCGCCAGCACCGGAAAGTCGGGGCCGATCAGCGCCAGCGGGCCATGCATGACTTCGGCCGCGCTATAGGCCTCGGCATGCATGCCGCAGGTCTCCTTGAACTTCAGCGCCGCCTCGTTTGCCATCGCCGCCGACGGACCGCGGCCGAGAATGAACAGGGACTTCTGCTTCTCGATCGTCTCGGCCAGCACGCTCATCCAGTCGCAGGCGATCGCCTTGCCGAAATGCTCGGGCAGGCGGGCCAGGGCCGCGAGAAGCGCGTCGTCCCGGGTCGAATGCGCCATGAGGGCAAGACCGGCAACGGCGGAATTGATGAAGGTCTTGGTTGCCGCGACGCTGCGCTCCGGCCCGGCGAGTATGTCTATCGCATAGTCCGAGGCGCGCGCGAGCGGCGAATCGGCGGTGTTGGTGACGGCAATGGTCAGCGCGCCGCCGGCCCGTGCGGTTTCGGCCATCGCGACGATGTCGGGGCTCTTGCCCGACTGCGAGATCGCCAGGCAGGCCGAGCCGTCAAGCCGGAGCTTGCGGCCATAGATCGAGGCGATCGACGGTCCGACCGAGGCGACGGCAAGGCCCGCGGTCAATTCGACGGCATATTTCATGAAGGTGGCGGCATGATCGGACGAGCCTCGCGCCACGGTGACGACGAAATGCGGGTCGCGCTCCTTGATGCCGTGCCCTGCTTCGGCCAGCACGGCACCGGAGCCGTCGAGCAGGCGGGCGACGGCCTGCGGGATCTCCTCGATCTCGCGCTGCATATGCGTGGTGTTGGCAATCATGATCGGCCCTCTTCGCTCGGCCCTGTCAGCCGCAGTTCGGCGACGAAATCATAGGCGTCGCCCCGGTAGATGGAGCGGGTGAACTCGATCACCTTGCCGCTCGCCAGGTAGGAAATACGCTCGATATGCAGGCCGGCAATGCCCGGCGGCACTTCGAGCAGGCGCGCATCGCCCTCGCCGAGATTGGCGGCGGAGATGCGCTGCACCGCGCGCACCGGCCTGTTGCCGGTCAATTCCAGCGCCGCGTAGAGTGAGGAGCCAATTCCAGCCGGGTCCGGCAGCACGCTGGCCGACAATGAAGCGCGTTCGATCGCCAGCGGCGTGTCGTTGGCGATGCGCAGGCGCGCTACGCGCGCCACCAGTTCGCTCGACGACAGGCCAAGCACCATCATCTCGTCGGGCGAGGGCGCGTAGAGGCCGCGGTCGAGCCAGGCCGAGCGCACCGCCATGCCGCGCCGCGCCATGTCTTCGGTGAAGGAGGTCAGCCGCGACAGCGACTGCTCGACGCGCTCCATGCGCGGCGCCACGAAGGTGCCCGAGCCATGGCGCTGCACCAATATGCCGCCCTTGACCAGGTCTTGCACCGCCTTGCGCACGGTGACGCGCGAAATGTCGGCCTTGGTGGCGATGTCGCGCTCGGAAGGCAGCGCGTCGCCCGGGCCGATCAGGCCGCGATTGACGGCGTCCTCGATGCTTTTCCTGAGCTGCAGGTAAAGCGGCGCGCCGCTTTGCGAGGATTGTTTGAGCGTGGCGAAGATCTGGTCGGCGGCATCGCTCATCGCGCAGCCTCCGCGCGCCCAGCGAAAAGGCGTGCCGCCATCTGCACGGCACCGCCTAGCGCATCGTCGAGCGGTTCCTTCAGCAGGGCGCGGTAGCGCGCCGACAGGCGCGGCGCATAGAGCGGCGCCAGCCCGCCGAGCAGGCAGAGCGGTGCTCCGGCGGCGAGGTCGAGCGCGCCAAGCGAGGCCTCGACATCGGCGACCGCCTTGTCGAGGATCCAGTTGGCGACAATGTCGCCTTTTTGCGCGTGCTCGAACACTTTCGGCGCGAAGCCGCCAAAATCGCCGGGCTTGGCGTTGGTGGTGAACTCGACGACGTCCTCGGGATTGTTGCGGAAAACGGCCATCATGCTGTCGGTCAGCGGCGAGGCCTGGCGCACGCCATCGTGCGCGAGCAGGGTCTGCTCCAGCAGGTCGCGGCCGATGCGGGCGCCGCTGCCCTGGTCGCCGACCTGGAATCCCCAGCCGCCGATGGCGCGCGATTTGCCATCCCTGCGCGCCATATAGGCGGTGCCGGTGCCCAGGATCGCCATCGCGCCGTCACCGGAACCGACCGCGCCTTCGAGCGCGATCTCCGCATCGGTCTCCACGCGGCTGGTGCTGAACGGCAGGATCGCCTCGAGCTGCTGCCGGTAAGTGCCGACATTGGCGCCGGCAAGGCCGAGGATGGCGGGTGTTTGCGGGATCAGGTCCGGATCTTGCCCGGCGGCGATGAAAGCCTGCCGCGCCGCATCGACGATGTTCGAGCGGGCGCCGGTGAGATCGGTGCGGATGTTGGCGGCGCCGCTTTTGGCGCGGCCGACAACAGCGCCGTCCGCCGTTGCCAGTGCGGCCCTGCAGCTGGTGCCGCCGCCATCGATACCGAGCACGAATTTCACGCGATTTCTCCTCCGGCAGGATAATACCAATAAAATACCAATAGCCAAGAGTTAATTTCCGTTTCAAAAAGATTAAGCCGTATTTTATTGAAAAGCTTCCGCAATTCGTCGGCTTAGCGATTTCCTGACTGCGAATTCGTTAATGCATGTGGACAAGTGGTATTTTTTTGGTATTGTTTTGTGGATCGGAGGAACTGGGATGGCCGAAACGCGCACCGAAGCGCTGCATGGGAATGCCGAGGGGCTGGATATCCAGGCTCCCGAAGTCATCCTTGCTTCGCTGGCCGATGCGCAGGTCGAGGCCGCCAAAGCGGTCCGCAACGCCATTCCCTCCATCGCCAGGGCAGCCGAGATCATTGCCGGCCGCCTGAGCGGCGGCGGCAAGCTTGCCTATGCCGCGGCCGGCAGCTCCGGCCTGATGGCGCTGGCCGATGCGCTGGAATTGCCGGGCACGTTCGGCATCCAGCGCGACCGCATCGCCATCCTGATCGCCGGCGGCGACGACGCCTTGAGGACACTGGCCGGCGGGCCCGAGGACGACGCCGAGGAGGCCACGACGGCGGTTGCCAATGCGGGTGTCGGCGTGGGCGATTGCCTGATCGCCCTCTCCGCCAGCGGCACGACGCCCTATGCGGTGGGCGCCATCGAGGAGGCGCGGCGCCGGGGAGCCGCCACCATCGGCATCGCCAACAACAGGGGTTCGGCTCTGCTCCAGCAGGCCGACACCGCCATCCTGCTCGAGACACCGCCGGAAGTGATCGCCGGCTCGACCCGCATGGGCGCCGGAACGGCGCAGAAGATCGCGCTCAACATGCTGTCGACGCTGACCGCCGTTCATCTTGGCCATGTCCATGACGGTTACATGGTCAACCTCATGGCCGATAACATGAAGCTGCGCGACCGGGCGGCGCGCATCGTCGCCGCCGTCAGCGGCCGCGGCCAGGAAGAGGCCGCCAGCCTGCTCGAAAAGAGCGGCGGCGCGGTCAAGACAGCCATTCTGCTCGCCGCCGGCGCCGACAGCGCCGATGCGGCGCGCAAGATACTGGAACGGACAGGCCAGAAGCTGCGGCCAGCCCTTTCCGTGCTGGGGCATGATCCCGAGAAGTGAAAACCGCTTTTCGGAAAAGATCATGCTCGAACAAAGAAATAGGCCAGTTGCATTCCCGATTCCCATCGGGGTGAAACGGGCTTGCGAGGGGAACAAGGGCTCCAAAGCCTAGGTTCTCATCAAAACCGAACCTGAAAAAGGTCAACAGGGAGACTGAGCATGACAACGAAACTACTGACGGCACTGCTTCTGGGCACCAGCATTCTCGGCTCGGCCGGATTGGCTCACGCCGAGGACGTAACGCTCAACATCGAAAGCTGGCGCGGCGACGACCTTGCCATCTGGAAGGATAAGCTGATCCCGGCCTTCGAAGCCAAGAACCCCGGCATCAAGGTGGTGTTCGCCCCATCGGCCCCGACCGAATATGACGCCGCCCTCGGCGCCAAGCTCGCCGCCGGTTCGGCGGGCGACCTGATCACCTGCCGCCCGTTCGACAAGTCGCTCGAACTGTTCAAGAAGGGCAACCTTGCCGACCTCTCGGCGCTGCCCGGCATGGAAAACTTCTCGCCGGTCGCCAAGTCCGCCTGGCAGACCGATGACGGCAAGGCGAGCTTCTGCGTGCCGATGGCATCCGTCATCCACGGCTTCATCTACAACAAGGACGCCTTCGACAAGCTCGGCATAAAGGTGCCTCAGACCCGTGACGAGTTCTTCGCCGCGCTCGACAAGATCAAGGCCGACGGCACCTATATCCCGATGGCGATGGGCACCAAGGACCTCTGGGAAGCCGCGACCATGGGCTACCAGAACATCGGCCCCAACTACTGGAAGGGCGAGGACGGCCGCAAGGCGCTGATCAAGGGCGATCAGAAGCTGACCGACAAGGACTGGGTCGCGCCGTATGAGGAACTGGCCAAGTGGAAGCCTTACCTGGGCGACGGCTTCGAGGCCCAGACCTATCCGGACAGCCAGAACCTGTTCACGCTCGGCCGCGCCGCCATCTACCCGGCCGGCTCGTGGGAAATCGGCCTGTTCAACACCCAGGCACAGTTCAAGATGGGCGCCTTCCCGCCGCCGGTCGAGAAGGCCGGCGACACCTGCTACATCTCCGACCATACCGATATCGGCATGGGCCTGAACGCAGCCTCCAAGCACGCGGACGCGGCCAAGACCTTCCTGTCCTGGGTGGCTTCGCCTGACTTCGCCACCATCTACGCCAACGCGCTGCCGGGCTTCTTCAGCCTGAACTCCTCGCCGGTGAAGATGGAAGACCCGCTGGCGCAGGAATTCGTCTCCTGGCGCGGCAAGTGCAAGTCGACGATCCGCTCGACCTACCAGATCCTGTCGCGCGGTACGCCGAACCTCGAAAACGAGACCTGGGTTGAATCGGCCAACGTCATCAACGGCACCGATACGCCCGAAGCCGCGGCCAAGAAGCTGCAGACCGGTCTCGACAGCTGGTATAAGCCGGCCAAGTAAGAGCTCAGGCAGCGGAGCCGGCTGGGCGCATGCCCGGCCGGTTCCGGATTACCCTGTCTTCATATTGCGATTGTCGGCTCTGCCTCACGGCCTTACCCTTGCTGTTGTTGGGGAAGGCTGGCTGATCAGTCGCAGGCCTTTGTCTTGCCGCACCGGGCAAGGTTGGGCCATGCATCGAGGCATCATCTAGCATCACATCGTCTGGAACCGAGAGACGGCGGGGACCGAACTCATGGCCGCACAAACACGACCCAAAAGACCATTCCGCTGGCATATCGCCGTCTTCCTGGCGCCGGCGGTGCTCGTCTATACGGCGATCATGATCCTGCCGCTCGCCGGCACGCTGCAGCTCTCGCTGTTCCGCAATGTCGACCAGTCCCAGATCTTCGTCGGCCTGGACAATTTCCGCACCCTGTTCGGCGATCCCAACTGGTCGGTCAATTTCTGGAATGCGTTGCGCAACAATGTCTGGTTCTTCATCATCCACATGCTGGTGCAGAACCCGGTCGGCGTGCTGTTGGCGGCAATTCTCTCCAGCCCCAGGCTGCGGTTCGCCGCCTTCTACCGCACCGCGATCTTCGTGCCGACCATCCTGTCCTTCGTCATCGTCGGCTTTGCCTGGAAGCTGATCCTGTCGCCGCTATGGGGCGTGGCGCCGCATCTGCTCGACTTCGTCGGCCTGAAAAGCCTGTTCACGCCCTGGCTCGGCAAGGAGCAGTACGCGCTGACCGCGCTCAGCCTGATCTCGGTGTGGCAGTTCATCGGCATTCCGATGATGCTGATCTATGCCGCGCTGCTGTCGATCCCCGAAGAGGTGATCGAGGCGGCCGAATGCGATGGCATCACCGGCCTGTCGCAGTTCTGGAAGATCAAGCTGCCGCTGATCCTGCCGTCGATCGGCATCATCTCGATCCTCACCTTCGTCGGCAACTTCAACGCCTTCGACCTGATCTACACCGCTCAAGGGGCTCTCGCCGGTCCGAACTATTCGACCGATATTCTCGGCACCTTCCTCTACCGCGCCTTCTTCGGCTTCCAGCTGCAGGTCGGCGATCCCAACATGGGCGCGACCATCGCCACGATCATGTTCCTGATCATCCTGGGCGGTGTCTGCGTCTACCTCTTCCTCATCCAGACGCGCCTGCGTCGCTACCAGTTCTGAGGGGACGGAGATGAGCATCGCCACCCGTTCACTGCCCCGCACCATCGGCGCCCACGCGATCCTGCTGACCTACACGGCGATCGCGCTGTTTCCGGTGATCCTGGTCATCATGAATTCGTTCAAGTCCCGCGCTGGCATCTTTGGCGCGCCGCTGACGCCGCCGACGCCAAAGACTTTCGACCTGATCGGCTACACCACGGTGATCGGCCAGGGCGACTTCATCCACTATTTCCAGAACAGTCTCGTCGTCACCGTCGGCTCGCTGTTCTTCGTGCTTCTGTTCGGCGCCATGGCTGCGTTCGCGCTGTCGGAATATCGCTTTCGCGGCAACACGATGATGGGGCTTTATTTGGCGCTCGGAATCATGATCCCGATCCGCCTCGCCACCGTCGCCATCCTGCAATTGATGGTGGCGAGCGGGCTGGTCAACACGCTGACGGCGCTGATCCTGGTCTACACCGCGCAAGGCCTGCCGCTGGCGGTCTTCATCCTGTCCGAATTCATGAAGCAGGTGTCCGACGATCTGAAGAACGCCGGCCGCATCGACGGCCTGTCGGAATACACCATCTTCTTCCGTCTGGTCGTGCCGCTGGTGCGGCCGTCGATGGCAACCGTCGCCGTCTTCACCATGATCCCGATCTGGAACGATCTGTGGTTCCCGCTGATCCTGGCGCCGTCGGAAGAGACCAAGACGGTGACGCTCGGCGCCCAGCTTTTCCTCGGCCAGTTCGTCACCAACTGGAACGCCATTCTGGCAGCACTGTCGCTGGCGATCCTGCCGGTGCTGATCCTCTACGTCATCTTCTCGCGGCAACTGATCCGCGGCATTACTTCCGGAGCCGTCAAGTGAGTTCAGAAAGACCCCTTCGCGTTGTCGTCGCCGGCCTAGGCAATATGGGCCGCAGCCATGCGCTGGCCTATCACACCAATCCAGGTTTTCAGATCGCCGCGCTGGTCAACCGCTCCGACGTGCCTTTGCCTGGGGGGCTGTCCGGCTATGGCATCAGGCGTTCGTTCGATGACGCCCTGCGCGACGAAAAGCCCGACGTCGCCTGCGTCGCCACCTATTCCGACAGCCATGCCGATTATGCGGTGAAAGCGTTCGAGGCCGGCTGCCATGTCTTCGTCGAAAAGCCGCTGGCAACGACGGTGGCCGACGCCAGGCGTGTCGTCGCGGCAGCCAAGGCCAACGGCCGAAAGCTGGTGATCGGCTATATCCTGCGCCACCACCCGTCCTGGATCCGGTTGATCGCCGAAGCGCGCAAGCTCGGCGGTCCCTACGTGTTCCGCATGAACCTCAACCAGCAATCCTCGGGCCATACCTGGGAGACGCACAAGCAGCTGATGCAGACGACATCGCCGATCGTCGATTGCGGCGTGCATTATCTCGACGTCATGCTGCAGATCACCGATGCCAAGCCGGTCGAGGTGCGCGGGATGGGCGTGCGGCTGACCGAGGAAGTCGCGCCCTCCATGTACAATTATGGCCATCTGCAGGTGCTGTTCGATGACGGTTCGGTCGGCTGGTACGAGGCCGGCTGGGGCCCGATGATTTCGGAAACCGCCTTCTTCGTGAAGGACGTGATTTCGCCCAAGGGCTGCGTGTCGATCGTCATGAAGGAGGGCGTGAAGTCCGACGACATCGACACCCACACCAAGACCTCGACCATCCGCCTGCACAGCGCCGCGACCGGCACGGACGGCAAGTTCCTAAAGGCGGACGAGATGTTGTCGATGGAAGGCGAACCCGGCCATCAGGATCTCTGCGATCTCGAACAGGCATTTGTCCTCAAGGCGATCCGCGAGGATATCGATCTCACCAGACATATGGACGACGCCGTGCGGTCGCTCGCCGTCTGCCTTGCCGCCGACGAGAGCGTGCGCGGCGGAAAGGCGGTGCGACTGTGATCAGGCTGTCGTCGTCCGCGCCTTACGGCGCCCGCTTGGCGCCTACTCATCAATTTGGAGGACTGCCGTGGGCTCGCTGAAGATCGAGAACGTGAAAAAGGCCTTTGGGCCGGTCGAGGTGCTGAAGGGCATCGACCTCGAAGTGACGGATGGCGAGTTCGTCGTCTTTGTCGGCCCTTCGGGTTGCGGCAAGTCGACATTGCTCCGGGTCATCGCCGGTCTGGAGGATTCGACCTCGGGCCGGGTGCTGATCGATGGCGAGGATGTCTCGGTCACCCCGCCGGCGAAACGCGGCATCGCCATGGTGTTTCAGACCTATGCGCTCTATCCGCATCTGACGGTGAAGAACAATATGGGCCTCGGCCTCAAACAGGCGAACACGCCGGCGGCGGAAATCGACCGCCGCATCGGCGTCGCCTCGTCCATGCTGTCGCTGGAGCCCTATCTCGAAAGACGACCTGCGGAACTTTCCGGCGGCCAGCGCCAGCGCGTCGCCATCGGCCGCGCCGTGGTGCGCGAGCCGAAACTGTTCCTGTTCGACGAACCGCTGTCGAACCTCGACGCGGCGCTGCGCGTCAACACGCGGCTGGAGATCGCGCAGCTACATCGCCGGCTGAAGGCGACGATGATCTACGTCACCCACGACCAGGTCGAGGCGATGACGCTGGCCGACAAGATCGTGGTGCTCAATGCCGGAAAAATCGAGCAGATCGGCGGCCCGATGGAGCTCTACAATTCGCCGGCAAACGAGTTCGTCGCCGGCTTCATCGGCTCGCCGAAGATGAATTTCGTCGACGGCGCCCGGCTCGGTGAGACAGCCAAGACCATCGGCGTGCGGCCGGAGCACCTGACCGTCGATCCGAAATCCGGCGCCTGGAAGGGCACGGTCGTCCACGCCGAACATCTCGGCGCCGACACCAATCTCTATCTGGATTGCGAGAAGGCCGGCCTGATCACCGTGCGGATTTTCGGCGTGTACGACGCGGAGCCGGGCGCCACGCTCTATGCGACGCCCGATGCGGCGAAGACCTATAGGTTTGGCGCTGATGGGAAGACGATAAAGTAATAGCTGGAGAGGGGCCGGCGCTGCCCCTCATTCGCCTGCCGGCACCTTCTCCCCGTATGGTGACGGGGAGAAGGAATGGCCGCAACGCTGGCGCTCCCTCTCCCCGTTCGTCACGGGGAGAGGGTAGGGGTGAGGGGCGGCGCTAACTTATCAGGCTTACACGTCAGCCCTGAACGTCTGCTTCTGCTGCCCCAATCCTTCGATCCCCAGCTCCACGACATCGCCTGCCTTCAAGAACACCGGCGGCTTCATGCCGAGGCCGACGCCGGGCGGGGTGCCGGTCGAAATAATGTCGCCGGGGTGCAGCGACATGAACTGGCTGAGGTAGGAAACGAGATAGGCAACGCCATAGACCATGGTCTTGGTCGAGCCGTTCTGCATCGTCTTGCCGTTGACCGTCAGCCACATCTTCAGGTTCTGCGGGTCTGAAACTTCGTCCTTGGTCACCAGCCACGGTCCGGTCGGGCCGAACGTGTCGCAGCTCTTGCCCTTGGTCCACTGGCCCTGGCGCTCGGCCTGGAAGGCGCGCTCGGACACGTCATGGGAGACGCAATAGCCGGCGACATGGTCGAGCGCGTCGGCTTCGCTGACATATTTGGCGGTTTTGCCGATAACCACGCCGAGCTCGACTTCCCAGTCGGTCTTCTCGGAGCCGCGCGGGATCAGCACGTCGTCGTCCGGGCCGACGATGGCCGAGCTTGCCTTCATGAAGATGATCGGTTCCGGCGGCACGGTGGCCCCGGTCTCGGCGGCATGGTCGGAATAGTTGAGGCCGATGCAAATGAACTTGCCGGTGCCGGCGACGCAGGCGCCGAGGCGCGGCTTGCCGGAAACCGCCGGCAGCGACTTCGCATCGAGCTTCGAAAGCATGTCCAGCGAGGCCGGATGAAGTGTCTTGCCGGCAATATCGGCAACATGGGCGGAGAGATCGCGGATCGTTCCATCCGCATCGAGCAGGCCGGGCCGTTCGCTTCCCACCTCGCCATAGCGCAGCAGTTTCATGCATCTTCTCCTGATTGCGGCCTCGTGGCCGTTCTACAAACTCTCCGCCGGGGCGGCCGTCTCTGGAACCGGGCGGACCCTAGCCATCGGCCTGCTTCACGACAAGCGCGAACAGCCTGTATTGGCGGCCGGCGATCCGATGTCCGGTTGTCTCAAGGCAGCGCTCAGATCGACCAGCCGCCGTCGATATTATAGGCCTGCCCGGACGTGTAGGTGGCACCGGCCAGGTAGACGGCGAGATCGGCGATCTCCTCGGGCGTGCCGAGCCGGCCCATTGGCTGGCGGGCGATGAAGGCGGCGCGGGCGGCGTCATAATCGCCCTGGGCGTGCATGCGGTCCTGCAGCGACGGGCTCTCGACCGTGCCGGGGCAGATGGCGTTGCAGCGTATGCCCTTGCCGACATAGTCGGCCGCGACCGCCTTGGTCAGCCCGATGACGGCGGCCTTGGTGACGCCATAGGCGAAGCGGTTCGGCACGCCCTTGGTCGAACTGGCCAGCGAAGCCATGTTGATGATCGACCCGTCGCCACGCTCCAGCATGCCGGGCAGCACCGCCCGGATGGTTCGGATCATGGCGCGCACGTTGAGATTGAAAGCGAAATCGAGATCGGCGTCCTTCATCTCCAGGATCGAGCCCGAATGGACGAAACCGGCGCAATTGAACAGCACGTCGACGGCGCCGATCTCTGCAAAGGCGGCATTGACCGCCTCGTCGTTGAGCACGTCGACCTTGCGGGTCTTGATCCCTGATGTGTTGGCGAGTTCCGCCAGCAGCGTCTCGTTGATGTCGGTGGCATGGACGGTGGCCCCAGCCTTGGCGAAGGCCAGCGCGCTCGCCTTGCCGATGCCTTGCGCCGCTGCCGTGATGACAACGACCTTGCCTGTCAGATCCGCCATGCTTTGTTCCTCGCCTGCTTGGGTCAATTGCCTTTATCGGCGGCCGGCGAAAGCGTCATGTGCCAGTCAGGCGCGATTGTGCGGCCTGTGCCAGTTCACAGATAAAGATGTTTTTTCTAGTTAAAGAACATATGGCCAGGCGTCAAGCCCGATCGCGATCCCTGTGGTGACATGCCCTAGAGCCGGATGATTTCAGGTCGAGTCGACCTGAAATCTGGATCCGTCCCTAAATCAAAAGGATAGAGCATGATGTCGTCCGAAAACCGCTTCACACTTTTCGGCATCATGCTCTAGTCGCCGTAAGGCACCCAGACATTCTTCACCTCGATGGCACGGCGCAGAAAAACGTCGCCGGCGGCTTCTTCCGAGGCCCAGTCGAGGCTGCGGCCGTTGCCGCTCCAGACGCGTTTGAGGTTGCCGATGGACTCGGCCTCCGCCTTGGCGCAGGTATCCGCGTCGGCGAACAGCCAGAGCCCGTCGACGTCGTCGTGCCTGGCCAGCACGCCGGCAAGCTCCGCGGTGCGTCCGGTGACGATGTTGATCGCGCCGGCCGGCACATCGGAATATTCGATGACTTGATAGAGATCGGTGGCCAGCAACGGATACCGTTCCGACGGCACGGCGACCACCGTGTTGCCCATGGCCAGCGCCGGCGCGACCAGCGAGATGAAGCCGAGCAGGGGCTGATTGTCCGGCGCGACGATGCCGACGACGCCGACCGGCTCATGCAGCGCCAGCGTCACGGCACGCGCCGGCGGCTGGTGCACGCGCCCCTCGAACTTGTCGGCGAGGCCGGCATAGAGAAACAGCCGTTCGATCGAGAGCTCCACCTCGTCCCGCGCGGCCTTGGCACTGGCTCCGGTCAGTTCGGTGAGCCGGGCGGCAAATTCTTCCGCGCGCCCGGAAAGGTTCTCGGCCAGGTAATAAAGCACCTGCGACCTGTTATAAGCGGTCGCCTCCGGCCAGCTTTTGCAGGCGCGGGCAGCCGAAACCGCATCGCGGATATCCTTGCGGCTGCCGAGCCCGACTTCGCCGGCGAGCTTGCCCTTGGCGGTGGCGACGGCAAGCGAGTAATTGCCGTCCGGCCGCACCTGCTTGCCGCCGATGAACAGCTTCGCGGTGCGGTCGATAGCGACGCCATCCGCCTGTTCCACGGGCTGCACCGACGATGTCGCCTGCTTGATGACCGGGCCGAGCGGCAGTTTCGCCGCCAGATATTCGAACATGCCCTCGCGCCCGCCCTCGCGGCCGAAACCGCTCTCGCGATAGCCGCCGAAGCCGCAGGCGGCATCGAACATGTTGGTGCCGTTGACCCAGACCACGCCAGCCTTCAGTTGCGGCGCGACATGGAGCGCCAGGTTGACGTTCTCGCTCCACACCGAGGCTGCGAGGCCATAGCGCGTGTTGTTGGCGAGTTCGATCGCTTCCTCGGTGTTGCGGAAGGTCATGGTGGCGAGCACTGGCCCGAACACCTCTTCCTGCGCCAGAATATTAGCCGGCGAAACACCGGTGGCGAGCGTCGGCAGGTGATAGTAGCCGGAAGACGGCAGCGTTGCATCCGGCTGCCAGCAGACGGCGCCCTGCCGGGCACCTTCGGCGATCAGTCCCTTGACCCGGTCGAGCTGGGTCAGGTCGACCAGCGGGCCGATATCGGTGTTCTTGTCGAGCGGGCTGCCGACACGCAGCCGGCTCATCCGTGTCTTGACCTTGGCGATCAAGGCATCGGCGATGCCTTCCTGCACCAGCAGGCGCGAACCGGCGCAGCAGACCTGGCCCTGGTTGAACCAGATGCCGTCGACCAGGCCCTCGACAGCGCTGTCGAGATCGGCGTCCTCGAAGACGATGAAGGCCGACTTGCCGCCAAGTTCCAGCGACAGTTTCTTGCCGGAGCCGGCGGTGGCCTTGCGGATGATCTTGCCGACTTCGGAAGAGCCGGTGAAGGCGATCTTCTGGATGCCGGGATGATCGACGATCGCCGCGCCCGCATCCGGTCCGCCCTGCACGATGTTGACGACGCCTTTCGGCACGCCGGCGCGTTCGCAGATCTCGGCGAACAGGATTGACGTCAGCGGCGTGAACTCGGCCGGCTTCAGCACCACGGTACAGCCCGCCGCAAGCGCCGGCGCGATCTTCCAGGCCAGCATCAGCAGGGGAAAATTCCACGGGATGATCTGGCCGACGACGCCGACACCCTTTTGGCCGGGAAAATCCCTGTCCAGCGCCTGCGCCCAGCCGGCGTGGTGAATGAAATGGCGGATCGCCAGCGGCACGTCGATGTCGCGGCTTTCGCGGATCGGCTTGCCGTTGTCGATCGTCTCAAGCACCGCGAACAGCCGCTGGTGGCGCTGCATGGCGCGGCCGATGGCGTAGAGCACTTTCGCGCGCTGGTATCCGGAACTGGCGCTCCATTTCGGCAGCGCCTTTGCGGCGGCCGCAACCGCCGCGTCGATGTCGGCGGCATTGGCATCGGACACCTTGGCCAGCAGCTTGCCGGAAGACGGCTCGCTGGTGTCGAAGGTCTTGCCGCCGCCGGCCGCTTTCCAGTCGCCACCGATGAACAGCGCTTTGGAGAAATCGCGCCCGGCCAGCCATGCATCGGCCTGGTTGCGAGCCTCCGGCGCCGGGCCGTATTCCATGGCGTGATAGCGTTCAAGGACGTTCATCAGGTTCCTCCTTCACCCTCCCCCTTGTGGGGAGGGTCGATCGGCAAAGCCGATCGGGGTGGGGGTGCTCAAGCCATCGCGTGGCGGTGATTGGCCGAATAATGCCCGGTCAGATGATGCTCGAGCTGACGTTCGATATCGGTCAGCAGGCTCGATGCGCCAAAGCGGAACAGCTCCGGCTCCAGCCATGGACGGCCGAGCTCTTCCTTCATCAGCACCAGCCAGTCGAGCGAGACTTTCGCGGTCGAAATGCCGCCGGCCGGCTTGAAGCCGATGAGATAGCCTGTCTCCTCGAAATAGGCCCTGATGGCGCGCACCATGGCGAGGCCGACAGGCAGTGTGGCATTGACGCTTTCCTTGCCGGTCGACGTCTTGATGAAATCGGCGCCCGCCATCATCGCCACCATCGAGGCCAGCATGACGTTGCGCAGCGTGGCGAGGTCGCCGGTGCCCAAGATGACCTTGAGATGCGCGTCGCCGCAGGCGGCCCGCATCGAGACGATTTCATTATAAAGCTCGCGCCACTTGGCGCCGAACACCAGGCCGCGCGGGATGACGACATCGATCTCGTCGGCGCCGTCCTTCACCGAGGCCTCGATCTCCTGCAACCGGGTCGACAGCGGCGCCAGCCCATGCGGAAAGGCGGTGGAGACCGCGGCGACATGGATGCCGGTGCCGCGCACCGCGTCCACGGCCGTGGCGACGAAGGGATGGTAGACGCAGACGGCGGCGGGCCGGATGGTCTCGCCCGCAATGCCGAGGCCTTCCATGATGTCGCGGCGCAGCGGGTTGATCGCCTTGGCGCAGAGCCGGCGCACGCGCTCCTCGGTGTCGTTGGAGTTGAGCGTCGTCAGGTCCATGCAGGCGATCGCCCGCAGCAGCCAGGCGGCCTGGTTGTCGGCCTTGATCGAGCGCCGCTTGGTCAGACTGGCGACGCGGCGTTCCAGCGCGGAGCGGTTGACGCTGCGTACCGATTCGAGAAAACCGAGGTCGAGTTTCAGGCCGGGATTGCGCGCGAAATGATGGTCCAGCGGCACCGGCGTGTTGGCGGCGGCGCGCGCGGGCAGCGGCGTCACCTTGGTGCCAAGATCGGCTTCGCGGATTGTGCTGCTCATCTCCTGCCCTTTCATTCAGCGGCGTGCGCTTGATATCTCACGCGCGCATCCTTCTCCCAAAGCCGTCGACAGTTTTGGGCGACACGCACGAAGATAGCCCGCGAAGTCGCGCTTCACGAGTCCTCAAGCGAGGGATAGCTGAAAAAGGCCGCGAAAGCAGCTGGTTTTTGACCGGAAGGTCAAAACCAGATTTCTGGGAGACGCGCTGGCCTCAGCCGACGAAGGCGCGTTCGACGACGAAGCTCGAGGGATGGCTGAGCGAACCTTCCTGGAAGCCGAGGCTTTCGGCGAGCTCCTTGACGTCCTTCAGCATGTGCATCGAGCCGCAGATCATGATGCGGTCGGTTTCGGGATTGAGCTTTTCGATGCCGAGGTCGCTGTAGAACTTGCCGGAGCCGATCAGCGCGGTGATGCGGCCCATGCGCGCCGACTCTTCGCGGGTCGTCGAATTGTAGAGCGTCACGCGCCCAGTGGTCAGCTCGCCGATCAGCGGGTCGCTTTCGAGCGCCGCCACCAGTTCCTGGCCGTAAATCAGCTCGGCATTGTCGCGGCAGGTGTGGGTCAGAATCAGCTGGTCGAACTTCTCGTAAGTGTCGGGATCGCGCAGCAGGCTGGCAAAGGGCGCGATGCCGGTCCCGGTCGAGATCATGAACAGGCGCTTGGCGGGGGTCAGCGCGTCGACGACCAGCGTGCCGGTCGATTTCTGGCGCATGATGACGGTGTCGCCGGCCTGGATCTTCTGCAATTCGGAGGTCAGCGGGCCATCCGGCACCTTGATCGAGAAGAATTCCAGCTCTTCGTCCCAGGCCGGGCTGGCGACGGAGTAGGCGCGATACACCGGCTTCTCGGCATTGGGCAGGCCGATCATGACGAATTCGCCCGAGCGGAAGCGCAGCGACTGAGGCCGGGTGATGCGGAACGAGAACAGTCGGTCGGTATAGTGTTTCACCGAGACGACGGTCTCGGCATAGACATTGGCCGGAATCGGAAACTGCAGCGGACGGGCTTCAGCGGTGTTGAACGCGGGCGTGGTGTTCATCGATTCCAACCTTCTCGCCCGATGAGAGACGCGGGCGCCAAACTTTCCCGTGCGCGCCCGAACCATTCAGGTTCCGGCGTGCCATGCACGCTACCGAAGCGGTAAGCTCTTGTGTCCGGAATTTATTAGTATACAAACGATATTTGCGTCAAGATGCCGCCGTAAAACACCTTTCCAAACTGTGGCATATCCGTAGTCCCAGCATTTCGGGTTTCGACAATGAAAGAGAATTTTTCGGTGCAGCCGCCGGATTCCCTGGGCAGCGTCGTCGCCGGCATCGATGTCGGCGGAACTTTCACCGACCTACTCCTGATCGATGGCAAGGACGGTGGCAAGGTGTATCTGGCCAAGACCCCGACCACGGTCGACAACCAGGCCTTTGGCGTGGTTTCGGCGCTCGGCGCCACCGGCTTTCCGATCGACGGCATCGACCTCATCGTGCATGGCACGACCACCACCACCAATGCGGTGCTGGAGCGCCGGCTGGCCAAGACCGGCATGATCACCACGCGCGGTTTTCGCGACGTGATCGAACTCGGCCGGCGGACGCGGCCGCAACCCTATGGCATGACCGGAACCTTCGTCCCAATCATTCCGCGCAACCTGCGCCTCGAAGTGTCGGAGCGCGTCGAGGCGTCGGGTGCGGTGCGCACGCCGCTCGATGAAGCTGAGATGCGCGAGGCGGTACAGACGCTCATCGCGGCCGGCTGCGAATCCCTCGTCATCCATTTCCTCCACTCCTATGCCAACCCTGCGCATGAGCGGCGCGCCGCCGAGATCGCCGCCGAATCCTGGCCGAACGGCTACATCACGTCAGGCCATGCGCTGCTGTCGGAGGCGCGCGAATTCGAGCGCGGGGTGACGGCCTCGGTCAACGCCTCGGTGCAGCCGATCCTGGAGCGCTATGTCGAGCGGCTGCGCAAGGAATTGGCCGACAAGGGCTATGCCCGCGACTTCCTGATCATGAACGGCAATGGCGGCATGATCTCGGCCCGTTTCGTCACACGTGAATCGGCCAAGACGGTCATGTCGGGCCCCGCCTCCGGCGTCATCGCCGCCGCCTATACCGGCAAGCGCGCAGGCTTCGAAAACCTTGTCACCTACGACATGGGCGGCACCTCGACCGACGTGGCGCTGATCCGCAACGCCGAACCGGCTGTCTCGAACGAGATCGAGATCGAATATGCCATGCCCATCCATGTGCCGATGGTGGCGGTGCATACGGTGGGCGCCGGCGGCGGCTCGATCGCCCGCGTCGATGCGGCCGGCCTGATCCAGATCGGCCCGGAAAGTGCCGGCGCCAATCCCGGCCCGATCTGCTATGGGCGCGGCGGCACCGAGCCGACGATCACCGACGCCAACCTGGTGCTCGGCCGGCTGGCGCCGAAGAAGCTGCTCGCCGTCGAAAACCCGGTCACATCGGAGCGCGTCACCAGGATTTTCGAGGACAGGATCGGCAAGGCAACCGGGCTGCCGGGTGTCGAGGCGGCGGGCGCTGTCCTCAGGCTCGGCAACATGAAGATGGCCGGCGCCATCCGCATGGTGTCGGTGTCGCGCGGCCATGATCCCCGCGATTTCGCGCTGTTCGCCTTCGGCGGCGCCGGGCCGCTGCATGCGACGGCGCTCGCGCGCGAACTCGGCCTGCCCAAAGTGCTGGTGCCGGCGCGGCCCGGCATCACCAACGCGCTCGGGTGCGTCGTCGCCGATCTGCGCCATGACTTCGTCAACACCATCAACCAGCCCGTGGTCGTGCTGGACGAAAGCCAGCTGCACCAAGTACTGGAACGGCACCGGAACGAAGGCGAAGAGCTGATCGCCAAGGAAGCGGTGAAGCCGGAAACGATCCGCGTCACCCACTCCGCCGACATGCAGTTCGTCGGCCAGACCCACATCATCAACGTGCCGCTGCCGTCCGCGTCGGTGACCCGAAGCCAATTGCAAGCGTTGTTCGAGAAAGCCTATTTCGCCCGCTTCAAGGTCGAGCTGCCGGAAATCCGCGCCAACCTCGTCAACCTCAACACCTCGGTCACCGGCGTGCGGCCGGCGATCGACCTGTCGCGGCTGATCGACCCGTCCGGGCGGGCAAGGACGCTCGACGGGGCGCGGCGCGAGATCCGACCGGTCTGGTACGCCGGCCGTTGGCACGACACGCCGGTTTACAGCAGGGAAAAGCTGCCGCTCGATGCAGTCATCGAAGGGCCGGCGATCCTCGAACAGATGGATGCGACCACCGTGCTCGAACCCGGCGACCGCGCGCGCTCGGATGCAGACGGCAACATCATCATCGACATTGGCGAGGCCTGACATGTCAGTGGATAGCGCAAAGCTCGACGCCATCACGCTTTCGGTTCTCCAGGCCGCTTTGCAGCAGGTCTGCGACGAGATGGACCTGACCTTTTCCCGCGCCGCCTTCTCGCCCGTGATCGCCGAGGCCAACGACCGCTCGGACGGCATCTATTCCGCCATCGACGGTTCGCTGATCGCGCAGGGCAGTCAGGGCCTGCCGGTGTTTGTCGGCGTCATGCAATATTCGACCAGGACGGTGATCGAGATGATTGCCGACGGCCGCTGCCTGGCCCCGGAGCCGGGCGACATCTACATCGTCAACGATCCCTATCTCGGCGGCACGCATCTGATGGACGTGCGCTTCGCCATGCCGGTCTACCGCGGCGGAAAGATCTTCTGCTGGCTGTCGAACACCGGCCATTGGCCCGACATCGGCGGCTCCGTGCCCGGCGGCTTCTCCGCATCCGCGACCGCTGTCGAGCAGGAGGGTCTGCGGCTGCCGCCGGTAAAACTGTTCAAGAAGGGCGTGCTCGACCCTGAAATCTACGCCATCATCTGCTCCAACATCAGGGTCGCCGACCAGCGCATCGGCGACATCCGGGCGCAGGCCGCCGCGCTGTTGATCGGCCAGGACAGGCTCAAAGGTATCCTGGATCGTTACGGAGACGAAACTGTTGTCGAGGCGATCGCCGAATTACGCCGCCGCGCCGCCGAGCAGATGCGCGCCAATATAGCGGCCATTCCCGATGGCACCTACCGCTCCAAGGCTTTTGTCGATTCCGACGGGGTGGTCAACGAACCGCTGACCATAGCGCTCGCAGTCGACAAGAAGGGCGACACGCTGACCTTCGATTTTTCAGGTTCGTCAAAGCCTTGTGCGGGACCGATGAACAGCGTGCTGGCGACGACCCTGTCCTCGGTCTATCTCGCCATGCGCCACATCTTTCCGGATGTGCCGATCAGCGCCGGCGCCTTCGAGCCGCTCGAGGTCAAGCGGCCGGAAGGCACTTTCCTCGACGCAAAGTATCCGCGCCCGGTCTCCGGGTGCGCCGCCGAGGTCTCGCAGCGCATCGCCGAGGCGGTGTTCGCGGCGATGGTGCAGGCGCTGCCCGACAAGGTGACCGCGGCGCCGGCCGGCTCCAGCGGCAATTTCGCGCTCGGCGGCAACGATCCGGCGCGCGGCCGCGACTACGTCATGTACCAGATATCCGGCGGCGGCTATGGCGGCAATTCGGGGCATGACGGCCTGACCAATGGCTGCTCGACCATCGGCATTTCCAAGTCGCCGCCGGTCGAGATCATGGAGCAGGCCTTTCCGGTGCTCTATCGCCACTATGCCTTGCGCGAAGGCTCGGGCGGCGCCGGCAAGCATCGTGGTGGTTTTGGCCTCGCCTATGAGGTCGAGATCCTGCGCGGCGAGGCGCGCGCCTCCTTTGTCATGGACCATGGCCGTTTCGGTCCGCAGGGCGCCCTTGGCGGTCGGGATGGCGAGCCCAACAGCGTGACCGTGTTCCGCAACGGCGAGGAGCATGTGCCGCCGCACCTCTCCAAGGAGCAGGACATCCCACTGAAGGCCGGCGACCGCGTGCGCGTCGGCACGCCGGGTGGCGGCGGCTATGGCGATCCGCGTGAGCGCGATCCGGAACTGGTCGCACGGGACGTCCAGCTTGGTTATTATACGACGGAGCAAGCCAGGGATCTGTTCGGGGCCGACGCACAAGGAACCTGACCGGACGCGGACTGCCCCGCGCCGTGATCGCCGCGGCACATGTCGTTTCCGTCTCCGCCGGGAGCATGAAAGCCCGTAGACTTCGCCGGTCAATGGAGATCTGGACCATGCGTCTTTTCGGTCGTTTCGTGCTTGCCGCTTCCGTAGCTTTTGCGCTCGCAACCGGTGCTGCTTCCGCCCAGGAGAAAAAGCTGAGGCTTGGTACCGAGGGTGCCTACCCGCCCTTCAACCACGCCAATGCCGACGGCACGCTGGGCGGTTTCGACATCGATCTAGGCAAGGCGCTGTGCGCGCAGATGAAGGTCGAATGCGAGTTCACCGTACAGGATTTCGACGGCTCTATTCCGGCGCTGCAGGCCGGCAAGTTCGATGCCATCATCAACATCACCATCACGCCCGAGCGGGCTGAAAAGGTCGAGTTCACCCACAAATACTACCAGACGCCGCCGGCCATCGCGGTGCCGAAGGACTCGACCATCGCGGGCACCTCGCCCGACGATCTGAAAGGCAAGGTGCTGGGCGTGCAGAGCGCCACCATCCACCAGAATTTCGCCGAGCAGAAATATTCGGGCTCGACCGTCAAGGCCTACCCGACCGGCGACGACGCCCGCACCGACATGGCCAATGGCCGCCTCGACGCGATGATGGACGGCTCGATCATCCTCACCGAATGGCTGAAGAAGCCCGACGGCGCCTGCTGCAAGCTGCTCGGCGCGCTGACGGCCGATCCGGCCATTCACGGCCCGGGGGTCGGCATTGCGCTGCAGAAGGGCAACAAGGAATTGGCCGACAAGTTCAACGCGGCAATCGACGCGCTGCGCGCCAACGGAAAGTACAAGGAAATCAACGACAAGTATTTTTCATTCGACGTCTACGGGAGTTGATCCCGGTACCAATCGAGCTCGGCGGCGCCACCCGGCGCTGCCGATTTTTTATGAATGATGGAGATTTTCGTGGCTGAGCGGCGCTCCCCCTTCTACAGCAGCATCGTTGGGCTGGGTGCGACCATGGGTCGGGTCGGCGGCGATTTCATCTCGGCCAAACATTATTCCGGCATCGCCGACGAACATTTGAATACGCGTAAAAATGTCGGCGTGCAGGACCTCAGCACCATGGGCAAGATGGACATCAAGGGTGCCGACGCGGAGGCGCTGGTCAACCATGTCATTGTCAATGACGCCGCGGCGATGAAGCCGGGCCAAGTACGCTATTCCACCGTCTGTCGGGAGGACGGCGGCATCATGGACGACCTCACCGTGTTCCGGCTGGGCGCGGAGCATTTCATGCTGGTCACCGGTTCGGTCAACCGCCTCAAGATGCTGCCCTGGCTCCAGCATCATGCGCAAGGGCGCAGGGCCTATGTCACCGACATCACGGCCGCCGTCGCCTTCCCCACCATCCAGGGCCCGCGCTCGCGCGATCTCCTGAAGGCGATGATTTCGGACGCCGATCTCGACGGATTGAAGCGCTGGGCCTTCACATCAGGCCATATCAACGGAACGCGGGTCCTGATCTCCCGTACAGGCGTGACCGGCGAACTCGGCTTCGAGCTGTTCGTGCCGGCCGACGAGGCGACCTCGGTTTGGGACGCGCTGATGCGCACTGGCCAAGCTTTCGGCTTGAAACCCTATGGCGTGCTGGCCATGTTCACGCTCGGCCTGGAAAAGGCCTATCCGGCGCACGGCATCGACATGGACGAGACGCGCACGCCGTTCCATGTCGGCCTCGACCGCTGGATCAAGTTCGATAAGGGCGATTTCATCGGCCGGGACGCGCTGCTCGAGCTGCGCGACAAGAGCCTCGACGAGCGCTGGACCGGGCTGATCCTCGACGGCGACAAGCCGTCCGCGACGGATGCACGGGTGATGGTCGACGGCGAGGACGCCGGCGTGGTCACCTACAGCGACCACGGCTATTCCCTGGGCAAGGTGCTGGCGACAGCGCATTTGCGATTGCCCTTCACGGCCATAGGCACGGAACTTAGCATCGATATTGACGGCAAACCGACCCGCGCGGTGGTGGTGCCGATGCCGTTCTTCGACCCGGAAGGGGCGAGGCTGAGGGGCTAGCGCGGCTTGGCTGAAAATCGTTGTGGTTCTCAAATTACTTATGGTGACCATCGCCGACGCTCCATGAGAAGCTCATGGTCGGCCCTGAATACCAGCCGGCTCACTATCCCCGCCGATCCAGCCTCGCCACCAGCCGGTCACCCACCCACTGGATGCCGCAGACCAGGATGATCAGCACGATCACCACGGCGACCATCACCGACGTCTCGAAGCGCTGGTAGCCGTAACGGATGGCAAGGTCGCCGAGGCCGCCGGCACCGATGGCTCCTGCCATCGCCGAGGCGCCGACCAGCGTCACCAGCGTCACGGTGAAGCCGGCAACGATGCCGGGGAGCGCCTCGGGCACCAGCACTTCGCGGATGATCGTCCAGCGATTGCCGCCCATGGCGCGCGCCGCCTCGATCAGTCCGTGGTCGACCTCGCGCAATGACACTTCGGCGATCCGCGCATAGTAGGGCGTGGCGGCGATCGACAGCGGCACGATGGCCGCCCATGTGCCGATCGATGTGCCGACGATCAGCCGCGTCACCGGGATCAGCGCCACCAGAAGGATGATGAACGGCACCGAGCGGAAGCCGTTGATCACGGCGCCGAGCACGCGGTTCACCCAGGGGTTTTCCGCGATGCCGCCGCGTTCGGTGGCAATCAGGGCCAGCCCGAGCGGCAGGCCGAACACCAGCGAGATCAGGCCGGAGGCGGCCGTCATCAGCACCGTCTCCCAGATCGATCGCAACAGAAGCTCAAACAGGACTGGCGACATGGCCAAGCACCTCCACCCGCGCCTGGCGAGATTTCAGGAATGTGATGATTTTCGCGAGATGGCTCGCATCGCTGCCGGGAACGGAAAGGAACAGCGTTCCGACCGGCTGCCGCTGGATGTGGTCGATGCCGCCATGGACGAGGCGGAAGGGACCGGGCACGGCGGCCGCAAGGTCGGACAGCAACGGCTCGCGCGCCGCGTCGCCCGCCACGTCGACGCGCAGAACCGTTTCGGTGCCGGCTGCCGGCAGCAGCCGCGCCGCCAGCTCCGGCGGAAGTTGCGGCCGGATGGTCCCGAGCAGGCGTCTTGTGATGTCCGATTGCGGATCGGAAAACACCGACCAGACCGGCCCTTCCTCGACGATGCGCCCGGCGTCGATCACCGCCACGCGGTCAGCGATCGAGCGGATCACCTCCATCTCGTGGGTGATCAAAAGGATGGTCAGGCCAAGCTGGCGGTTGATATCCTTCAGCAGGGCGAGAATGGAGCGCGTCGTCTCCGGGTCGAGTGCCGAGGTCGCCTCGTCCGACAGAAGCAGCGCCGGCCGCGCGGCAAGCGCTCGGGCGATGCCAACGCGCTGTTTCTGCCCGCCGGACAGCGACGCCGGATAGGCTTTTGCCTTCTCCGACAGGCCGACGAGATCGAGCAGCTCCGCCGCCCGCTTCAGCCGCTCCGCCTTCGGCCGGCCCTCGATCTTGAGCGGCAGCGCCACATTGTCCTCGACGATCTTGGCCGACAGCAGGTTGAAATGCTGGAAGATCATGCCGATGCGCCGCCGCAACGGCTGCAACTCGCGCTCGCCAAGTCGGCTGATCTCGCGACCTTCGATGAACACCTCGCCGGTGTCAGGCCGCTCCAGTCCGTTCAGGCAGCGGATCAGGGTGGACTTGCCAGCACCGCTGCGGCCGATGATGCCGAGAACCTCGCCCTTGCGCACCGTCAAGGTAATGCCGTCGAGCGCCGCCGTTTGACCGAAGCGGCGCTTCAGGTCGACAAGGCGCACCACGTCCTGCGTGGCGGCCTGATCCGCGGCCTCGGTGGTTGCGATAAAATGCTGGTTCATAGGCAGGTCCCGAAATGCGATCGCAGCCCGCGCATCGCGCGGACCGCTTAAGCTGTCAAAGGCACGTCGGTGCCCGCATAACTCAATAGGCGCTGAGGCCGGTGCCCTTGTAGACCTTGTCGAACTCGGCCTTCACAGCCTCGTTCTGGTAGGACGCGACCAGCGTCTTCACCCAGGCCTCGTTTTCATTGCCGACCTTGACCGCGATGAAGTTGCGGTACGGATTGTCCGCGATCGGCTCCTGAGCGATGCGGTTCTCCGGCGTCAGGCCGCTCTTCAGCGCCCAGTCGGTGTTAACCACGGCGGCGTCGAGATCCTCGACCGAGCGGCCGACGATGCCGGCATCCAACTCCTTGATCTCGACCTTTTTCGCATTTTCGGCGATGTCGGCGGTGGTGGCGAGAATGCCGGTGCCATCCCTGAGCTTGATCACGCCCTCATTCTGCAGCACGCGCAGCGCCCGGCCTTCGTTGGACGGGTCGTTCGGCACGCCGATCACCGCGCCCTCCGGCAGATCGGCAACCTTGGTGTACTTCTTGGAGTAGAGGCCGATCGGCCACACGCCGGTATAGCCGACACGCACGATGTGGTAGCCCTGCGTCTTGATCTGATTGTCGAGATAGGGCTGGTGCTGAAAGGCGTTGGCGTCGATCTCGCCGCGCTCCAGCGCCTCGTTGGGCTGGGTGTAGTCGTTGAACACCACGGTCTCGATGCTGAGGCCCTTTTCGGCTGCTTGCGCGACGACGACACGCCAAACATCCTCGTCCTCGCCGCTGATGATGCCGACCTTGATCGCCTTCTTGTCCTCGGCCAAGGACGCATGCGGCGCCATCAGGCTGCCGATCGCGACGGCCGACGCGAACAGCAGAGCGAGGCCGCTGCGGCGGGTGAGGGGTGACCGTGGGGAAGAGGGCAAAGTGTTGTTGGGATCGGACATGATTGATCTCTGCGATTGTGAAGTCATGGCAGCAAGGCGGATTGCCGAGGCTTGTTCACATCGTCAGAAATTCTACTGATTTTATCAAAGAACGTGTTTCGCCGTTCTCGGCAAAGCCGGGAATATTCTCTCAAAAAACTCAGGGATGTGAGCACAGGACGCCGCCGGGTCGACCATGACGGCGCCGCGCCGCCATCCGGAGATGTCGGGAAGGCAGTCAAGTTTTCAACGAGCCCGCCTCTGCCGACCGGCTGCGCAATATCTCATGCGGTTCGATTGAGCTTCGAGGACATCGCCCGAAAATGATAGACGGCCCTCGTTGGCTGCCGGGTCATCCACGGCGAAGTCAAAAAGCTTTGCGGCTTGCTCAGCCACTTTTTCGTGAAGCTGCGCGGGTTGATCCGACCGCCGGCTTGCCTAGGTAGAGAGGGCGGCCGGGCGCCACGCGATCTCAATAATCGGTATGACATTTTCCTGCATTCGAAAGCTTGCCCTTTCCGGCCTCATCGTCGTCATCCAGTCCTCCTGCGTCGTTCCCGACGACACGTCGCGCATCGCCAAGGTCGATCCCACGGCGGCCGCGGCACGCAAGGAGATGGTCGGCCTCAGCGAAGCCGATGTTCGAATGTGCGCGGGATTTCCGACCGCCACAGCGGATGTCGGCCAGTCCGGGCAGATCTGGACCTATAAGCGCGTCGTCCAGCGCGGCAATCTCAGCGTCGTCGTTCCTGCCCTGGCCGTGGGGGCGATCCCGACGGTCGGCGGTTCCGTCAATGTCGCTCCCGGCGGTTACTGCGACACGCAGGTCCGCATGGTCGGCGGCCGTGTCGCCGAAGTTGCCTACGCCGGCGACAACAACCTGCCGAACAAGCGCGACGCGCTTTGTGTCAGCACCGTGGATGCCTGCGTGACCTATGCCCGCCAACACAGGCCGGCGGCCAAATAGCGGCAGCGGATTTCGCGGGACCGGCGATGGCCCGACACTCGGTGTTTGACGTGGATGGCGTTGAGGGCTTGACTGACCCGCCGGACCGAATACGCTAGGGCAAAATACCGGCTCTGATCGCCGGGCGGCAAATATGCCTCGTATGCCTCGCCCTTGCGGCGCTGGCTGCGGGGCATTGTCATTTTGGGGATCGGTTTGAAACGGCGCATCGAGATCGGCATCCTCTATTCCCGCTCGGGAAGCTATCAGCTCGTCTCCGACGCGTGCCGGATGGGCGCCATGCGCGCGATCGCCGACATCAACGCCGACAGGAGCTCAGGCATCGAACTGGTGCCGGTCGAGCGCGACCCGCAAAGCAATGCCGACCGTTACGCGACGCTGTGCGAAGACATCTTCAGGACCAGCGGTGCACGCCATGTCGTCGGCTGCGTCACTTCCTGGAGCCGCAAGGAGACCATCCCTGTGCTGGAGAAGGCGGGTGGCATGCTCTGGTACGCCTGCCCCTATGAGGGCTTCGAGGCCAATGAGCATGTCGTCTATATGCATGCTTGCCCCAACCAGCATCTGGTGCCGCTTATGGCCCATGTCGTGCCGCGCTTCGGCGCCAACGGTTTCCTGCTCGGGTCGAACTACATCTGGGGCTGGGAGATGAACCGTGTTGCGCGCGACCTCATCGCCGATGCCGGCGGCAAGGTGCTGGGCGAGCGCTATCTGCGCATCGGCGAGACCGACGTGTCGCGGCTGATCGCCGAGATACGCGCGACGCGACCGAACTTCATCCTCAACAACCTGATCGGCACCTCGTCCTATGCCTTCCTGGCGGCCTATCGTGATCTGGCGGGCGAGGATGCGGCTTTCAGTCCTGAATCTTGCCCAGTGATCTCCTGCAACCTGACCGAAGGCGAACTGCCGGCGATCGGCGAAACGGGCAAGGGTCATCTGTCGGTCGGACCGTATTTCGCGCCGCGGCCGGCCGCCTTCGCGTCGTCCTTCGAAGCCTCCGCCTATGCTTCGGTGCAGGTAATGGCCGACGTGCTGTCGCGCGATCCCGACGCCGGCCCGGCCGAATTTTCCAAGGCCTTCGCCGAGCGGCGCTTCTCCACGCGGCTCGGCCCGATCGCCATCGACGCCCATTCCCAGCACGCCACGCTGCCTGTCATCATCGGCCGGATCGCGGACGGCTATTTCGAAGTCGTCAGCCGGCAGCACGAGGTCGCGCCGGACCCGTACCTGTCGCGCTACGACCCCGCAAAGACATTCGGCCGGCCACGCTTGCGGGTGGTGTCGTGACCAGAACCCCGCGCATCCCCAATCTCGGCGGCGCCAGGGCCTTTGTCCTGCATCGCCCGCACCCGACGATGCAGGCGATCACCAGGCAGTTGTCGGCCATCGGCCTTGTCACCGTGGATTGCTGGCCGGAACTGGCGCCGGAGGCGCTGGCCGCCGACTTCGTCTTCTTCGACGCCGATCTCGGCTTCGACGAACAATTTCCCTGGAAGCCGGGCGAGGCGCCGATGCCGCTGGTGGCGCTGATCGGTTCGGAGGCGCCGGGCCGCATCGAATGGGCGCTGTCGCACAAGGCCGACGCCCAGCTCCTGAAGCCGGTCGGCAATGCCGGGGTCTACAGCGCGCTGCTGATCGCGCGCCAGAGTTTCGAGGCGAGAAAACATTTAGCCGGCGAAATTGCCGCATTGCGCCAGCGGGTCGCCGAACGCCAGACCGTCGTGCGGGCTGTCTCGGCTTTGTCGAAAGGCGGCGACGACGACCGCGCCTATGCACAGCTGCGCTCGCTGGCGATGAGCTGGCAGATCAGCGTCGAGGACGCCGCGCGCCGGATCGTGGCGATGATGGAGGAAGCCAAGACCGGGGAAGCCAAGACCGGGGAAGACCACATCGGAGATGAGAGCGGCGATGACCAACCCCATCGCGCCTGATCTCATGGCAGGGCGCATGCCGGCCAGACCGCGCGCCGGTGTCTGGCGCCGGCTGGTCAAGCGCCGCCTGGCGCTGCTCGGCCTGGTTATCGTCGCCATTGTCGTTGCCGGTGCGATCCTGGCGCCATGGCTGACCGGCTACGATCCCAACGAACAGATGTTCGACGGTCTCACCATCGAGGGCTCGCCTCTGCCGCCGAGCGCGAAATTCTGGCTGGGCACCGACCTGCTCGGGCGTGACCTGTTGACCCGCATCCTCTACGGCGCGCGCACCTCGCTGATCATCGGCATCGTCGCCAACGGCGTCGCGCTTTTGATCGGCACGCTGGTCGGCGTCACCGCCGGCTATTTCCGCGGCTGGATCGGCGGCGCGCTGATGCGCTTCACCGATTTGATGATGGCGTTTCCGGCGCTGCTGCTCGCCATCTGCCTGGCGGCGGTGTTCCAGCCGAGCCTGTGGATCGTCGCCATGGTCATCGCGCTGGTCAACTGGGTGCAGACCGCCCGCGTCGTCTACACCGAGACCTCGTCACTCGCCGAACGCGAGTTCATCGATGCCGAACGCACCATCGGGGCCGGCGCGCCGCGCATCCTGTTTCGCCACATCCTGCCGCATCTCCTGCCGACCATCATCGTCTGGGGCACGCTCGGCATCTCGACCACGGTGCTGCTCGAGGCCACGCTCTCCTTCCTCGGCATCGGCGTGCAGCCGCCGACGGCGTCATGGGGCAATATCATCTTCGAGAACCAGACCTATTTCCAGGCGGCACCCTGGCTGGTGTTCTTCCCCGGCGCCGCGATCCTGGCCCTGGCGCTGGCCTTCAACCTGATCGGCGACGCGCTGCGCGACATTCTCGATCCGACGCAAAGGGGCCGGGCATGATCGCTTATCTCGGCCGCCGGCTGATCCAGTCGCTGCTCATCCTGCTCGGCGTCTCGCTGATCACCTTCGCGCTGCTCTATCTCCTGCCCGCCGACCCGGTGCGCCAGATCGCCGGCCGCAGCGCCACGCCGCAGACGGTCGAGAACATCCGCCAGCAGCTCGGCCTCGACCAGCCCTTCGTCGTCCAGTACTGGCATTATCTGACGAGGCTCGTCAGCGGCGATCTCGGCCGCTCCTACATCCAGCGCTCGGAGGTGACCGAACTCATCGTCTCGCGGCTGCCGGCGAGCCTGCTGCTGATGGTCGGCGCCATCCTGTGCGAGCTGCTGATCGGCCTCTCGATGGGCCTGATCGCCGCCGTCAAGCGCGGCACCGCCACCGACCAGACCCTGATGGTCGCCTCCTTCATCGGCGTCTCGGCGCCGCAATTCGTCGTCGGCCTGCTGCTGCTCTATGTCTTCGCGGTCAGATTGAGCTGGTTCCCGATCGGCGGCTATGGCACATGGCGCCATCTCGTGCTGCCGTCGCTCACCATGGGCATCCTCGGCGCCGGCTGGTATGCGCGCATGATGCGCTCGTCGATGATCGACGTGCTGCGCCAGGATTACGTCCGCACCGCGCGTGCCAAGGGCCTGGCTCGGGGCGCCATCATCTTCCGCCATGCGCTGCCCAACGCCATCCTGCCGGTCGTCGCCATGATCGGCATCGACATCGGCATCTTCATGGGCGGCATCGTCGTGGTCGAAAGCGTGTTCGGCTGGCCCGGCATCGGCCAGCTCGCCTGGCAAGCCATCCAGCGCGTCGACATCCCCATCATCATGGGCGTCACGCTGGTCTCGGCCTTCGCAATCGTGCTCGGCAATCTCCTGGCCGACATCATCGCGCCCTTCATCGACCCCCGTATCAAACTGAGATGAGCATCAAACTCAGATGAAACCAGAAAACAAACAGAGAAAGGGAACAGGACAATGAAGAAGTTTCTCGCATCGACCGTCGCGGCATCGGCGCTGGCGCTGATGCTCGGCATGACAAGCGCCCGCGCCGAGGACACCGTCGACCCGAACGCCAAGCAGGGCGGCGCCGTCACCATCACCTACAAGGACGACGTCGCGACCCTCGACCCGGCCATCGGCTATGACTGGCAGAACTGGTCGATGATCAAGAGCCTGTTCGACGGCTTGATGGACTACGAGCCCGGCACCACCAACCTCAAGCCCGACCTCGCCGAGAGCTACGAGATTTCGCCCGACGGCAAGACCTTTACCTTCAAGCTGCGCCATGGCGTGAAGTTCCACAATGGCCGCGAGATGACCGCCGAAGACGTGAAATATTCGCTGGACCGCGTCACCAATCCGAAGACGCAGAGCCCCGGCGCCGGCTTCTTCGGCTCGATCAAGGGCTATGACGATGTCGCCGCCGGCAAGGCCGAGACGCTGTCCGGCGTCACCGTCGTCGACCCCTACACGGTCAAGTTCGAGCTGACCCGCCCGGACGCCACCTTCCTGCATGTCATGGCCATCAACTTTTCCCATGTCGTGCCGAAGGAAGAGGTCGAGAAATACGGCGCCGATTTCGGCAAGCATCCGGTCGGCACCGGCGCCTTCAAGCTGGCGGAATGGACGCTTGGCCAGCGCATCGTGTTCGAACGAAACGCGGACTATTGGCACAAGGGCCTGCCGCATCTCGACAAGATCACCTTCGAGATCGGCCAGGAGCCGATCGTGGCGCTGCTGCGCCTGCAGAAGGGCGAGATCGACGTGCCTGGCGACGGCATTCCGCCGGCCAAATTCCAGGAGGTGATGGCCGATCCCGAGCAGAAGGCGCGTGTCGTCGAAGGAGGCCAGCTGCACACCGGCTATGTCACCATGAACACAACCATGGCGCCGTTCGACAATGTGAAGGTGCGACAGGCTGTCAACATGGCGCTCAACAAGGCGCGCATCATCCAGATCATCAACGGCCGCGCCGTGCCGGCCAACCAGCCGCTGCCGCCGTCGATGCCCGGCTACGACAAGGCGTACAAGGGCTACCCCTATGACGTCGCCAAGGCCAAGGCGCTGCTGGCCGAGGCCGGTCATCCCGATGGCTTCGACACGCAATTGTTCGCCATGAACACCGACCCCAACCCGCGCATCGCCCAGGCGATTCAGCAGGACCTGGCGGCCATCGGCATCAAGGCCAGCATCCAGTCGCTGGCCCAGGCCAACGTCATCGCCGCCGGCGGCGACAAGGCCGGCGCGCCGATGATCTGGTCGGGCGGCATGGCCTGGATCGCCGACTTCCCGGATCCGTCCAACTTCTACGGCCCGATCCTCGGCTGCGCCGGTGCGGTACCGGGCGGCTGGAACTGGTCGTGGTATTGCAACAAGGATCTCGACGCCAAGGCGGCCGAGGCCGATTCGGTGGTCGACCCGGCCAAGGCCGCCGAGCGCGACAAGATGTGGAGCGCCATCTACGACAAGGTGATGGAGGACGCCCCCTGGGCGCCGGTCTTCAACGAACAGCGCTTCACCATGAAATCGGCGCGCATGGGCGGCGCCGACAACCTCTATGTCGACCCGGTCCATATCCCGATCAACTATGACAATGTGTACGTAAAAGATGTGCAATAACTGCGATTACACCATCCACGGGCGCCATCACCATTTCGGCTGGGACAATTCCTTTGTCCCGGCCGAGCGGGTGGCGCCCGGCTCGATCATCGAGTTCCAGTGCCTCGATTCCTCGGGCGGCCAGTTGCAGCCCGGCAGCACCGTCGCCGACATCGCCAAGCTCGACTTTGGCCAGATCAACCCGGTCACCGGGCCGATCTTCGTCGAGGGCGCCGAGCCGGGTGACGCGCTGAAGGTGACGATCGAGATGTTCAAACCGTCCGGCTTCGGCTGGACGGCGAACATTCCCGGTTTCGGCCTGCTCGCCGACGATTTCCAGGAGCCGGCGCTCAACATCTGGAAATACGATGCCGCCTCGCTGGAGCCGGCATTGTTTGGCAAAAACGCCCGCGTGCCGCTAAAGCCATTCGCCGGCACCATCGGCAACGCGCCGGCCGAAATGGGCCATCACTCGGTGGTGCCGCCGCGCCGCGTCGGCGGCAATCTCGACATCCGCGATCTCGCCGCCGGCACCACGCTCTATCTGCCGGTTGAGGTGGCGGGCGCGCTGTTCTCGGTCGGCGACACGCATGCCGCGCAAGGCGACGGCGAGGTCTGCGGCACGGCGATCGAAAGCCCGATGAACGTGGTGCTGAAACTCGACCTGGTGAAAGATGCGCGGCTGAAAACGCCGCGCTTCACCACGCCCGGTCCGGTGACCCGCCATCTCGATGCCAAGGGCTATGAGGTGACGACGGGGATCGGGCCGGACCTGATGGCGGGCGCGAAGGAGGCCGTGGCGCAGATGGTCGACCTGCTCGCCGGCCGCTACCAGATCGACCCGGTCGAAGCCTACATGCTGGCCTCGGTCTGCGGCGACCTGCGCATCAGCGAGATCGTCGACATGCCCAACTGGGTGGTGTCGTTCTACTTCCCGCGCTGCGTGTTTGAATGACAGGTCAGCGTCTAGGCACCCCCCTCTGGCCTGCCGGCCATCTCCCCCGCAAGGGGGGAGATCGGATCGCGCTTGGGCTTTCGCCAATCGTCACCGTTGGAAGAGAGGCGGGGCGTGGGAACTGCCAATCTCCCCCCGTGCGGGGGAGATGCCCGGCAGGGCAGAGGGGGGTGTGCCGGAGTAAATCCCTTTCCGGGCTGCCTCCCCAATGACCTCAACTCCCGAAACCATCCTCACCATCGCCAACCTCTGCGTCTCCGTGCGCGGCGAGGAGGGCTCCCGCGAGGTCGTCTCCAACCTGTCCCTGACGCTCAAGCGTGGCGAGACGCTCTGCATCGCCGGCGAATCCGGCTCCGGCAAATCGATGACCGCGCTGGCCATCATGCAGCTTCTGCCGCAGCCCGCCGCGCGCATCTCCGCCGGCACCATCCACCTTGGCGCCACCGAGCTGACCGCCCTCGACGAACGCCGGATGCGCCATATCCGCGGCGACCGCATCGCCATGATTTTCCAGGAGCCGATGACCTCGCTCAACCCGGTGCTGTCGATCGGTCGCCAGCTCACCGAATCCATCGAGGCGCACACCAGCCTGTCGCGGGACGAGGCCCGCCAGCGCGCCGTCGAGGCGTTGAAGGCGGTGCGCATTTCGGAGGCCGAAAGCCGGCTAAGGCAATTTCCGCACGAGCTCTCCGGCGGCATGCGCCAGCGGGTGATGATCGCCATGGCGCTGGCGCTGGAACCGGACGTGCTGATCGCCGACGAGCCGACCACCGCGCTCGATGTCACCGTGCAGGGCGAGGTGCTGGAGCTGCTGCGCGACCTGCAGCAGAAGCACGGCACCAGCGTCATCCTGATCACCCACGACATGGGCGTTGTCGCCGAAATGGCCGATCGCGTCATCATCATGCGGCATGGACGCATGGTCGAGGAAGGCAAGACGTCGGACATTTTCGCCCACCCGCAAGCCGAATACACGCGCGAGCTGCTGGCCGCCGTGCCGCGCATCGGCAGCGGCGCCGGCCGTCAGAAATCTAGGGAAACCGAAGCCGCAACGCCGGCGAAGGTCGCCGAGGTCACCGATCTCCACGTCCGCTTCGACTTGCGCGGCGGCGTCTTCGGCCGGGTCACCCGCCGCGTTCACGCCGTCGAGGGCGTTAGCTTTTCGATCGCGCCCAACGAAACGCTGGCGCTGGTCGGTGAATCCGGCTGCGGCAAGTCGACCACCGCCAAGGCGCTGGCCGGGCTGGTGCCGTATAGCGGCGACATCGTCGTCGGCGGTCGCAATTTGTCCGGCCTCGGCCGCGACGAGCGCAAGGCGGTGCGCCGCGACGTGCAGATGATTTTCCAGGACCCCTATGCTTCGCTCGACCCGCGCATGCGCGTCGGCGACCTCGTCGCCGAGCCGCTGCTGATCCACGGCATCGCCTCGAAGGAAGAACGCCGCGAGCGCGTCGCCGCGCTGTTCGATCGCGTCGGCCTGTCATCGGACCAGATGGAGCTTTACCCGCACGGATTTTCCGGCGGCCAGCGCCAGCGCGTCTGCATCGCGCGTGCGCTGGCGCTGAGGCCAAAGCTGATCATCGCCGACGAAAGCGTCTCGGCGCTGGACGTCTCGGTGCAGGCGCGCGTGCTCGACCTCCTGAAGGAATTGCAGCGCGAATTCGGCGTCGCCTATCTCTTCATCTCGCACGACATGGCGGTGGTCGAGAATATCTCCGACCGTGTCGCCGTCATGTATCTCGGCCAGATCGTCGAGATGGGCACACGCGACCAGGTTTTTTCCAACCCCCGCCATCCCTACACCAGGCGCCTGATCGAAGCCGTGCCGGTGCCGGATCCGGCGCGTCGCCGAAGCCGTTTCGCCCGCCTCGACCAGGAAATCCCCAGCGCCACGCGCCGGATCGGCGAGGCGCCGCTGAAATTGGCGCTCAGCGATGTCGGCAACGGCCATCTCGTCGCCGCCGACGGCTGAGGCCATCCGGGCCCAGACAAGCTCGGTCCGCGGCAGGTCGAGCTCACATAGTCGTGTCGCACGCCCTGGGTCGGTCTCGCCGTCACGAAATCCGGGGCCGCCCCTTGCCCTTCCGCCTCATTTTCCTAATGTTGCATAGTGCTTGCGGATGACGATCGTAGGGGGCGGGCGGATTCATCCACATTGGGAGGAAGTAAACTCATGAAGCTACGCCATGTCGTTTCCGCCGCGCTTCTCGCGGCCACCACTATCCCCGCCTCGGCCGCCGAGATTTCCGATGGCAAGGTCAAGATCGGCATCCTCAACGATCAATCCGGCGTCTATGCCGATTTCGGCGGCAAATGGTCGGTCGAGGCGGCCAGGATGGCGGTCGAGGATTTCGGCGGCAAGGTGCAGGGAGCGCCGGTCGAGATCATCAGCGCTGACCACCAGAACAAGCCCGATATCGCCTCCAACATCGCCCGCCAGTGGTATGACACCGAGCAGGTCGACGCCATCATGGAGCTGACGACCTCTTCGGTCGCGCTCGCCGTGCAGGGGATTTCCAAGGAAAAGAAGAAGATCGACATCGTCACCGGTGCGGCGACCACCGACCTCACCGGCAAGCAGTGCTCGCCCTACGGCTTCCACTGGGCCTATGACACCCACTCGCAGGCGGTGGGCACCGGCGGCTCGCTGGTGCAGCAGGGCGGCGACAGCTGGTTCTTCGTCACCGTCGACTATGCGTTCGGCTATTCGCTGAAGGAGCAGACCGCCAAGTTCGTCGAGAGCCATGGCGGCAAGGTGCTGGGCGAGGTGCGTTATCCCCTCGGCGCGACCGACTATTCGTCCTTCCTGCTGCAGGCGCAATCGTCGGGCGCCAAGGTCATCGGGCTGGCCAATGCCGGCCTCGACACCTCCAATTCCATCAAGCAGGCGGCCGAATTCGGCATCGTCCAGGGCGGCCAGCGCCTGGCGGCGCTCCTGTTCACGCTGGCCGAGGTGCATGGGCTCGGGCTGCAGGCGGCGCAGGGCGTCGTGCTGACCGAGGGCTATTACTGGGACCGCGACGACAAGAGCCGCGAATTCGGGCAGCGCTTCTTCAAGCGTACCAACCGCATGCCGAACATGATCCAGGCCGCGACCTATTCGGCGGTGACGCAGTATCTGAAGGCGATCGACAAGGCCGGCACCGATGAGACCGAAGCCGTCGCCAAGCAACTCCATTCGCTGCCGGTGGACGACGCCGTCATCACCGGCGGCAAGGTCCAGGCCGACGGCAACATGGTCCACGACATGTATCTCTATCAGGTCAAGGCGCCCAGCGAGAGCAGCAAGGATTGGGACTATTACAAATACCTCGCCACCATTCCCGGCAAGGAGGCGTTCCTGAGCGAGAAGGACAGCGGCTGCGCGACGGCCGCCCAGTGACCGGCGCGGCCACGGTGCCGCCTGATCTGAACGCGGAAGAGCCGCGGGTGGTGCTTTCCGCCCGGGGCCTGCGGCGTGACTTTGCCGGCTTCGTCGCCGTCAGGAATGTCGATCTCGATGTCCGCCATGGCAACATCCATGCGCTGATCGGCCCCAACGGCGCCGGCAAGACGACCGTTTTCAACCTGCTGACCAAATTCCTGGCGCCGACCAGCGGCAGGATCGAGCTGCTCGGCCACGACATCACCCGCACCTCGCCGGCCAAGGTGGCGCGGATGGGGCTGGTGCGCTCGTTCCAGATCTCGGCGATCTTTCCGCATCTCAGCGTGCTCGACAATGTACGCATCGCGCTGCAGCGGCCGGCTGGGCTCGGCATCCAGTTCTGGCGCTCGCTGGCGGCGCTCGACCGGCTGACGCCGCGTGCCATGGAACTGCTGCGGTCCGTCGGCCTCGACGATGCCACGAACAGGCTGGCCGGCGATCTTTCCTATGGCAGGAAACGCGTGCTGGAGATCGCCACGACGCTGGCGTTGGATCCCAAAGTGCTGCTGCTCGACGAGCCGATGGCCGGCATGGGCCATGAGGACGTGGCCACGGTTTCCGCCCTCATCCGCTCGGTGGCGGGCGACCGCGCGGTTCTGATGGTCGAGCACAATCTGACCGTGGTGGCCGATCTCTGCGACTGGATAACCGTCATGCAGCGCGGCGAGGTGCTCGCGGCCGGCGACTACGCCACGGTCAGCCGCGACGAGCGCGTCAAGGTGGCCTATATGGGCACCGCCGATGACTAGCGCTTCGCCCCTGCTCGCGGTCCGCGGCCTCAATGCCTGGTATGGCGAGGGCCATGCGCTGCACGGCGTCGACCTCGAAGTGTTTGCCGGCGAGACGGTCACATTGCTCGGCCGCAACGGCGTCGGCAAGACGACGACGCTGCGCGCCATCATGGGCCTGATCCGCCGACGCACCGGCAAGGTCGTCTTCGACGGCGCCGACCTGATGCGGCTGCCGCTGCACCGCACCGCGCACCAGGGCATCGGCTTCGTGCCGGAGGAACGCGGCATCTTCTCGACGCTCACCGTCGACGAGAACCTGGTGCTGCCGCCGGTCGTCGCCCCGGGCGGCATGAGCGTCGAGGAAATCTTCGATCTGTTCCCCAATCTGAAGGAGCGGCGCAACAGCCCCGGCACGCGGCTGTCGGGCGGCGAACAGCAGATGCTGGCGATCGCGCGCATGCTGCGGACCGGGGTGAAGATGCTGCTCTTGGACGAACCGACAGAGGGCCTCGCCCCTGTCATCGTCCAGCGCATCGGCGAGCTGCTGGCGACGCTGAAGCAGCGCGGCATGACCATCCTGCTGGTCGAGCAGAATTTCCGCTTCGCCAGCCGTGTCGCCGACCGTTTCTACCTGATGGAGCACGGCAAGGTCGTGGCCGGGTTTCCCACCGGCGAACTGGCGGACCGCATGACGCTGCTCCACGAAATCCTGGGTGTATGATGGCGCCATGACGATGATCTTCGGCATCCCCGTCCAGGCATTGCTCGGCCAATTGCTGGTCGGGCTGATCAACGGCTCCTTCTACGCCATGCTGAGCCTTGGTCTGGCCGTGATTTTCGGCCTGCTGCGCGTCATCAACTTCGCCCATGGCGCCCAGTATATGCTGGGCGCCTTCATTGGCTATCTCCTGCTCACCCATCTCGGCATCGGCTATTGGCCGGCGCTGGTCCTGGCGCCGCTGATTGTCGGCATCTTCGGCGTCGTGGTCGAGCGCCTGGCGCTGTCGCGGCTCTACGACACCGATCCGCTCTACGGCCTGCTCTTCACTTTCGGCCTCGCGCTCGTGCTCGAAGGCATCTTCCGCTACTATTACGGCGTGTCGGGAAACCCCTACGCCGTGCCGCCGCTGCTGGCCGGCGGCACCAATCTCGGCTTCATGTTCCTGCCCATTTATCGCGGCTGGGTCGTGGTCGCCTCGCTGATCGTCTGCTTCGGCACCTGGGCGCTGATCGAGAAGACCAGGCTCGGTTCCTATCTGCGCGCCGCGACCGAGAATCCCCGCCTCGTCCAGGCCTTCGGCGTCAACGTGCCGTTGCTTTTGACCCTCACCTACGGCCTCGGCTCGGCGCTTGCTGGGCTCGCCGGCATCCTGGCCGCGCCGATCTACCAGGTCAGCCCGCTGATGGGATCGGATCTCATCATCGTCGTCTTCGCCGTCGTCGTGGTCGGCGGCATGGGCTCGATCCTCGGCGCCATCGTCACCGGCTACATGCTTGGCCTCGCCGAAGGCCTGACCAAGGTTTTTTACCCCGAGGCCTCCAACCTGGTGGTCTTCGTCATCATGGCGATCGTGCTTTTGGTCCGGCCGGCCGGCCTGTTCGGAAAGGACGCCTGAGATGGCGGAAGAGACATCCGACATGGCCGGGCTTTCGCTGCGCGAGGCATCGGCCAAACCCTCGCCAAGGCTCGAATGGGTGCTGGTCGGGCTCGGCATAGCGGCGCTGCTGGCGGCCCCGTTCTTCGTCTACCCGATCTTCCTGATGAAGATGCTGTGCTTCGCGCTGTTTGCTTGCGCCTTCAATCTCCTGCTCGGCTACACCGGCCTCTTGTCCTTCGGCCACGCCACCTTCTTCGGCGGCGCCGCCTATTTCACCGCGCACGCCGTCAAGGTCTGGGGCTGGCCGCCGGAAGCCGGCATCCTGCTCGGCATGGCGGGTGCGGCCCTGCTCGGCCTCGTCATGGGTTTCTTCGCCATTCGCCGGCAAGGCATCTATTTCGCCATGATCACGCTGGCGCTGTCGCAGATGTTCTTCTTCTTTTGCGTGCAGGCGCCGTTCACGCAAGGCGAGGACGGCATCCAGGGCGTGCCGCGGGGCGTCCTGTTCGGTGTCCTCGACCTCAACGCCCCGATGAACGTCTATTATTTCGTGCTTGTCGTGGTCCTTCTCGGCATCTTCGCCATCTGGCGCATCGTCAACTCGCCCTTCGGCATGATCCTGCGCTCGATCCGCGAAAACGAGAACCGCGCCATTTCGCTCGGCTATTCCGTAGCCGGCTATAAGCTCGCCGCCTTCGTCATGTCGGCGGCGCTGGCCGGGCTCGCCGGCTCGCTCAAGGCGATCGTCTTCCAGTTCGCCACCCTCACCGACGTCACCTGGCAGATGTCGGGCGAGGTCATCCTGATGACGCTGCTCGGCGGCATCGGCACCATGGTCGGCCCGATCATCGGCGCCAGCCTCGTCGTCGGCCTGGAAAACACGCTCGCCACGTCAGGTTTCCCCGTGACTATCGCCACCGGCCTGATCTTCATGGTCTGCGTGCTGGTGTTCCGGCGCGGGATCGTGGGAGAGGTTTATGCGCGGGTGCTGGGGCGGGTGGGGAAGGGGTGACTTAGGGTTTGCATCGCTACTGGCGATCCTTACCGCCTGCCTATCACCGAATTGATGATCGCACGATCTCGTCGACATAGGTCTGCAGTGCCTTCTTCACGGTCTCACGCGGGCCGGTCATCGCTGTTTCTACCGGAGTGAGTCGGTTTGATTGGCCGTCTCGTTCGCCTGCTGCCTCACTGCATCCATCAGGTCTCGTGTCGCCTGAGCGACCTTGGCAAAGGGTAGTCGATGAACGCAGTACACGCCGCCCGGATTGCCGGGCTTGCACAAATCGGGCGCAATGCACTGGCAAGGCAACGGCGGCTCAACCGTGCGGTGAAGCACCCCAAGAGGTCCCCAGATGTCGGGTGGCGTGAGGCCATAAAGCCCCACAACCGGGGTTCCGACTGACGCAGCCAGGTGCATTGGGCCGCTCTCGTTTCCCAGAAAGATAAATGCATCCGCAAGCAAAGCAGTTAATGTCTCAAGCGAGATCTTACCAACAACGCTCGCCAATGGTGACGCTGCCATGTCCAAGATTGTCTGCGCGGTTGAGCCTTCATTAGGTCCACCAACCAGTAGTGACCGCAGGCCCGTCGCGGCATAAACCTCGTCGATTATTGCAGCGAACCGTTCAGGTTGCCAACACCGCCCTTCGAACCTTGCTCCCGCGTGCACAGCGACGAAAGCTTTTACAGCCAGCTTGCTTTGCGCCAGAACCTGGGTAGACGCGCTTCGCCCAACCGGTGTGGGTTCAAGCCTCGGCGTCACTTCGCGTAATTCTATCCCAAGGGCTTCAAGCGGGGACAAATATCGGTACAAATAGTGCGCGCCTCCATGACCAAAGGGTTTAGCAAATATATTAGCAGGCTGACCTTCCCAAAACTTCAGGGGTTTTTCCGGGGGGGTGTACCCAACGCGCAGCGGAGCGCCGATTGACCTGTGCAATATCCTTGACGTCTTCGAGTCAGTTACATCAATGGTGAGATCGAATTTTCGGCGACGGAGGTCAGCGACCAAGCTTGAATATTCCTTCATCCGCTGAAGCAGACTTCTACCAGCACTTCTACCGTCGAACCCGATGGCCACGTCCGCGATATTCTGGCTGGTTACGAAGTCTCGCAGGCCAGGAGCGCAGAGCATTGCTATCGCAGCGTTTGGGTAAGCGAGGCGCAGATTTCGCACGAGCACCGAAGTCAGAATGATGTCCCCGATGTACTTCGTCTGAATAACGAGAATGGACTTGATAGTCTGCCGATCAACCATCGAGATATTCAGCACACCAACCTCCTGGAGGGCGGGTAATGTTGGTCGTTGGTCGGTTCGCAGCTCCGAGAAATGGATATCTCATCGGAGCTAGATCATCTTTGCTATAGCGTTCGGGACAGCCCATGTTGCAAGCTTCCCTAAGAAGCACTCGTCATGGCATCTGTCCCTGCCACAAGGGCAATCCAGTTTCCGCAGCGAAGTCCCTATCCTCCGCGTAGATTGGCTCGCCTCTACTCACTACGAGGCGAAGCAAATCCGCATCTTCGTCGGCATGATATCGAAAGGCATTTCGGGTGTCGTATCCATGCCCAGCCTGGGACAGGGAAAACCCGCTGACTACAACAGGGGCGAAGCCGGCGAAACGCGTCAACATGATCGCGAAGGCTCCGGTGGAGATTTTCCGGTGCCAGCCGCGGGACACATGATATTTGCCGCTAAGCCGCCAGACGATGTTGGCAAGTTGCCATTTGGTGAGCGCCTGCAAGGTATCGAAACCATAATTGAAGGTGCGACAACCAGCTTTCAGCTTGTCTTCAACGTCCGGCCAAACCGGCACGATCAGATGTTTCGCCTGCCGTCCCTTTAACAAATCGCGCTTGTAGAAGTCCTGTTCGCTCGCGCCGACCAAAATGCCGCGGCGGATGACTGCGATATCAGGAAGGCGGAGGCCGAACGTTTCCGCCAAAAGCTGGGAAGCATTGACGGTCACAAGTGCCCAATCGACACCATGTCCCTCCGGGAGGCGAAAATTCGGCGCCGACCCCATCACCAAGGCGGGACCAGTGGCCCTGGGCAACCGAAGAGTTGGCTTTGAGAAGATTGGCAAGAAATCCAAAAGCGGAGTTTTCATGCGGGAACCTGAACGGCATGTTCCTCAAACGCGCGCAGAATGCTCTCTTCTCGCCTCCACAATTCGTCCCATTGCGTGGTGCCGGACCAGCCCGCAAACCAAGGGCCGCCGAGCGTGTAGTGCGCCAGCGAGACATCGGCGGGATGGAGTTCGGAAGCCGAAGCTCCTACGAGGTAGTTCCATGCCAGAGGCAATTCCCCGATCTCGTGGTCCTCAAGCCATTTGAAGGCGTGGAGGTCACGTCCAGGCCACGTATTGAGCATTTCGCTGGTCAGCCGTTTGTTGGAGGGATGATCTAGATTCCACAAAACGACCGACGACCAGTTTTTGCGGCGATAGAACGTCTGCATTTGTCCGTCCATCTTGACCGCTTCGGATTCGCGTTGCTGGTGCTTAACCGCCATAATCGCGTAGGAAGGATCAACTAGATCGAGCAGCTTGGCTGGATCCTTCAGAAACAGGACATCACAATCGCAGAACATGGCCCAGCCGCCTTGCCTTATAAACGGAACGGCAAAGCGCGATATGGCAAACTCGGTCGCCATCGGTGCCTCGGAAATCGGGCACCAGAGCTTACCATCCCGTACCACCATCGGTCGCTTCATAATTCCTTGGGCTTCAAGGTCTTTGAGCACCAATGGTAGTATCTGCAACGGCGTGCTTGTCCGCCGATAAGCGCTCCATCGCGCTACGTCTAGAACGCGGGATTCCCGTGGATCATAGCCGATGTAGATTGGTATCATGCCGCAACCTTATAATTGTGCAAATTTCCTCGAATTAAGCAGGGAAGCATTGCAAGCGGAAGACCGAAGTACAGCGGATCACTTGGTCACGGTGGCGAGCGTGCACGGTGATCGGCACCAAATGCGCTATTGGAAAAGATCTCGGGAGAAGCGGGCCACGGCCTCTTCCCCGTCCTTGGCGTACCAAGGGTAAATCGTAGTCTTCGGCATTGCGCGTTCCTTTCAATCTGAAGTCAGCGTTCCGCGCTTGTTCCTACCCCTCTGAAGTAGGTCGCCAACTGTTTTTCTCCACCTTGCGGAAGAAAGTCGGCAGAAGCAGCTATCCACTCCGCGTCGGAGCGCAAATATCTTGACAGAACCCGGCCGCGGCTTGGCCGAGCTCGATCGTGTCTACCGGCTGTGGAACCTTGGCCTGCAGCGCTTTACGAGTGGGAACCCGAGGACAAATCGACATTACACGTTGGGTCACGGCTGGTGCGGTCCTGGCGCACCCGTCACATCTGATGCGTCGTCACTAACGTCCGCTTTTCGGCGGCGGCACAGCTGACTTCGATAATCGAGATGAGGCGCAAAGCGGCCGTCCAACCGTAGAGTTAGGGACGTCTCTCTCGGGTCATTCGGGACGGGCAGGCACTAACCGATGCCGGTTTCCCTATTCACCCATAACACCCCCGCTCCACCGCCAGCCTCTTCACCAGCGCCAGCACCCCATCGATCGCCGGCGTCGGCTTGCCCGTCAGCCGGCCCAGCTCCTGCACCGCGCCCACCAGCGCGTCGATCTCCATCGGGCGGCCGCGTTCCAGGTCCTGCAGCATCGAGGTCTTGTGCTCGCCGACGTCGCCGGCGCCCTTGATGCGGCGGTCGACGTCTATGGGGAAGCGCACGCCGAGGCTTTCGCCGATCGCCTGCGCTTCCAGCATCATGGCGCGGGCGAGTGCGCGGGTGCCTTCGTCGGCGACGATGGCGGCCAGCGTCGAGCCGGTCAGCGCAGAGATCGGGTTGAAGGAGAGATTGCCCCACAGTTTTATCCAGATCTCTGCGCGTATGTCCTCGCGCACCGGCGCCTGCAAGCCGGCCTTGACCATCTCGCCGGCCAGGAGCGTGACCCTTTCGCTCTTCTCGCCCGAGGGTTCGCCGAGCGAGAAGCGTTTTCCTTCGACATGGCGGATCAGGCCGGGCGCATCGACCTCGACGGCGGGGTAGACCACCGAGCCGATGACACGACGCGGGCCGAGCCGGTCCCAGATAGTGCCGCCGGGATCGACCTGCTGCAGCCTCGTGCCTTCGAGCGCGCCGAGGGTTTTATGGAAATACCACCAGGGAACGCCGTTCTGCATGGTGACGACCGCTGTGTGGTCCCCAAGCAGCGGGGCGATCTGGTCGAGCGCGGGCGCGACGGAATGCGCCTTCAGCGCCAGCACGACGTAGTCCTGTTCGCCAAGGTCTTCCGCCTTGGCGGCGGCCCTGGCCGGGGCGATCGTTTCCTGTCCGTCCTCGATCAGGCGCAGGCCATTGGCCTTGATCGCGTCGAGATGCGCGCCGCGCGCGACGATCGACAGCTCGGTGCGGCCGGCGATGGCCAGCTTGGCCGCGAGGTAGCCGCCGATGGCGCCGGCGCCGAAAATGGTGATCTTCATGATCAGAGCCCGAGCTTGGCGGCGAGCCCGATGCGCTGCAGCTTGCCGGTCGCGCCCTTGGGGATCTCCTCCAGGATCAGCACCTTGCGCGGCACCTTGAAGTCGGCGAGCCGCATCGCCGCGTGGGCGCGAATATCGCCCTCGCTGGCGCTCATGCCTTCGCGCAGCACCACGGCCGCCGCCACCTCCTCGCCGAGCTTGTCATGCGGCATGGCGAAGGTGACGACCTGCGCCACCGCCGGGTGGTCCATCAGCACATTGTCGACCTCGAGCGGCGAGATCTTCTCGCCGCCGCGGTTTATGATCTCCTTCAGCCGGCCGGTGACCCTGAGATAGCCGTCATCGTCGAGCACGCCCTGGTCGCCGGTGTGGAACCAGCCATGCGCGAAGGCCGTGGCGTTGGCGTCCGGGTTCTTCTCGTAGCCTGAGGTGACATTGGGGCCGCGAATGACGATCTCGCCCGTTTCGCCGGCCTGCATCAGCCGGCCGTCCGGCGCCATCACGGCGACTTCGGGTCCGCCGGCGGCACCGACGCTGCCCGGCTTGCGCAGGCCGGGCGGCAGCCGGTTCGACGCCATCTGGTGCGCGGCCTCGGTCATCCCGTAGGATTCGATGACCGGGCAGCCGAAAGTCGCCTCGAGTTCGGCCATCACCTGCGCCGGCAGCGAAGCCGAGGACGAGCGGATGAAGCGCAGGCGTGCCGCCGCCAATGCTTCGGCGTTGCGCGCCGCGCGCGCCAGGATCGCCTGGTGCATGGTCGGCACCGCCGTGTACCAGCTCGGCCCGGCGTCGCTCAGCCACTGGAAGAAGCGCAGCGCGTTGAAGCCCGGCGTGCAATAGATGCTGCCGCCGGATGCCAGCGACGACAGCACCGCCGCGATCAGCCCATGGATGTGGAACAGCGGCATGATGTTGAGGCAGCGGTCATCCGCCGTCAGGCCGAGCGTGGCGCCGATATGGCGGGCGGAGGCCGCGACATTGGCATGGCTGAGCGGCACCAGCTTGGGGCGTGACGTCGTGCCGGAGGTGTGCAGCAGAAGCGCGATGTCGCCGTCCCCGGCCTTGGCGGGCGCCGCTTGCGGTCCGACCGCCGCGCCTTCGATGGTGAAGCTGCCGGCCGGCGCGTCTGGCGGCACGACAAGCCGCAGCACGCCAATGCCGAGGCGCTCGGCCACAGTCACGGCAGGGCCAGTCTCGGTCTCGGCGACCAGGATCGCCTTGGCGCCGATGTCGGTCAGGTAGAAATCGAGCTCGTCCGCCCGGTAGGCGGGGTTGAGCGGCGCCGTCGAGGCTGTGGCGGCGACAGCGATGAAGGCCGTCGCCATCTCCGGCCCGTTGGGCAGCACGATCGCCACCCGGTCGCCTCGGCCGATGCCGCGTGCATGGAGCTGCGTGGCGGTGGTGGCGATCAGCGCGCGCAGCCTGCCATGGGTCAGCGTCGGCCTGTCGGGCGCCAGGATCGCCGGCGCGTCGTCGGCGCCGGCGACGAGGCGGTGGGAAAGGTCTGTGTGGATTTGGGTCATGGTCACCAGCTATGTTTCAAGACTATGGCTTGCGAAAGTCCATCTGATGTCAGCGCCGCCCCTCATTGCCCTGCCGGGCATTTCTCCCCGTATAGGGACGGGGAGAAAGGGGCAGTTTCGGTCTCGGCGCCTGTTCAGCGTGGGCGATTGGCGAAACTGCCGATGACAGTGTCCCCTCTCCCCGTCACTATACGGGGAGAGGATGCCGGCAGGCGGGTGAGGGGCAGCGCCCGCGCCCGGTAGTTCCTCAATACCCCAGCGCCATCCCGTCCTTGCGCGGATCGGATGCCCCCGTCAGCGTTCCCTTTTCCCAGTCGATCAGCACCGCCTGGCCGCCGCCGAGCGGATGGTGCGGCTCGGTGATGGCGTGGCCGCGCCGCCGCAGGCCTTCGACCGCCTCGGCGGGCACGTTGCGCTCCGCCTCCACCATACCGTCATTGTAGAACACGCGCGGCGCGTCGAGCGCTTGCTGCGGGTCCATGCCGAAATCGATCATGTTGGTCAGAAGATGGACATGGCCGAAGGGCTGGTAGCCGCCGCCCATGACGCCGAACGGCATCACCACGCGGCCGTTTTTGGTCGCCATGCCGGGCATGATCGTGTGCATCGGCCGCTTGCTGGGCGCGATGGCGTTGGGGTGGGCCGGATCGAGGCGGAAGCTCGAGCCGCGGTTCTGCAGCACGACGCCGGTCTTGGGACCGACGACGCCGCTGCCGAACGAATAATAGGTCGAGTTGATGAAGGAGACCGCGTTGCGGTCGCGGTCGACGATCGAGATATAGACCGTGTCGCTGCCCGGCAGCTGCACGTCGGGCAAATGGGTCATGGCGCGCTCGCGGTCGATCTCGGCGCGCAGCCGGTCGGCATAGGCGGCCGAGAGAAGCTGCCTCACCGGCACCGGGACATGGTCCTGGTCGCCGACGAAACGGTCGCGGTCGCGATAGGCCAGCCGCCCGGCCTCGATCTCCAGGTGCAGGCGCTCGGCGCCGTTAGGGTCGAGCCCACCGAGCTTGAAGCCCGACAGCACGTTCAGCATCAAAAGCGCCGTCAGCCCCTGGTTGTTCGGCGGCATCTGGTGGATCTCGTGGCCGCCATAGCTGACGCTCACCGGCGCCACATAGTCGCCCCTGGTCGCGGCGAAATCGTCCGCCGTGTGCAGCCCGCCCAGCTCCTTGAGCCGGCGCACCATGTCGTCGGCGACCGCGCCTTCGTAGAACCCGGCGCGGCCCTGTTTGGCGATCACCCGGAGAGTGGCGGCCAACGCGGGCTGCTTGTGCACGTCGCCGGCCTTCGGCGCCATGCCGCCCGGCAGGAAGATGCGCGCGGCATGCTCGTCGGCGGAAAGATCGGTTTCGGGTTCGGCCCAGTCGAAGGCGACGCGGTCGTGCACGACATAGCCGTTCTCGGCGTAGTGGATCGCCGGCGCCAGCACCTCGGCCAGGCTCTTGCTGCCATGGTCCTCCAGCAGCCGGCACCAGGCGTCGATGGCGCCCGGCACGGTCACCGCATGCGGCCCCTGTTTGGGAAGCTCGCTAAACCCCTTGTCGCGATACCAGTCGACGGTCGCGGCCGCCGGTGCACGCCCCGAGCCGTTGAAAGCCAGCACTTCGCTCCGTCCCTTGGGGCAGTAGAGGACAAAGCAATCGCCTCCTATCCCCGTCGATTGCGGCTCGACCACGCCCTGCACGGCGGCGGCGCAGATGGCGGCATCCATGGCATTGCCGCCGGCGCGCAGCATCTCGATGGCCGCAAGCGTCGAAAGCGGATGCGATGTCGCGGCAATCGCTTCCGTGGCACGAACCGGCGAGCGGCCGGGAAACTGGAAATCACGCATCTGGTCTGGGTATCCCCCGGTGTCTTGAAGCGAATGGGTCCTTGAAGCGAATGGGCCCGATGAAATCAATGCCGGCGGCCGAAGATCTGCGCCAGTGACAACAGCGCGACAGACAGCGCGATCAGGCAGGTCGAGATGGCGGCGATGGTCGGGTCGATCTGGTCGCGCAGCGCGTTGAACATGCGGCGTGTCAGTGTCGTGGTCTCCCCGCCCGAGATGAACAGCGAGACGACAACTTCGTCGAAGGAGGTGATGAAGGCAAACAGCGCACCCGAGACGATCGAGAAGCGGATCTGCGGCATCGTCACTTGCCAGAAGGCGGCGATGCGCCCCGCACCCAGGCTGCGCGCCACCCGCTCCTGGTTCATGTCGTAGGAGCGCAGGCCCGACAGCACCGTCAGCACCACCAGCGGCAGCGCCTGCACCGTATGCGCGATGACCAGGCCGATCAGCGTGTTGTTGAGGCCGATGCGCGCATAGAGGAAGAAGGTGCCGATGCCGACCAGGATCACCGGGATGATCAGCGACGCCGTCAGCAGCGCGTTGATGGTGCCGTTGAAGCGCAGCGTGCCCCGGTTGATCGCATAGGCGGCGGCAGTGCCGAGCGGCGTCGCCACCAGCGCGGTCATGACCGCGACCTTCACCGACACGATGGTGGCGTCGCGCCATTCCAGCGACTGGAAATAGCTTTCATACCAGCGCAGCGACCATTGCCGCGGCGGGAACTGCAGCAGCGTCGAATCCGAGAACGACATGATGACGATGATGACCGACGGCGCGATCAGGAACAACAGCACGAGGCCGCCGAAGGCGTAGAGCCACAGCCGTTGCCGATGCGAGATCGGCAATCCGATATCTTCACTCATCGCGAACTCCATACGCCGGTGGCCCGCGCGCCGAGCAGCCACTGGAACAGGCCGAGAAGCGCCAGCGTGACCACCAGCAGCACCACGCCGAGTGCCGCACCGGCGCCCCAGTTGGAATAGAGGCTGGTGGTCTGTTCCATGCGCATCGCCCACATCACCACCTTGCCGCCACCCATCAGCGCCGGCGTCACGAAGAAACCGAGGCACAGCACGAAGACGATGACCACGCCGGAGGCGAGGCCCGGCACCGACAGCGGAAAGAAGATCTGCCGGAAGGTGGCGGCCGGGCCGGCGCCGAGGTTCATGCCGGCGCGCAGGCAGTCGGTGTCGATCGTCTTCATCGAGGCATAGAGCGGCAAAACCAGAAACGGCAGCAATATGTGCGTCATGCCGATGACGACGCCCGAAAAATTGTTGGCCAGCGACAGCGGCTGGCTGATCACGCCGAGATCGATCAGCCAGCTGTTGATCAGGCCCTTGCGCTGCAGGATCACCAGCCAGGCATAGGTGCGCACCAGCACCGACGTCCAGAACGGCAGGATGACGAAGATCAGGCAGATCGACGCGGCCCGGCGCGGCAGCTGCGACAGCATGTAGGCCAGGGGATAGCCTGTTAGCACGCAGGCGCCGGTGACGATGAAGGCGACCTCGAAAGTGGTGATGAAGGTCCTGATGTAGGAGGCCTGCTCGAAGAAACGCGCATAGTTGGCGGCGCTCAAGGCGCCGGTCTCGTCGAACAGCGACAGCCAGAACAGCCAGCCGATCGGCACGATGATGATCGCGCAGACAAGGAACAGGCTCGGCGCCAGCAGCGCCAGCAGCCGCAATGACTCGCGCCGCGCATCCGCGCGCAGGGCCTGCGCGTTCAGGTCCTGCCCCGCCGGACTGGCGGTCTCCGTCAGGAAGGCGGACTGCGCGCTCATCCCTCGGCCGCCACCAGGATCGTGTCCTTGGCATCGAGGCCGAGCGTGATCGGCTGGCCGGGCGCCGGCAGCCTTGCCAGCACGTCGCTGCGGCAATAGTCGCGCAGCGTCAGCTGGCGGCCGTCGCGCAGGCTGGCATAGCAGACGAAACTGTCGCCCTGGTAGATGATGTCGCTGACCGTCGCATCGAGCACATTGACGCCGGTCGACGGGTCGGATGCCGTGACCAGCCGCAGCTTCTCCGGCCGCACCACCATCAGATGCGGACCGGCCGGCGGCGTCGGTGCGCCGGTCTGGATCAGCCTGTCCTCATACCAGACCGAGCCATTGCGGCTTTCGACCGGGATGAAGTTCGATTCGCCGATGAAGCCGGCTACGAATTGCGTCTTCGGCGCGGCATAAAGCGTTTCGGGCCTGTCGAGCTGTTCGATGCGGCCACCGTTCATCACCGCGATACGGTCCGACATGGTGATGGCTTCGCGCTGGTCGTGCGTGACATAGACCGTGGTCATGCCGAGACGGCGATGAAGCGCACGCAATTCGATCTGCATATGCTCGCGCAAACCCTTGTCGAGCGCCGACAGCGGTTCGTCCATCAAGACGATGCGCGGCTCGAAGACGATGGCGCGCGCCAGGGCCACGCGCTGGCGCTGGCCGCCGGAAAGCTGGTCCACCCGGCGCTCACCCAGGCCATGCAGCTTCACCAACTCCAGCGCCTTCTCCACCCGCTGCGCCGTCTCTGTCACGCCGACGCCGCGCTGCTTCAGCGGAAAGGCGATGTTGTGGAAGACGTTCATATGCGGAAACAGCGCATAGTTCTGGAACACCATGCCGATATTGCGCCGGTGCGGCGGCGTGGTGATGATCTCGTCGCCGCCGACCTTGATCGATCCGCCATTGGCTCGCACGAAACCGGCCAGGATCATCAGCAGCGTCGTCTTCCCCGAGCCCGAAGGCCCAAGCAGCGTCAGGAACTCGCCGGCCTCGACATCGAGGTTCAGGTCGCGCAGCACCGGCACGCTGCCAAATCGTTTCTCGATCGCGCGCATGCCGATCGGCAGCGCGGATGGTGCAATGGACAAGATCGTTATCTCCGAGGCAGAGACTGAAGGAGCGGGGCGGCGCTGCTGCCGTCCCGCAATGTCAGGATTCCGGCCTATTGCTGGATCAGGTTGTTGAACTTTTCCGTCGCCTCGACGAGGTTGTCGCGCCAGAACGCGGCATCCTGCAATACCTGCTTCTTGACGTTTTCGGGCGCCGAGTTGATGTCCTTGATCCGCTCCGGCGGGATCTTGCCGGTCTCGAAGGCCTTCTCGTTCACCGGCCCGTTATCGACATAGAGCGGCAGGTTGGCCTGCAATTGCGGGCTGACGAACATGGCCAGCGCCTTCATCGCCGCGTCCTTGTTCTTGGCGCCCTTGGGGATGACCATGCAATCGGCGGTGAGCACGCCCTGGTCGAAGGAGAAGCTGACCGGCGCGCCTTCCTTCTTCAAAGTGCCGGCGCGGCCGTTCCAGATGCTCGCCATGTCGACTTCGCCATCCTTCACCAGTTGCATGGCCTGGGCGCCGGATGTCCACCAGGCGTCGACATGGCCCCGGATCTTGTCGACCGATTTCAGCGCGCCGTCGATGTCGACGGGATAGACCTTGTCGATCGGCAGGCCGGAGGCGAGTGCTGCGACGCTCAGCGTCTCCGTCGCCTGGCTGCTGCTCAGCGCGCGCCGTCCCGGAAACTTTTCCACGTTCCAGAAGTCGGCCCATGTCTTCGGGCCCTTGTCGCCGAAGACATCCGTCCGATAGATCAGCACGACGGAGGTGTAGGAGATGCCGACCCAGTCGTCATGCACCAGCTTGGGGTTGATGCCGCTCTTGTCGATGATGCCGTAATCCAGCTTTTCGAACAGCCCTTCCTTCGAGCCGCGCGCGCATTCGTCGGCGCCGAGTTCGGTGATGTCCCATTTCACGGCATTGCCGGTCACCTGCAGGCGCACGTCATCGAGGCCGTTGGTCGTGTCTTCCTTGATGGTGATGCCGAGCGCATCGGCGGTCGGCTTGAAGAAGGCCTTGGTCTGTGCCTCCTGATAGGTGCCGCCCCATGAGGCGACGGTGATCGAGTCGGCGGCGACGGCGGGCACTGCCACGGAGGCAATGAGCCCGGCTATCGCTAGAGTTCTAAGGCTGGTGGTCCTGTTCATTTTCGGTTCTCCGACCGGTGTTCCCATTTGTTTTTGATTTGGCATGCGATTTTGTATACAATTTAGAATGTAGCCGAGAGATCGGTGTTGTCAACTGCGACGGGCGCGATCGGTTGGACGGCGGGAACGGCGCCGCGGGGCGTGGCAAATTACGCCGACTGCGACTACAAACGAGGCGATGTCCGGCTAAGCGGCCGGAGAACTGGAAACGGAACTTGGCCAAGGAACCAAAAAACACGCTGCGCGACTCGGTCTATTCCGCGCTCAAGGCGATGATCGTGACCGGCCAGATTCCGCCGGGTTCACGCGTCACCGAAAGCGACATCGCGGCGAAACTCAATGTCAGCCGCACCCCCGTGCGCGAAGCCTTCAATCGCCTTGAGCGCGACGGGCTGGTCACCGGCCGGCCGCGCCAGGGCTATGCCGTCACCGAGTTCGACATCAACATGTTCCGCGAGGCCTTCGCCATCCGCGAACTGCTCGACGGTCATGCGACCGAACTGGCGGCGGCCGCCGCGACCGAGAAGGACAAGGCGCGGCTGCGCGCCATGCTGGCCGAATGCGAGCGGCTGGCCGCCATTCCCGACCGCACGACGCGGGAAAAATTCCAGGAGCTGGAGGTCGGCATCGATCTCCACCGCGTCATTGCCGAGATCAGCGGCAATGTCATGCTGCATGGCATGCTGTGCGGCATCCTCGACAAGTGCCAGCACTATGTCTGGACCGAACTCTTGTGGCTCGATGAATGGAAGATCGCCCGCGACGAACACGCCGAGATCGTCGAGGCGATCTGCGCAAATGATATCAGCCGCGCCGGCGCGCTGGCCCGCGCGCATGTGCGCGGTTCGCGCGAGAACGTGCTGCGCCTGCTGCAGGCGAAATCGGATTATCAGAGCTTCCTGGCCAAAGCGTCCTGAGCGGGGCAGCCATTCGTCCTACCAGGTTAAGCCGCCCCTTCCGAGCGTGGCCACCGCGTCGACGATCCGGGTGAAGCTCGCGCGGGCGCGGCCAACGGTATGCCGAGCCCTGAGATAGCCGTGCACCAGGCCGGGCTCCTCGAACCAGGTGGCGCGCCCGCCTGCCGCGACGATGCGGTCGCGATAAGCCTCGCCATCGGATGACAGCGGGTCGCACTGGGCGGTAATCAGCACGGTCGGCGGCAGATTGGCGAAATCGGCATCGGCCAGCGGATACAGCGTGATGTCACCGGTCTGGTCCACGCCGCCGGTACGGACGTGTTTGTAGAATTCAAGGTCGCGCACCGTCAGCATCGGCGCTTCGGCATGCGTCACATAGGAGCCGCGCGCGCGATCGCCGCCGAGACCGGGATAGATCAGCACCTGGCCGATCGGCTTTTTCGCGTGGCCACGGGTCGCGTGCGCGACGGCGGCGCAAAGATTGCCGCCAGCGCTGTCGCCGCACAGCAAGACCGGGCGGTCGTAGGTCCCGGCGGCCCATTCGAAAGCGCTCATCGCGTCGTCGAAAGCGGCCGGATGCAGATGCTCCGGCGCCAGCCGGTAGTCGACCGAGACCACCTCATAACCGGTGCGGCCGCAAAGCTCGGCGCAGACGTCGTCATGGCTGTCCAGCCCGCCGAGGATGAAGCCCCCGCCATGGAGGTAGAGCACCATGGCGGCACGGTCCGGCTTTGCGTTGCGGTAGATGCGGATCGGTATGTTGTCGACAGGTGTGGTGATGGCGGTCGTCTCGGCCATGACGCCTTGCGGGTAGCCGGCAAAGAACTCGCGGCACATGCGATCGTAGATCTCGCGCTGCTGCGCGATCGTGTAATCGATCGTGTCGGGCGGATAATAGGAGTTCGTCCGCTCGATGAAAGCCCAGGTCTCGGCGTCGATGAGTTTGCAGTAGTCGGTCATGCTGCTTGGACCGAATGTGGAGGTTGAGGCCAG
>NZ_JAIUHW010000017.1:0-132278 GCF_020165315.1 Mesorhizobium sp. BR115XR7A
CGACACCGAAATAACCAGCCCATTCAAACCATAAAAACAAAACCCGCCAAAATTGACGGGGTTTGTCAGCAGTCTGAGGGCGGCCCAACGGCCGCCCTTTTCTTTTAAGCGGGCCTCTGCTGTTATCGAAAGCACCAAAGAGGCTTGCATAAAGAATGAGCAATATCGCGATCAGGCCGGCGACCCCGGCCGACCTCGACGCCATAACCGAAATCTACGCCGACGCGGTTGCCAACGGCACGGCGAGCTACGAACTGGAGCCGCCTAGCCGCACCGAGATGGGGACGCGATTCGCCGCACTCGCGGCCGGCGGCTTTCCCTATCTGGTGGCGGAAAAGGCAGGCGCCGTGCTTGGCTATGCCTATGCCGGCGCCTTCCGGCCGCGCCCGGCCTATCGCTTCATCGTCGAGGATTCGGTCTATGTCGCGCCTGACGCCAAGGGCCAGGGTGTCGGCCTGAAGCTGATGCAAAGCCTGGTCGCGGCGGTCGAGGCGGCGGGCTTTCGCCAGATCGTCGCGGTGATCGGCGATGGCCGCGCCGACAGCGCCTCGGTCAGGTTGCACGAGAAGCTCGGCTTCCGTCATTCCGGCCGCCTCGAAGGCTCCGGCTACAAGCACGGGCGCTGGTTGGACACGGTATTCATGCAGCTGTCGCTCAACGGCGGGGCATCGCTGCCACCTGATCCGGATTCGCTGCCGGAGCGGAAGTTCCGGCAGGGGGAACTGAAGAATTGAGGAATTTGACACTCGGCGCCTGACGTAAGCCCCCCTTGTCCTTCGTTCCTCAATTCTTCAATTCGCATTTACCCCTATACCAGCTTCAGCTTGCTGTCGAAGACCCCGAGCACGCGGCCAAGCTCCTGGCCGCGTTTGAGGATGCGCCCGCCCGCCGCGATGACGGCGAAGGCGCCTTGCTTGCGCGCCAGTTTGGGATCCTTGACGATCTGGAACAGCGGCACTTCGCTGGCGCGTCGGAAGACGGAAAAGACAGCGCGGTCGGTGAGGTGATCGATGGCGTAGTCGCGCCATTCATTGGCCGCGACCATGCGTCCGTAAAGCCTGAGGATCTGGTCCAGTTCGCGCCGGTCGAAGCGGACCGGCTGGTCGAGGCGTGCGCTGCGCGCCTCGTGCAGCGGGATCAATATTGCGGATGCGTCTCCATCCCCCATCCCGCCGCCGTCATCGGTCATGCCTGCCTCGATCCTTCAAAATGAATCTTTGCCAACCAAAGTTGGCCCCTTCGCATCGCAATTGCAAGAGCTGAGAAGCGAAGGCAGCGGCGCGCCGTTTCCGTTGCGTCCAGTCACGTTTGTGAAACGCGTGTTGGAATTGGTGATGCTTCGCCACATTTCCGCCTTTTTTTATCCGCGCTCCTGCCCCAATGTCCGACGAATTTACCGGCGTTGCCTGAGACGGTTCGGTCCGGCACCGGCTCGTAAACCCCAAGCCCCCCGCCCACGGGTCTGCGTCGGATCGAACCAACCTCGGCCTTTTCCTCGGAAAAGCCAGGTGCGACGATCCCAAAACCTAAATGACCGACGTCAGAAGCAAGCTGACGTCGGTTTTTTCGTTTTTGGGCCTTGCACCCGGGACTGCGCGCCGACGGCATCGGCGTAGGGCCGAAAGCGGCCAATCCCGCGTGGCCATTCAATTCTGCCGACCGTGCTTGCCATTTTCCGTTCCACTTAATAGGGTGTTAAGTGAGAACGGAGACGACAATGCCACACGCATCGGGCTCCCCAGTAAAACAGTTGAATGGCGGCGCGGACGTGCCGGAGGCCGGCGGCGTCGGCCCTCGTATCAAGGCATTGCGCATGGCGCGGCGCGTCTCGCTGCGCCAGCTTGCCGACATGACGGGCACCACGGCGAGCTTCATCAGCCAGCTCGAGCGCAATCTGTGCGGCGCCAACACCGGCACGCTGCTCAAGATCGCCGCCGCTCTCGACCTCGGCATCAACGATCTGTTCGAGGACAATGCGCGTCCCCTGCACAAGGTGCTGAGGCGCGAGGAGCGGCCGGTCGTTCCGGTTGGCCTCCAAGGCCGCAAGATGCTCCTGTCGCGGCGGCCGATCCATCAATTCGAAGTCTATGCCGGCCATTTCGAGGTTGGCGGCTCGACCGGCGACGAGACCTATGTGCATGGCGGCGAGCACGAAATGTTCATGGTGCTCAAAGGCACCGTCGAACTGACGCTTGCCGACGAGCGCCATCTGATGCGCGAGGGCGACAGCGTCGAATACGCAACCTCGGTGCCGCACCGGACCGTCAATGTCGGCGACACGCCGGCCGAGGTGCTCTGGATCATTGCGCCGCCGACCGCCGGCGCGCTCGAACTCGATCGATACAGGCCCGGAAACCGCTCGCATCCGGGTGAATGAAAACAATGCGAGTTCTGCAAATGGGAGAGATGATCATGAAACTGAAATTTGGACATGCGGCGGCCGTCGCCGTGCTTATGGCGGCCACCGCCGCGCTCGCGCAATCCAAGCCGGTGGCGGGAGAGGTCGCCGAAGGCTCGCTGAAGGGCAAGACGCTGACCCTCGTTTCCTATGGCGGCATCTATCAGGACGGCCAGGCGGCGGCACTCAAGGAGTTCGTCGACAAGTCCGGCGTCAAGCTGCTCAATGACGGCCCGACGGAGATCGCCAAACTGCAGGCGCAGGTCGAGTCCGGCAATGTGACCTGGGACGTCGTCGATACCGACGACCTGCCGCCCTATGTCTATTGCGGCAAGCTGTTCCAGAAGCTCGATCTGACGAAGCTCGACGTCTCGAAAATCCCGGAAGGCCAGGTCGGCGAATGCTCGGTGCCGGCGATGAACTACGGTGTTGTGCTGATGTACAACAAGGAAAAGTACGGGGACAATCCGCCCAAGAGCTGGGCCGACTTCTTCGATACCCAAAAATTCCCCGGCGTGCGTGGCATCGACGGCTCCGGCAGCCCGACCGGTGGCCTGCTGGAACAGGCTTTCAAGGTTGCCGGCGGCGATCCGAAGGCGATGACGGTGGCCGATATCGACAAGGCCATCGATGTGGTCCGCAAGCTCGGCCCCGACACGATCTTCTGGAAGACGGGTGCCGAATCGCAGCAGCTCGCCGAATCCGGCGAGGCCGACATGCTGATGATGTGGACGGGCCGCGCCATGACGGCGGTCAAGAACGGTGCCAAGTACGCGCCCGCCTGGCAGGATTGGCTGGTGGTGATGGACCAGATGACGATTCCGGTCGGCGTCAAGGATACGGATGCGTCCTACGCGCTGCTCAATGCCTATCTCGGCAAGCATGCCCAGGAGATATTGGCGGAGAAGACCTCCTACACGCCGATCAACAACGACGCGCAGCCCAAGGTCGACGCTTCTGTTGCCGCCTACCTGACCAATACGCCTGAACGCCAGAAGCAGGGCTACAAGCAGAACTTCAAGTTCTGGGTCCCGAACTTTGCGGTGGCGCAGGAGAAGTGGTCGGCGCTGATGGCCGGCAACTGACCGGCTGACGGGAAGCAAGGGCCGTGAGCGCGTCCGAGCCAACCATTCCGGCCGCCGAAAGGCGCAGGGCATGGCGGCCGTTCGCGCTCGCGTTGCCGGCCCTGGTCCTGCTTTTCGCGGTGATCGGCTATCCGCTGCTGACCATCGTGCTGCGCAGCCTGTCGGAACCGGAGTGGGGAGCGCAGAACTATGTCTGGTTCTTCAGTGCGCCGATCAACCTTGTCGTGCTCCAGCGGACCTTCGTCATTTCGGCGTGGGTCACGCTGGTGTGCGTGGTTTGCGCTTATCCCTACGCCTATCTGATGACCGCGGTCGGGCCGCGCGTTCGGCTGGTGCTGCTCTTGTGTGTGCTGATCCCGTTTTGGGTGAGCGGCGTGGTGCGCACCTTGTCCTGGGTGATCCTGCTCCAGGATTCAGGCGTCATCAACTCGGTCCTGCGGTCGCTCGGGCTTGGTGGCGTCAGGCTGATCCGCACCCAGACGGGCGTGGTCATCGGCATGGCGCAGGTGCTTTTGCCGTTCATGATCCTGCCGCTCTATTCGGTCATGAAAGGCATCGATCTCAGGCTGATGCGCGCGGCGCAAAGCCTTGGCGCGCGGCCGTCCCGCGCCTTCTTCACCATCTACCTGCCGCTGTCGCTGCCGGGCGTCTATGCCGGGGCGATCATCGTCTTCATCCTGGCGCTCGGCTTCTACATCACGCCGGCTTTGCTCGGCGGTCCGCGTTCGACCATGCTGTCCACCCTGGTGCAGACACAGGTGCTCAGCCTGCTGCAATGGGGCCGTGGCGGCGCCATGGGCGTGGTGCTGCTGGTCACGACCTTCGTGCTGCTGGCGCTCGCCGCGCCCGTCATGCGGTCCCGGTACCGGGAAGCGGAGCGGCGCTGATGGAGATGAAGCCGCTCACCCGCGTCATCCTCGGCCTTGTCTGCCTGCTGGTGGCCATATGGCTGGTGGCCCCGACGCTGGTCGTGGTGCCGATGTCGTTCAACGAGAACAAGTCGCTGGCGTTTCCGCCGCAGGGCTTTTCCTGGCAATGGTACCAGAATTTCGCCACCAGCCCGGACTGGTCGAGCAGCTTCCTCAATTCGCTGAAGGTCGCCTCGATCGTTGCCGTGCTGGCAACCGTGCTCGGCACGCTTGCCGCCTTCGGCCTCGACCGCATGAAGGCGCGGCCGGCAAACCTGCTGCGCATGCTGATGTTGACGCCGATGGTGGTGCCGGGCGTGGTGCTGGCCATCGGCATCTACGCGGTCTATCTCGATACGCGGCTTGTCGGCACGCTGCTCGGCTTCGTGCTCGCCCACACCATCCTTGCGCTGCCTTTCGTGCTGATTGCCGTCTCGGCCAATCTCGAAGTGTTCGACAGGCGGCTCGAGACAGCCGCGGCGAGCCTCGGCGCCAACGCGCTCACTACCTTCCGCACGGTGACGCTGCCGCTGATTGCACCCGGCGTGCTGTCGGGCCTGCTGTTCGCCTTCGCCACCTCCTTCGATGAGATCGTCGTGTCGCTGTTCATCACCAATCCCTACCTCAAGACATTGCCGGTGCAGATCTTCGCTTCCATCACGCGCGACGCCGACCCGACGGTCGCGGCCGTCGGCACGATCCTGTTGTTTGCCACCACGATCCTGATCGGCGGCGGCATGCTTCTTCTTGGCCGCGAGCGGAAAGGACGCCAATGACCTCGGGGCAAGAGAGCAGGGGCGCGGCGATCGATCTCAGGTCGATCAGCAAGGCCTATGGCAGCTTCAAGGCGCTGGACGGCGTGTCGCTGCACATCGAGGCCGGCGAGTTCATGACGCTGCTCGGACCAAGCGGCTCCGGCAAGACGACGACGCTCAACGTCGTCGCCGGCTTCACCGAGGCCAGTTCCGGCGCGCTGGAAGTGGGCGGCAAGAGCGTCGTCGGCGTGCCGGCGCACAAGCGCAACATCGGCGTCGTCTTCCAGCATTACGCGCTGTTTCCCCATATGACGGTGAGCCGCAACGTCGCCTATCCGCTCGCCTTGCGCGGCGTGGCGGGAGCCGAGCGCGAACGCCGGGTGCGCCAGGCGCTCGACATGGTCAAGATGGCGGATTTCGGCCATCGCTTCCCCAGCGAGCTTTCGGGCGGCCAGCAGCAGCGCGTGGCGCTGGCCCGCGCCATCGTCTTCGATCCGCCGCTGCTGTTGATGGACGAGCCGCTCGGCGCGCTCGACAAGAAACTGCGCGAATGGCTGCAGCTCGAGATCAAGCGCATCCACCGCGAACTCGGCACCACCTTCGTCTATGTGACGCACGACCAGGAAGAGGCGCTGGTGCTGTCGGATCGCATCGCCGTGTTCAACCGGGGCCGGATCGAACAGATCGGTACCGGGCGCGAGCTGTATGACGAGCCGGCGACGCTGTTCGTCGGCAAGTTCATCGGCGATTCCACCGTGCTGCGCGGGGCCGCCGCCACCTCTGGCCAGGAGACGGCGATCGAGATATCAGGCCAGATGGTGACGACGGCCAAGCGTCTCGCCAATGGCGGCACGCCGGTCATGCTGCTGCGCCCCGAAAAGCTGGCGCTCGCCCGCCCTGGTGTGGGCGGCGACGGCCGCAACCGGCTCACGGGCCGTATTGGCGAAGCCATCTATCTCGGCTCCGGCTCAAAATACGAGGTCGACCTGGCCGACGGCTCGAAAGCCATCGTGCGCTCGACGCTGGAAGCAGACAGTTTCGCCATCGGGGACGAGGTCGAGGTGCTGTTCGCCGGCGCCGACGTGAAGCTGCTCGCCGACGACGACAAGGCTGACCTGACGCTCACCTGATTTCGGAACGGATTTCAAAAATGCAAGCCAAGCACAATGGCGACGTGTCGTTCTGGTATGCCGATATCGGCGGCGTGCCGGCCTATCGGCCGTCCTTGCCCGGCGACATCGAGGCCGATGTGTGCATCGTCGGCGCCGGCTACACCGGCCTGTGGACCGCCTATTATTTGAAGAAGGCGCAACCTGCGCTGCGCATCGCCATGGTCGAGAAGGAGTTCGCGGGCTTCGGCGCGTCGGGCCGCAATGGCGGCTGGCTGTCGGGCGGCTTCAGCTGGTCGCGTGAGAAATACGCAAAGACCTCCTCGCGCGGCGCGGTGATCGATATGCAGCGCGCCATGTTCGGCACGGTCGATGAGGTCATCGCGGTGACGGAAGCCGAAGGCATCGACGCCGATATCCGCCGCGTCGACAACATCACAGTCGCCACCAACGCGGCACAATTGCAGCGTGCTAGGGCCGAATACGAGGAGCTGCTGCGCTGGGAGATGCCGCCGGAGCGGCTCGCCTTCCTCGACGCGCGGGAGGCGCGCCAGCGCATCGCCATCGACAAGGTGCTGGGCGCCTTCGTCGTGCGCAACGTCGCGCGTGTCCAGCCGGCCAAGCTGGTGCAAGGCCTGGCGGCGGCTGTCGAGCGGCTTGGCGTGCCGATCTACGAGCAGACGCAGGTGCTGGCGATCGAGAAGGGCAAGGTCACCACCAGCAGAGGCATCGTGCGGGCAGGGAAGATCGTCCGCGCCACCGAAGGCTTCACGGCTGGCATTCCCGGCTACGAGCGTCTCTGGCTGCCGCTGAACAGCGCCATCGTGGTGACCGAGAAGCTGCCGCAAGAACTGTGGGACCAGATCGGCTGGAACGGTTACGAGGTGCTGGGCGATGCCGCTCACACCTATTGCTACGCGCAGCGCACGCGCGAGGGCCGCATCGCCATGGGCGGCCGTGGCGTGCCTTACCGCTTCGGTTCGCGCACCGATGTGCGCGGCCGGACCCAGCAGGCGACCATCGACCAGTTGCATGAGGTGCTGACCAGGCTGTTGCCGCAGACCAAGGGCGTGCGTCTCGACCATGCCTGGTGCGGGACGCTTGGCGTACCGCGCGACTGGTGCACTACTTCAGGCTTCGACCGGGAAAGCGGCATCGGCTGGGCCGGCGGCTATGTCGGGCTCGGGGTTTCCAGTTCCAACCTGTCAGGCCGCACCTTGCGCGATCTCGTGCTCGGCCACGACACCGAGCTGACCCGGCTGCCCTGGGTCAACCGCACGGTCAAGAAATGGGAACCGGAACCACTGCGCTGGCTCGGCGTGCACACAATGTACCAGCTCTATCGCATCGCCGACCGGCGTGAAGCAAACGGCCTGGACCGGACCTCGCGCCTTGCGGCCTTCGCCGATCGCCTGACCGGACACTGAAAGCATTCGAGCGGGATATGTAGCGGTTTCCGTCTGGAATTGCGCCGAACCCGTGACCTTACAGCTTACGATCGAGGGAGGCCTCGGATCCCGGTTTGTGGATGAAAGCCGCACCCAGGATGGGGCCTGGCAGGCCATCCTTGCCGACCGACTGCAAAAGCACGGCGCAGCCGCCTTTCTTGGTGATCTCGCTCAGCGGAAATTCGTAGCGCTGCGCCTTGCCATGCCACATGCCGGCGGTCTGGATCCCGGTGACCGCGTTCCAATAGGTCATCTTGCGGCCGGAGTTCTCGCCCTGGCCGATCTTGACCGTCTGCGGCGCGTCGAAATAGACGATGACGACATGGGCGTCGTTCGGGCCGGTGCCGGCGTCACCCGCGTCGATGATCACACGGTCGCCGGTGCGGCTGACCTTGATGGGCACACGCATGCCTTCGCCGGCACGGGCCATGCGGGCAAGCGCGCCGTCGACCTCACCGCGATTGGCGCCGTTGACATGCATGCGGCCGTTCAGGACGGCCTGCGGCGTATAGACCGAACGGCTGCTGAAATAGCGCATATAGTCATATTGCCGCTCGGTGTTTTCCTTGTGGCTCAGCGTGTCCTTCCAGCCGAGATAGTCCCAGTAATCGACGTGATAAGCGAGCGCGACAAGGTCTTGCCTTGTGGCGAGTTCGGCGAAGAACGCGTCCGCCGGCGGGCAGGAACTGCAGCCCTGGCTGGTGAACAGTTCGACCACGCCGAGCGGCCTGTCGGATTTTTCGGCCTGGGCCCTTTCGGGCTCGCTGGCATGCCCAGCGCCGGCAAAAGCCGAGAAGGCCAGCGCGAAGGCTGCCAGCCACAATGATCGTCGCGAGGCCATGACCATTCCAATTCCCGCCGGTGATGCCGGCTTTGTTCTGCTTTGCCGAAATATGTGGCAGAACGGGAAGTCAACGGGAAGTCACGTTGCGGTGAAATTTTACCGCTGCAATCGTGAGGTAAGGCCGCAATAGGAGCAGCCGCTGCATTTCAAGGCGTGGTTCGATTGAGCGGCGGCATCATCGCCATGCGGCAGGTTCTCCTCACCGCCATCGATCTCTATTGCGAACGCACCGGCCCTGGACTTTGGTACGGGCCGTTCAATGCTTCGACGACCTTGCCTTCATCGCGGCAGGACTGTGCGGCATGCTGGTCTGCTGTGCCGCGGCAGGGGAGTAGCGAGTAGTGAGCAGGGGCGTCCCCTGCATCCCACTCGCTACTCACTGTTTTCTAGGCCGCCAGATCGCGCAGCACGTACTGCAAGATGCCGCCGTTCTTGAAGTAGTCGAGCTCATCCAGCGTATCGATGCGGCAGATGATCGGCACGTTCTTCACCGTGCCGTCGCCATAGGTGATCTTGGCGGTCATCGTCTGGCGCGGCTTGATGGCCCTCAATCCGTCGATCTCGACCAGCTCGTCGCCCTTGAGGTTGAGGGAAGCCCATGAGGTGCCTTCCTCGAAGACGAAGGGGATGACGCCCATGCCGACCAGGTTCGAACGATGGATGCGCTCGAAGGACTGGGCGATGACGGCGCGGACACCGAGCAGGTTGGTGCCCTTTGCCGCCCAGTCGCGCGACGAGCCGTTGCCGTATTCGACGCCGGCGAAGATGACCAGCGGCACGCCTTCCTTCTTGTACTGCATCGCCGCGTCGTAGATCGATTCCTCTTCCTTGCTGGGATAATGGATGGTGTAGCCGCCCTCGCGGCCGTTCTCGCCCAGCATGTGGTTGCGGATGCGGATGTTGGCGAAGGTGCCGCGCATCATCACCTCATGGTTGCCGCGCCGCGTGCCGTACTGGTTGAAGTCGGCGACGCCGACGCCATGGTCGGTGAGGTATTTGCCGGCCGGCGAGGCGGCCTTGATCGAACCCGCCGGCGAGATGTGGTCGGTGGTGATCTTGTCGCCGAACAGGCCGAGCACCCGGGCGCCCTTGATGTCGCCGATCTTGCCGAAACCCGTGGTCATGCCGGCGAAGTAGGGCGGGTTCTGCACATAGGTCGAATTGTTGTCCCAGGCATAGGTCTGGCCTTCCGGCGCCTTGACGTTCTGCCAGTACTCGTCGCCCTTGAAGACGTCGGCATATTTGCGGGCGAACAGCTCGCGGGTGACGTTCTTCTCGATGAACTCCTGGATCTCGGCCGAGCTCGGCCAGATATCCTTGAGATAGACCGGATTGCCGTTCCTGTCGTCGCCGAGCGGCTCCGTGGTCAGGTCCTTGGTCACGGTGCCGGCCAGCGCATGCGCCACGACCAGCGGCGGCGACGCCAGGTAGTTCGCCTGCACGTCGGGCGAGACGCGGCCTTCGAAGTTGCGGTTGCCGGAGAGCACCGCGGCGGCAATCAGGCCCTTGTCGTTGATGGTTTTTGAGATCGGCGCCGGCAACGGGCCGGAATTGCCGATGCAGGTGGTGCAGCCGAAGCCGACCAGGTTGAAGCCGATCTGGTCGAGCTCCTTCTGCAGGCCCGACTTTTCCAGATATTCCGCCACCACCTGGCTGCCGGGGGCCAGCGAGGTCTTTACCCACGGCTTCTGCTTCAGGCCAAGGCGGTTGGCGTTGCGGGCAAGCAAGCCCGCGCCGATCAGCACTGATGGGTTCGAGGTGTTGGTGCAGGAGGTGATGGCGGCGATGACGACGTCGCCATGGCCGAGGTCATGGTCGGTGCCTTCGACGGCATAACGTTTGGAGATTTCCGCCGCCTTCTTGTATTCGGCGTCCATCGCCTTGGCGAAGCCGGCGGGAATGCCTTCCAGCGCGACACGGCCCTCGGGGCGCTTGGGGCCGGCCATCGACGGCACGACACTGTCCAGCTCCAGTTCGAGCAGGTCGGTGAAGACCGGGTCGGCGGAGCCGGCCTCGCGCCACATGCCTTGCGCCTTGGAATAGGCCTCGACCAGGGCGATGCGGTCCTCGCTGCGGCCCGACATTGTGAGATAGCGGATGGTTTCGGAATCGACCGGGAAGAAACCGCAGGTGGCGCCGTATTCGGGCGCCATGTTGCCGATCGTGGCGCGGTCGGCCAGCGTCATGTTGGACAGGCCGGGGCCGAAGAACTCGACGAACTTGCCGACGACGCCCTTCTTGCGCAGCATCTGGGTGACGGTCAGCACGAGGTCGGTGGCGGTGACGCCCTCCTTGAGCTTGCCGGTGAGGCGGAAGCCGATGACTTCCGGCAGCAGCATGGAAACCGGCTGGCCGAGCATGGCCGCCTCGGCCTCGATGCCGCCGACGCCCCAGCCGAGCACGCCAAGGCCGTTGATCATGGTGGTGTGCGAATCTGTGCCTACGCAGGTGTCGGGATAGGCGGTGGTTTCGCCGTCCTCGGTGTTGGTCCACACCACCTGGCCGAGATATTCGAGATTGACCTGATGGCAGATGCCGGTGCCGGGCGGCACGACGCGGAAATTGCGGAACGCCTGCTGGCCCCATTTCAGGAACTTGTAGCGCTCTTCGTTGCGCTCATATTCGAGCTCGACATTGCGGGCGAAGGCCATCGGCGTGCCGAACTCGTCGACGATGACGGAATGGTCGATGACAAGGTCGACCGGCACCAGCGGGTTGATCTTCTGCGGATCGCCGCCGAGCGACGCCATGGCGTCGCGCATGGCGGCGAGGTCGACCACAGCCGGGACGCCGGTGAAATCCTGCATCAGCACGCGGGCCGGGCGATAGGCGATTTCGACGCCGGCGGTGCCCTTGTCGGTCAGCCAGCCGGCCACCGCCTGGATGCTCTCCTTGGTGACGGAGCGGCCGTCCTCGTTGCGCAGCAGGTTTTCCAGCAGCACCTTCATCGAATAGGGCAGCTGGGCAATGCCGGTGAGGCCGTTCTTCTCAGCCTCGACGAGGTCGAAATAGACATACTCGGCGTCGCCCGCTTTCAGCGTGCGGCGGCAATTGAAACTGTCGAGGGATTTTGACACGTGCGATCCGTCCTTGTCTGTTCAGCCTGAAAGGGAACGGACGCCGATGGCATGCAATCACGCGCAAAGGTGCGGGTACGGCCATTTCCGCTGTCCGTTCCCAAGCAACCCGAGCCGTTCAAGGCGGCGCGTGCGCTGGTTCGGCGCTAATTCTGTTCCCGCGCCGACCGCTGGCACGGATGCCCCGCATATAGAGAATTTTCTGGAATAGTTCTAGACAGTTGCTGAGCAAATTTGTGCGATGCGGCAGCGCTCGCGAAACATTGATTTCAGGGCAGGCGAGGGATGCGGCTTATCGCCGAAAATCTGGGCGGCGAACGCGGCGGCGAGCCGGTTTTCTCCGGCATCGGCTTTGTCCTCGATCAGGGCCAGGCCCTGGTCGTCACCGGGCCGAACGGCTCGGGCAAATCGACCTTGCTCAGGGTCGTGGCCGGGCTGCTGCCGAAAACCGAAGGCCGTCTGCTGCTCGAGGGCGGCGGCGACGAGTTCCCCTCGATCGGCTCGGCCTGCCACTATCTCGGCCACCAGAACGCGATGAAGACGGCGCTGAGCGTGACCGAGAATTTGCGCTTCTGGCGGGAGTTCCATGGCGAAGGCCGGCTCGATGTGGAGGAGGCGCTGGAAACGGTCGGGCTCGGCGGCATCGGCCATTTGCCGTTCGGCTATCTCTCCACCGGGCAAAGACGCCGCGCGGCGATCGCGAAACTCTTGGTCAGCCATCGGCCGCTGTGGCTGCTCGATGAGCCGACGGCAGGGCTGGACAAGGCTTCGGAAGCGCGGTTTGCAGGGCTGGTGCGCCGGCATTGCGAGGAAGGCGGGATGATCGTGGCGGCGACGCATCTGCCGCTGGGATTGGAAGGGGCGAAAGAGTTGGCAATGGGGGAGGCCTTTTGATGACTGCACCCTACGGCGCCCCCCTTCTTCAACAGGGGACCACATCGTAATGTGGTCCCTCTTCCTGCGCGACATCCGCCTCTCGATCCGCGCCGGCGGCGGCGCGCTGACGGGCGTCATCTTCTTCCTCGCCGTCATCGCCACCATCCCTTTCGGCGTTGGGCCGGACCTCAGGCTGTTGGCCCGCATCGGTCCGGCGATCCTGTGGATCGGCGCGCTGCTTGCCTGCCTGCTCGGCCTCGACCGGCTGTTCCAGGCCGATCGCGAGGACGGTTCGCTCGATCTTCTGGTGCTCGGCAACGACCGGCATATGCTGGCGCTGACGGTGCTGGTGAAGTGCGTCGCGCATTGGGCGGGCAGCGTCCTGCCGCTGGTGGTCGCGGCCCCCCTGCTCGGCCTGTTCATGAACATGGAACCGTTGGCCATAGGCGCCACGGCGCTGACGCTGCTGGTCGGCACGCCGGCAATCACCTTCATCGGTGCCGTGGGCGCCGCGGTGGCGGTGGCGCTGCCGCGTGGCGGCCTCTTGATCTCGGTGCTGGTGCTGCCGCTGACCATACCGGTGCTGATCTTCGGCGTTTCGGCGAGCTATGGCGCGACGGCCAATCCCGATCCATTCCTGCAGCCCTTCCTCATTCTTGCCGCGCTGACGCTGTTTCTTGGTGTGCTGGGGCCGACCGCAGCGGCGCTGGCGCTGCGCCACGGCACCGATTGAGGCGCCAGAGGTCTGAAGGCTGCGGCGTGGCGGCCGATTGCGAAGCCGCCGGCGCGCGGCTAAGGGAAGACATGATCGAACGAGGCGGAAAGACCCGGCTGGAACGAGACGCGGCGATGGAGCGGCGCGCATGAGCGCGCATGCGCTCTACGTCGCGGCGGCCTACACGATCACCGCCGTGGCACTGGCCGGGCTGATCGGCTGGATCCTCATCGACCAGCGGGCGCGCAAGCGCGAACTCGCCGAACTCGAGGCGGCCGGCGTGCGCCGCCGTTCCGACAAGGCAGCCAAGTCATGAGCACAGGGACGGAAACGCCGGCCCGTCGCCGCCTGTTCGTATTTTTGCCGCTGCTGGTCTTCCTCGGACTGGCCGGACTGTTCCTGTCGCAGCTCTTGTCGGGACGCGATGTCTCGGAAGTGCCGTCGGCGCTCATCGGCCTGCCGGCACCACAAACCAACTTGCCGCCCCTGGAGGGCAGCAATCTGCCCGGGCTCGATTCGAAAGCCTTCGCCGGCAAGGTCACGCTGGTCAACGTGTTTGCGTCCTGGTGCGCACCATGTCGGGAAGAGCACCCAGTGCTGCTGGCGCTGGCGCAGGACAAAAGGTTCGCGATGGCGGCGCTGAATTACAAGGACCGGCCGGAAAACGCCCGCCGCTTCCTCGGCGACCTTGGCAATCCGTTCCAGGCAATCGGCGTCGACGAAGCCGGCCGCACGGCGATCGACTGGGGTGTCTATGGCGTGCCGGAAACCTTCGTCATCGGCAAGGATGGCAAGATAGCCTACAAGCATGTCGGCCCGCTGACGCCAGAGTCCGCCAGGGAGCTTCTGCTGCCGCAGATCGACAAGGCACTGGCCAGGCCGAGCTGAGGCGACGTCGCGAAGACCTGATGTCCCTTGGTTTGTACACGTATATGGTTGAAGCGGAGCGGATGGCTCCGCGCCACCTCAATTCGGCCCACCTGGCCGTGGCGGCGACAGCACATCCTCGGCCGAGAGCACCCGCGCTTCCGAGGGCAGCATGATCGGGATGCCGTCGCGCACCGGATAAGCGAGCTTGGCGACCCGCGAAACCAGCTCGCCGCGCTCGGGGTCCCAGGCCAGCGGCCCCTTGGTCAGCGGGCAGGCCAGGAGTTCGAGCAGCTTCGGGTCAACATTGGCCTTCTTTCCGTCGCGCCCATCCGTCATTGGGTCCTCTTCCGGTTTCACGCCCTGGATGTCAGCCAGCATGTCAGGATCTGTCGAGATCGGTCAGGCCGTCATTGCAGGCCGGCTGGATATCGTCGCATTCCTACTGCAGGCTCGAGCCAAAATCCTCATTCTCGCGCGCCAGCGTCATCTCGGTGATGGCAATCAGCGTTTCGGCCCTGGTTTTCAGGTCCGCGGCCTCGAGCAATGCCTGCTTCTCGGCCGGTCCATAGGGCGCCATCATCGACAGCGCGTTGACCAGCATGGCGTTTTCGGCGCGGCTGACGCTTTCCCAGTCGGCTTCCAGGTCATTGGCCTGCAGATAGGCGCGAAAGGCTCTGAGCAGCGCCGGCCGGTCGATTTCATCAGCCGCCTGCTCCTCGTCCAGATCGGCGAGGAAGGGCGCCGGCTTCGCCTGGCGGAACGGCGTCTTGACCGTCAGCTCGTGGGCGACGCGGAACCGGCACACGCCTTGCAGCGAGATCAGGTAGCGGCCGTCGCCGGTCTCGGAAAAGGCGATGATGCGACCGATGCAGCCGACGTTGCAAAGCTCCGGCTCGCCATCCTCGCGCAATGCGCCATTGAGGCCGGGCTGGATGACGCCGACGAGCCGCGAGCCGGCGACGGCCTCGTCCACCATCTGCAGGTAGCGCGGCTCGAAGATGTTGAGCGGCATGCGGCCGCCCGGCAGCAGCAGCGCGCCTTCGAGCGGAAAGAGCGGGATCGTCGATGGCAGATCCTTGGCGAGCCGGTAATGCGCGTTTCCCGCTTGCACCTCGTTCCTCCGATCGCTTCCCTTGCGAAGCGTCAATCCTGCCCTGTCCTATCTGGCGCACAGGCCTGGCGCCACAAGCCCTTGCGACAAAACAACCGTAACCGGCTCAGGAAAACAGCAATGCCGACAATTTGCGGCGCGCGGCAAGCGTCGCCTCGTCGGTCATGCCCCAGGCCTCGAACAGCTGCAGCAACTGCGTCCTGGCGCCATCCTCGTTCCAGCTCCGGTCGGCCTTGATGATGGCCAGCAGATTGTCGGCGGCCGCCGTGCGATCGCCCATGGCGTTCTGGATCATCGCCAGGTCGAAACGGGCCTGATGGTCCTTGGGGTTTTCCGCAAGCCGCCGCTCGAACTCGGCCGGATTGCCCAGCGCCGCCGCCTGCGCGGCCAGCGCGATCTTGGCGCGCAGGGCAGCCAGCGGCGGTGCGTCCTTCTTGGCCTCCGGCGCCGTTGCCAGGAGCGCCTCGGCACCCTCGGTATCGCCGGCCTCGAACAGCAGGTCGCCCAGCCCGCCAATCGCCTCGACCGTTTCCGGCGCCTGCGCCAGGATGCTATCGTAGATGTCGGCCGCGGTCTGCATGTCGCCGGCGTCGCGCGCCTCCGCCGCCGCGGCCAGGGCCTCGGCCACCGGCGGCGCGCCATTGCCCTTGCCGCCGACCTTGGTGATGAATTCGTTGATCTGGCTCTCGGGAACGGCGCCCATGAAGCCGTCGACCGGCTGGCCGTCCTTGAAGGCGATGACCGCCGGTATCGACTGGATGCCGAGCTGGCCGGCGATCGAGGGATGGTCGTCGATGTTCATCTTGACCAGCTTGACCTTGCCACCGGCGGCCTTGACCGCCTTTTCCAGCTGCGGAGTGAGCTGCTTGCAAGGTCCGCACCACGGCGCCCAGAAGTCGACCAGCACCGGCTGGCGGCGCGATTCCTGGATGACGTCGGCGGCAAAGGCCGCGGTCGTCGTGTCCTTGATGACATCGCCGGTGGTGGGGCCGGCGGTGGGGCCGGCAGCTGGGGGCGCGGACGTCTCGCCGAATCCGGCTTTGGGCTCGGTTCCGCCATACTGCACCGTGGTGGCATACTGGCCGCCCTTGTTTCCGAATGATCCGCCAAACGGATTGTTGTCGCTCATCTCGTCACCCTTTCGGTCGCGCGGCCGGCCCGTGGCCCGGCGCCCTGTCTCAATTGGAAATCGGCTTTGCCACCCATGTGGCGATCATGCCGAGACTTTCAAGATAGCAGCATCATGCCCGGTTGCCTCGACGAATCTGATGAGATCGGCGGCCGCGATCGATGTCGTCGCCTCGTTGGTCAGGGGATGCGCATTGATGACGGAATGGTCCATCAGATCCTTGTCGAGCACCAGTTTGACCCGGTTTTCACTGTCGTTGACGATGCCGAACACCGTGACCGCCCCCGGCGTGACCCCCAGAAGCTCCATCAGCATTTCCGGCTTGCCGAACGAAACCCGGCTGGCGGCGCCGATCAGCTGATGTATCTGCTTGAGATCGACGACCGCATCCTCGCCGACGGTGACCAGGAAGAAATTGTCCTTCTTGTCCTTCAGGAACAGGTTCTTGGTGTGCCCGCCGGCGATTTCGCCGCGCAGCGCCTGCGAATCGGCAACCGTATAGAGCGGGGGGTGGCGTATCGTCGAAACCGCGATGCCGAGTTCGGCAAGAAAGGCCATCAGGTCAGCTTCGGTCTTCGGCATGGGTCTCTTCTTCGTTGGTTTCTCGGCCTTGCCGTTTACGGCCAATGAGGCGGCCGACACAAGACCGCCGCGCCAGCGGCGATGAAATCGGCGCGTCGCGGGCGGTTTGCCGGCATCGCTCGGAAGGTTGCAAAAAGCCTGCTATTTCCCTGTTGCAATCGCCGCGGTCTTCAGCCATATAGGCCCGGCTTGCGGCCAAGACGCCGTGTGAGCGGGTGTAGCTCAGGGGTAGAGCACAACCTTGCCAAGGTTGGGGTCGAGCGTTCGAATCGCTTCACCCGCTCCAGTTTTCCTTCAGGGGGATCAAGCATCGAAAAGCCGCGGTTTTCCGCGGCTTTTTCGCGTTTCGGACGGTTGAAATCCGGCGCCAACGATGCGCCTCAATAGATCTCGGTTACACTCGGGTTACCAATTCCACGGATGCGACGCAGCGTGAACTCGCGGCGTCGCCGAAGTGCATGACGCTCCAGACAGGAGCGGTCTGGAAATGAACCGAGATAAGTGTTGCTCGCCGGCAGCGGACCTGAGCCCCATGAAGCGGGCACGAAGCAGATTAGGCCGCAGCTTCTGAGCAATAGTTTCAATACGGCCTATACCACAACAATTATGTTGTGGTATGTAAGGCAATGGCCTTAGGCATGATTCTCAACGAGCGGGACCTACGAGAAGCGCGGAACAACGTCGCCGTGCTAGATGCCGCGTTGAGTTCTGAGCGTGCGCTCGAGCCGATGGTGAAGGGCCTGCCACCTGAGGTCGTTGTCCAAGTGGCGCGAGCCATGAAGGCCGAACGCACGGAACTGGTCGAGGTTATCGGGGCATATGAAAGTGCCAAGGATAGCGGCGATCATCGTCCACTTCAGAAACGGGCGGGCAGTGATCCCGGCTTGACAATGATTGTTGCACGCATCGCGAAAGGGATGTCGCAGCGAGACTTGGCTTGGCGACTTGGCGTCAAGGAACAACAGGTTCAGCGATATGAGGCCGACCGATACAGAACCATAAGCCTCAAGAACTATGAGCGAGTCGCCGCTCTTCTGGGTGTAAATCTCCGAGCAGAGATCTCCGAAATCAGAGAGCTTCGCGGGCTGGATCTAGTCATCGATGATGTCTCCAAGGAAGACATAAGGAAAATATTGAAGCACGGTCAGGAGAATGGTTGGTTTTCTGAGAGTGCGGACAAGGAAGAACTGCGCCGATTTATAGCGGAGAACAGGATCACATTCGGCAGCCCGTCACTCCTGCGTACAGGCCTAAACGTCAAGGACCACAGTGGGGACATCCTTCTCCATGCGTGGCGGGCTAGGGTCACAAACCGGGCGCTGGAAACCATTGATACGAGCAAACCACGGTTTATACCGCTTGACGTTACATGGCTTCCTGACCTCGCTCGCCAAAGTGTGTTTGCTGACGGGCCGAAACGTGCATGTGACATGCTTCGAGAGCACGGTATTGTTCTAGTGGCCGAGCGCCAGATTGCCGGCTTGGCTATAGACGGCGCGGCGTTCGTGGTCGATGGAATCCCGGTCATCGGCGTGACGCTGCGGCGAGACGCACTGGATAATTTCTGGTTCACGCTTTTGCATGAGATAGCCCATGCCATCTTGCACTATCGCACAGGTTTGGCCGTGGGTTTCTTTGATCAGACGGAAGCGGAATCGCTTGATGATCAGGAAACGGAAGCCGATGCGTTCGCGTCAAATATCCTCATTCCTGAGGAGAGGTGGCGTAGGTCTGCCGCTCGTATTGCCCAATCACCAGACGTAATTGAGCGATTTGCTGCAGAAATCGGTGTCCATCCTGCGATTGTGTTTGGACGAATCAGAAAAGAACGAAATGATTATTCGCTCTTCTCCCAGAAGATTGGATTGGGGCAGGTGCGTAACATACTGATTGCAGGAACCAAAGGAAGGTAATTAAATGCTTCCATACTACCCCGGCCTGCGTTTCAAGCAGGGTGAATACACCGCCGCAGGTAAGCTGCCTCATGATGCTCAGCTGTTCGTTGAGCCTCGCTTCGTCGTACCGTCTCTGACCGAGTTTGACCCTGCACTGGAACGAACACCCACGGTGGATGAAATTGCTCATGAAACCGGCAACCGAGTCGGAAAGCATTGGCCGTTCAAACGGGCATTCTTGGATACTCACTTCATCGCGCGGGACCTTGGCGACGTGGGCCTCCTGCGTCTCTTCCGTACGGTGTGGCGGTGGAACGCAGATATGGTGCCGGTGGCTAGATTGACGGACTTGGCTAACCCGCTGTTCCGGAACCTTTGGTGTGATGGTCCAACAAAACTTGCAGTGCTCGTCGGTTACGAAGAAGCGGACGGAAAGCTGATTACCGATGCGTTGAAGACCGTGGGTTTGGAACCATCAGACTGCGTTATTTTCGTTGATTTCACGGGTGCCCCCCTTGATCCGAAAATAGCAACCGGTTCGGTGAGTGGTGTACTTGATCGCGTTGGTGAGGTGGGTCTTTGGCAACGCGTTGTGTTTCAGGGCTCCAATTTCCCCAAGAAGAACCCAGCCGCACCAGGCAAGACGGAACTCATTCCACGTTACGAATGGGAAGTCTTCCATGCCTCGTTGAAGGAATGCAGCATACCGCCTGACCGGCTAGGCTACGGCGATTTCGGTGCTGACCATGGGAAGATGGCTTTTCCCCGTAAGAAAGGCGGCGGGCGGGCACACCGACAGCTCCGCTATACAACTCCTACCAATACGCTTGTGGTGCGCGGCGCTGACACGGGAAGAGATGCCGATGTGATGTCCGATGTCTGCAAGCGGATCGTAGAGAGCGAGCACTTTGCGGGGCAGGCATTTTCGGCGGCGGACGACCGGATCTATTGCCTCGCGAAAGGCATCATCCCAGCACCGGGTAGCGCTTCTAATTGGCGAGAATGGAACACGCTGCATCACATGATGCGGGTAATCCGTGACCTCGGTGAGCTAGCTGGTGTCGAATTCTCGCCGGGCCATGTGACGGCGGAACCCAGTCAGCATTCGCTGTTTGAGGACAACCTAGTCAACTAATATTGCCGGCTGAACAGTTTAGCCCGGCCAATGGTAACTAGGCTGTTGATACAGCCTCTTGAGCTCCATAGCCCAGCTAGAGACTAGATATCGTTGCATTCAGACGCCTTAATTATTGCGTGCGGATCAGCACCTATAGCTCTGCTGACGGCCACGAATTCCGCAACGTCGAGACGGCGTTCGCCTAGTTCAAACTTCGACACGAAGGTCTGTCGCTGTCCGAGTCGTTTCCCGAGTTCAACCTGCGTTATGCCCGCGTCCTTGCGAGCCTGCACAAGCAGCTCGATCATTCTCTGGTAGAGGTCTGAACGAGTGAGGACAATTGAAGCGCCAGTGCAGAGACCAGCACTTCAATAGAACCCTAATTTGGAGTACCTCAAATTAGGGTATTGTGACATGCTCGCCTGAATGGGATTCGGGGGCATGCGTGAAGCATCAATACGTCGGGGACGTCAGCGATTATCGGAAGTATTCACTGCTGCGGGCGCTGTCGTGGGGCGGCGCAAACGGCATCGGTGTATGCTGGATGCTGACGCCATCTGACGGGAGTTCAGACGGCGGTAAACTGGCCTATCTTCAACAGCCGGAGCGGTTTCGGCACTTCGACCCGGAATTGTTCGATATCTTGGCGCACGCCGCAGACGAGCCGGATCGCCGCCGGCTTCAAACCATCGAGGACAGCGGCGCCATTCCCGGCGCGGCCTACTTCAACGAACTGTTGCCGGATGGGCTTTCGGCTCGGGCTCCCTTCGTAGAACGCTGCCTGGTCGTGTTCCGGGACACCGATCTCGTCTTCTTCGATCCGGACAACGGTCTGGAGACATCGCTACCGAAGGGCCGCAAGAATTCGTCCAAATACATCTACCTGGATGAGGTAGCCGCCTTCTATGCATCGGGGAAATCTCTGCTGATTTACCAGCACTTTCCGAGGGTCGAGCGTCGCGCCTTCCTGGCTTCCTGTATCGAGCGTCTGCGAAGCGTCGCACCTGACGCCCTGCTCTGGACGTTCACCACTGCCCACGTGGCCTTTTTCCTTGTTGTCCATCCGGAGAGCCCTGCGAGGCTGGCCGTTGCCGCGACAGAGGCTTGCGGACGCTGGGGCGAGAACTTCATTGCCGGACGGTATGATGACCGGCCTCGCGGTGCAGTACTAATAAATTCACAGCGAAACCACGCCTGATTTTCGAATACTATGAAACGCAGCGGAGCGTCAGTGTTTGGTACCCGCGCTGTCGCCAGCGGCATCCGCGCCTGGTTGCTTTCGTCCGGCGGTCAGCCGACCGGACTCGAACTCCTCGACCGCCTTGTCCCAGCAGGCCTTCTCACGGTCGGGCATCAAGCCTTCCCGTTCCCAGAGTTCGCGGGCCCGCTTGCTGATATGCGCGACACGTTCTTCCTGGCTGATCACCATGGCCGTCTTCCTTCCCTGAGGAAGCAACCGGGCAACGCCTGAAATGTTCCAATTTGGATGTCGTCGCCCTCGGCAGGTCGGGCAATGCCGTCAGGCACTCTTCGCGGTCTCCGCCTTGCGAAGCGACGCCTGGTGCACCAGCGAGGTCCAGCTGTTGGTCGAGGCGAGGTGGCAATAGAGCAGGCCGAGCGCGCCGGACTTTCTGAGGTCGAGGAAGGCCTCGTCGCTCAATTTGTTGAAGGCCGCTTCGTCGATCACCTGGAAGTCGGTGAGGTTGAGCACTTCGCCGCCTTCCAGCGTCACCTTGCTCTGGCGCGGCGAAAACAGACCGTGCGCGTCGATCTTGTCGACCATCTCGCGGGTGGCCCTGAAATCGATCTGGAACTGGTTGCAGAAAGCGAGCGCCTGCCTGGTCGCCTCGGTCGGTTCGTTGCCGCCGAAGAACGGCAGCACCTTGTCGTCGCGGAAGGGCGCCATCAGCTGGTCGACGACACGGTCGCTCGCCCGGTCGACGCACAGCGTCAGCCGGCCGGCCGAGGTCGGATCCTCGGCCAGGATGAAAGGGTAGCGGCGGACATAGGCCGGGATGTAGTGCGGCGCGTTCCACTTGCCGTCGGCATCGACGAACAGGTTCTCGTCCTGGCGAACGCCGGTGATGATGACGGGCGCCTTGGCGGCGCCGATGAAGACGATCGGATAGGAGCGCATCGCCGCCGGCATCTCCGACGCCACCACCGGGATGGCGTGCGCCGAGCGCGCGAAGGAAAAGTCGCTGCGCGCGGTCAACCCCAGCGAGCCGTGCCGCGCCGGATTGAGCGCCTCCGGCCTGGAGTAGAAAAGCGGCAATGCTTCGCCCGCCGGTGCCGTTTCCGTTTTCACGCCGCTGTCAGCCATCGTTTCGTTCCTCTCCCGCACGCCGGTCGCGGCGGCTCGCCCATGGGTGACCCAGCACCAGCCGGGATCTGTTCCTGCATACTGATCCTCGATTTGGATATGATCATGCGCAAGATGAAGCAAATGCTCTACAGCGTTCTTCACTGCCGCAAAAGCAGTACCATGGTTTGCAGCGCAATGCGGCAGAGGTCGCCGATGGCTCTAGACAGCTTGCCGCGAAGTGGCGACATTGCCGCGGACTTCAAAACAGGTTGAGGCGGACAAGATGGTTTCGGCAGCGGATTTCGAGCGGGCGGCGGGGTCGGTTTTCACGGTGTCGGCCGGTGGAAGGCGGTTTTCGCTCGAGCTGACCCAGGTCCGGCGCATCGAGGCCAGCCCGCGAGACGGCGGCGGCTTCACATTGCTGTTCAAGGGACCAGGCGACGTAAGGCTACCGCAGGCCATCTATCACTTCACCGGTGACACAATTGCCGACGACATTTTCATCGTGCCGGTTTCGGTCGATGCGTCGGGCTATCACTATGAGGCCGTGTTCAACTGAGCCCGGCTTGAAATGGTCGACTATCTCATTGTCCCGGAAGCGCTGGACAAAGCGGCATGCGACGCTCTGTGCGCCGAAATTCGCGGCGCCGCCGGCCGGGATGCAGGCCTGCTCGGCCGTTCCGACCAGAAGCCGGCATGGCCGCGGGTGCGCCGGAGCAGGCGCGCCGAGGTTTCAGCAGCCACCGAGGCGCGGGTAAGCGGCTTGCTGGCTGAACAGAAGGCGGCCCTGGAACGGCACTTTGGCGTCGTACTCGGCGCGTTTGAGAAACCCCAGTTCCTGCACTACCAGGAGGGCGATTTCTTCGTGCCGCACCAGGACGGCAACACGCCGCTCATTCATGACGAATCGCGCTTCCGAAAAATCTCGGCGGTGATCTTTCTCAATAGGCAATCCGACGATCCTTTGCCGGATAACTACGCGGGCGGCTCGCTGGTCCTGCACGGGCCCTATAGCGGTCCGGACCTGCGCATCGCCATGCAGGCATTGCCGGGCTCGCTGATCGCGTTTCGTTCGGAAACGACACACGAAGTCACCCCGGTCACGCGCGGTGAGCGGTTCAGCATCGTGTCGTGGTATCGTGGCACATCATCGTAACCGCTACGACGGCGGTCGCAACATCAGGTCGTAGACGCCCTTGTCCTCGGCGACCGTGAAGCCCAGCCGCAGATAGAGCCGCATGGCCGGGTTGTGCTTTTCTACATGGATCGACACCGCCTTGCCGGCGGCGCCCGCCTCGTCGATCAGGTCGGCGAGCAGCGCCTTGCCGAACCCTTTGCCGCGAAAGGCGGGCAGGAAGGTGATGTCGATGATGCGATGCTCGCTTGGCCAGCGTTCGATATAGAGGCGGCCGATGTCGCTGCCTTCATACATCATCACCAGCCAGTCGGCGTTGGGATAATATTTTTGGTAGTGCGCGTGCTGCGCCTGGAACTGCATGTCCAGAAACGCCGCCTTCTGCGCCTCGTTCCACAAGGTGAGGGTCAGTTCCTCGGCACGGGTCGAGGCATAAACCCGCGCCAGGAACGGCAGATCGATTTCCGTCATAGGGCGAAATATTAGGCCAAGGCCGGCCGCGCGTACCCAGCCGGCCGGTTTGCTAACAGGATTCATCGACACGTCAGGGACGTGGAGGGAACACGCCCTGCAGCGCGATGTTGAAGTAGCAGGTGAGATAGGGCTGCATGTTGTTGTGCGGCTGACTGGCGCCGGCCGGCGCCAGTGCGTTGCTGTTCAAAGGGACCAGACCGGCGTTGGTTGTCGTCTGGAACGCGGCTCCGCCTATGGAGGTCGCCAACGTGATGTTGGGCGTCAGTGTCCCTTGTGTGCCATCTTCGACCGTGCCTCGCATCGTATGGTTGTGCGAGGGAATCTCGGACTGGAGCAGAGTGATCGTCTCCGATCCGCCGCTCTCGCCAAGGTCATGCAACGACAGGCCTGGCCCCTGGCCGGGGTGCATCGGCGCGCTGCCCTGCAAATCGGGCAAGGCGAAATTGGATCTGCCATCGCCGCCATAGGTGGTGCCAAGCAGCGAGAACAGCGCCGTGTTCTGCGACAGCGGCAGCAACTGTCCATCGCACCAGGCCCAGCCCTTTGGGGCAAAATTGAACGGAAAGATGCGGATTTCGGCAACGAACGGGTCGGCCATGACGGTCCCTCTCAGGTAGGTGATGGAAAAATGCCGAACAGTGAGATGATGAAGTTGATGCAGAGATAGGGCTGGAAGTTGCTGTGGGGCTGGCTGCCGCCCACTGACGAAATAGCCGGTGCTGCCATGTTGGCGTCTGCCGTCTCCGACGCGTAGAGCCTCACTAAGGTCGAGCTTGCAAGCACATTGTTTTGTGGTGCTGCTTGCGATCCGTTGCCGGCATTTCCGAGAAAAGCGTGTGTGTGCGCGGGGATCTGGGAGATCGTCAGGGTAATCTCTTCGGCGCCGCCAGTCTCGGCGAGGACAAAGCCATTGCCCTGATGAATTGGGAGTCGGCCACGCGCATCGGGCAAGGCGAACGTGCTCTCGCCATCGCCGCCATAGGTGGTACCGATCAGCTGGAACAGCGTTTCGTTCTCCGAGATCGGCAGAAGCTGTCCCTCGCAGAGCATCCAGCCCGCCGGTGCGAAATTGCCGGCAAACATTCTGATTTCACCGATGTAAGGTTGTGCCATGATCGCGCTCCCTCAATTCGGCGACGGGAAAATGCCCTGCAGGGCGATGCAGAAGCTCAATGTCAGGAAGGGCTGCATGTTCAGATGCGCCTGGCCGCCGCCGACGCTGCTGACGCTTCCAGCGTTCAAGGCGGCCAGGTTGGCCGCGGGGCCGTAGATATTTCCCGGATCCTGCGCCAGGACATTGCCCGTGCCGCCAAAATTCGGATTGGTTGAGTTGCCCTGTGAACCAGACGCGTTGGCGACGTGCAGGTGGGTCGGGATTTCCGCGATCGAAAGTGTATGAGCCTGTTCGCCGCCGCGCTCGCCAAGCGTATGAGTGCTGCCGACATGGATCGGGACGCATCCGCGATAATCGGGCAAGGCGAAATTCACACGCCCATCGCCGCCGAATGTCGTGCCCAGTAGCGAGAATAGCCCTTGGTTCTGGTTGATGGGCAGGAGTTGCCCATTGCATAGCGCCCAACCTTTAGGCGCAAAGACGAAAGACATGATTCTGATTTCAGACAGAAATGGTTCTGCCAAAGTCCCCTCCCGCTGTTATCCCAGATTGCAATCACTCGCCCTGCAGGAATACTTCCCCACAGGTTACGCTCCGGTACTTAAACTTGTCTGCTAATCAGAAAACAAATATTGCAGCCCGCATTGAACAGTTGTTTTCACCGCTTTGCAAGTCGGTTTTTAGACTGCCCTGCCATAGCGCGAATTCACAGGAACACAACGTTACGCTCACGGCAGAGGGTTGGTCGACGGCAGCGGCGGCAGTCCGGCCGCCGAGAATGTCACCGTTCCAGAAATGCTGAACTTCGTCGGATCGTTTATGCCGTTGGCGTCATCCAGTTCCGTCGCGATGGAGGCGGCCGTGGGTGTACCCTGTGTAACTTTCACCGTCCCACCAGTCTGCTTTATGCGCACGAATTGGCCATTGCCGGCCTGGCCCGCTACGTTCGAGAAGGAATTGCCACTCAGATTGGCCCAGATGGTCGGGAATGGCCCGAAGCCAAGATCCTGGTTGTCCTGGATGGTGATGGCACGGCTGCCGTTCATATGATCGAAAATATTGTTGGTGATGGTGACATCGGTTTCACCGCCGCCTGTGGCTAGGCCAGTGAGACCGACATTGACGCTGATCCCGGGAGCCGTCGCGATCTGATAAATCTGATTGTTGGTGATCAGATACTTGCCGTTTATAGCGCCTTCGTTCTGGATGCTGATGCCGTTCCCGACAAGCGATCCAGAATTGGTTACCGCGTTGTTGCCAATGATGTTGCCGCTTATCTTGCCGTTCACTGTCCGGTTGAAGGGCCCATTGCCATTGTCGAAATGATTGATCGCGGTCGAACGCTGGCCGATGAACGTATTGTTCTCAATATCGAAGGTCAGCGACGTCGCTACGGGATCGGTAGAGACGTCGACGCCGGCATTGTTGTTCGTGAACGTCGCCCCGGAGACATTCACCGTCATGGCGGTGCCGCCCGAATTGCCGAAAACGCCAGTTCCCGTAATCTGATGCGTTGGGTCCGATAGGATATTGCCGGTGAAGCTGCCGCCCGTGACCGTCAGCCCCATCGTCGACGTTCCCGTGCCAAGGAAATTGACGAGATTGCCATGCTGCGAGCTGGCATTGCCATTGATGGCCAGACCGTTGGCCGAGATCGTGTTGTTGATAAGCTGCAGGTTGGTCAGCGTGCCCGACGCATTCGAGATTTGAATCTCGAACTCGTTGTTGTTGCTGATCACGGAATTGCTGATCGAGGTCGCATGAGCGCCGTTCGAGGCGGTTCCGGTCAGCTGCGTGATGTTTATGCCGGATTCGTCGGTCGCCGCATCGTTGCCGTTGCCGGAAATGTTTAGCCGGTTCAGCACGAAGCCGTTGATGCCCGAGCCGCCGATGCCGTCGCCCAGATTGTTGGTGAGGTTCATATAGGCGAGATGGACGTCCTGGGTCGAGGTCAGGCTGATGCCGTCGCCTGTCGAATTCTGGATGATGCCGCCGGAGCCGTTGTTCGCGCCGAGGCCATCGCCCGTCACCGTCAGCCCGCCGCTGGTCCCCGTATTGTTGAGCACGATGCCATTGGCGGCGCCGTTGGACGAAATGCTGCGGAAGGTCAGGCCCGCCCCGCCAATGGTCGTGTTGGCGACATTGAGCGCGGTGCCCGCGCCCGACGTGATTACGTTGCTGGTATTGGAGGCAATAACCGTGCCGCCGCCGGTTGCGTTGAAGCCGGTGGTGCCGCTGCTCGATGTGTTGATGGTCAGCGTGTTGGTGAAATTGATATTGGTGCCGTTGGTGCCGCCATTGCTCACCAGGTTGATGCCGTCGCTCGAGCCGCTCGACGACACGGCTCCGTCGAATGAGATCGTGCTGGCGCCGCCGCCGGTGCCGGTGTGGTTCTGGACGTCGATCGCGGTGGCGTTGGCGGTGTGCGTGATGGAGCCATTGTAGTCGATATTGGCCGAGCCGCCGCTGACGTTGAACGCCGTGCCCGATGCACCGCTCAGCGCGCCCGTGCCCAGGTTCACCGTGCCGGTGACATTCGCCAGGCTGACATTGTTGGCGCCACCGCCTGATGTGGTCGAGGTGAAATTGATGCCGGCGGCGATGCCGTTGAGGTTGATCGCCTGGGCGACCGTCGTGCTGATCGAGCCGGTGGTGACATTGACCGTGCCGCCATTGATTGCGGTGAAGGCTGTGTTGCCGCTGCCCGTCGTGATGGTGAGGTTGGCGAAGCTGACGGTCGAGGCCTGGCCGCCATTGTTGATCGCGACGGCGGCGCCGGTGGCGTTGTTGTGGTTGACGGCACCGGTGAAGCTTACTGTGTCTGCTCCAGTCGCGCCCGAAATGAAAATGGCCCTGGCTCCAAAGCTCGACGTGACCGTGCCTGCAAAGCCGAAGCTGCCGCCGGAGCGGTTGGTGATGCTGACAGCGGTGCCGGCGGCGCTGGAGACCGAGCTCATGTTGTCGAAGCTGAACGCAGCATCGCCGCCGACCACGGACAAGCCGCCGCCGCCCGACGTGACGACTTTGGTGGCGGTGACCGTTCCGGAGGCAGCACCAAACTTGATGGCGGTGCCGGCCGCGCCCGTGGAGAAGAGGGAAAGATTGGTGAGCGTCGTCGTGCCGGTGGCGCCGGCGCCGAAGTCGATATCGGTGGCGGTGACGTTCCTGATCGTCAAGTTGCTGATCGTGGCGCCCGATGTCGCGCCGCTGATGCCGATCGCGGCATAGGCGAGGCCAAGGCCATCATCGCCATCGATTGTGAAGCCATCGATGATGTTGCCGCTGGTGGCAAGCGTGATGGCGGTGCTGCCATCGGTGGTCGTCAGCGTGGCGACGCCATTGGGCGTCTGGTCGATGATCGAGATGCTACTGCTGGCCAGCTGGATCGTCGACGGCACGGTCAGCGCCAGGTTGATGTTGCCGTTGCCGAAACCGCGCACCTGCTCGCCTATGGCAAGCGCCAGCGTGTCGTTGCCGTTGCTGCCGGCTGCAGTGATGACGCCGCCATCGTTGACCAGCACGATGATGTCGGTTGAAAGCGCCGCCGCTTCCGCCGTAGTCAGCGTCGCCAGGTTGTTCTGGTCCTTGCCGCTGCCGTCGCCGGTGGCGATGGCGCTGACGAAATAGATCTTGCCGATGCCGAAGCCGAGGCCGGGGCTGGCCTGGAAGTTCACGTCCTGGACATTGTAGGTGCCGAGCGTTGGTGCGCTGGAGGCGTCAATGCCGACATTGGCGCTGATGGTCGAACCCTTGTCGGTCGTCGATTCGCCGTCGCCATAGGTGAAGGCAAGGTTCGTCGTGCTGTTCAGGAATATGCCGGTGTTGGTACCGGCGATGCTGGAAAATGCGCCGCCGACCGCGGCGTCACCGAGGCGTACCGTCGATCCGCCGGTCGCGCCGCGCAGGTCGACGCCGATCGAGGAGCCCGCGCTCACGGCGGCATTGGTGACGTCGAAATCATTGGCGGTGATCGCCGCGTTGATGATCGCGCTATTCAGGTCGAAGGCAACGGCCGAGCCGCTGTTCAGGCCGATGCTCAGATCCGTGAAAGACAGTGCCGCGCCGAGCGTGCCGGACACATCGATGCCGCGCGAGGTTATGCCCTGCAGGTCGACCGTGCCAAGTGCGATGGCGCCGCCGGAGACGTTGTTCAGCGCGATGCCGGTAGCGGCGCCATTGGCCGAGACGCTGGAGAAATTCACGCCGCCAGCACCAACGGTCGTACCGCTGAGATCGAGTGCGGTTCCTGACCCGGTCGTGATCGTGTTGCCCGAGCCGGCGACACTGATCGTACCGCCCGTCGCGGCTATGCCGGCGCCGGTGGTGGTATCGACGGTCAGGCCGCCGGCAAAGCCGGTCGTGCCGCCGCTCTGGGTGATGCCGGCACCGCTCGTTGTGTCGATGTTGGCGAGGCCGGTGACGTTGAGCGTGCCACTGGCCCAGCCGATGCCGCCGCCGGTCGTGTTGTTGACCGTCACCGTGTTGAAGTTGAACGTGCCGGTATTGGTATTGATGGCGTTGATGCCGGCGCTCGTCGTGCCGGTGATGCTGGTGGCGCCGGTGACGGCGAAGGTGCCGGCAACACCGTCGAAGATGATGCCGCTGGCGCCGCCGGTGGCGATGACGCTGCCGAGCGTCATGTGGACCGTCAGCGGGTCGAGATTGATGGCAGTGCCGTTCGTGGTGTCGACCGAGCCGCCCGAGCTGTTCAACGTGAAGGTCGTGCCACCCTTTTCGTTGACCAGCAGGCCCGTGCCGCCATTGTTGGCAATGCTGAAGGTGCCAAGATCGAGCGTGCCGCTGGTGTTGAGCAGGTTGAGGCCGTCGCCCTGCACGCGCGCACCAGTTGTGCCGACGGTGAGGGTGCCCGCGCTGACGGTGCCGCCGCCGCCCGTCGAGTCGAAAGTGGCACCGTTAAAAGCAATGCCGCCGCCGGTGCCGCCGATGACCGTATTGTTGGCGAACGACCGGATCGCGATCGTATTCTGATTGGCGCTGACGCTCTGGCCGAGGAAATTGGCGGCAAGCGCGGTCCCTGTCGACTGCAGCGTGTTGCCGTCGATCGAAAGCAGGAGCCTGTCGGCAGCCGGCGCGCCGCTGGTGGTAAAGTCGAGCGCCCTGCCGCCGGCGGCGATGTCGTTGTTCCTGAGGAAGAAGCTGGAGGCGGTCGCCACGCTGCCCGAGACGCCGGTGCCGCTGCCGGTGTTGCGGATGATCAGGTTCTCGATGCCGCCGGTGAGGACGCCGGTGCCGGTCGTCGCGAAATTGACCACCGAGGTGGCGGTGTTGCTCCGCAGGATCGGCCGCAGCGTATCGATGCCGCCCGGCGCCGAGATGATCGGCGAATTCTGCACCGTGGTGAAATGGAATGCCGCCGAGGCGCCGCTGCTGGTGTCGACACCAAGCTGCGAGACATCGACGGCCGCATCGCCGCTCTTGAAGGCTAGCAGCACCTGTCCGTCGTCGAGTTGGAACGAGGTGCCGCCCAGGTCGATCGTCTCCTGGCTGCCGGTGCCGTTCTTGTCGATCAGCACGATGACATTGGCCGTGGAATTCTGGGCGTTCGCATAGGTGCCTGGATTGAGCAGGCTGCCGTCGCCGAGAGCGCTGGCGTCGGCGGTGACATAGTAGACGCTGATCGCCGACAGGTTCGAGGTGTCGCCGGTGAAATTGACATCGTTGAAATTGTAGTCGCCCGCTGTCGGCAAGGTGTCGGTGGCGTGAATGACCTGGCCGCCGGTGGTGGCGATCGAAGATTCGGCCGGACCTGCCCCGTCGCCGAAGACCAGCTTGGCGTTGGTGGCGCTGGAGAACTGGACGCCATAGCCGACATTCTCGATCTTCGAGGTCTGGCCGGCTGGGTTGTTGTTGGTCGTGTCGCCGAGCTGGATCGTGCCGGTGCCGGTCGTGTCGGCCATGTCGATGCCGATCGTGCCGGTGAAGCTGCCGCCGTCGACGTCGAAATCCCCAGCCGTGACGGTGCTGGTGCCGAGCGCGGCGCCGTTGAGGTCGAGACCGATCGCGTTCGCCGCGCCGAGCCCGACGTTGAGACTGGTGAAATTCAGCGTCGAGCCGAGCGTGCCGGAGATATCGACGCCATGGGAGGTGATGCCCAGCAAATTCGCGGCGCCAAGGCTGACGGTGCCGCCGGAAACATTGTTCAGCGCAATGCCGGTCGCCGCCCCGTTGGCAGAGACGCTGTCGAAGGTGACACCATCCGGGCCGACCGTCGCGCCGTCCAGGTTGAGCGCGGTGCCCGTCGTCGTGGTGATGGTGTTGCCGGTGCCGCCGACGCTGACCGTGCCCGGGCCGGTGGTGCTGGCGGTGAAACCGGCGCCGCTCGAGGTGGTGATCTTGAGATTGCCGCCGGTGAAGGCGAGCGTGCCCGTGCCTTCGCCCGGGCCGATGCTGGGGGCCTTGACGATGGCGCCGTTGGCGCCGCTGCTGGTGTTGAAGATCTTGGACGTGCCGGAGAAGGTGGCCGTTCCCTCGGACGATCCGTCAAACAGCACGCCAATGCCCTTGCCGGCATGATTGATCGTGCTTGAAATGTTGTAGGCGCCGTTGGCGTTGCCGGTGAAGGTGAAGGCCGCCGTCCCCGCCGCCGCCGCGTCCGTGGTCGAAACGACCGAACCGCTCATGTTCAACTCGGTCCAGTCGCCGCCGGCGGCTTGCAGCACCGTGCCCGTATCGACCTTGATCGAACCGTTGTAGTTCAGCGTCGCATTAACAAGGTCGTTGCCGCCGGAGAGAGCTATGGCCGACCCGGTGGTGCTCGTCGTCGCGCCGATGCTGGCGACGCCGCCATTGCCGCCGACATTGACGGTCCCGGTCTGGAGGACGGCAAACGCAATGCCGACCTCGCTGCCGTCGATGGTCAGGGTGGATCCGGCGACATTGGCGATGTTTATGGTGCCGACCTGGCCGCTGATCTCGAACCCTTCATGGCTAGTGTCGAGATCGTTCGTGCCGGTGAAATTGACCACGCCGGGGCCGGACAGGCCGGACAGCGAGGCGCCGATATAGCCGGTATCCTTCAGCCCGCCGATGTTGACATTGCCCGCCAGGGTCATGCCTGACAGGAACACGCCGGCGCCGCCGCCCAAGGCGCTCGTGGATACCGCCGAGATGCTGTCGAAGGTGACACCGCCGACGCCGGCATCGGCGCCGACCGCCAGGAGACCGTTGCCGCCGGAAGTGATCTTGTTGCCGCTGCCGGCGACGGTGAAGGTCGAGGAGCCGAAGTCCCCGGTGGCTATGAAGCCCGCGCCTGTTGTCGTCGTTATGTCGAGGCCGCCATTGGTGAAGTTGATGGCGGAGTTCGTGTTGGGGGTCGGCGTGCCCGAAGGCCAACCGCCGGGGAGGCCGACATTGACACCATCGGCGGCGCCCGAGCTGATCTGCTTGGTCGTGCCCGAGAAGGTGATGGTGATGGAATCGTTGCCGGCAACGAAAATGTTGCCGCCGGCCACCGCATTGCTGTCGGTCAAATTGCCCGACAGCGCCACCGAGCCACCGGTCATGCTCTGGATCGAGACGGCGGCGCCGCTGCCGTTGGTGGCGATCGTGCCGCCATAGGAGATATCAGCAGTGCCGCCGCTGGCGGCGGTCGCCGAGCCGACATTGAACGACGTGCCCGCACCGGTGTTGGTCAGCGTGCCGGTGCCGAAAGCGGCCGTGCCGGCCAGGTTCTGCAGGTCGATGCCGTTGCCGGCGCTGAACGTCGCGCTGGTGGACGTGAAATGAATGTCGGCCGTGACGTTGTCGAGCGACGCCGCTTGCGCGCCCGTGGCATTGATCGTTCCCGCGTCGACCGTGATCGTGCCGCCGCCGGTGGCGGTGAAGGCCGTCGCTCCATTGGTGGAAACGTCCAGATCGGCGAAGGTGATTCCCGCGCCGCTGTTGTTGGTCAGCGATACGCCATTGCCGCCGATGGTCGCCTTGTCGGTGAAATCGACAAGGCCGCCGGTGCGGTTGACGATCGAGACGCCGCCGCCGGTCAGCGTGCCGGCCGGCCCGCCATTGGGCAGGTTGCCGCGCGTCAGCGTGATGTTGCCGTTGCCGCCATCGGCGTCGAGCAGCGTCCCGGCGACGTTGATGTTGTTGTTGGTGATCGAGACGTTGCTGGTGAGGCCATCGACCTTGAACGCCGTCTGACCAACGGCGACATTGCTGACCGTGACGCCATCGATGAAGATGCCGCCGGCATTGCTGAAACCGGCCGCACCCTGGTCGATCAGGAAGACCGAGCCGCTGGCGCCAGTGAAGTCGAAGGCGGTGTTGCGCACCTGATTGCTGCCGAGCAGATGCATGGCGTCCGCGGTGCCGGTGACGACGCCCTCGTCGCCGGTAACGTTGCCGCCGGTGGCGCCGAGATTGCCCTGCACGTTCACCTGCTGGAAGGTGCCGGACACGGCGATGGTGTTGCTGTTGCCGAAGCCGGTGATCGACTGGCCGGAATCGAGTGTGAACGGCGTTGCGCTGAGATCGACGGTGCCGACGAAGGCGAAGGTCTGCGTGCCGGTCATGAGATCGGCGTCGGCAAGCGAAATCGTGGTCACCGACTGGCTGAGGCCGTACGTGCCGACGGCGATGACGCCGCCCGATTGCGAGACCATCGTCACCGCGCCGACCGCCGAGGGCAGATTGGCGCTGCCGGTGAAGAACACGTCGTCGAAATCATAGTTGCCGAGCGTCGGGTCGAGCCCGACCGTGTTGACGGTGTAGCCGCCGGCCGCCGCGCTGATCGACGACTGCAGTCCGTCGGCCGAAGTACCGTCGCCGAAGGTGAAGTTGGCGTTGGCGGTGGTCGCCGTGGTGAGGCTGGACGACAGGTCGACGCCGATATGGACGTTGCTGATGCTTGAGCCGCGCAGGAAGGTGATGGTCTTGTTGCCTGTCGTCGACGACAGGTCGATGCCGCGCGAGGTGGCCTCGCCGGTGCCGGTGATGGTGGTCACGCCGAAATCGGCCGTCGTCGACGAGCCGCTGAAGTCGATTGCCGTCTGGTTGGCGCCGGCGCCCATCGTCACACTGGTGGTGCCGAAGCTGACATCGGCGTTGATGCCGCCGAAGTTGATGCCGGCGGTGTTGGCCGCCGAGCCCAGCGTCACATTGGTGGTGCCGAAAGTCACCGAACCGGAATTGCCTGAAATGTCGATGCCATTGCCGGTTGCACCCGACACGGTGACCGCGCCGAAGGTGGCGCTGCCGGCGACATTGGAGACCGACAGGCCGTTGCCGACCGCGTTGGTGATCGAAATTGGGGACGTGGCGTTGAAGGTCGCGGCCGCGCCCAAGCCTGCGATGATCGCGCCACCGCCGCCGCTGGCGGTCAGCGCCGAGTCGGTGAAGCTGATCGTGCCACCCGTCGGCGCGGTGGTCGAGCCGATGGCGAACAGGTTGCCCGCGCCGGTTGAGGTGACCGGACCAGTGAAGGCGACCGAGCCGCCGGTGATGCCGTCGACCCTGACGGCCGTGCCGGGCGCTGTCGCCGAGCTGTTGATGGTCGCGCCGATCGTGATCGCCGCGCTGCCGCCGGAGACGACGACGCCATCGCCCGTGCCGGAATTGGTAATGGTGCCGCCAATGTCGATCGTGCCGGTGTTGTTGGTCAGGCTGACATCGGCGCCGGCGATATTCGTCGTTACGAGGTTGCTGACGCCGACGGTCGCGGCGCTGTTCTGAACCAGGAAGCCGGAGCCTCCACCCACCACGGTGTCGACCTTGGTCGTGCCCTGGAAGGTGTATCTGCCGCTGGCGACATTGTCGAGACTGATGGCGACGCCGCTGATGCGATACAGGTCGACGCCACCGAAGTTGACGTTGCCGCCGCTGGTGTTGGAAATGGCGATGCCGGTCGAAACGCCGCCGCCCGAGCCATCCACGGTGACGCTGGAGAAGTTCACTCCGGCCAGGCCGATCGTCATGCCGGCGATCTGGATGCCCTTCTCGTCCGGCCCCAGGCCGGTCGCCACGGTATTGCTTGCCCCGTACACCGTCAGATTGCCGCCATTGACGGCGCTGAAGGCAAAGCCGCCATCGGCTGTCAGATCGAGACCGCCGACGAAAGCAATCGCGCCGCCGGCATTGCCGGTCAGGTCGATGGCGTTGGCCGCGCCGGTGCTGGCGGTGATCTTGCCGGCGAACCTGGCGAAGCCGCCGTTCATGGCGTTGATCTTGACCGCGCTCGCGGCAGCGGTCTGGTTGATCGTGCCGTTATAGATGAGATTCGGCGTCGAGGAATCGATGTTGAACGCCACGCCTGTCGTGCCGGCGATCGAGCTCGCCGCGTCAAAGGTCAGGGTCCCGGTGGTGCCGCCGGTGATGCTGACGCCCGCGCCGGCGCTGGCGATATCGAAATTGGTGAACGTGCCGGTACCGCTGAAATTGTCGAGCGACAGGCCCGTGGCAACGCCGCCGACCGACACACCCTGGACCGTCAGACCGGCAATGCCCGTCCCACCAATAGCCGCGCCGCTGCCGCCCGAAATGTTGAAATCCAGCAGCGAGTTGCCGTTGCCCAGCGTGACGACGTCGCCGGCGCCCGAATTGGTCAGCGTCGCCGCCCCGGTGCCGGGATCCGAAACGACCTGGTCGTGCTGGATGTTGGTCCCGGTGACGTTGATCGGCACGCCGCCGAGCGAGAAGGAGCGGCCATTGCCGAAGGACGCCAGCGTCTGGTCGTCGCTGAGCGAGAAGCCGCCCGACGCATTGATCGGCGTGTTGCCGACGTCGTTGACCAGCACGAAGATCGCGTTGGCGTCGGTAATGCCGTCGGCGGTGCCGATCGACGCCAGGTCCGCAAGCGAGGAGCCGTCGCCGGCACCCGAGGCTGCCGCGCCGACGAAGATCACGTTCTGGACGTCGAACAGCTGCGGGCCGCTGAACGTCGTCGAGCCGAAGGCATAGAGGCCGAGCGTCTGGTTCAGCCCACGCGCGTCGAGCGAGGCGGTGACGCCCGCGATCGAGCCGCCGCCGAAGCTGAATTGGGCATTGGCCGAGTGGGCCAGCGAGCCGGCGATGCCCAGGCGCACGCCCGTGTCGACGCCCGAAATGGTGCCGCCATTGGTGATGATGATCGAAGCGCCGCCGGTCGTGTCGGCGAGATCGATGCCGATCGAGCCGGCGCCCGATCCGCTGATGTTGGCCGAGAGCGCCGTGAAGGTCGTCTGGCTGCCGGAGAAGTCGAGGCCAGCATGGCCGAGACCGAGCCCGGAGATGACGATGTTGCCGGCCACAACCGCCGCGTTGACGCCGCTGAACGACATGCCGTCGCCGCCCGGCCCCGTGATGTTGATGTCGCCGAAGCGGATCGTTGCTGGCGAATCGGAAATGGCGATCGCCGGTCCCGTCGTGTTCGAGATCGTGGTGGCGCCGTTGACCGTGAAGCTGCCCGAGACATGGTCGAGCACGACGCCCGATGTGCCGCCGGTCTGCGAGATTGAATCCAGCACCACATGCGCGGTGATCGGGTCGATGAAGATGCCGACGCCGTCGTCGCCCAGGGCCTTGTTGCCCGTCACCTGGCCGCCGGTGGTGGTGAAGCTGCCGCCGGCGGCGGTGCCCTTCACCGTTATGCCGGCATCCTGGTTGTCCTGAGCATTGAGGATGGCGAAGCTGTAGGTGCCCTTGCCCGTAATATCGAGGCCGTCGTCCTGGTTGCCCGACAGCAGCGTCGTGCCGGTGAAATTGTAGGTGCCGTCGCCTTCGATGTGCAGGCCGTCGAGGCCGTTGCCGGTGGCGGTGAAATTGGACGCGCTGACATTGGTCGAATTGCCGGCGAAGTCGGCGCCATTGCCGCCGGTGCTCGTTACCGTGACGTTGGTCAGCGTCGTGCTGGTGGCGTTGTTGCCGAAAATGCCGTCGCCGCCGCCGGTGATGGTGATGCCGTTCAGCGTGTTGCCATTGCCCAGCGTGATGACCGGGTTGGCGACGTTGGTGCCCTGGATCGTGCCGTCGCTGCCGCCGAGGTTGAAGGTGGCCGTGCCGCCGCCGAAAAGCTTTGCGGTGACGCTTTCGCCGCCGCCGATGACCGTCTGGCCCGTGGCCAGCGTCACGCCGCCAGTCGTCAGATTGCCATTGCCGCCGAGCGCCACGACGAAGCCGCCGTTGCCGGCCTTGGTGACGGCATCGTCCAATGTCGTCGGGTCGGCCTGCGTGCCGGCGCCGGCCAGGCCGCCATCGGCGAAATAGAACTTTCCGAACGCGGCATTGGTGGCGGCGTTGATGGCGACGCGGGTCGTCGTGCCGCCGGTCTTGTCCTGGCTCTGGATGCGGACGCCGATATCGCCGCGCACCCGCTCGTTGACACGCTTGCGCAAGCCTTCGCTGACCGGATAGACCGGATCCGCCCCGATGGCCGCGGTGCTGTCCGAGCCGCCGCCGGGATTGAACGGGATGTTCAGCCGCACGCTGCCGGCGAACTGGGTGTCGTCGCGATTGTCGTTGCGCACCTCGCCGGTGAAGGTCAGGGACGTTCCGGTGCCGAAGACATCGCCGATCTCATATTCGATGCCGGCCTTGGCGCCGGTGACGCCGCCGTCATCACCGTGCGGATCCTCGAAATGGTAGCCGCCAATGTCCAGCCGCAGCGAATGCTTGTCGGGCAGATTGAGCGGCACCTTCGCCCCAACCTCGCCCTCGATGCCCCAGGCCGCGTAGTCGCGATGGTCGAGCACCGAGATCTGCTCGATGAGCTGGTTGGAGACCATCGACAGGGTCGAGCTGGTCGAGTGGTCGGTCGAGTCGCCCTTGATCGGCACGAAGACGTTCACATGCGCGTCGAAATTCGGCGTGATCGCCTCGACGCCCAGCGTGCCCCCGGTGAACTGGGTGCCGCCGTAGCTCTCGGCATTGAAATAGGCATAGCCGCCGAGCATCAGGTCCGGGTTGACGATGCGGCGGATGCCGAGGCCGATATCCTGGCCGAAGGCGTCCTTGAAATCGTGCTTGGCCCGCACATCCAGGAACAGCACCGATTCGGCGCTCTGCTTGATCGGGATGAAGCCTTCGAGCGCGGCGTTGCCGCCATTGTTGTCGGCGCCGATGATGGCCCGGACCTGCGGCTGCCAGAGCCCGGCATCGTCGCCATAGGCGGCCACGCCCGAGAGCGCCAGCGCCAGCGACGTAAGCGCCGTCGTCTTCCAGAGCTGCCTTGCAATGCTCGAACGGCGATAACCGGCGCGCATGTGGAACCCCTCCCCACGCGCCGCCATCTCACCAACTTGCCGAGACTTCTCGGTAGTTCCCATCCCTGGCGAGTCCTTCTGGGACTACACGTCCCGCGTGCCGATGTTTAATGGAAATCTATTGTATAGCGAGTCCCTAGTGATCAAACTGCTGCTGTGGCCTACCAAAGTGCTTCTCTGTGGTAATATGGACACAGTAGATTTGCCGGCTTGCTTCGGTGGATTCCTGGCTTTCACGCTGGATTGGAGTGTTGTATCAAGCCCTACTGTGGGAAATACCGGTGGGGCCTAAAAGAACATGAGAGTTGTTTTAGCTATAGCTAATACTTTGAGCTTGGCCGCAGGTATTGGCGCCCTGTGGCTCATCCTGTCGAGCGCCGGACCCGCACTTGCCGAGGAAGCCGCCAAGCCCCAACCGGCCCAGTCAAAGCCGGCCGACGCCAATCCCTGGGCGGTCAACTGCTCCAGCGGCTCGGCGAGCGCCGAACTTCAATGCCAGGTGTCGCAGAACCTGACCGAGGCCAAGACAGGACAGCGCGTGCTTACCGTGACGGTGCGCCGCGACAACGCCAATGGCAGTCTCGCCATGCTGCTCGCCTTGCCGCACGGCCTGTTCCTGCCGTCCGGCGCCAGCTACCAGATCGACCAGGGACAGAAGACGACCATCGCCATCCAGACCAGCGACCAGAACGGCGCCTATGCCGCCACGCCGCTGCCGCCGGACCTCGTCAAGGCGATGAAGTCGGGAACCAATCTGAACATCGGCATGGAGTCCGTCACCCGCAAGCCGGTCACCATCCCGGTGTCGCTGGCCGGCTTCACCGCCGCGCTGACCAAGCTGGAATCGATCAAGTAGCGGGTTCGCCGGCAACCGTGGCCGACATCCTATCCCTTCGTCATCCACGGGCGGAGCAGCCGCGGCGCGGCGTCGCGGAGACCGAGGATCCATGTCGCGACCGTGCTGGCGGGTGCAGCGGAGCAGAATCTGGACCGTGGCAACGCTCCGGAGTCCCGGCATGGATCCTAGGTCTGCGCTGCGTCGCTGCGCTCCTTGCTCCGCTCTAGGATGACGAAGTCGTGGGCGTCTCCGCTCCGCACTCAAGGTATCAGTACGTCAATACGAGCAACCGTCTTGATTGTCCGCACCTGCGATGCTCCGTTGTCGCTTCGGACATGCGGAGAAACACATGACGGGTTTTGTCGACCGGCAGCGCGCCACGCAGTTGATGCAACGCGCCGGCATCGCCGCGCTGGTGCTCTCAGCGCCCGAGGCCTTCCATTATGCGACCGGCGCTTCGATCGGTCCGGCCGGACTGTTCCGGCGCGCCGGCGCCGGCTTCGTCGTCGTCCCGGCCAGGCAGGACCTGCCGATCGGCGTCGTGGTCGCCGACTTCAATGCCACGCAACTGCGGACCGCCGCGCCCGACATGGTCGTGCGCTCGCACCCGATCTGGATCGAAGCCGCGCCGGTCGAGACAGGAGCTGCCGGGCTGCCCCTGGCGGAGCGTATCGAGGCTGGCCTGGCTTCGCTCGGCCGCGCGCCGGATTTCGCGCGTCCCGCCACCTTCGACCTCGCCGGCTCGGTGCGACAGCTGCAGGCAATCCTCGCCGATTTCGGGCTGGAGCGCGCGACGCTCGGCCTCGACCTCGACTTCATTCCCGCCGCCGATTTTGCCGCCATCCAAGCGCTGCTGCCGGATTGCCCTGTTGTGGACGGCTCGCTTGTGCTGGACCGGCTGCGCGCGGTCAAGTCGCAGCGCGAGATCGACCTGCTGCGGCAAGGCATCATCCTGTCGGAAGCCGGCCTGGAGCGGCTGCAGGTCGATGCCATGGCCGGCATGCGCCAGAGCGATCTCGTCGCGCTCTATCGGCAGGGCGTCGCCACGGCGGCGGCCGGCTTGTCCCACCCGGTCATCACGGCCGAATATGTGACGCTGGGCGCCCGGGCCAAGGGCGCCGACGCCAAGGCCGTGGCGGGCGATCCGCTGAAATGCGACATGGTCTGTACGGTCGGTGGCTACGCCTCCGACATGTCGCGCAACTTCACCTTCGGCCCGCCTTCCGCTGATCAGGCCGAACTGCACACCATTGCCGAGCGCGCCTTCGACGATGGGCTGGCCGAGCTTGTTCCCGGGAACACGCTTGCCCATGTCCACCGCGTCGCCACCGACAGCCTGGCGCGCCAAGGCCTGCGCTCCTACCGCCGCGGCCACTTCGGCCACGGCGTCGGGCAGTCGGTCTTTTCCGAGCAATGGCCGTTCATATCGGCCGGCAGCGAGGTCGTGATCGAGGCCGGCATGGTGCTGGCCTTCGAGATCCCGCTCTATATCGACGGCCTCGCCAGCTTCAACCTCGAGGACCAGTTCCTGATCACGCCGGATGGGCCGGTCGCGATGAACCGGCTGCCGCGGCGGCTGGAGGTGATTGGGTAGTGGAGGCTTGAGATCTGCACCTCCGGAAATTGGCTAAGGTCCCTCCACCTTCGTCATCCACGGGCGAAGCAGGAGCGAAGCTCCGTCGCGGAGACCCGAGGATCCATGCCGTGAACCTTTCCGTGGGGTGCAGCGGAGCAGAATTTTGGACCGCCGGGAACGCTTTGATGTCGCGGCATGGATCCTGGGGTCTGCGCGGCGTCGCTGCGCTCCTTGCTACGCCCCAGGATGACGACGGGAAAGGTTTTGCCGTCCAGCGATCAAACCTCCGTACAGGCCCCTAAGCGCTCACCGGCGGCCGCCTGTCCCTCCATGGCATTTCCTGTTCCAGCTGTGCCGACGCCGCCAGCACCGTCGCCTCGTCGCCGTAGCGGCCGACCAGCTGCACGCCGACCGGCACGCCGCCGTGCGACCAGCCGAGCGGCAGCGAGATCGCCGGCTGGCCGGAGATGTTGAAGGGGAAGGCAAAGACGGCATCCGTCCATTTGGCGTTGTAGCGGTCGATGTCGGTCTCCGACATGTCGTAATAGCCGAAGGGGCGCGGCAGTTGGGTCAACGTGGGCGTGACGAAGAGATCATAGGCCCTGAGGTCGCCGACAATATCGCGGCCGACCTGCCGGAGCTGCTCGACATCGGAGATGTGCCTGACCCCGCTGGTGGCGCGGCCGCGCTCGATGATCGCCCAGGTCACCGCCTCGACATCGCCTGACGTCACCGGCCGGCCGATCACCGTTTCCAGGGAGTCGAAGGTCGCCGCCGTCTGGACGCAGGTCATGTTGGTGTAGGTTGCCCATACGCCATTGGCATCGAGCGGCATGTCGTGCTCCTCGACATCATGCCCCAACCGCTCGAATGCGGCCACGGTCGCCAGCACCGCCGCCTTCACCTCCGGATCGATGGCGGTGCCGTTGGGCGGCGTGACGGTGAAGCCGATGCGCAGGTTTTTCGGCGCACGCGCCGACAGGCTGAGCCAGGAGGCATCCGGCACCGGCGGCGTATAGGGCTCGCCGGGCAGCGCACCGGCCACCGCATCGAGATAGGCCGCCGTGTCGCGCACCGTGCGCGAGCAGCAGAGGAAGTAGGCACCGCCATACCAATAGTCGCCGAACGGGGCCAGGCTGACGCGGCCGCGCGACGGTTTCAGGCCCACGATCCCGCAGCAGGAGGCGGGGATGCGAATCGAGCCGGCGCCGTCGCTGGCCTCCGCGATCGGCACCATGCGCGAGGCGACAGCCGAGGCCGCGCCGCCGCTCGAGCCGCCTGGCGTGATGCCTTCCTTCCACGGGTTTTTCGTCGTGCCGTAGAGTTTTGGTTCCGTCGTGATCGACCAGCCGTTTTCGGGCGCGTTCGACTTGCCGACCAGCACCAGTCCCGCCGCCTTCATGCGGCGAACGACTTCGGTGTCGAAATCGGCGACGACATCTCTGAGGTAGAAACAGGAATTGGTGTTGGGCGCACCCGTCCAGGACGAGGCCAGTTCCTTGAGCAGGAATGGTACGCCGGCAAAGGGTGCCGATCTGTCGACCGTCGCGGCCTGTGCGCGCGCCATGTCATAGAGGCGATGGACGACCGCGTTGAGCGACGGATTCAACCGCTCGACCAGCGTGATCGCCGCTTCGACCAGTTCCGCCGGCGAAACCTGGCCGCCGCGGACCAGCGCGGCGAGGCCAAGCGCATCGGACTCGGCATAGGTTTTCAAAAGACTGTCGGTGACCATGTCTCTCCTCCCAAATTTGCGTTGCCTCGACATCGCGCTTAGGAATGCGCGAGCTGTCGCTACCGGCTAATTACAAATGTAGGCGCCGCCCCTCATCCGCCTGCCGGCACCTTCTCCCCGTATAGTGACGGGGAGAAGGATGAAACTCCTGCGCTGCCGGTGCCGCCTCCAGCGCCAACAGCCGGATAGCATCAGACCAGCTCGACCGTCCGTCCCAGCTCTATGCTCTGTTCGGCCGCGAGCACGATGCGCAGGCTGTTGACCGCCGCGTCCATCTGCTCGGTCAGATCGAGGTCCTCGCTTATGGCGCGCAGGAAGAACGCCTGCTCGCGGTCGCACAGTTCCTGGTGGCCGGGCTCGTCCTCCATGCTGACGATCTCGTCGGGCTTTTTGAAATTCTTGTCGCCGTCGACGGCGGCATAATGGATCTTCAGCGCGTCGGTCTTGGTGTGGCGGTCGATGTCGGCGGAGTTCGACACTTCGGCCAACTCGGCCGCGCTGCTCGCCTGCTGGCCGGCGACGATCGAGACCGCGCCTTTCGGGCCGACGACATCCTTCACGAAATAGGCCGTCTCGCTCATCATCGGACCCCAGCCGGCCTCGTACCAGCCGACCGAGCCGTCATCGAAGGTGACATGCAAGTGGCCGTAATTCTGCTTGTCGGCTTCGGCCCATAGTTTGGCGCCGATGCCATGCACGCGCACCGGCTTGGCGCCGGTCAGCTGGCACATGACGTCGACATAATGCACGCCGCAATCGACGATCGGGATCAGCGAATCGATCAGGTTCTTGTGCCAGTGCCAGGCGCTGCCGCTGCTTTGCTGGTTGAGGTTGAGCCGCATGACCAGCGGCTTGCCGAGCGTCTTGCCAACCTCGATGAACTTGATCCACGAGGGGTGGACACGCAGGATGTAGCCGAGCACCAGCTTGCGGTTTTTCGCTCGCGCGGCCGCCACCACCTTTTCGGCGTCCTCGATGTTGGTGGCCAAGGGCTTTTCCATGAACACGTGGCAGTTCGCCGCGATCGCCTTCAGCGCGTATTCGGCATGGGTGTTCGGCCAGCTGTTGATCGAGACCGCGTCCGGCCTGGTCTCCCCCAGCGCCAGGTCGAAATCCTCGTAGAGCGGATAACCGGCGAGTTCGGCCGGGATTTTCGTGTTGCTCTTGATCGAGCGGCTCATGATGCCGCTGATCTCAAACCCCTCCGAGCGATGATAGGCACTGGCGTGCGACGCACCCATATTGCCAAGACCCACCACCAGTACTTTCACCTTGTCGGCCACCGTTATCTCCCAGGTTCTGGATTGAATTGTGCGCGGCGACCGGTTGCCGCGTGTTTATCCGGACAATCACCTCAGGTCAGCGCCGCCGCTCGTTGCCCGGCCCTTTCCTCTCCCCCGTCGATCGGGGGAGAGGTGTCGAGCGAAGCTCGACGGAGTGGGGGTCGACCTTCGCCGCCCGCCTGAGGTTACTTCGCCAGATTGTGCCTGTCCCGCAGCGACTGCGCGTTTAGCGACCGCCTTCCCCCACTCCGTCGCCGCTTCGCGGCGCCACCTCTCCCCCCTCCGGAGGGAGAGGAAAGGAGCCAAGGCAGGGCAATGAGGAGTGGCGTCGTCATGGCCTTCGCTTGCGCGCCTCTACTTCACCGCCGAATCGAACAGGTGCGCCTTGATCTTCTCGACATTGAGCGCGGCAAAGCCCTCCGACAATTTGACCCCGTCGGCGTCGGCCTTGACCTTGGCCTTGTCGAAGTCGTTGGCGGCCGGGATCAGGTCGTTGCTGCAGACATCCTCGGCCTTAACCGGGTTGGTGATCTGGCCGATCTTGTGGATCTCGTCGAAGAAGCCCTGCCAGCTCGCCATGTCGTGCGACCCCCAGCCGCCGCGCTTGTCCATGTCGCCGCGGAAGACGTTGATCTGCTGCAGGATCGAGGTGGTGCCGAGCTCCGGTCCGAGGTTCTTGGCCAGCGTCGGGAACTGCTCGAACACCGCTTCGACCGCCGCGCGCGGATTTTGATAGCCGAACTCAAGGCCCATCGCCCAGCCGCGCAGGTATTTTTCCAGGAACGCCTTCTTGTCGGGATCCTCGAGATCGGCTGCGCGCACGACGAAGGTGTTGGCCGGCAGCTTCGAGTTTTTCACGCCGAGCCAGTATTCGAAGTCGAGACCCTTGGCGATCCATTCGGCGCGCAGCCCTTCCCATGACAGCGCCGCGTCGCCCTGGCCGCCGGCAAGCGCGGTGCCCCAGGTCGGCCAGCCGGCCTCGACATATTTGACCTTCTTGATGTCGACGCCTTGCGCGGCAAGCAGCGGATCGGTGATCGACTGCCAGGCGGCGGAACCAAGCAGGATGGTCTTGCCTTCCAGCTTCTTCAGGTCGTTCGAGCCCTCGCCCTTGCGGAAGGCGATGCTGAACGTGTCGCGCGCGCCCATGTGGAACACCGACTTCAGCTTCATGCCGTTCTGGATGGCGAAGGAGAACACGCCGGGCGAGGGAAAGCCCATATCGGCCTGACCGACATCCACGAACTTCACCGTCGCCGTGCCGTCGGACGGCCCCGGCTGCATGTCGGTGTCGAGCCCGTCGAAATAGCCGGCCTTCTTGGCCGCCCAATAGGGATAGTCGTCGAGCACTTCGAGCGTGCCGCGCGGCGAGATCCAGGTGAATTTTCCATAGGCCTCGGCCCTCGCCCTGAGGCCGGTGGCGCCGAGCGCGGTCGCCGTCACCAGCCCGGCGCCGGTGACCTGCAGGAAGATGCGGCGGCTCATCCCCGCCTGCTGGATGAAATTGTCTTTGGTCATGGCATTCCCCTTTTTTGTTTGATGTCAGTCTGCCTTGCCGCCCGCCTCCCGGGCGTGGTCATTGCTTCTGCGTCAAGCCTCCCAGCTCGCCCATTTCTTGCCGATGAGGAAGAACAGCACGTAGATCAGGATGCCGAGCATCGACAGGATCAGCACCACGGCGAAGAATTGCGGCATCTGGATCATCGACGAATAGGTGGTCAGCCGGTTGCCGAGGCCGAAGCCACCGCCGACCATCTCGGCGCCGACGGCGGTGAGCAGGCCGAAGATGGCGCCGATCATCAGCCCGACCAGGATCATCGGCAGCGCCATCGGCGCGCGGATCTTCCAGAATATCTGCAAGGTGCTGGCGCCATAGGACCGCGCCAGCGCGATCTTGGCGCTGTCGACGCGACGAAAGCCGGTGGCGGCATTGATCATCACCATCGGCCCGGCGGCCAGCGCCACCGCGATGATGCGCGGCGTGTAACCGAAACCGAAACGCAAGATGAGCAGCGGCACCAGCGCCAGCATCGGCGTGGTGACCAGCAGCAATATATACGGCGCGACGATCTTTTCCGCGAACGGGAACTGGGTGATGACCGCGGCCATTACCAGACCGACGGCGGCGCCGATGGCAAAGCCGGACACCAGCTCGACCAGCGTATAGCCGAGATGCGGCGCGATCAGCGGAAACTCGTCGAACAGCGCATAGGCGATCGAGCTCGGCGGCGGCATGATATAGAGCGGCACATGGAACAGCCGCAGAGCCAGTTCGATGCCGCCGATGATGATGACGGCGACGGCGAGGATGGCCGCCACCTCCTTGCCCGATTTGATGCCGGGGCCGCTGGCGAAGGCCGAGAGGTTGGTCAGGCTGACGTCTTGCCCATCGCCTGATTTCGACTTCGAAAATTCGGGAATGGCGTCGCTCACGGCCTGATCCTCACGATCTCGGCGCTCGGGCGTTCCGGCGCCTTCGGTCTGGTGCGCTCTCCGACAATGTCCATCTTGATGCGGTTGGTGAGGTCGAACACCTCCTTCGTCGCCATGATCTCCAGCGAGCGCGGCCGCGGGAACGGCACGCGGTATTCCTTGGCGACGCGGCCCGGCCGCGCGCTCAGCACCACGACGCGGTCGGAGAGGAAAATCGCTTCCTCGATCGAGTGGGTGATGAAGACGATAGTGGTCTTGGTGTCGAGCCAGATCTCCTCGACCAGCCGGTTCATCTCCTCGCGGGTAAAACTGTCGAGCGCGCCGAACGGCTCGTCCATCAAAAGCACCGAGGGTTTCAGCGCCAGCGCCCGCACGATCGCCGCGCGCTGCTGCATGCCGCCCGAAAGCTCGCGCGGGAACTTGCCGCCGAAACCGTCGAGGCCGACGCGGTTAAGCAGATGCGCGATCCAGGTGCGGTCCGGTTTTTCGCCTTTGATCTCGAAGGGGAAGCGGATGTTGGCGTCGAGATTGCGCCAGGGCAGGAGGTTGGCTTCCTGGAAGACGATGCCGATATCGGGATGCGGCCCGGAAATCTCTTTGCCGTCGAGCTTGATCGCGCCGCTTGTCAGGCCGTGCAGCCCCGACATCGACCACAAAAGCGTGGTCTTGCCGCAACCGGACGGGCCGACGATCGAGACGATTTCATTGGCTCTGACGTCGAGGCTGCAGCGGTCCAGCGCCAAGAGGTCGCCGGACGCCGTGTGATAGATCTTGGTCGCTGCCTGCACGCCAAGCTTCGGCGTTGTTATCTCGCCCGCGTTCATCCGCCCCTCGGAGATTGCGTGATGATCCCAAAGGTCATCAGACTGTCAAAAATCAGTGTGTAACTATCCTACTTTGCTGTCAAGCGTCGACGACGGCGAGCATGGGACGAGAACCGACTACTAGGAATAACTATCTGTTTTGACGTTGTATTCTTTGCCTTGAAATTCGTGTTGCTTTCCTACATGATTTGGCAGGCGCACACGCGAATGCCCTCGCGGCACGCATCGGTTGCAGCGCCGTCCTGCGCATGGAACGACAGCGTGCAAACATGATAAGAGGTCAGGTCGAAAACGGGCTAGGGAACACCGCCTTCATGACCGAAGCTGCCAGCCATCCGATCGCGGACGAAGAGGGAACCGGGGGCGAACCCGTCCGGCGCATTCCCGACATCATCTCGCTGGTCAAGGATTCCTACGGCGAATTGCGCCCGGCCGAACGCCGCGTCGCCGATGTCGTGCTCGAGAATGTCAAATATGCCGTCGATGCCTCCAACGCGGCGCTGGCCCAGCGCGCCGGCGTCAGCGAACCGACGGTGACCCGGTTCTGCCGCGCCATCGGCTGCGAGGGCGTGCGCGACTTCAAGCTGAAGCTGGCGCAGAGCCTCGTCGTCGGCGCGCTCTACCTGGACACGTCGCCGGCCAGGGAGAGCGACGCCGCCCTGCCGTTCTGGAACGCGGTGTTCGGCGAAGCGCGCCGGGCGCTGCAGGAAGCCGAGCGGCAGCTCGATCCGGGTGAGCTGGAAAAGGCCGCCGAGCTGATCGCCCGGGCCCGCCAGGTCACCGTGTTCGGGCTCGGCGGCAGCTCTTCGGCGCTGGCGCAGGAAACTCAGTACCGGCTGTTTCGCTATGGCATCTCGATCAGCGCCCAGTGCGACCCCTATTTGATGCGCATGACCGCCTCGACGCTGAAGCCCGGCGACCTGGTGATCGCCATCTCGGCGACCGGGCGCACGCGCGAGGTGATCGAGGCCGTCGAACTCGCCAAGCACTACCGTGCCAACGCGATCGCCGTGACGGCGCCCGATACCGAGCTCGCCCGCGCCTGCGACGTCAGGCTGACGGTTGCCGTGCCCGAATATCCCGACACGCTGAAGCCGACGGCCTCGCGCTTCGCCTTCCTGGCGATGATCGACCTCCTGGCGGTGGCGTCGGCCTACAAGCTCGACGGCCCGGCCCGCGAGACCGTGCGCCGCATCAAATACAACGCCCAGATCCACCGCACGGGCAAGGAAATGGAGCCGCTGGGAGACTAGCCCCTTCTCCCCGTCACTATACGAGGAGCCCGTCACTATACGAGGAGCCCCACTATACGAGGAGAAGGTGCCGGCAGGCGGATGAGGGGCAGCGCCGACTTCGACAGGTACCGTCCCAATACACGGATCGGACGTATGCAAGAGGGAAGAAATGCTCGAAAAGTCACCATCCAAACAGGCGGCCGCATGGCTTGGCTCGTTTTCGCAGGCGCTTGAATCCGGCGACCTGTCGGCCGCAAGCAACCTGTTCGTCGACGATTGCTATTGGCGCGACCTGCTGGCCTTCACCTGGAACGTCACGACGATGGAAGGCCGCGAGGCCATCGCAGACATGCTGACAGCAACGCTGGCGACCACGAAGCCTGGCGCGTGGCAGCTCACCGGCGAGGCAACCTCGGATGAAGGCACGATCGAGGCCTGGTTCACCTTCGAGACAGCGGCGGCCACGGGCCAAGGCATCATGAGGCTGCGCGACGGCCGCTGCCGTACCCTGTTCACGGCGATGACCGACTTGAAGGGACACGAGGAGCGCAAGGGCGCGGCGCGGCCGCTGGGCGTGCGCCACAAGGCGGACCCGGAACGCGAGACCTGGTCGGAAGCGCGGGCGCGTGAGGCGCGCGAGCTCGGCGTAACGGAGCAACCCTATTGCCTGGTCATCGGCGGCGGCCAGGGCGGCATCATGCTCGGCGCACGGCTGCGGCAGCTCGGCGTGCCGACCATCGTCATCGAGAAGAACGCGCGGCCGGGCGATTCCTGGCGCAACCGCTACCGCACGCTCGTGCTGCACGATCCGGTCTGGTACGACCATCTGCCCTACATACCGTTCCCCGACAACTGGCCCGTTTTCACGCCCAAGGACAAGATGGGCGACTGGCTGGAAATGTACACGCGCGTCATGGAGCTGAATTACTGGGTCGCCACCAGGTGCCTCAGCGCCAGCTACGACGAGGCGGAGAAAGAATGGACCGTGGTGGTCGACCGCGTCGGGCAGCGCATCACGCTGAAGCCGAAGCACATCGTCTTCGCCACCGGCGCCTACGGTCCGCCGCGCAAGATCGATCTGCCGGGTTCCGACCAGTTCAAGGGCGAGCTGCTGCATTCCAGCCAGTATGCCAGCGGCGAGAAATTCCGCGGCAAGAAGGTCGCCGTCATCGGCGCGGCCAGTTCCGGCCACGACGTCTGCGTCGATCTCTGGGAGAGCGGCGCCGACGTCACCATGATCCAGCGCTCGCCGACCACGGTGGTCAAGTCGGACACGCTGATGCAGGTCGGCTTCGAGATATTCTCCGAGGACGCGCTGGCACGCGGCATCACCACCGAGAAGGCCGACATGATCGTCGCCTCGACGCCGTTCGCGCTGGTGCCCAAGGGCCAGCGCGCGCTCTACGACGTCATCCGCGCGCGCGACGCCGAATTCTACGAGCGTCTCGCCGCCTCCGGCTTCGCGCTCGATTTCGGCGACGACGAAACCGGCCTTTTGATGAAGGCCTATCGCACCGGCTCCGGCTATTACATCGACGTCGGCGCCTCGGACCTGATCATCGACGGCAAGGTCGGCATCCGCAGCGGCGTCGCGATAAAATCGCTGACGGCGAAAGGCATCCTGTTCGAGGACGGCAGCGAGCTCGAGGCCGACGCCATCGTCGCCTGCACCGGCTATCAGTCGATGAACGAGAATGTGGCGGCTCTCGTCTCGCGCGAGGTCGCCGACAAGGTCGGCCCCTGCTGGGGCCTCGGCTCCGGCGTCAAGGGCGACCCCGGCCCCTGGCAAGGCGAATTGCGCAACATGTGGAAGCCGACGGCGCAGGAAGCACTGTGGTTCCACGGCGGCAATCTCGCGCTGTCGCGCTTCTATTCGAAATATGTCGCGCTGCAGATCAAGGCACGGATGGAAGGGATCGAGACGCCGGTTTATGGGGCGGTCAGCAACGCCGGGCGGTGAGGCGGAAGCATGCTTCGGTGAGAGGTCGACCCCCACTCCGTCGAGCTTCGCTCGACACCTCTCCCCCGATCGACGGGGGAGAGGAAAGGCGCAAGTTCACCGGCCTTGGCTCCCTTCCTCTCCCTCCGGAGGGGGGAGAGGTGGCTCGGCGAAGCCGAGACGGAGTGGGGGAAGCCGTCGCCAACGCGCGGCCGCTGCAAGACAAGAACAAGCCTGTCGGCAATCTCCCTCCTCGTGGGGGAGATCGGGGTTAATCCTGCCGGTGTCCGAAATGCCTGGCTGCCACCTCGACATGCGTATGCCCGACATGCGCCACGAAGCAATCGGTCTCGCCGACATCGTCGGCCGCCTCGTTCGGCCACCAAATGCCGCCGACGACGATGCCTTCCGACACCAGCCGCTGGTCGGCGACCAGCGAGGCGCCGACCGCGTCGACGAAGGTGAAGCGGCCTGACCGCTGCCGCAGCACGGCCACGTCGCCGGCGGTGCCGATCGTCAGCGTGCCGAGGTCCGGCCGCGCGATCGCCCGCGCCGGCGCCTGCGTCGCGGCACGCAGAACCTCGACCAGCGGCATGCCGAGGGCCATCAGCTTCGACATGCAGACCAGCATGTCGAAGGCCGGCCCGTCGACGCAGTAGAGATGTACGTCGCTCGAGATGACGTCGGGCGCCAGCCCTTCGGCCAGCATGGCGCGGGCGACCTCGAAGTCGAACGAACCCATGCCATGGCCGAGATCGAAGATGACGCCGCGCTCGCGCGCCAGCCGCATGTCGGGCCGCACCGTGCCGGAGGCGAACACCGGCGCATTGGGGAAGGGCCGGAAGCAGTGGGTGAGGATGTCGCCCCGGCGCAGGCGCGGCAGCACTTCGGAGCGGCCGGGCGGTGGCTCGTCTATATGCGCCATCAGCGGCAGGCCGGCCTTGTCGGCGGCCTCCAGCGCCAGGTCGACCGGCGCGATGCCGCTTGTGCCGCCGGCATGCTTGCCGGAGCGAACCTTGACGCCGACGACGACGTCGGCGTGCTCGCGCACCGCCGCCACCACCTCGCGCGGCTCGCAGAGACGGAGATCGCTGCATTCGCCGACCGACACCGTTTGCGAGAAGCCGAAAATGCCGGCAAAGGAAATGTTGACATAGGCCAGGATGCGCACCTTCGAACGCTCCATGACATGGCGGCGGAAGCCCAGGAAATTGCCCGCGCCCGCGCTGCCGGCGTCGATGAAGGTGGTGGTGCCGCTCTTGGCTGCGAGCCTGTCGGCGTCGACACCGAGGGAAGTGCCGCCCCAATAGACGTGGCTGTGCAGGTCGACCAGGCCGGGCGCGACGATGCAACCGGTGGCGTCGACCACCTGGGCGGCACTGGTCGCGGGGATGTCGGCGTCGATCGCGGCGACGCGGCCATTGGCGATGGCGACATCGCGCGGCGCATCGATGCCGGCCGCCGGGTCGATCAGCCGTCCGCCCTTCACGAGGAGGTCGAATTGCATTGTTGGAACCTCCGATTGCCCGAATTGCCGTCTCAGGCCGGTCTGTAGGCGACGGCCTCGACTTCGATCTTGATGTCGATCATCAGCCGCGATTCGACCGTGGTGCGGGCCGGCGGATTTTTCGGAAAACGCCTGGCATAGATAGCGTTGAAGGCGCCGAAGTCACGCGCGTCCTCGAGCCAGACGGTGGTCTTGACCACATCGTCCATCGTGCAGCCGGCGAGCGCCAATGCGGCCTTCACATTGGCGAGCACCTGCTCGGTCTGCTCCGTGATGCCGCCCTTGACCACGATGCCGTCGCCGCCGACGGGAACCTGGCCCGAGACAAAGACGAAATCGCCGGCCCGCACGGCGGGCGACAGCGGCACGTGTGATGTTCCGAAAGTCTGCTTGGGCAAGGGACGGCTCCTCCGATGACATGGCCGGACACCGAGGTGGCGCCCGCTTTGCGACGAGGTTTACCGCGATCGCGGCAATCCCGATAGAGGCCCTTGTTGGAAAGCAACATTGTTCGAAATCCGTGTTGCTTTATTACAGAAGCGCTTGCATCGTGCGCGTTGCCGGACGGGCTCGACGCCATAGGGGCCGGCGCATTTCCAGAGCGGAGAAACCGACAATGACCTTCGACAAGAACCCGTTCCCTCCCGGCGACGCCGACCGTCACGCGCTGTGGGAGATGCTGGTGCGGCGCGACATCGACGCCTTCATCGGCCAGGACTGGGCCATGGTCGAGGACGATTTCATCGCCGAAAGCTTCTTCGGCATGCATGCGCATTTCCTGGCCAATGCCGATGCCTGGCGGCTGCAATTCCCGCGGCTGGAGATTTACCGCGACGAGTGGCTGCGCCAGGCCAAGGAAACGGCGGCGACCAAATTCGCCGAGCCGCTGCGCGAGGCGCTGTTTCGCGTTACCAATCTGCGCGACATCGATGTCGACGGCGACCGCGCCGTGCTGCACAAGAAGTTCGACGGCAGCGTCGCCAAGGCGGATGGCAGCGTCGACCGGCTGAAATGGCAGACACTGTATTTCTGCCGAAAGGTCGGCGCGAGCTGGAAGATAGCCGGCTTCGTCGGCTACATGCCTTATCCGCTGGGAAGCTAGTTTCGATTCCCATGAATGACCATCGACAGTCGCGATGGCCGATCAGCCGCGCAAATTTCCCGAGGCGAGCTGCTCAGTACAGCGTGATGAAGGCCGGGAACAGCACGCCTGTCTCCCTGAAATACTCGATCAGTTCGATGGCGGGGAAGATGGCGAGGAAATAGAGCCCGTCGAAAAAGGTGCGCCTCAGCGCCCGGGTCGAGAACCGCAGCTCGTCATTGTCGTGGTAGAGCAGCGGGTTTGGCCAGAACCGGGGCGTCGCCTTGATGTAGGCGCTGTAGGCCGGACCGAACTTGCCCAGGAGATATTCGGCCTCCCTGCGCGCCGTGACACGGAAGATCAGGAAGCTGGCGACGCCAAGCGCGGCGGCGGCCACCATTGAGCCGTAGAGCAGGCCGATGCCGACCGCGCCGACCGTCGAGAAGAAGTAGAGCGGGTTCTGGCTCATCGAGAATGGTCCCGTCGAGACCAGCTCTTCATTCTTCTTGCCGCCGACATAGAGGATGCTCCACAGCCGGCCGGCGACGCAGGCGAGCACCAGGCAGAAGCCGAGGAATTCGAGCGTTTCGTGGCCGTTCGAGCCTTCGCTGAGCGCCGGTTTGGTCAGGAACAGCAGCAGCACCGCCAGCACCGCCGCGACCCGGATGAATATCAGCCGCTTGCGCTGGTCGAAAGCCTGTGAAACCGGCTTGAGGGAAGCGTAGGTCATTTTCGCGTTTTCCTGGGCACTCTAGTGCAGGCTCGGCCACTGGGGCACGCCATTGATGGCGGATACAAGGCGCTCATCCTCTATCAGCGCATCGCGAGCCATTCGTAAAGGCCTTTTGGGTCGCCGCCGCCATCCTTACGAATTTGTATGGCGCCGGACAGGCTGGCGAGAAGTCGCTTGCCTATCATCCGAATGCCGGATCGCTTCCGCCGCCGGCGCAACCATCGGCATCGAGGACATCAGCCATGCTCGCACCCCACACACACCCCACACCGAGCCAAAACAGGGTGCCGGACGTCACCCTCGACTTCTGGCTGGTCAAGCTGATGGCGGTGACCATGGGCGAGACGGCGGCGGACTATCTCGCCGTCAACCTCGGCCTCGGCTTGACTGTCACCTCGCTGATCATGACCGGCGTGCTGGTCGTCGCCCTCGCTCTGCAGTTCGCGCACAAACGCTACGTGCCGTGGGCCTACTGGCTGGCGGTGGTGCTGATCAGCGTCGTCGGCACGTTGATCACGGACAACCTCGTCGACAATTTCGGCGTGCGCCTGCAGACCACGACGATCGCCTTTTCCGTTGTGCTCGCGGCGACATTCGCGGTCTGGTACGCGAGCGAACGGACGCTTTCGATCCACACCATCTTCACGACCAGGCGCGAGATCTTCTACTGGCTGGCGATCCTCTTCACCTTCTCGCTCGGCACCGCGGCCGGCGACCTCGTCGCCGAGACCTTCGACATGGGCTATCTGACCACGGGCCTGCTGTTCGGCGGCGTCATCGCGCTCATCGCGCTCGCCTATTACCTGCTCCACCTGGACGCCATCCTGGCGTTCTGGCTGGCCTATATCCTGACACGACCGCTGGGCGCCTCCTTCGGCGATTGGCTGTCGCAGCCAGCCGAATATGGCGGCCTCGGTCTCGGCACCACCTACACCAGCCTGATCTTCCTCGGCTGCATCATTGCGCTCGTTCTCTACATGACGCTCAGGAATAATGCCGATGAGATGGACGACATGCTGCTGGATTCGGAGTGAGCCGCAGGCGGGTGCCGCAGGCGTGGCCGGTTGGCGACCATCCTAGGAACGGGAGCAGGCCGGTGATAGCCTGTCCCGGATACCGGCAGCCAGGGAACAGCGATGCGGCTACTTCTCGTCGAGGACGACCACAGGACGGCGGACTATATCGTGCGCGGCCTGACCGAGGCCGGCCATGTCTGCGACCTCCTGCGCAATGGCCATGACGGGCTTTTCGCCGCGACCAGCAGCGGCTACGACGTTATCGTCGCCGACCGGATGATCCCGGGCCTTGACGGCCTGTCTATGGTCAAGGCTGTCCGCGCCGCCGGCGTGCGCACGCCGGCGATCTTCCTCACCTCCGTCGGCGGCATCGACGACCGCGTCGAGGGGCTCGAGGCCGGCGGCGACGACTATCTGGTCAAGCCCTTCGCCTTTTCCGAGCTGCTTGCCCGCATCAACGCGCTCGGCCGGCGGCCGGCCGCGCAGGAACAGAAGACCGTTCTGCGGGTCGCCGACCTCGAAATGGACCTGATCATGCGGCGCGTCGTCAGGCAGGGCCAGCCGATCGATCTGCAGCCGAGGGAGTTCAGCCTGCTCGAGGTGCTGATGCGCGGCGAGGGCCGCGTCATCACCCGCACCATGCTGCTGGAGCGGGTGTGGGATTTCCACTTCGACCCCAAGACCAGCGTCGTCGAGACCCATATCAGCCGCTTGCGGACCAAGGTCGACAAGCCGTTCGGTACCCAGCTCATCCACACCATCCGCAACACCGGCTACAGCCTGCACGCGCCGCTCTCTCAGTGATCGCGACCTTCCGATGACCGCGACCCAGACCCGCCTGCTGCGCAGCACGCCGTTCCGGCTTGCCCTGACGTTCGCCTTCCTGTTCATGCTGGCCTTCGTGCTGGCGGGCGCCATCGTCTACCAGATGATGAGCGCCGACCTTGCCGAGCAGCTCGACGACACCATCAGCGAGACCTATGCCGTCATCGCCGCGACCTATGCCGACAAGGATCTCAGGGAGTTGGTGGAGACCGTCGAAAACCACTCCGCGCGCAGCCCTGGGAAGGAGCAGCTCTTTTCGCTGACCGACGCCGCCGGCAACCGTATTGCGGGCAACTTCACCGCGGCGGGGCTTCCCGACGGTTTCTCGATGTTCGGGGCCGAAATGCCGGGCCTGCCGCCGGACACCGAATACCGGGCCTATTCCGGTCCGGTCGGCGCCAACACTTTGACCATCGCCTTCAGCCTCTCCGAGACCGAGGAGCTGGAAACGATCATGCTGATGAGCTTCGGCTGGGCGACGCTGATCATCACCGGCCTGGCCGTCGCCGGCGGCGCCCTGCTCGCCTCGCGCGTCCAGCGCCGTCTCGACGGCATTGCCGCCACGATGGTCGACGTTTCGCATGGCCGCCTCGACACCCGCATCCCGCTGACCGGCAAGGACGACGACATCGACATCGTCTCCAGCCAGATCAACGCGGCGCTCGACCGGCTGTCGGCGCTGGTCGAAGGCATGAAGCAGGTCAGCGCCGACATCGCGCATGATTTGAAGACGCCGCTCAACCGCCTGCAGATGATCCTGGAGAGCGCCGCCGACAAGGCCGCACGGCGCCAGGACGTCTCCGACGATCTGGCCGACGCGCGCGCCGAGGGCCACCAGATCAACGAGACCTTCGACGCGCTGCTGCGCATCGCTCAGATCGAGGCCGGCGCGCGCAAGGCGCGCTTCACCGATGTCGATCTCGGCGAGATCCTCGGGACCATCGCCGAGATCTACGCCGGCGTGGCCGAGGACGACGGCAAGGTGCTGTCGGCTGCGGAACTGGACAAGACCACGGACCGCATTCATGGCGACCGTGAGCTGTTGACGCAGATGTTCGCCAATCTGGTCGAGAACGCGCTGCGCCATTGCCCTCCCGGCACATCCATCCAACTCTCGGTGACGCGCCGGGACGACCGCGTGCTTGCCGGCGTCGCCGACAATGGCCCCGGCATTCCCGCCGACGAGCGCGAAAAAGTGTTTCAGCGTCTCTACCGGCTGGACCACAGCCGCTCGACCCCCGGCAGCGGCCTCGGACTGAGCCTCGTCCGGGCCATCGCCGAGCTGCACGGCGCGACCATTGCGCTCGAGGACCGCCGGCCGGGCCTAGCCGTGGTGGTGAGTTTTCCCTTGGTGATGATTAACTTCGGAAGTTAGCGAAAGCCGCCGTAACGTTAGCGGTCGATCCGTGTCGACAAAATAATCGACGACGATGTCCGCTCGACTCCCTCCATGGCGCCGATCTGGTCGAGCAGCGTGTCGAGGTCGCGGATCGATGGCGCGTCGACGATGACGATCATGTCGAAATTGCCGCTGACGGAGTGCAGCGTCCTGACCGGCGGCAGCGCCTGCAGGCTGCGCACCACCTTGTCGGCGAGCTTCGGCGTGACGGTGAGCAGCACATGCGCCCTGACCAGCCCCTGCTCATAGTCCGGCGCCAGCCGGACGCCATAGCCGGTGATGATGCCGCGCTGCTCCAGCCGCTCGATCCGGCTTTGCACCGTCGTGCGCGACACGCCGAGCCGCCGCGCCAGTTCGGCCGTCGAGGCGCGCGCGTTGGCGCGCAGCAGCGAGAGCAGGACTTGTTCGGCATCACTGAGCATTTCGACGAAGCCCTTCGGCAGATCGGTAAAAGATAGGGTTCACTTTGCAGAATTCCACGCTTCCTTTCGACAGGCAAGCTGCGATGGTTTTTGGGAAACGCAGATCGCAGGGGAATTTGAACATGAACAAAATCATTATCGTCGGGGCCGGCAAGATCGGCTCGACCATCGCCGAAATGCTTGCCGCGACGGGCGACTATCAGGTCACTCTCCTCGACCGCTCGGCGGCGCAGCTCGCCGCGGCGGAAGTCCCCGCCGGCGTCGAGACGCTGGAACTCGACATCGCGGCGCCCGGTGCGCTTGAAGCCGCGCTCGCCGGCAAGCTCGCGGTGCTAAGCGCCGCCCCCTTCCACCTCACCACGCGCATCGCCGAGGCGGCGGCCAGCGCCGGCGTGCATTATCTCGATCTCACCGAGGACGTCGTCTCGACCAGGCGGGTCAAGGAGCTGGCCCGTACCGCCAAGAGCGCCTTCATCCCGCAATGCGGGTTGGCGCCCGGCTTCATCTCGATCGTCGCCAATGATCTCGCCAGCCGCTTCGACACGCTGGAAAGCGTGCGCATGCGCGTCGGCGCGCTGCCGCAATACCCGTCCAACGCGCTGAACTACAATCTGACCTGGAGCACCGACGGCGTCATCAACGAATATTGCGAGCCTTGCGAGGCGATCGTCGAGGGCGAGCTGGTCGAAGTGCCGCCGCTGGAGGAGCGCGAGGAGTTTTCGCTCGACGGCGTCACCTACGAAGCGTTCAACACCTCTGGTGGACTGGGTACCTTGGCCGAGACGCTGAAGGGCAAGGTACGCACGCTGAACTACCGCACCATCCGCTATCCCGGCCACGCCGCGATCATGAAGGCGCTGCTCAACGACCTTGGGCTGCGCCACCGCCGTGACGTCCTCAAGGATATTTTCGAAAGCGCCCTGCCGGCGACGCTGCAGGACGTGGTCATCGTCTTCGTCACCGTCTCAGGCCGCAGGAACGGCCGCCTGCTGCAGGAGACCTACGCCAACAAGATCTATTCCCGGCGCATCGGCCAGACGGTCCGCAGCGCCATCCAGATCACCACCGCGTCTGGCATCTGCGCCGTGCTCGACATGCTGGCCGACGGATCGCTGCCGGCGACCGGCTTCGTCAAGCAGGAGGAAATCGCGCTCGACGCCTTCCTCGCCAACCGCTTCGGCCGCGCCTATGCCCAGCATGAAATGGTAAGCCGGCTGGCGAGCTGAGCGACGGCGCCTTTCCTCTCCCCCGTCGACCGGGGGAGAGGTGTCGAGCGAAGCTCGACGGAGTGGGGGTCGACCTGGCTCGGGCTTGTTATTTCAAGCCGGGGTGATGCCTCGTCCTGACTGATTGAGGCTTGTGATGAGTTTTCAGCGGCGGTGCGTCTGAGGACCGGCTTCCCCCACTCCGTCGCTGCTTCGCAGCGCCACCTCTCCCCCCTCCGGAGGGAGAGGAAAGGAGCCTGGGGCAATCGAGCAACTCCTCCCCCTTTACGCCTGACGCGGGAGAGGGGGAGCTCTAAATATGCAGCGCGTGGCCCAGCGCCTTGAGCGCGGCTTCCTGAAACCCTTCGCCTTGCGTCGGGTGCGCATGGATCGTCCCTGCGATGTCCTCCAGCCTGGCGCCCATCTCCAGCGCCAGCCCAAACACCGCCGACAGTTCCGATACGCCTTGCCCGACGGCCTGGATGCCGAGCACCAGGTGATTGTCGGCGCGCGCCACGACGCGGACGAACCCGTCTTCGCCGAGCTTGGTCATGGCGCGGCCATTGGCGGCGAAGGGGAACAGGCCGATCTTGATCTCGCCGCCTTGCGCCTTGGCCTCTTCGGGCGACAGACCCGCCGTCACCAGCTCGGGATCGGTGAAGCAGACGGCCGGGATCGAGCGCTTGTCCCAGCCGCGCTTGTGGCCGGCGACGATCTCCGCGACCATTTCGCCTTGCGCCATCGCCCGGTGCGCCAGCATCGGCTCGCCGGTGACGTCACCGATGGCGAAGACGCCGCGCATCGAGGTCCGGCACTGGTCGTCGATCCGTATGAACTTTCCGGCCCTGTCGAGATCGATCTGGTCGAGTCCCCAGCCTTCCGTCACCGGCTTGCGGCCGACCGTCACCAGCACTTTGTCCGCGGCGACCTTGGTGCTCTTGCCATCCGATGTCTCGACCAGCAGGGCATCGCCGTTTGTCGACAGCCCTTTGGCCTTGGCGCCCAGCATCACCTCGACCCCGAGCGCGGAGAGCCGCTTGACGACAGGCCGGGTCAGCTCGGCGTCATACTGCGCCAGCACGCGCGGCAAGGCTTCGACCACGGTGACCCCCGCACCCATCTTGGCGAAGGCCATGCCGAGTTCGAGCCCGATATAGCCGCCACCGACGACAGCGATTTTCTTGGGAACCTCACTCAGGGCCAGCGCGTCGGTGGACGAGATCACAGGCCCGCCGAAGGGAAGAAAAGACAACTCGACCGGCGCCGAGCCGGTGGCGATGACGATCGTCTCGGCCCGGATCACCTGGCTTCCGGTCTCGGTCTCGACCTCGACGGTCTTGCCGTCGCGAAACCTCGCCCAGCCATGCACGGTCTTCACCCCGGCCTTCTTCAGCAGGCCGGCGACACCACTGTTGAGCCGGCTGACGATCCCGTCCTTCCAGGCGATGGTCCTGGCCAGGTCGAGCACCGGTGCGGTGACCGAAATGCCGAGCGGGCTGTTGCCGCCGGCCATGTTCGAAACCTTCTCGAACTCCTCCGCCGCATGGATCAGCGCCTTGGACGGGATGCAGCCGACATTGAGGCAGGTGCCGCCGGGCTTCGCAGCCTCGACGATGACCGTATCGACGCCGAGCTGTCCCGCACGAATGGCGCAGACATAACCGCCCGGACCGGCGCCGACGACGAGCAGCTTGCAGGAGATTTCCTTCATGTTGGCAGCTTCCTTGTCGTGAGAGCCGTCAACGTCCTCCCATCCAACCCAGCGCTGCCCCTCATCCGCCTGCCGGCACCTTCTCCCCGTATAGTGACGGGGAGAAGGGATTGGCCGCGATGTTGGCGCCCTCGTCTGCAACGCTGCCGATTGGCGAAACCATGGATAACGGCGTCTTTCTCCCCGTCACTATACGGGGAGAAATGCCCGGCAGGGCAATGAGGGGCGGCGCGGCGCCCGCCAATGGAAACTCGAGAACGCATCACATCTCCCTCAATCCACGAAAATCAGCGCCGGCGTCTCCAGCAGCGCCTTGATCCGCTGGATGAACACCGCCGCGTCCCAGCCATCGATGACGCGGTGGTCGAAGCTCGACGACAGATTCATCATCTTGCGCGGGATGAACTGGGTGCCGTCCCAAACCGGCCGCACCATCATCCTGTTGACGCCGATGATCGCCACTTCCGGGTGGTTGATCACAGGCGTCGTCGCGATCCCACCCATGGCGCCGAGCGAGGTGATGGTGATGGTCGAGCCGGACAGCTCGTCACGCGTCGCCGTTCCCGACTTGGCAGCCTCCGCCAGCCTGCCCACCTCGGCGGCACAGTCCCAGACATCGCGCGCCTCGGCATGCTTGATGACAGGCACCACCAGTCCCGACGGTGTCTGCGCGGCAATGCCGATATGGATGCCGCCATGCTGGTGGATGATGCCGGCCTCGTCGTCGAACAGGGAATTGAGCTGGGGCTGGTCCGCGATCGCCTTGACCATCGCCCGCATCAGGAACGGCAGCAAGGTCAGCTTCGGCCTCTCCGCGCCGCCCTTGGCAACACGCTTTTCCTTGTTGAGCGCAGCGCGCAATTCCTCGAGCGCCGTGACGTCGATCTCCTCGACATAGGTGATGTGCGGGATGCGCGACTTCGACAGCGTCATCTTCTCGGCGATCTTGCGCCGCAGGCCGACCAGTTTGATGTCCTCGACGGTGTCGTCGCGGGCGAGGCCCGGCGCCTTGGCCGATTGCGGCCCGCGCGCCAGGAACGCCTCCAGGTCCTCGTGGCCGATGCGGCCGGCGGGGCCGGTCCCCGCCACCTGCCTGAGATCGATGCCCGCCTCTTTCGCCCGCAAGCGAACGGCGGGGGAGGCCAGCGGCTTTTCGCCTTCCGGACGCGGCGCGCCCGAAGCCGAGGAGCGTGTCACGGTTTTCGGCGCCGCCGACGAGGATGCGGGCTTCGCCGGTGTCTCGGCGGGTTTTGCCGGCTTGGGCGGCGAAGCGGCTTGGGGCTTCGGGCTCGGCAGCCTGGCGGGCGGCTCCGCCCCGGTCGCCGGTTCAGCCTCTTTGCCGGCTTTCACATTGCCGTCGCCCGCCACTTTCAGCCGCACGATCGGTGAACCGATCGCCACCGTGTCGCCGATCTCGGCGCCCAGCCACAGGATTTCGCCATCGACGGGCGACGGGATTTCGACCGTCGCCTTGTCGGTCATCACGGCGGCGAGCACCGTGTCCTCGCGCACGATGTCGCCGATCTTGACATGCCATTCGACGAGCTCGGCCTCGGCGACACCCTCGCCGACATCGGGCAGCTTGATGATGTGTTCGCCCATCTCAGGCCTCCCCCACTCTAGGCTTCCAATGTTTCAAGCAAAGCGCGGCCGACACGCGCGGGACCGGGAAAATACTCCCACTCCTGCGCATGCGGATAGGGCGTGTCCCAGCCGGCGACGCGGGCGACCGGCGCCTCCAGGTGATAGAAGCAGTTTTCCTGCACCAGCGCCGACAGCTCGGCGCCGAAGCCCGAGGTCAGCGTCGCCTCATGCACGACGACGCAGCGCCCGGTCTTCTTGACCGAAGCCACGATCGTGTCGAGGTCGAGCGGCAGCAGGGTTCTGAGATCGATGATCTCGGCGTCGATGCCGGTCTCCTCGGCGGCCGCTTGCGCGACATAGACCATGGTCCCGTAGGCCAGCACAGTGACCGCCGCGCCCGCCCTGCGGATGGCGGCCTTGCCAAGCGGCACGGTGTAATGGCCGTCGGCGACCTCGCCGAGCTCGTGCTTCGACCATGGCGTCACCGGCCGGTCGTGATGGCCGTCGAACGGGCCGTTGTAGAGCCGCTTCGGCTCGAGGAAGATCACCGGATCGGGATCCTCGATCGCCGCGATCAAAAGCCCCTTGGCGTCGTGCGGGTTGGATGGCACCACCGTCTTCAGGCCCGACACATGGGTGAACAAGGCTTCCGGGCTCTGGCTATGCGTCTGGCCGCCGAAAATGCCGCCGCCGGTCGGCATGCGGACAACGATCGGGCAGGTGAAATCGCCGTTCGAGCGGTAGCGCAGCCTTGCGGCTTCCTGCGTCAGCTGGTCGTAGGCCGGATACATGTAGTCGGCAAACTGAATTTCCACGCAGGGCTTCAAACCATAGGCGGCCATGCCGATGGCCGAGCCGACAATGCCGGATTCGTTGATCGGCGCGTCGAAGCAGCGGCTCTTGCCGTATTTGGCCTGCAGCCCGTGCGTGACGCGAAAAACGCCGCCGAAGAAGCCGACATCCTCGCCGAACACGACGACCTTGTCGTCGCGCTCCATCGACACGTCCATGGCGTCGCGAATGGCCTCGATCATGGTCCGTCTTGGCATGGCTCAGACTCCCGCCTGCTGGCGCTGGCGCCTGAGATGCGGCGGCATCTCGGCAAACACACCTTCGAACATCTCGCGTGTCGACGGCTTGCCGCCGGCATGCAGGGTGCCGTGGCTTTCCGCTTCCTTCTGCGCCGCGATCACCGTGTCGAGGATTTCGGCCTCGGCCTGCGCATGCCGTTCGTCCGACCAGACACCGAGCTTGATGAGATGGTTCTTCAGCCGCACGACCGGGTCACCCAGCGGCCAGGCGTCGGACTCGGTCTTCGGCCGGTAGGCGGAGGGATCGTCCGAGCTCGAATGAGCGCCGGCGCGGTAGGTGACATATTCGACCAGCGTCGGCCCGAGGTTGTCCCGCGCCCTTGTCGCCGCCCATTTTGCCACCGCGTGCACGGCCAGATAGTCATTGCCGTCGACGCGCAGCGACGGGATGCCGAAGCCGAGCCCCCGGGCCGCGAAGGTGCCGGAGCCGCCGCGCGCGATGCCCTGAAAAGTCGAGATCGCCCACTGGTTGTTGACGACATTGAGCACCACCGGCGCCTTGTAGGTGGAGGCGAACACCAGCGCCGAATGGAAATCGGATTCCGCCGTCGAGCCGTCGCCGATCCAGGCCGCGGCGATCCTGGAATCGTTGGAGATCGCCGACGCCATCGCCCAGCCGACCGCCTGGATATACTGCGTGGCCAGATTGCCCGAGATCGAGAAAAAGCCGTGCTCCTTCGACGAATACATGATCGGCAGCTGACGGCCCTTCAGCGGATCGGCCTCGTTGGAATAGATCTGGTTCATCATCGTGACCATCGGATAGCCGTCGGCGATCAGCAGGCCAGCCTGGCGATAGGTCGGGAAATTCATGTCGCCGGGCGCGAGCGCCTTGCGGAAGGCGCAGCTCACCGCCTCCTCGCCGAGATGCTGCATGTAGAAGGAGGTCTTGCCCTGGCGCTGCGCCATCTGCATGCGCGCATCAAAGGTCCGCAGCGTCATCATGTTGCGCAGGCCTTCCAGCAATTCCTCGCTGGAAAGCAGCCCGGCCCACGGCCCGACGGCCTCGCCATTGCGGTTCAGCACCCGGATGATCGAAAAGGCCATGTCGCGGATGGTGCGCGGATCGACGTCGATATCGGGGCGTGGCACGGAGCCGGCCTCGGCGATGGTCACATTGGAGAAATCAGGCGTCCCGCCCGGCCGCACTTCCGGCTCCGGAACGTGAAACCGCAACATCCCAGCATCGGCCATGACCTCGAGTCCTCCAATGTTGCCTGGCAGGGATATTTGCATATCCGCGCCGCCAGTGCGAATGCGTCGGGGTGTCGGTTCCGGCCGCGCCGGCCGATCCGGCCTTCCCCGCTCAAGATGAAGATATGTCCGCGAAATTTCTTGTCGATGTTGGGCGGCCGCGCGCAATTTGGCGCATGGTTGTGCCGTGTTTGTCGCCAGATAAAGTGATTGGCTGGCGAGACTTGGTTCCACGCCTCCTTTTGTGCCTCCGCAGGCAGGGGAAATTGGGGTTTCGCCACCCTTGGCGCCCTTCCTCTCCCTCCGGAGGGGGGAGAGGTGGCCCGGCGAAGCCGGGACGGAGTGGGGGAAGCCGGTCCTCAAATCCGCCGGCACTGGCACTCATCACAGAGCCTCAATCAGGGCGAGGCGTCGTCCCGAGATAACCGAGCCAGATCGACCCCCACTCCGTCGAGCTTCGCTCGCCACCTCTCCCCCGATCGACGGGGGAGAGGAAGGGTTGGCGAACCCGGCGCTTTTCCCCTGTCCGCGATCGGACATCTCCGAGAGAAGAACTCGAACCGGAAGACGTTCACTCCATCCCCGCATCATGCTAACCACCCTCCATGGCACAGAAGAAAGCTTTCGAGGTCGACGGTTGGCTGGCGCGGCCTGATCCGCGCATCTCGATCGTCCTGCTTTATGGCCCCGATCGCGGCCTTGTCTCCGAGCGGGCGAAGGCCTTTGCCAGAAAGACCGGCCTGCCGCTCGACGACCCGTTCTCGGTGGTCAGGCTCGAGGGTTCGGAGGTCGATCGCGACGAGGGCCGCCTGCTCGACGAGGCCCGCACCGTGCCGATGTTTTCCGACCGGCGGCTGCTCTGGGTGCGCAATGCCAGCGGCCAGAAGGCACTGGCCGACGACGTCAAGGCGCTGACGGCGGAGCCGGTGCGGGACGCCATCATTCTCATTGAAGCCGGCGATTTGAAGAAGGGCGTCGGGCTGCGCGCCGTGGTCGAGGGCGCGGACAATGCCATGGCGCTGCCTTGCTACGCCGATGAGGCCCGTGACATCGACACCGTCATCGACGACGAACTGCGCAAGGCCGGCATGGCAATGACGCTGGAGGCGCGGCAGGCGCTGCGCCGCAATCTCGGTGGCGACCGGCTGGCCTCGCGCGGTGAGATCGAAAAACTCGTCCTCTACGCCCACGGCCAGAAGGAGATCGGGCTGGAAGAGGTGAGAGCCATGTCCGGCGACGTGTCTGGCGCCTCTTACGACGATGCCGTCGACGCGCTGCTCGAAGGCAAGGTCGGCGACTTCGACACCGCTTTCACGCGCCACTGCCAGGGCGGCGGGCAGCCCTTCCAGGTGCTGTCCTCGGCGATGCGGCAGCTCCAGCAGATCCAGGTCATGCGCGGCCAGATGGAGACCGGCGGCCGCAACGCCGCTTCCGTCGTTGCCGCCGCGCGCCCGCCGGTCTTTTTCTCCAGGCGCAAGCTGGTGGAGAAGACCCTGGAGCGCTGGAACAGCGAAGCGCTCGGCCGCGCGCTGACCCGGTTGCATCAGGCCGTGCTGCAGACGCGGCGGCGCCCCGACCTGTCCGTCGCGCTGGCACGGCAGGCGCTGCTCGGTATCGCGGTGGAAAGCGCCAGGCTGGGTCAGCGGTAGAGAAATTGGCCGCCGGCGTCGCAGAAAGGCGCCGGCGTCGCACACCCAGCCTCTTCTCCCCGTCTCTATACGGGGAGAAGGTCCCGGCAGGGGGATGAGGGGCGGCGCCGAACGCCGGGAGTAACGCTGTGTCGCATAATTTGCCGGCTAAGCGTTAATCCTGCTTCAGCCGCCTGCACAGCTCGTCGAGCTGTTCCAGGCTGCGATAGGCGACCCGCAGCACCCCGCCCTTGCCCTTGTGGTCGACGGTGACGATCATGCCGGTCGTGTCGGTGAGCAGCTTTTCCAGCGCCAGCGTGTCGGCGTCTTTTTCGGCGGCAGGCGCGGCTGGTTTGGTGCCGTTGGAACTGGCGCCGGCCGGCATCTGCGCCAGCGCTTCGGCCTGGCGCACGGAAAGCCCCTCCTCGACGATGCGCTTGGCGAGACCGGCCGGATCCTCCGCCGTCACCAGCGTGCGGGCGTGGCCGGCCGAAAGCGCGCCGTCGACCAGCATGTCTCGGATCACGTCGGGCAGCTTCAACAATCTCAACGTGTTGGCGACATGGCTGCGGCTCTTGCCGATGACCTGGCCGAGATCGGCCTGGGTGTAGCCATGGTCGTCGATGAGCTGCTGGTAACCCTGCGCTTCTTCGACCGGATTGAGGTCGGCGCGCTGGACGTTCTCGATGATCGCCAGTTCCAGCGCGGTGCGGTCGTTGACGTCGCGGATGATGACCGGGATCTCGGTCAGGCCGGCGCGCTGCGCCGCCCGCCAGCGCCGCTCGCCGGCAATGATCTCGTAGCGGCCGGCCTGCGTCGGCGAAGGCCGCGCCACGACCGGCTGCACCACGCCATGTTCGCGGATCGACTGGGCAAGGTCGGTCAGTTCGGCATCGCCGAAATGCCGGCGCGGATTTTTCGGATTGGCGCTGATGAACTCGATCGGCACCTTGCCGTCGGCGCTCATGCCGGGCTTTTCCGGGGCCGCCGGGCGATCGATCTCGCCGATCAGTGCTGCCAGCCCGCGACCCAGTCTTTTCCTCGAGAGATCTTCGCTCATCTTTATTCCACGTCTATTTCAGATCGTTTCGGTATCGAATCGGCTGTTAAATGTGCATCGGTTCTAAATCAAGCGGCGCGCAATTTGCGCTCGCGGCGGATCACTTCGGACGCCAGCTGCAGATAGGCCTGGCTGCCCGAGCATTTCAGGTCATAGAGAATGGCCGGCTTGCCATAGGAGGGGGCTTCGGACACCCGCACATTGCGCGGAATGATCGTCTCATAGACCTTGTCGCCCATATGCTCGCGCACGTCCTGCACCACCTGGTTGGCGAGATTGTTGCGGCCGTCATACATGGTCAGCACGATGCCCTGGATGGTGAGGTCCGGATTGATCGAGCGACGCACCTGCTCGACGGTTTCGAGCAGCTGACTGAGACCCTCCAGCGCGAAGAACTCGCATTGCAGCGGCACGAGTACGGAATCGGCCGCCGCCATTGAATTCAAGGTCAAAAGATTGAGCGAGGGCGGGCAATCGATCAGCACATAGCCGAAGGGCGCCCCGCGCTCGGCCGCGGCACGCAGCGCGTTGCGCAGCTTGAGCACCCGGTCCGGTGCCGAGGCGATCTCCATCTCGATGCCGAGCAGGTCCAGCGTCGAAGGCACGATGGAAAGGCCGGGCACCGCGGTCGGAATGGCGGCGGCTTCCAGATCCAGTTCGCCCGTCAGCACATCGTAGGACGAGACCGTCCGATCCTTGCGGTCGATGCCGAGGCCGGTGCTGGCATTGCCTTGCGGGTCGAGGTCGACGATCAGCACTTTCTCGCCGATTGCCGCGAGCGCGGTGGCCAAATTGATGGCGGTGGTGGTCTTGCCGACGCCGCCCTTCTGGTTGGCTACGGTGATGATTCGAGGGCCGTTCTTCATCATGGGTCTATGCCAGAAATTCATCTTGGGTCGCCGAACACTCAGACCGGTCTCGGTTCAGACAGGTCGCACATTGGACAATTCGAGGATGACGCCGCTCGCGTCGGTCACGCTTGGATGTTCTACCAGATCGAAGGTCCACCGGTTAACGGTTTCTTGCACTTCGGCACGATAATCCCGGCCTTTGTGGAACAGCGCCCGCGCGCCCGAGGCCAGCCACGGCGCCGACAGGTCCAGCAGCACCGAAAGCGGTGCCAGGGCCCGTGCGGTGATGATTTCCGGCTTCAAAACAAGCACATGGCTGTCCTCGATGCGGCGCGCCACGATCCGCGCCGGCAGACCGAACTGCCCGACGACGGTCTGCAGGAACGAAGCCTTCTTGCGGTTGCTTTCGACCAGATCGATGCTGGCGCCCGCGCGGTCGCCGAGCAGAAAGGCTATGACAAGCCCGGGAAATCCGCCACCAGACCCGATGTCGACCCAATGCCTCGCATCGGGTTCTATCCCGGCAAGTTGCGCGCTGTCCAGGATGTGGCGCTGCCAGACATCGCCCGAGGTCGACTGCGCCACCAGATTGATGCTGCGGTTCCATTTCTGGAACATCGCTTCGAACGCCACCAGGCGATCGAATGTTTCACGTGAAACCGGGCCGGCGGCCTCCTGCAGGCGCTCGCGAGAGAAGGAACTCACGCAACATCCCTCTGCTCGGCTTTCTGCACCGATTCCCAATGCCGGACATGCGCGACGATGATCGCCAACGCAGGCGGCGTCATGCCTTCCATGCGCTGCGCCTCCGCGATGGAGCGCGGCCGCCGCGCCTGCATCTTCTGCTTCAGCTCATTGGACAGGCCAGGCACGCCGGCAAAATCGACGCTGTCCGGGATCAGCCGGCTCTCTTCACGCCGGATCTGCGCGACATCGGTGCTCTGGCGATCCAGATAAACCGAATATTTCGCTTCCGTTTCGAGCCGCTCCGCAGTCCTGGCATCGACGTCGTGAAATTTCGGTTCAACCCCAGCCAGCCAAGCCACATCAACACCGGGATAGGCCAGCAGTTCAAAGCCGGACCGGCGCACGCCGTCGCGATTGATCTCCAAACCGTGCCGTGCCGCCTCGTTCGGCGTCATGGTCAACGAAAGCGCCATCTCGCGCGCTTCATCCAGCCGCTGCATGACATCGCCATAACGCTGCATCCGCTCCGCCGAGGCGATCCCCAGCGTCTGCGCCAGCGGCGTCAGCCGCTCATCGGCATTGTCGGCGCGCAGCGAGAGCCGGAACTCGGCCCGCGACGTGAACATCCGATAAGGTTCACTGATGCCGCGACTGGTCAAATCGTCGGCCATCACACCGATATAGGCCTGGGTGCGGCTGAGCACGATCGGTGCTCCGCCCGCCGCCCGCCGCGCCGCATTGAGGCCGGCGAGCAGGCCCTGCCCGGCGGCCTCTTCATAGCCGGTCGTGCCGTTGATCTGCCCGGCCAGAAAAAGCCCGGCAACGCGCCTGGTCTCTAGCGTGGGATGCAGTTCGCGCGGATCGACATGATCATATTCGATGGCATAGCCAGGCTGCAGCATGGCCGCATGCTCCAAACCGGGAATAGTCTTCAATATCTCCAGCTGAACGTCTTCCGGCAGCGAGGTCGAAATGCCGTTGGGATAGACGGTGTGGTCGTCGAGCCCCTCCGGCTCGAGGAAGATCTGGTGCCCGTCCCGGTCGCCGAACTTGACGATCTTGTCCTCGATCGACGGGCAATAACGCGGCCCAACCCCTTCGATCGAGCCGGAATACATGGCCGAACGGCCAAGATTGGCGCGGATCAGCTCATGTGTGGCTGTGGTCGTGCGGGTGATGCCGCAATCGATCTGCGGCGTCACGATCCGGTTGGTCATCAGCGAGAACGGTACGGGATTCTCATCCGCCGCCTGGCTTTCCAGCGACGCCCAATCGATGGTTCGTCCGTCCAGTCGCGGCGGCGTGCCGGTCTTGAGCCGCCCGAGCTTGAAGCCGGCGCGGTCCATTGTCGCCGACAGGCCCATGCTGGCCTTCTCGTTCATGCGACCCGCGACGATCTTCTTTTCACCAATGTGAATGAGCCCGCGCAGGAAGGTTCCCGTCGTCAGCACCACGGCGCCGCAGGCAAGCCGGCGGCCGTCAGCCAGGAGAACCGCCGCGATCTTTCCATCGGAGATCTCAAAATCGAGAACTTCGCCTTCCATGACCTCGAGATCGTTCTGCTGCCGAATCGCTTCCTGCATGGCAAGGCGATAGAGTTTTCTGTCGGCCTGTGTACGCGGGCCGCGCACCGCCGGACCCTTGCGGCGGTTGAGCAGGCGGAACTGAATGCCGGCTGCGTCAGCCACACGGCCCATCAGCCCGTCCATGGCGTCGATCTCGCGCACCAGGTGCCCCTTGCCGAGCCCGCCGATGGCAGGGTTGCACGACATCACGCCGATCGTGTCGAAACGCAGCGTCACCAGCGCGGTGCTCGCGCCAGCGCGCGCGGCGGCGCTGGCCGCCTCGCAACCCGCATGGCCGCCGCCCACCACAACCACATCATAGTGATCGGTCATTCCATATAGGTCCCGGACTCGAAGAAGATGAGCGACACATGTGCCCGCGAGGCGGGACTGTCAAGAAAACTTCCGCGCAGGCGTTTCACGTGAAACAGCCAAACCCCGCTTCTAGCGGCGTTTCACGTGAATTACCGTTTGATTGTTTCACGTGAGTCAACACGAGCTTCGGCAGCCATAATGTTTCACGTGAGTCATTTTCCAATGCAGAACTGGGAAAAGATCACGTCGAGCAAGTCTTCGACCTCCACCGCACCCACTATCCGTCCCAGGCGATCCGCTGCCAGGCGCAGCTCTTCGGCGCGCAATTCCTGAGGCATGCGTTCATCGGCGGCGCGGTGCAGATGCCGGTTCGCCGCGTCGAGCAACTCGACATGGCGTAGCCGTGACGGCAGCACATCGCCGCTAACGCCGGCCGCCTCGGCAGCGCGGCGACCGATCTCCGCCAGCAATCCATCCACACCCGTCCCGTCGACCACCGATATACCAAACTCGTAGCGCCCAGCTGCATCCTGGGTCGCTCCCTTATCGAGCAGGTCGAGCTTGGTGCCGACGCGCAATGCCGGCGTCGACATCGGCAGCGGACCGGCGTCCTTGGGGTCCGCGGCGTCCTCGAGCAGCAGCAGCAGATCGGCGCGATCCGCCTTGGCTCTTGCCTTCTCGATGCCGATCGCCTCGATTTTGCTAGGCGCTTCCCGCAACCCGGCCGTGTCGGTCAGTCGGACACGCAAGCCCCGGAGATCCAGCACCACCTCCAGCAAATCTCGGGTGGTGCCGGGTTCATCCGTTACAATAGCGGCATCGCGTCGCGCCAAGGCATTGAACAGGCTGGACTTGCCGGCATTGGGCGCGCCGAGAATGACGACTTCGAAGCCATCGCGGATGATCTCGGCGGCATGGAAACCGGCGATGTGGCGGTCGATCTCCGAGGCCATCGACCTCACGTCGGACCAAACCGTATCCGAAACGGAACCCGGTACATCGTCTTCATCGGCGAAGTCGATCTCGGCCTCGATCATGGCCCGCGCATGGATCAGGCGCCGACGCCAGCCGAGGTAGAGCGCGCTCTGCGCGCCCCCGGCGTTCTGGATGGCAAAACGCCGCTGCGCCTCGGTTTCAGCATTGACTAGGTCGGCGAGCGCCTCCGTCTCGACCAGATCGACCTTGCCGTTGAAGAAGGCGCGGCGCGTGAATTCTCCGGGCTCGGCATGCCTGACGCCGTCGAAATCAGCGATCGTTTCCAGCATCCTGGCCACCACGGCGCGCCCGCCATGAACATGGAACTCGGCGACATCCTCGCCGGTGAAGCTCGCCGGACCGGGAAAGAACAGAACCAAGCCGTTATCGAGCACGGTTCCATCCGGAGCCCTGAATCTCCGCAGAACCGCACCCCGCGCCTTAACCATGCCTCCGGCGATCGTTTCGATTACGAATCGAGTCTGCGGGCCGGATATGCGCAGCACCGCGACTCCGGCCGGAAGCCGGCCGCTCGACAGCGCCACGATCGAATCGCCTGAAATCATTTGCCCGCTCTACCGAACCGCCCTAGCTTTCGCTTCATCACCGCCCCGGATTGCTCCTGAAAGTTGGCCATTGTGACATTGCCCGCGCAAAACCTGCTTGCCGACGAGGCCAGCCCCTATCTGCAGCAGCACAGCGGCAACCCCGTACATTGGCGGGGATGGTCACCGGCGTCGCTCGGTGAGGCTAAAGCGCTGGACAGGCCAATCCTGCTCTCCATCGGCTATGCCGCCTGCCATTGGTGCCATGTCATGGCCCATGAAAGCTTCGAGAACGACGACGTCGCCGCCGTCATGAACCGTCTGTTCGTCAATATCAAGGTGGACCGCGAGGAGCGACCCGACATTGACCAGATCTATATGGCGGCCCTGTCCTCGATGGGCGAGCAAGGCGGCTGGCCGCTCACCATGTTCCTGACGCCCGATGGCAAACCGTTCTGGGGCGGCACCTATTTCCCGCGCGAGCCGCGCTATGGCCGTCCGGGGTTCATCCAGGTGATGGAAGCGGTCGACAAGGCATGGCGCGAGAAGCGGGCAAGCCTGCACCAGAGCGCCGACGGCCTGACCTCGCATGTCGAGGCGCGGCTCTCGGCCACGCATTCCAAGGCACTTCTCGATCGCGATATGCTGTCCGACCTTGCCGGCCGCGTCAGTGGCATGATCGACCGCGACCGCGGCGGGCTCGCCGGCGCGCCGAAATTCCCGAACGCGCCGTTCATGCAGACGCTGTGGCTGTCCTGGCTGCGGGACGGCAATGCCGCGCATCGCGACGACGTCCTCGTCAGCCTCGAGCATATGCTGAGCGGCGGCATCTACGATCACATTGGCGGCGGGCTCAGCCGCTACTCGACGGACGCCGAATGGCTGGTGCCGCATTTCGAGAAGATGCTCTACGACAATGCGCAGCTCATCCGCTTCTGCAACTGGGCCCTCGCGGCGACCGGCAATGATTTGTTCCGGGTCCGAATCGAGGACACGGTCGACTGGCTGCTGCGCGAAATGCGTGTCGAAGGCGGCGCCTTCGCCGCCAGCCTCGATGCCGATAGCGATGGCGAGGAAGGCCTGTTCTACACCTGGAGCAGGGAGGAGGTCGAATCTGTTCTGGGAGACGATTCAGCCTTGTTTTTCAACTACTTCACCCTTTCCAGCCCGCCCGGATGGGAAGGCAAGCCGGTGCTCCATCAGACCCTCTCCCAGCAGGCGCTTGGTGTTGCCGACCGGGAACGGCTTGTCCCGCTCAAGGCAAGGCTTCTCGCTGTCCGGGAACAACGCGTCAGGCCGGGCCTGGACGCAAAGACCCTTACCGACTGGAACGGCCTGATGATCGCCGCCCTTGCCGAGGCGGGTCGTTCGCTGGCGCGGCCGGATTGGATCGAGGCCGCGGCCAAGGCCTTTGCCCATATCGGCAAAGCCGGCCGCGACGGTCGCTTGCCGCATTCCATGCTTGGCGTCCGGAAACTGTTTCCCGCACTGTCGAGCGACTATGCCGCCATGACCAACGCGGCGATCTCGCTGTTCGAGGCCACTGAGGACTGGAGCTATGTCGAGCAGGCCAGCCAGTTCCTTGGACAGCTCGACCGTTGGCACGCCGACGTGGAAGGCACGGGCTATTATCTGACTGCCTCGGACAGCACCGACGTGCCGATCCGCATCCGGGGCGATGTCGACGAGGCCATCCTGTCGGCCACCAGCCAGATCATCGAGGCGCAGGTCCGGCTGGCTTCTATTACCGGCAACCTCGACTTGCAGGAGAAGGCGTGGAAAACGGCCGAGCATGCCGCCGGCCGCGCTGCGCACCAGGCCTATGGCCAGGCGGGTATCGTCAATGCCTGCGCGCTTGCCCTCGAGCCGCTGAAACTGGTCATCGTCGACGGCCTGGAGGATCCGAAGCTCATTCCGGTGGCGAATCGAAACCCGGATCCGCGTCGCGTCGATATCGTCGTGCCAATCGGTACGGCGGCGAATCGACCCTTGCTCCCCGGCGGGATCCTGCCTCCGACCAACCGGCACGGCGCCTGGTTGTGCACCGGCCAGGTCTGCCTGCCGGTGGTTACGGATGTTGACGAATTGGAAGGATTGTTGCGGCGAAAGTGATTCGTCATCCTCGGGCTTGATCCGAGGATGACGAAGATAAGGCTCTGCCGCGCCTCGATTACGTGTTCATCGAATCGAAGAAATCGCCATTGGTCTTGGTCTGCTTCAGCTTGTCGATCAGGAACTCGATCGCGTCGGTGGTTCCCATCGGCGCCAGGATGCGGCGCAGCACGAAGATCTTCTGCAGGTCCTGGCGCGACACCAGCAGGTCTTCCTTGCGGGTGCCGGATTTGAGGATGTCGATGGCCGGATAGATGCGCTTGTCCGCCACCTTGCGGTCGAGCTGGATTTCGCAGTTGCCGGTGCCCTTGAACTCTTCGAAGATGACTTCGTCCATGCGGCTGCCGGTGTCGATCAGCGCGGTGGCGATGATGGTGAGCGAGCCGCCTTCCTCGATGTTGCGCGCGGCGCCGAAGAAACGCTTCGGGCGCTGCAGCGCATTGGCGTCGACACCACCGGTCAGCACCTTGCCGGAGGACGGCACGACGGTGTTGTAGGCGCGGCCCAGGCGAGTGATCGAATCCAGAAGGATCACCACATCGCGGCCGTGCTCGACCAGCCGCTTGGCCTTCTCGATGACCATTTCGGCGACCTGGACGTGGCGCACCGCCGGCTCGTCGAAGGTCGAGGAGATGACTTCGCCTTTGACCGAACGCTGCATATCGGTGACTTCCTCGGGCCGCTCGTCGATCAGCAGCACGATCAGGTAGCATTCCGGATGATTGGCGGTGATCGAGTGCGCGATGTTCTGCAACAGCACCGTCTTGCCGGTGCGCGGCTGTGCGTTGATCAGCGCGCGCTGGCCCTTGCCGATCGGCGCCACCAGGTCGATGACGCGAGGCGAGATGTCCTTGCCGGGCGGATTGTCGACCTCCATCTTCAGCCGCGAGGTCGGGTAGAGCGGCGTCAGATTGTCGAAGTGGATCTTGTGGCGGATCTTTTCGGGATCATCGAAATTGATCGTGTTGACCTTGAGCAGCGCGAAATAGCGCTCGCCCTCCTTCGGGCTGCGGATAGGCCCTTCGACCGTATCGCCGGTCTTCAGCGAAAAGCGCCGGATCTGCGACGGCGAGATGTAGATGTCGTCGGGACCTGGCAGATAGTTGGCATTGGCGGAGCGCAGGAAGCCAAAACCGTCCTGCAGCACCTCGACCACGCCGTCACCGATGATCTCGATGTCCTGGGCGGCGAGCTTCTTCAGGATCGCGAACATCAGTTCCTGCTTGCGCATGACGCTGGCGTTCTCGACCTCGAGCGATTCGGCATAAGCGATCAGCTCTGGCGGCTTCTTGTTCTTGAACTCGGTGAGTTTCATTTCTTGCATTAGACGGACTCTGGGTAGGCTTTGGGGGAAAGATCGGCGGGATGCGACAAATGCCGGGCGCGGCCGAAAGCAATGACGGGCGGCGCATGACGGGAAGGAAGACCCGTCTTGTATCGTCGGTCGGCTGAAAGAGCAAGCCGCCTTTTGAGCGGGTCCGATGAAGTCTCAGAAGGGCTTCACGACGACCAGGATCACGATTGCGATCATCAGCAATGTGGGGATCTCATTGACGATCCGCCAGTGCCTTGCCGGTTTTTCGTTGCGGTCCTCGGCGAATTTGCGCACCGCGCCGGCCAGATAGCCGTGAATGCCCGACAAAATCAGCACCAGGCCGATCTTGGCATGCAGCCAGCCGCCCTGGAACGCAAAGATCTTCCAGGCCAGCCACAGCCCGAACACCCAGGTGAGGATCATCGCCGGATTGATGATGCCGCGCAGCAGGCGCCGCTCCATCACCTTGAAAGTCTCCGACTGCACGGAGCCTTTCTGCGCATCGACGTGATAGACAAACAGCCGCGGCAGATAAAGCATCCCAGCCATCCAGGAGATGACGGCGAGGATATGGATCGCCTTTGCCCAGGGGTAGAAGCTTTCCGGCGCGAAGAAAAACAAAAGCGCGGTGAGAACGATCAGGACAGCGATGCCAACGACCATGCGCTTCATCGCCTGGCCGGTGCTGTTGGTGTTATCTCTGTCAGCCATCAGCGTGCCGCGCTCCGAACCTGTTTCACCATCGCCTCGACATGCGCCACCGGCGTCTCCGGCGTGATGCCGTGGCCGAGATTGAAGATCAGCGGCCCATTCCCCAGCGCCTGGAGGATCGCCTCGACGCCATCGGCCAACGCTTGCCCGCCGGCGACCAGCCGCAAGGGATCGAGATTGCCCTGGACGGCGCCTTGCCGCTGCAACGCCTTCGCGGCCTCCAGCGGCACCGTCCAGTCGATTCCCAGCCCCGTCACGCCGGTCTTCTCGCGGTAGCTCTGGTAGCGGGCTCCGGCGCCCTTGGGAAAACCGATGATCGGCACGCCGGGATGAACCGCCCGAACCTGCCTGACGATCTCGGCCACCGGCTCGACGCAGAAGCGTTCGAACGAGGCATCGTCGAGCACCCCCGACCATGAATCGAAAATCTGCACGACATCCGCACCGGCCTCGATCTGCCCAATCAGATAGGACGCCGAATGGTCGGCGAGCACTTTCAGCAGCTGCCGAAACGCCGCCGGCTCGCGGTAGGCGAACAGCCGCGCCGGCGCCTGGTCCGGGGTGCCGTGGCCGGCGATCATATAAGTCGCCACCGTCCACGGCGCGCCGCAAAAGCCGATCAGCGTCGTCTCGTCGGGCAATTTCGCCCGCAGCCGGCGAAGCGTCTCGTAGACCGGTTCGAGATTCACGTGAAACACATCGCTTTCCAGCGCCGGAATCTCGGCCGCCGAAATCGGCGTCAGCAGCGGCCCACGTCCTTCCTCGAAGCGCACGTCGCGGCCAAGCGCATGGGGAACGACAAGGATGTCCGAAAACACGATCGAAGCGTCGAAGCCAAAGCGCTCGATCGGCTGCAGCGTCACTTCCACGGCAAGGTCGGGGTCGTAGCAGAGATCAAGGAACGAGCCGGCCCGTCTTCGCGTCTCACGATATTCCGGCAGATAGCGCCCGGCCTGTCGCATCATCCAGAGCGGAGGAGGAAACACCGCCTCGCCTTTCAGCACATCCAGCATGATCCGTCTTGCAGGCATCGAGCGCTCGCCTCTCCCGGCTTCCTCTTAATCAAATATCTTATTTTAAAAGAGTCTTCTGATTCTAAGAGTCTGTTGGTTGTGGTGGTTGTCACCTGTCCCGCTTTGGCCGCCAAAACGCCAGCAAGCATATTGTCGCGCACTCCCGATCGCGGCTGGCAGGGTTCTGGGGACAATCAGGAATCTGCCACTGGAGTCAATGCGCTAGGTCTGATGCCCTGGAGACCTGCCCTGTGGACGAGCAAAAGGCAAAATGCTTCGTCCACGGACTTGTCCCCAGCCGCCAGGAGAAGCTGACAGCGCATCGAATTGTGGACAAACCGGCATCTGATACAGTCGCCTCCGGCCGGCCCGTCGGCCCGTCCGATCTTATCCACATCCGCCCACAGCCCCAGGTGATCCCTGTGAACAAACCCCAGAGCTTCTTCCACCTGCATCTGATTTCCGATGCCACGGGCGAAACCCTGCTCGCCGCCGGCCGCGCGGCTTCAGCGCAATACAAGGATGCACGCGCCATTGAGCACATCTACCCGCTCATCCGCACCGAAAAGCAGATAGCCAAGGTGTTCGAGGACATAGAGGAGGAGCCGGGCATCATCCTCTACACGGTGGTCGACCAGAAGCTGGCACGCGGCATCGACGAACGCTGCGCGGCCATGGGCCTGCCCTGTGTGTCCGTGCTGGAGCCGGTGCTGACGGTCTTCCAGTCCTATTTGGGGACGCCGGCCGGCCGCCGCGTCGGCGCCCAGCATGTGCTCGACGCCGAATATTTCCGGCGCATCGATGCGCTCAACTTCACCATGGACCATGATGACGGCCAGCTGCCGGCAAACATGGATGACGCCGATGTCGTGCTGATCGGCATTTCACGCACCTCGAAGACGCCGACCAGCATCTATCTCGCCAACCGTGGCATCAAGACCGCCAACATCCCGATCGTGCTCGGCGTGCCGGTGCCAGAAAGCCTGGTCAACGCCAGGGCGCCGCTGGTCGTGGGGCTGATCGCCACCGCCGAGCGCATCTCGCATGTGCGCCAGAACCGCATCCTCGGCAATTCGAGCACCTATGTGCCGACCGAGTATGTAGACCGCGCCGCCATCAACGAGGAACTCGCCTACGCCCGCCAGATCTGCACCCGCCACGGCTGGCCGATGATCGACGTCAGCCGCCGTTCGATCGAGGAAACGGCGGCGGCCATCGTTGCCCTGCGGGGGAAGAACAGATAATTGGGACCGTGCGCCAACCTGCCAACAGAACCGCTGCGTGGTTCGAAAGGTCACGGCATGGATCCTAGGGTCTGCGCCGCGTCGCTTCGCTCCTTGCTTCGCCCTAGGATGACGAAGGGATGATTGTCTCGGCTAATCTCGAAGGTTTTGTGACTTGCCAGCATCGTCACTTCTTATGCGGCGACACAACTGCAAATCTCCGGCCGTTGAGATTAGCCGTGGATCGCAATGCATTCGTCATCCTAGGGCGAAGCAGGAGCGAAGCTCCGTCGCGCAGACCCTAGGATCCATGCCGTTACAGTGGCCAAGGGGTGCGGCGGCCGCTAGCGTCCCACCCAGCCAGCAACTCAATGACCGGTAACAGGCGAAAGATCATGACAGAAAAAATCATCCTCGCTTCAGGCAGCCCGTTCCGCAAGGCGATGCTGGTCGATGCCGGTGTCGACATCGAGGCGGTTCCCGCGACGCTGGACGAGCGGGCGCTGGAAGCGCCGTTGCAGGACAGCGGCGCCTCGCCCGAGGACGTCGCGCTGGTGCTCGCCGAAGCCAAGGCCACCGAAGTCAGCGAGCGCCGGCCCGGGGCACTGGTGCTTGGCTGCGACCAGACTTTGTCGCTCGGCGACGAGGTCTTCCACAAGCCGGCCGACATGGAGGGCGCGCGCCGCCATCTCCTGGCGTTGTCGGGCAAGACCCATCAGCTCAACAGCGCCGCCGTTCTGGTGCGCGACGGCAAGGCGCTGTGGCGCCATGTCGGCATCGCCTCGATGACCATGCGCAAGCTTGACCCCGCCTTCATCGGCCGGCATCTGGCCCGGGTCGGCGTCAAGGCATTGTCGAGTGTCGGCGCCTACCAGGTCGAGGGCGAAGGCATCCAGCTGTTCGAAAAAATCGAAGGCGACCATTTTACCATTGTCGGCCTGCCGCTGCTGCCGTTACTAGCGGAACTGCGCGCACTGGGAGCCATCGATGGCTGAAACCCCGAAAAAGGCCTTCGTCACCGGCCACCCCATAAAACATTCGCGCTCGCCGATGATCCACGGTCACTGGCTGGCCAAGCATGGCATTGACGGCACTTATCAGGCGATCGATGTCGCGCCCGAAAACTTCGCCGAATTCCTGGCGACGCTGCAGGCGAACGGTTATCGCGGCGGCAACGTCACCATCCCGCACAAGGAGGCGGCTTTTGCCGGGGCCGCACGCCGCGACCATGCGGCCGACGAGATCGGCGCCGTCAACACGCTGTGGTTCGAGGAGGGCAATTTGTGGGGCGGCAACACCGACGGCCATGGCTTTGCCGCCAATCTCGACGACCACGCTCCGGGCTGGGCGGCCAATGGCCCTGCCGTGGTGCTGGGTGCCGGGGGGGCCGCCCGTGCCGTGATCCATGCGCTGAAGGCGCGCGGCCTCCGTGATATCCGCGTCGTCAATCGCACGCTCGCCCGGGCAATCGAATTGCGCGACCGCTTTGGCGCCGGGGTGTCCGCGCATCCCCTGGCGGCGACCGGCGAATTGCTGCGCGACGCCGGCCTGCTGGTCAACACCACGGCGCTGGGCATGCAGGGCAACGGGGATCTGGCCGCCGACCCCAGGGATCTGCCCGCCCACGCCGTGGTCAACGACATCGTCTATGTGCCGCTCGAGACCCCCCTGCTCGCCGCCGCGCGGGCACGGGGGCTGAAGACGGTCGACGGGCTCGGCATGCTGCTCAACCAGGCGGTGCCCGGCTTCGAACGCTGGTTCGGCGTCAGGCCGAAGGTGACGGCTGAACTGCGCGTGCTCATCGTTGCCGATCTAGTGTCCAAATCCCGGGTGCCGAAATCATGATCGTGCTCGGCCTCACCGGCTCGATCGGCATGGGCAAGTCGACCACGGCCAGGATGTTCGCCGAAGCAGGCGTGCCGGTGCATGATTCCGACGAGACGGTGCACCGCCTCTATGCCGGCAAGGCGGCCCCGCTGGTCGAGGCCGCCTTTCCCGGCACCACGGTTGGCGGAAGCGTTGACCGCGCAAAACTCGGCGCTCGCGTGCTCGGCGATGCCGCGGCGCTGAAAAAACTCGAAGCCATCATCCACCCGCTGGTCCGTGCCGATGCCGATGCCTTCCTGGCCAGGCATCGTGAAGCGGGCGAATCGCTCGTGGTCCTCGACATCCCGCTGCTGTTCGAAACCGGCGGCCGTGGCCGCGTCGACAAGGTCGTCGTGGTGACGGCGCCGGCCGAAGTCCAGCGCCAACGCGTGCTGGCGCGGCCCGGCATGAGCGAGGAAAAACTGGCGTCGATTCTGGCCAGGCAGGTGCCGGATGCCGAAAAGCGCCGGCTGGCCGATTTCGTCATCGACACCGGCGAGGGGCTGGCCGCCGCGCGTGCGGCGGTTGCTTCGATTGTTGCCGAAATCAAGGGATAAGTCGGGCTCCTGACGGCAGGCCGTCAGCATTGCCCATTGCCATTTTGTTCCGGTCTGGCGATTCTCCTCCCAGGAGCGACCTGATTCGATGCGTGAGATCATTTTCGATACGGAAACCACCGGCCTCGATTCGCGCGACGACCGCGTGATCGAGCTTGGCGGCGTCGAGCTGGTCAATCGCTTTCCGACCGGCAGGACCTTCCATCATTATATCAACCCGCAAGGCCGCGCGATCCATGCCGAGGCGCAGTCCGTGCACGGCATCAGCGCGGCCGATCTCGCGGGCAAGCCGAGCTTCGCCGAAATTGCCGAGGAATGGCTGAAATTCACGGAAGGCGCCAAGCTGGTCGCCCACAACGCCACCTTCGATATCGGCTTCCTCAATGTCGAATTCGGGCGGCTTGGCCACCCGCCTGTCGATAACGGGCTTGTCGTCGACACGCTGGCCCTGGCGCGCCGCAAGCACCCGATGGGACCCAATTCGCTCGACGCGCTGTGCCGGCGCTACGGCATCGACAACACCAAGCGCACCAAGCACGGCGCCCTGCTCGATTCCGAATTGTTGGCAGAAGTCTATATCGAGCTGATCGGCGGCAAGCAGGCCGCATTGATCCTCGACAGCGCCACCGCGCCGGCCCAGGGCGGCAACAATGTCAGGCATATTGAGATCATCGTTGCCGAGCGTCCGGCGCCGCTGCTGCCCCGCCTGACCGAAGCGGAGCGCGCCGCGCACGCCGCCATGGTCGCGACGCTGGGCGAAAAGGCGCTGTGGCTGAAAGCCTCCCCCCAGGAAGCAGCCCAGGCGCTGTCCTCATAAAGCCATCCGAGGAGCGGCCTCAGTACGGCCATTCCCCCCGGCCCAGCGCGGCAACGGCCGCAATGATGCGCGCAAAAGCCTCCGCCGCGGCCGGCACGGCCGTGCGGGCGCGCAGGAAACTGTGCACGAGGCGGGGCTCCTCATGCCACCAGGCCTTGCCGCCGGCTTCCAGGATATGGTCGCGATAGACTTCGCCGTCCGACGACAGCGGATCGCATTCGGCCGTGATGATCACCGTCGGCGGCAGGCCGGAAAAGTCGCGGCCGCGCAGCGGCGCGAAGGTCGGATCGCCGGGCGATTGCTTCCGGGCCGAGCGGACGTCGCGGTAGAAGGCGACGTCGCTTGTCGACAGCAGCGGCGCATCGGCGTGTTCCACGTAGGAGCCGATCGCCTCGTTGCCGCCGAGGTCGGGATAGATCAGCACCTGGCCGATCGCGGCGCGCGGATGGCGACGCGTGGCCTGTGCCACCGCCGCCGCCAGATTGCCGCCCGCACTTTCACCGCAGAGCACGAGCGGCGGCTCGCTGGTCGCCGCCGCCCATTCGAAAGCCGCCAGCGCATCGTCGAAGGCGGCGGGATGAAGATGCTCGGGCGCCAGCCGGTAATCGACCGACACAATGTCGAAGCCGGTGCCGGCGCAGATTTCGGCGCAGATGTCGTCATGGCTTTCGAGCCCGCCGAGGATGAAACCGCCACCGTGGAAATAGAGCACTGTCGCGCGCGGTGTGGCGCCGGCGAGCCGGTAACGGCGGACCGGGATATCATGGTTCGAAGCGGCGACCAGGCTGTCGGTGGCCTTGACCCCGGGCGGACGGCCCTGGTGGAAGGCCCGGCACATCCTCGCATAGACCGCGCGCTGCTTGTCGATGGGCAGGCCGGCAATCTCCGGCGGGTACCAGGCGTTGACGCTGTCGATATAGGCCCAGAGCGCCGGGTCGAGCCATGGTCCATATTTGCCGCGGCTGGTCATTTCAATCCGAGCGGCACGTCAAAGCTCGGCATAGAGACGCGCGGCGTTTTCAAAAGTGAAGCGCAGGGGTACCGAGCCTTCGACCTGCCAGACGGTGACCGGCTCGCCGGCCAGCAGCCGGCAGGCGCCGTCGGTGTCGGCAACCGCGCCGCCATAGAGCCGGTTGGCAAGGTTGAGGATGCCGGTCTGGTGCATGGCCGCGCTCCCGCTGCCGCAGGCATCCTTGACCAAAAGCACGCGAAAGCCCCTTGCCACGGCATCCCTGACCGACGCGTCGATGCAGGCCTCGGTCCACACGCCAGCCATGACGAGCCATTCGATGCCGGAAGCCTTGAGCCGATCGCCGGCCGGACCGGAGCGGAAGGCGCTGGCCTCGGCCTTGATCAGAAGCGCCTCGCCATTCGCCGGCGCCACCTCGTGGCAGATCTCGGTCAGCGGGTCGCTCTTGTCGGAAAAGGCCGACTTGCCGTCTTCGCCGACCGGATGAAAGGGCCGGTCCTGGCTGTCGAGATCGACGATATAGGCCCAGTGATGAAGCGGCACATGGTTTTGCCGCGCCGCCGCCTGCAGGCGCTGGACGTTGCCGAGGATTTTATCATAACCCTCGACAAGGTAGCGCTTGTCCCGCCGGTGCTCTTCCTGCAGGTCGATGAACACTGCGGCCACCGTGCCGGGGCGGATGGAGATGGGGGCTTTCATGCGAGTGGTCTCATGCGACCGCGCCTGGTCGAAAGCCAACGCCAGCCGGTCCCGTGGGCTGGCGCAACTCTTGCAGGTTGGTCGAAGCCTCCCCGACGAAGCGTGGGGTGTTTCGCCCGTTGTCGGTGAGGTGGCCAACCCACATCAAACCTGCGTCTCCAGAAACTCATCCTCATACGGAAAGCGCGAAAGAAGCTCGGTGCCGGTCTCGGTGATCAGGATTTCGTCCTCCAGCTTGACGCCTTCGCGGCCGCCCTTCTCGCCAATATAGCTTTCCACGCTCACCACCATGCCTGGCACGATATGGCCGTCGCGGCCATAGGTCTCGTAATCCATGGCATGCGCGATGAATGGTGTCTCGCCATGCATGCCGACGCCGTGCATGACCGAGGTGTAGCGCTGGTCGACGAAGCGGTCCGGAATTTTCCACGCCTTCTCGGCGATCTCGCGGAACGCCATGCCGGGCTTCACGATCGAAATGTTGTGCTGAACCTGATCGTGCGCCATGCGGTAGAGCGATTTCTGATAAGGCGTCGGTCTGCCCGGCCCGCAGCGGAAGGTGCGCGAAAAATCCGAATAATAGCCGTAACAGCCGATCGTGTCGGTATCGAGCGCCAAGAGTTCGCCGGGCCTGATCTTGCGGCCGCTGGCTTCATTGAACCACGGATTGGTGCGCTGGCCTGAGGTCAAGAGCCGCGTCTCGATGAACTCGCCGCCCTGGCGGATGACCTCGCCATACATGATGGCGAACAGATCGTTTTCGGAAACGCCGGGCTTGATCGCCTCGCGCACCGCATAGACGGCGGCCTCGGCGCCGGCCATCGACACCTGCAGGCATTTGACTTCCTCGGGCGTCTTCACCGCGCGCACGGCGAGAATTTCGCCCTGGCAATCGCGAACCTCGCAGCCGCGCTTTTCAAGCGCCAGGGCCTGCAGATGGCTGCAGCGGTCGAGCCCGAGCTTCATCGAGCCGCCGCCGTGCTTTCTCAAGAGTTCGGCGATCTCGTCGGCGAAGGGCCCGGCGGTCTCGTCGTCGCGGCCCGACACGGACGACCAGACGAGCTTGGAAGGACGCGCCTCGTCGATCGTGTCGAGCACCATCGAGACATGGTAGCTCTGCGGATATTCGAACAGCACGATCGGCCCGTCGGCCGGAATGAAGAAATAGCGGGTCGAGTTGCGCAGGAAATAGCCGAACATGTTGCGCGAACCGGTGGCGTAGCGCTGGTTGTAGGGGTCGAACAAAACGACGCCGCCATAGCCGGCCTCGCGCATCCAGCCGCGCAGTTTGTTGAGCCGGCCTTTGCGCAAGGCGTCGGCATCGATGAAGGACGGCTCGGTATCGGACAGCCACATGCCGCCGGCCGGATCGGCCGCCGCCGGGTGGCGCATGCGGTCCTTGAAGTCGACGTCCTCGGTGCTGTCGGGGTCGAATACGACGATGCTCATGGGGTCTGGCCTTTGGCTGGGTGTAGGGCCAGAGCATGGCGCAGGGGGATCGGGGCGATTGTGCGGAAAACCGCGTGGGTTGTGCGGGATACCGCTGCAGGACAGAGGGGGGGCGCTGTCCCGCCAACGCCTCCCGCGTCAACGCTCGCGCTAATGCCTTCTCGCCAGCTTCGGCGCATGGCCATGCTCCTCGCGAAAGGCGCGGGCAAAGCTCGACATCGAGGCAAAGCCGCAGGCGAGCGCCACGTCGCGCACGGCAAGCGTCGAGTGGGCCAGCAGGTCGGCGGCGCGTTTCAGCCTGAGCCGCCGGTAATAGCCATTGGGCGAGATGGCGAGTTCGGAGCGGAAGGATCGTTCGAGCTTGTCGGAGGAAACGCCGAGCTTCGCGGTCAGCTCGGCCATGCCGAGCTTCTCCTCCACCGCGTCTTCCATGATGGCAATGGCCGACAGCACCAGCTCGTTCTGCACGCCGGTGCGCAGGCGCAGCGGCATCAGCTTGCGGTCGACGCTCGAGCGCAATTGGCTGTGCACGAACCACTCGGCGACGCCCGCGGCAAGCTCGGCGCCGTAGTCGCGGGTGATGATCTCCAGCATCATGTCGAGGCTGCCGACGCCGCCGGCCGAGGTAAAACGCTTGCGGTCGATGACGTAGAGATCGCGGCGCAGCTCGATGTTGGGGAACGCCTCGGTGAAGGCGGCCTGGCTGGTCCAGTGCAAGGTGCAGGCATGGCCGTCGAGCAGGCCCGCGCGTGCCAGGAAGAACGCCGCGTCCGCCACCGCCCCGATATGGGCGCCATTGCGCAGGCTGCGGCGGATCCAGCTCGCTGCGTCCTCGGCGACGAGATGGTCGGCATCGCCGCCCGAGCAGACCACGATGCGGTCTACCTTGGGCGCTGCCTCGGCGTAAAAGCCTGGCTGGATGACGACGCCGTTCGAGGCCTCGACCGGACCTTGGGTCGCCCCGACGATGATCCAGCGGTAGCATTCCCGCTTCGCCAGTATGTTGGCGGCGCGCAGTGGCTCGATGACGGAACTGAACGCCATCATCGGAAAGCCGGGGAACACCAGCACCGCGAAGGTGAGCGGGGCGTCCGTGGGTTTGGGTGGTTCGCGCGTGGCCATGACGTCCGGAGCCGGGAGGATCGGGGCTACAATTCGGACAGATGGGCTTCGGGGTCAACGGTGTTCGGCCGAAGGCGAAGGGGCGAACGCAAGCGCTCAGTCCAGGTACCGGGACACGCGCGCCTTCAGAAGCGCGATCAGCTCCGGGTCCATGAATTCATAATCATCGGGGATATCGAGGCAGATCACCTTGGCCGCCTTCAGGCTGGCCTTGAACTGCTTCCGCAGTTTCGTCCGGTGGGTTTTCTCCATGACAAAGATAATGTCCGCCCAGCCGACGAGTTCGTGGGTCAGCGGTGTGTTGGCGTCATGATTGGTGCCAGCCGACGCGACTTCGATGTCGCGCCGCGTGGAAAACACCTGCTCGGCGGTCGGGCCGCGCAAGCGGTTCTGGCTGCAGACGAAAAGGACGTTTTTCAAGGTTTAGCGCGCCAAGTCCGCCACCACGGCGTCGAGCACGATCATGCCGGCCGGCGTGGCGCGCAGGCGGGCGTTGCCGATCGGCGCCACCAGCCCCTCACCCTGCAGCACCGACAGCCGAGCGCTCGACAGCCCGCGCCCGGAGAAGGCCTCATAACGCGAGAGGTCGATGCCTTCGGCAAGCCTCAGCCCCATCAAAAGAAACTCGTCCGCCTCTTCGGAGCGCGTCAGGAGCTCGCCGCCGGTGATGCCATGGCCCTTGGCCTCGACCAGATTGGCCCAGGTCTCCGGCATCCGTTCGGCGATGGTCACCACACGGTGGCCGTTCTCGACGAAGCGGCCATGCGCGCCGGGGCCGACGCCGACATATTCGCCGTAGCGCCAATAGGTCAGATTGTGCCGGCTCTCGGCGCCCGGCCTGGCGTGGTTGGAGATCTCGTAGGCCGGCAGGCCGTGCGCCGACGTGATTTCCTGCGTCAGCGCATAGAGATCGGCGGCGTGGTCATTGTCGGGAATGGCAAATTTCTTCGCCGCGTGCAGCGCATGGAAGGGCGTGCCTTCCTCGATGGTCAGCTGGTAGAGTGACAGGTGGTCGGCGGCATGGCCGATCGCCTGTTCGAGTTCCGCCTGCCAATCCTCCGGCGTCTGCCCGGGCCGCGCATAGATCAGGTCGAAGGACAGGCGCGGAAAGATTTCGCGCGCGAGCCCGATGGCGTGCAAGGCTTCCCTTACATTGTGCAGCCGGCCGAGAAAGCGCAAATCCTTGTCGTTCAGCGCCTGCACGCCGAGCGAGACGCGGTTGACACCGGCGGCGCGGTAACCGCGAAACCGCTCCGCCTCGACCGAGGACGGGTTGGCCTCGAGCGTCACCTCGATGCCGTCAGGCACTGTCCAATTCCTGGCCACGGCGTCCAGAACCCTGGCCACGGTTTCCGGCTTCATCAGCGACGGCGTGCCGCCGCCGAGGAAGATGCTGGTCACTTCGCGTGGCCCGGTGCGCTGGCGCATCGTTGCCAACTCGGCCTCGAAGGCGGCGGCGAAGCGCTCCTGGTCGACCGGCTGGTGGCGGACATGGCTGTTGAAGTCGCAATACGGGCACTTGGCGGCGCAGAACGGCCAATGCACGTAGACGCCGAAGCCGGGACCGCGGTCGAGCGCCATGGTGGTGCCGGGTCCGATCATGCCGAGCCAGGCCTCACCGAACCAAGCCGGGCTTGGGCGAATTTCTGGAAGGCGCGGGCGCGGTGCGACAGCGCCGTCGCCTGGCCGGGTTTCCAGCCGTGCTTTTCCTCCGCGCTCATCTCGCCGAAGGTCTTGTCGAAGCCATTGGGCAAAAACACCGGATCGTAGCCGAAGCCGAGCTCGCCGCGCGGCGGCCAGACCAGCGTGCCCTCGGCCTCGCCGCGATAATATTCGGCCTCGCCGTCGGGAAAGGCGAGGCAGATGACGGCGACAAAGCGGCCCGTGCGCCGTTCGGGCGTGGCCGCGCCGACTTCCTGCATCGCCACTTCGGTGCGCTGCATGGCCATGGCGAAATCGCGCGAACCGTCCGGAGTCTCGGCCCAGTTCGCGGTATAGACGCCGGGCGCGCCGTCGAGCGCGTCGACACACAGGCCGGAATCGTCCGACAGTGCCGGCAGGCCAGTCGCCTTTGCGGCGGCAAAGGCCTTGATGTAGGCGTTTTCCTCGAAGGTGGTGCCGGTTTCGTCCGGTTCGGGCAGGCCATACGCCTTGGCCGATTTCGCCTCGAAGCCGAACGGTCCCATCAGCTCGGCGAACTCGCGCAGCTTGCCTTCATTGTGGCTGGCGACGACGATCTTCTTGCCATCAAGCGTATGGAGGTTTGGCGAGTGCATCAAAGGCCCCAGATTCTCGGCTCGGCGAACTCGATCGAATTGCCCGAAGGGTCGCGTATATAGATCGAACGGCCGCCTTGCGGCCATTCGAATTCGCTTTCGACGGCGATTTTCTTCGCCAAGAGATGGGCTTTCCAGCCGTCGATTTCAGCGGCGTTTGCGGCAAAGCACAGATGGCCTTCGCCGACCGTGCCGTGCGGCGGCACCTTCAGCCGCGCATCGGACGCCGGCGGAATCTTGGTCGCCTCGGCGTTGAAGATCAGCAGCACGCCCGGGCCACAGCGGAAGAAAAGGTGGCGGCCTTCTACCTTGCCAAGCAGGGTGAGGCCGAGGATATCGGTGTAGAAGACCTCTGCTTCAGCGAGGTCGGTGACATAGAGGGCGGATTCAAGAATGGCAGAGGGAGTCACGAGGCACCCCCCTCTGGCCTGCCGGCCATCTCCCCCGCAAGGGGGGAGATCGGCAGCGTGAGCGCCAGCTCATGGTATTCTATGCTGATTATTGGCGAAGCTCTCGACAACATCCGATCTCCCCCCTTGCGGGGGAGATGCCCGGCAGGGCAGAGGGGGGTGCCCAGGCTCCGCATGAATAAACTAAGCCACCGCCATCTGCTGCAGGCTGACCAACCGGGAAATGCCCTTCTTGGCCAGGCCCATCAAGGCCGCGAACTGCTCTTCGGAGAAGGGCTCGCCCTCGGCGGTGCCCTGGATCTCGACGATGCCGCCCTTGCCGGTCATGACGAAATTGGCGTCGGTGCCGGCCGAGGAATCCTCGATATAGTCGAGATCGATGACCGGCTGGCCGTCATGGATGCCGCAGGAAATTGCCGCGACATGATCCTTCAGCACTTTCGAAACACTGGCCATCTGCCGCGCTTCCATCCAGCGCAGGCAGTCATACAGCGCCACCCAGCCGCCGGTGATCGAAGCGGTGCGGGTGCCGCCATCGGCCTGGATGACGTCGCAGTCGACGGTGATCTGCTGTTCGCCCAGCGCCTGCAAGTCGACCACGGCGCGCAGCGAACGGCCGATCAGCCGCTGGATCTCCAGCGTGCGGCCGCCCTGCTTGCCGGCGGAGGCCTCGCGGCGCATGCGCTCGCCTGTCGAGCGCGGCAGCATGCCATATTCGGCCGTCACCCAGCCCTTGCCGGAATTGCGCATCCAGCCAGGCACCTTTTCCTCAAGGCTGGCGGTGCACAGGACATGCGTGTCGCCGAACTTCACCAGGCACGAGCCTTCGGCATGCTTGGAGACGCCGCGCTCGAAGGATATGGCGCGCATTTCGTCGAATTGGCGTTTGGAGGGGCGCATTCGGCCTGCTTTCTTGTCATTTTTTGAATCGTGGCCGGCTTGTAGCCCCACCAAGCCCATGGCGCAAAGGAAAATGGCCGAGCGATCCGACACAGACACCGGGTTGCGCGCGGCCCACCGAAGTCTATATCCTTGAACCGGAGGTTTTTAGCCGAATGACCAAGGCAGTCGATCCCGCCTCGCAGTCGCTGGCTCTTCAGTCGCTCGACATGCGCTCGCGCGACATCTTCCGGCGCATCGTCGATTCCTATCTGCGGGACGGCGAACCCGTGGGCTCGCGCAGCCTGTCGCGCATCCTGCCGTCCTCGCTGTCGCCCGCCACCATCCGCAACGTGATGAGCGACCTCGAGCATCTCGGGCTGATCTACGCGCCGCACATCTCGGCCGGGCGCCTGCCAACCCAGGCTGGCCTGCGTTTCTTCGTCGATGCCTTCATGGAGCTTGGCGACCTCTCCGACGAGGAGCGCCGCACCATCGAGGCGCAGGTGCGGGCCTCCGGCTCCGGCGCGACGCTGGAGCATATGCTGACCGAGGCCAGCCAGATGCTGTCGGGCATGTCACGCGGCGCCGGCCTGGTGCTGGCGGCCAAGAACGAGGTGGCGCTGAAGCACATCGAATTCATCCAGCTGGAGCCGACCAAGGCGCTTGCCGTGCTGGTGTCGCAGAATGGCGATGTCGAAAACCGCGTCGTCGAGCTGCCCGCCGGCATCACCGTCTCGCAACTGCACGAGGCCTCGAATTTCCTCAACGCGCATATTCGTGGCCGCACGCTGGCCGAGGCGCGCACCGAGATCGCCCGCATCAAGGAAGAGACGAGAGCCGCCCTCGATACGCTGTCGCAGGACCTCGTCGAGAAGGGGCTTGCGGTGTGGGCGGGGGCCGAAAGCGGCCTGCCGGCGCGGCTCATCGTGCGCGGCCGCGCCAATCTGCTGGAAAACGTCACCGCCCAGGCCGACATCGAACTCTTGCGCCACCTGTTCGAGGACATGGAGACGCAGGACGGGCTGATCCAATTGCTCGACCTCGCCGAGCAGGGATCGGGCGTGCGCATCTTCATCGGCTCGGAAAACAAGCTGTTCTCGCTGTCGGGCTCGTCGCTGGTGGTGGCGCCCTATCGCGACAAGGACGCCCGCGTCGTCGGCGCGCTCGGCGTCATCGGCCCGACAAGGCTGAACTATGCCCGCATCGTGCCGATGGTGGATTATACGGCACAGCTGATTTCCCGCATGCTGAGGTAAGGAGTCCGAGGAATTATTGCTTTGGTTTCCATGCCGGAATTCGACCGCGAACGACTTTCCTGGCGGGACCGTAATCCAGACAGGCTGCAAAGGAGAAAAAGAATGGCGCTGGAATCGTTCAAGGCCCAGATCAGTCTGCTGCTCGAGGAGATGGTCAACCAGCCGGAGGACCAGCACGAAATTCAGGAACAGCTGCGCGAAAAACTGCGCGAGATGCGCGCCATGGGCCTCCCATTGCCGGCCGATCTCGTTGAATTGGAAAAACGCCTGGACGACGATTTTTACGCTGCCGGGACCTGATCCGAGAAGTTTTGAGCATCGAGCGCAACGGAACCCACGAGCAAACCGATCGTTGGTTTCCTTCATGACGGATTGGAGGAAGTGATGCGATTGGCCGGACTGGCGATGTCCGCACTGTTTGTCACGACCGCGGCGCTCGCCCAGCAAGCCGACCAGCCTGTGCTCAAAGGCCCGGCCGCCTTCGGCGACTGGCGGGCGGACAGGCCCGGCGTGCGCCGGCTGATCAAGCCGGAAGACCTGCCGAAACCCTATGTCACCAAATCCGCCTCCAACAGCGCCGGCGTGATCGACATGCCGGCGGACGCAAAGCCGCATTTGCCGCCGGGGTTTTCGGCCGAGTTGATCGCCTCGGGGATCGACAATCCGCGCGTCGTGCGCATCGCGCCCAATGGCGACCTGTTCATTGCCGACAGCAAGGCCAACCAGCTCCGCCTCTATCGCCTGGCGAAGGGCAGCGCGAAAGCCGCTGAGAAAAGCATCTTTGCCGGCGGCCTCAACCGGCCCTATGGCATTGCCTTCTATCCCCCTGGCAAGGACCCGCAATGGGTCTACGTCGCCAACAGCGACAGCATCGTGCGTTTTGCCTACGGCAATGGCGACCTGAAGGCCTCGGGCGAGCCGCAAACCATCGTCGCCGACATTCCTTCGACCCACCACTGGACCCGCGACATCGCCTTCTCGCCCGACGGCAAGACACTTTATCTTTCCGTCGGCTCCGGCTCGAATGTCGCCGAGGACATGGGCAAGAGGCCCAGGGGCGGGCTCGACGCCTGGGTCAAGGCTGAGCCGCTCGGCGCCAGTTGGGGTTCCGAGGCGGGCCGGGCCGAGGTCCGGGCCTTCGATCCCGACGGCAAGAACGGCCACACAGTCGCCACCGGCTTGCGCAACTGTTCGGGCATGACCGTCCAGCCGGCGACCGGCGCGCTATGGTGTGTCGTCAACGAGCGCGACGGGCTCGGCGACAATGTGCCCGCCGAATACGCGACATCGGTCAGGGAAGGCGCCTTCTATGGCTGGCCCTGGTATTATATCGGCGACAATGAGGACCCGCGCCACAGGGGCGAGCGGTCCGATCTCGCCGGCAAGGCTGACAGTCCCGACGTGCTGATGCAGGCGCATTCGGCGCCGCTCAATATCGCCTTCTACGATGGCAAGGATTTGCCCGCCGACACCGGCTTTCCCCAGGACTATCGAGGCGACGCCTTCGTTGCCCTGCACGGTTCGTGGAACCGCGGCAACAGGACCGGCTACAAGGTGGTCCGGCTCAAGTTCAAGGACGGCAAGCCAACCGGCGAATACGAGGATTTCATGACCGGCTTCGTCGTTTCGAACGGCGAGGTGTGGGGCCGCCCGGTCGGCGTTGCGGTGGCCGGCGACGGATCCTTGATCGTCTCCGAGGACGGCAACGGCACGATCTGGCGCGTGACTTATGGTGGCGACCGCTCCTGATCCTTGCTTGCGAACCGGGCCATGCCGTCTGGTGCAAGCGAATCCCGCGCTCAGGGGTTCACCTGGAGACCCGCCTCGTGCGACAAGGGGCGCGACCGCCCTTGGAGACCAACGCCAATGACCCTCACCGGATTCCTCGCCTATAGCGCCGCACTCGGTATCGCCGCCGCCATTCCTGGCCCCGGCATCACCGCGCTGGTCGCGCGTGCGCTGGGCTCGGGCTTTCGCTCGTCGCTGGCCATGTCCTTCGGCCTCATGCTGGGCGATCTCACCTACCTGACCGCCGTGGTGCTGGGCCTCGCCTTCGTCGCGCAGGAATTCGGCATGGTTTTCCTGGCCATCAAATGGGCCGGCGTCGCCTACCTGGCTTTTCTCGGCTGGCGCTTCTGGACCGCCGGCATCACACCCGAAACCATCGAAGCCAGGAAGGGAAAGGGCGGCTTGCTGTCGAGCTTCGTCGCCGGCCTCACCGTGACGCTCGGCAACCCCAAGACGATGATCTTCTACCTCGCCATCACGCCGACCATCGTCGACCTGAAGACGATCACGCTTGCCGATTACGGCATTCTCGTCGCGCTGACGGTCGTCGTCCTGTTCGTCGTGCTGGTGCCTTACCTGGCGCTGGCGGCCAAGGCGCGCTGGTTCCTGAAGTCGCCGCGCGCGCTGAAGGTGCTGAACCGCACCGCCGGCGCCTTCATGGTTGGCGCGGCGGCGGCGATCGCCGCTCGTCAGTAGGTCGTTTCGGCCAAACCATTCCCTACTTCGGCTGTTTCGGGAAATGCTTTTCCGAGTGCCAGGCGTTTTCAGCACGCGCCCCACTCGGATATTTTCCAGCCGCAGCCTATCTTGCGCGGTTGAAAGCCCTATTCTGTCGGCTACTGCCAATTGCCTGAAATCCAGGGAGCGAAACCAATGACCAAGCCCGTCACTTCAGCCCGCGTGCCCGGCCGCGGCCGCATCTACGATTCCATCACCGACACGATCGGCGACACGCCCCTGGTACGGCTCGACAAGTTCGCCAAGGAGAAGGGCATCGTCGCCAATCTGGTCGCCAAGCTCGAATTCTTCAATCCGATCGCCTCGGTCAAGGACCGTATCGGCGTAGCGATGATCGAGGCGCTGGAAGCGGCCGGCAAGATTGCCCCCGGCAAGACCACGCTGATCGAACCGACATCCGGCAACACCGGCATCGCGCTCGCCTTCGCCGCCGCCGCCAAGGGCTACAAGCTGATCCTGACCATGCCGGAGACAATGTCGGTCGAGCGCCGCAAGATGCTGGCGCTGCTCGGCGCCGAACTGGTGCTGACCGAAGGCCCGAAAGGCATGAAGGGCGCCATCGCCAAGGCCGACGAACTGGCCGCGACGATCCCCAACGCCATCATTCCGCAGCAGTTCGAAAACCCGGCCAATCCAGAGATCCATCGCAAGACGACGGCGGAGGAAATCTGGAACGACACCCAGGGCGGGATCGACATCTTCATCGCCGGCATCGGCACTGGCGGCACCATCACCGGCGTCGGCCAGGTCCTGAAGAAGCGCAAGCCCGCGCTGCATGTCGTCGCCGTCGAGCCGGATGCCTCGCCGGTGCTGTCGGGCGGCCAGCCCGGCCCGCACAAGATCCAGGGCATCGGCGCCGGCTTTGCGCCAAAAATCCTCGACACCACGGTCTATGACGAGATCGTCAAGGTCTCGAACGAGGATTCGGTCGCCAATGCGCGCCTCATCGCCCGCCTCGAAGGCGTGCCGGTCGGCATCTCGTCGGGCGCGGCCCTGCAGGCGGCCATCGTCGTCGGCTCGCGGCCCGAGAACAAGGGCAAGACCCTGGTCGTGGTCATCCCCGACTTCGCCGAGCGGTATCTGTCGACGATCCTGTTCGAGGGGCTGGGGGCTTAGGGCTTCGATACCCCAGGAATAACATGCGTCGGCGGGCCAGCGTGGCTTGTTTTGCGTCCTGAGCCTGGCCCGCAGAAAAACTCCCCTTGGCGCCGCCGCGCCGCTTGAGCCGACCCCTGCTTCCGGTTCATATCACCACCGGCCCGCGAGAAGACGGGCCGGGGGAGGATTTCATGTACAAGCTCTACACGCGTCCGGGCAGCGGCGGCTTTGTCGTCGAGGCGGCGCTGGCGCTGATCGATGCGCCTTTCCAGCAGATCGACGTGCCGAAAAGCGAGGCGCCCGATCCGGCCTTCCTCGCCATCAGCCCGTTGAACCAGGTGCCGGTGCTGACCTTGCCGGACGGACGCTCTATCACCGAATCGGCGGCGATCTGCATCCTGCTCGCCGAGCGCCACCCGCAAGCCGGCCTGGCGCCGGCGGTCGGCGCGCCCGCCCGCGCGGAGTTCCTGCGCTGGATGGCGTTCATGTCCTCGGTGCTTTACCCGGCGGTGCTGCGGCTCTACTACGCCCATCGCTACACGACGGATGCCGAGGGCACGAAGGCGGTGAAACAGGCGGCGGTCGCCGAGATGGACCGCGGTTTTGCCGTCGTCGATGCAGCCTTGCGCAACCGCGACTGGCTCGCCGGCGATCAGATGTCGCTGGCCGACATCTATCTCGTCATGCTGGTGGCCTGGCATCCCGACATCGACATGGCGCGGGCGGCCTGGCCCGGTATCGAACGCCTGTGGGCGCGGTTGCGCGAGCATCCGCTCATGAAGACGCTCAACACGTCGCACGAGATGTGGCCGGCCTGAACGAGGTGGTCCGAAAAGCCGCCCGCGCCCGGGAGCTCATTGGATGAGAGCGGCGCGTCTTGCCTGCAGGAAGCGGCGCACCGCCGGATCGCGCTCTAAGCCGATCGCCCGATCATAGGCCTCGAGCGCCTGCGGTGCCTGGCCGAGCCTGGCCAGCAGGCCGGCCCGCGCGGCCCAGTAGGGCTGGTAGTCATTGAGCCGCTTGTCGTCTCCCAGCACGTAAAGAGCCGCCAACCCCGCCACCGCGCCCTCGGTCTCTGCGATCGCCACCGCGCGGTTGATCGCCACGACCGGTGATCCCGCGATCGAGAACAGCGCTTCGTAGAGCGCGCGGATCGCCGCCCAGTCGGTGCGGCCGCTCAGTCGTCGCGCCACATGCGCCGACTGGACCGCCGCCTCGAGCTGATAGCGGCCGATCGTGCCCATGGCGGCGGCACGGCGGAGCAGCGCTTCGGCCTCGTCAACCAGGGCGTGATCCCACAGTGCATGGTCCTGCTCGGCGAGCGGCACATACTCTCCGGCCGTGTCGCGACGCGCGGCGCGGCGCGCTTCGGCGAACAGCATCAGCGACAGCAGGCCCAGCGCTTCCGGCTCTTGCGGCAGCAGCGAGGCCACCAGCCGGCCGAGCCAGATGCCTTCGGTGGCGAGGTTCCGGCGCCGCGTCTCGGTACCGGCCGGATCGGACCAGCCCTCGGCGAAAGCGGCGTAGATTGCCTCCAGCACCGCGTCCAGCCTTTCGCCGAGTTCGGCTCGCTCCGGTACGCGGAACGGAATGCCGGTCTCGCGGATGCGGCTCTTGGCGCGCACCAGGCGCTGCCCCATCGTTGACGGCGAGAGCAGGAAAGCGGAAGCGATCGTCGCGGCATCGAAGCCGAGGATGGTCTGCAGGATCAGCGGCGCCCGCACGCCGGGTTCGATCGCCGGATGGGCGCAGGCGAACATCAGCCGCAATCGTTCGTCGGGCAGGTCCTCATCGGTCATGCGCGCCTCCGCCTCCTCGGCAATCAGCTTGAGATGGTCGCGGCCGGCTTCGCTGGTCAGCCGCCGCCGCACCGCATCGACACGCCGCCGCCTTGCCACCGCGAGCAGCCAGGCTTCCGGCTTTTCCGGCACGCCGGAGCGCGGCCAGCGTTCAAGCGCCGCCGCAAAGGCGTCGGCCAGAGCATCCTCCGCGGCAGCCACGTCGCGCGTGCGCGCCGCCAGCCAGGCGACCAGCTTGCCGTAGCTCTGCCGGGCGGCCGTCTCGGCGGCCACCCGGGCGATTTCGGGGCGTGTGTCCATCACGCCGTCATTTCCTGGGCAGATAGTCGGCCATTTCCCAGATCGGCCGCACCTCGACAGTCCCGGTGCTGGCCGCCGGACAGCGCGCCGCCCAGGCGATCGCGGCGTCGGCGTCCTCGGCCTCGATCATGTAGAAGCCGGCAAGCTGCTCCTTGGTGTCGGCATAGGGGCCGTCGAGCACGCTGGTCTTGCCGTCAGTCATCCGGACCAGGGTGGTCGCCTGGCTCGGGCGCAGCCTGTCGCCGGCCAGCCAGGTGCCGGACTTCTTCAGCGCTTCCGTGTAGGCGTCATAGGCGGCGCTCATCTGATAGGTCGCCTCGGTCGGCACGTTCGCCATCGCGGCTTCGTCGGCGTAAATCATAAGCATGTATCGCATGGGTCTTCTCCCGTGGTTTCGAAGGCCGCTTCGTTGCGGGCCGAACGTATGTCGCGCGACCTTGGCCGATTTCGACAGGCGCTGGAAAAACTTTCGGCTCCGGCCGCGCCTTGTGCAAGCGGGCATATGTTTGGCGACACTCTCAACCATTCGTCTAACGAGCGGAATTGCGGGTTGGCATTTCCCCTCCGCTGTCTAAACTCGCCCGGTTCGCGTCAGGGAGGCGATGCGGCCAATATTTCAGGGAGGAAACCGGATGTTGAATTTCAGGACGAAATTTGTTGCTGCCGGCGCGATGGCGCTTTCCCTTGGCCTTGGCGCGGTGTCGGCCACCGCGCAGGAATTCATCAACGTGCTGACCGGCGGAACTTCGGGCGTCTATTATCCGCTCGGCGTGGCACTGTCGGAAATCTACGGCAAGGGCATCGAGGGCGCCCGCACCCAGGTGCAGGCGACCAAGGCCTCGGTCGAGAACCTCAACCTCCTGCAGCAGGGCAAGGGCGAGATCGCGTTCGCGCTCGGCGATTCCGTCAAAATGGCCGCCGAGGGCAATGCCGAGGCCGGCTTCCCCGGCAAGCTCGACAAGCTGCGCGGCATCGCCGCCATCTATCCCAATTACATCCAGATCGTCGCCAGCCAGGAATCCGGCATCAAGACGCTCGCCGACCTCAAGGGCAAGAGCTTGTCGGTGGGCGCGCCGGCATCGGGCACCGAGCTCAACGCGCGGGCCATCTTCGCCGCCGCCGGGCTGAAATACGAGGACCTCGGCCGCGTCGAATATCTGCCCTTCGCCGAATCGGTCGAGCTGATCAAGAACCGCCAGCTCGACGCCACGCTGCAATCGGCCGGGCTGGGCGTCGCCTCGATCCGCGATCTCGCCACCTCGCTGCCGATCAATGTCGTTGCGGTGCCGGCCGAAGACGTCGCCAAGATCGGCTCGCCCTATCTGTCGGTCGTCATTCCCAAGGGCACCTATGAGGGCCAGACTGAGGATGTCGCGACCGCCGCCGTCGGCAATTTCCTCATCACCCGGGCCGATGTCTCGGATGAGACCGCCTACCAGATGACCAAGCAGATGTTCGAGCATCTCGACCAGCTTGCCGCCGCGCACGCCGCCGCCAAGGCGATCGACCCGGCCAAGGCGCTCGACGGCATGCCGGTGCCGCTGCATCCGGGCGCGGAGAAATACTACAGGGAAAAAGGGCTGTTGAAGTAGGTTGGCCCGCCAATCCGATATGTCCTTGCACTGCAATTCGCTCGTCTTGGAGTCGATCGGATGAGCGAAGCGATGCCTGCAACGATCACCGACGGGAAATCCTCTACCCTTGCCGAGGAAGAACCTATCGAAGGACTGCCGCCGGGTTTCGGCGACGGCATCGCCGGCAAGGCGGCCTTCGCCATCGCGGTCGCCTTTTCCGCCTTCCAGATCTACATCGCCGCCTATGGCAGCCTGCCGAGCCAGGTGGTGCGGGCCATGCATGTCGGTTTCCTGCTGCTGCTCGGCTTCGGCCTGATCGCCAATCTGCGCGCCACCAGCCTGCCGGCCAAGGCCGCGTTCTGGACGCTGGGCGTGCTCGGCTTCGGCACCGGCCTGTACAATTGGGTGTTCTATACCGACCTCATCCGGCGCTCCGGCTTCCTCACCACGCCGGACCTGATCGTCGGCGCGGTGCTGGTGGTGCTGGTCTTCGAGGCGGCGCGCCGGCTGATGGGGCTGCCGCTGGCGGCCATCGCCTTCATCTTTCTCGCCTATTGCTTCGTCGGCAATCATCTGCCGCCGCCCTTCATCCATCGCGGCTATGACTTCGCCCAGCTGGTCGACACCTTCGCCTACGGCACCGAAGGCATTTACGGCACGCCGATCTATGTCTCGGCCGCCTATATCTTCATCTTCGTCGTCTTTGCCGCCTTCCTCGAACGCGCCGGGATGATCGCGCTGTTCAACGATTTCGCGCTCGGCCTGGTCGGCACCTGGCGCGGCGGCCCGGCGCAGGTCTGCGTGCTGTCCTCGGCGCTGATGGGCACCATTTCCGGTTCCGGCGTCGCCAATGTGGTGGCCAGCGGCCAGTTCACGATTCCCTTGATGAAGCGCTTCGGCTTCCGCTCGGCCTTCGCCGGCGCCGTCGAGGCGACCTCCTCGATGGGCGGCCAGATCATGCCGCCGGTGATGGGCGCGGTCGCCTTCATCATGGCCGAGACGCTGAACATCCCCTATGCCGATGTGGTCAAGGCGGCCATCATCCCGGCGCTGCTCTATTTCGGCGCGTGTTTCTGGCAGGTGCATCTGGAGGCAGGCAAGGCCGGCCTGCGTGGCATGGCCAAGGCGGACCTGCCCAACCCCTGGGGCGCGGTGCGACAGCACTGGCCGCTGGTGCTGCCGCTGGCGGCGCTGATCTATCTGCTGTTCGCCGGCTACACACCTGTCTTCGCGGGTACGATGGGCCTGGCGCTGACCATCGTGCTGATCCTCGGCACGCCGCTGGCGGCGCTGATCGGGCCGCTCGCCTTCCGCGTCGTCTTCTGGCTGGCGCTGGGGCTTGCCGCCGCCTCCTTCATGAAATTCGGCGTCAACATCCTCAGCCTTGTCATCGCCGCACTCGTCATTGCCTGCCTTGCCTTCAGGGGTGGCCGCGAGACGCTGCGGATCTGCATCGATTCACTTGCCGAAGGCGCCAAGAACGCGCTGCCGGTCGGCATTGCCTGCGCCGTCGTCGGCATCGTCATCGGCACGCTGACGCTGACCGGCATCGCCTCGACCTTCATCGGCTGGATCATCTCGATCGGCGAGAACAATCTGTTCCTGTCGCTGGTGCTGACCATGCTGACCTGCCTGGTGCTCGGCATGGGCATCCCGACCATCCCCAACTACATCATCACCTCGTCGCTGGCCGGGCCGGCGCTGCTATCGCTCGGCGTGCCGCTGGTGGTCAGCCACATGTTCGTCTTCTATTTCGGCATCATGGCCGACCTGACGCCGCCGGTGGCGTTGGCCGCCTTTGCCGCCGCACCGATGGCCAAGGAGAGCGGCCTCAAGATCGGTATCCAGGCGACAAAACTAGCCATTGCCGGTTTCGTCGTTCCGTTCATGGCGGTCTACACGCCGGCGCTGATGCTGCAGGACGCCGGACCGATCGCCGCCCAGTTCGGTTATCCCGTCGAGGTCACCTACATCGTTCTCAAGGCCTGCATGGGCATCGTGCTGTGGGGCGCCGCCGCCGTCGGCTTCCTTGCCACGCGCATGGCCTGGTGGGAACGGCTGGTCGCCTTCGCCGCCGGCGTGCTGCTGGTGGCGGCGGTGCCGCTGACCGACGAGACCGGCTGGGCGCTGTCGCTGGCCTGGATCGGCTGGCATGTCTGGCGTGCCCGGCAGGCGCCGGCCAGGGCATGATCCCGAAGCGAAGGTCGGCGAACGCAAAATGCGGCACCCGGCTGGCGGCGGCGATCCTGCTCAGGCGAGACACCGCATGAGCCTGTGCATCCTCGCCGCCGGCAAGAGCGTGACGCTCGGCGTTGCCGCCTTCACCCTGTCCTGGACGCATTCGGTGGAGCGGACACGCTGGGAGGAAGACTGGAAGGTGACGCCCTCCGGCCTGCAAGTGGTCGAGGCCCGTATCAAGGGCTCGGGTGCCGGCATGGAGCCGCCGGAAGGTGCCGTGCTGAAGGATGGCTGGTGGGCCTATGCGCCTAAGGTCGGGCCACAGCCCCGTCTCGTGCTGGCGGCCTCCGGCGCGACGGCCGGTGGCTGGACGCTGTGCACGTCCCAGGATTGCCGCGAACTGGGTAAGGCGGCGGGCGGCGCGATTGTGCTCCAACCCTGTGTGGCCGATCGCTTGAGCCGGCCGCGGTAGCGCGCATTCATCCGATTGGCCGCAACCAGGCGCGACGCTCTCGAAGAGGATCAGCGACTGCACCGAAGGGTTCAGAGGGACGGCTTGCGTGGGATGGCTCGTCCGCGGACGCGCGGTCACGCTGGCCTCGGCTGCTTATGTCCTATGACACCAAGCCAGCCGATGGCGGCATCAAAGACGCGGCGTTGCCGCACGCCGGCGGTCGGCCAGGACAGGGCGTTCGGCGCGATAGGCGGTGGCGCGGCTGTCGGCGTCCGGCCTGCAGATGCGGCTGTTGTGGCGGCTTTCGAAGCTCATGGTCAGTGCGCGCCCAGCGACGTGCCGCGACGGGCGCAGGCCGGACCGGGGCCACGCATGTAATAGCGCTCGGGCCGATAGGTCGGCGCGACGAATTCGCGGATAGCGGCGGCATAGCCGATGAGTTGCGTGAGGAAGTTCATTTTACCTGGTCCCTGTCCCGATTTTCGGACGTCCCTTCCGAAGTGCGAGAACGATAGCATCGAGGCGTGAATACTCAGTGAACGTGATGTTAATTTTTGGTCGAAAACCCGTCGCTTCATGGCCGGATTGCGGCTGATTCGGGGTGTTTCGACGCCTTTTGTCACCATTTCGGTTGGTGTGACTTTTGCATCACATATGTTTCGTTTGAATGTCGCCTTGGCGCGCTTGTGTTTCAACTTTCGTGCCGCCCGGGAATTTCCTGCCGTGCGGCCGCGAGCGCTCGGAACCGGCCCCACCAATGGACGTTGAGTTCCAAGAACCGGCATTGCCGGCTCACAGGCACTGCCCAGGCAAGGCCGGGATCTCCCGAACAAGCAAGAGCAATGGAAAGGTTGAAATCATGGGCTTCTTTTCGAAGGACATCAAAACGCTGGACGACCTCTTCGTGCACACGCTGCGCGACATCTATTATGCCGAAAAGCAGATCGAGAAGGCGCTGCCGAAGATGGTCGACAAGGCAACCGATCCGCAATTGAAGGCCGGCTTCGAAAAACACCTCGAGCAGACCAAGGGCCATATCGAACGCGTCGAGCAGGTGTTCGAGCTGCATGGCGTCAAGGCCAAGCAGGTCAACTGCCCGGCCATCGACGGCATTCTCGAGGAGGCCGACGACGTCAGCGGCGATGTCGACGACAAGGACGTTCTGGATGCCGCGCTGATCGCCTCCGCGCAGGCCGTCGAGCACTATGAAATGACCCGCTACGGCACCTTGATCGCCTGGGCCAAGCAGCTCGGCCGCAGCGACTGCGCCAATGTGCTGGCCAAGAATCTCAAGGAAGAGCAGGCGACGGATCGCAAGCTGACCGAAATCGCGGAAAGCAAGATCAACCTGCAGGCCGCCGAATAGGGGCTGAAGGCCGGGGCCGGCGGCAACCGCGCCGGCCCCGGCCCGACCGGGTTGGAACCGAGCGGGGTGGTCGCCCGTTCCAGCTGATCTTTCTCACGGGGAAATCATCATGGCGCCGCGCCCGGCCTGGAAAGGCTATCTGAAGCTCTCGCTGGTCACCTGCGCCATCGAACTGACCAACGTGGTCACCCATGCCGACAAGGTCTCGTTCCACATCCTGAACCGCAAGACCGGCAATACGGTGAAGCGGATCTATGTCGACGCCGAGACCGGCAAACCGGTCGAGGACGGCGACGAGATCAAGGGATACGAGATCGAAAAGGGCGACTTCGTCCATATAGAGGAGGACGAGATCGAGGCGGTGCAGATCGAAACCTCGCACACGATGAGCCTCGACGGCTTCGTCGACAAATCCTCGATCCGGCAGATCTATCTCGACACCCCCTACTATGTCGCGCCGGCCGACAAGGTTTCGGAGGAGGCGTTCGCCGTCATCCGCGACGCGATGGCGGGCAAGAAGATGGCCGGGCTGGCGCGCATCGTCCTTTATCGACGCGAGCGTCCGGTGGTCATCGAGCCGCTCGGCAAGGGCATGGTGCTGACCACGCTGCGCTACGACAACACGGTGCGCCAGCCGGAGACCGTCTTCGGCGACATCGAGGCGGTGAAGACCGACCAGGAGATGACCGATCTGGCCGAGCTCATCATTGACAAGAAGAAGACCAGGTTCGATCCCTCGAAATTCGACGACAAATATGAGGAAGCCCTGCTCGAGCTGATCCGCGCCAAGAAGGCGGGGCACAAGGCGCCCAAGGCCAAGGAGGCGCCCAAACCCTCCAATGTCGTCAACCTGTTCGACGCGCTGAAGAAGAGCTTGTCGTCGGATTCGGGTTCAGGACAAACCAAGTCGTCCCCGGCGAAAGCCAAGCCGGCGGCCAAACGTGCCAAGGCGAAAAGCGTTGCGCCGAAGCGCAAATCGGCCTGAGGATACGAGATGGCCAGCAGCCTCGAACAGTATCATTCGAAGCGTGACTTCAAGAAGACCGCCGAGCCGGCGGGCAAGGTTGCGCGCGGCAAGAAGGACGGCGGCATCTTCGTCGTCCAGAAGCATGCCGCCACAAGGCTGCATTACGATTTTCGCCTCGAGCATGACGGCGTGCTGTGGAGCTGGGCGGTGACGCGCGGCCCGAGCCTCGATCCGCACGAAAAGCGGCTGGCCGTGCATGTCGAGGATCATCCCATCGACTATGCCGGCTTCGAAGGCACCATCCCCAAGGGCGAATATGGCGGCGGCTCGGTCCTCGTCTGGGACGAGGGCACCTGGATGCCCGAGGGCGATCCGGCCAAGATGATGGCGAAGGGGCACATCAACTTCGAGCTCGAGGGCCACAAGCTGCGTGGCAAGTGGCATCTGGTGCGGCTGCGGCCGCGGCCCGGCGAAAAACGCGACAACTGGCTGCTGATCAAGTCGGACGATGCCGCCGCACGCCCCGGCGAGGATATTCTGCAAGACGAACCGAAATCGGTGAAATCAGGCCTGACGATCGAGGAGGTCGGCGAAGGCAAGGCGGCCAAGGGCGAGAAGCCGAAGGTCTGGCATTCGAACAAGCCGGCCGCCGGCAAGGCCAAGACCGGCGGCAAGAAGCTCGATTTCATCGAGCCGCAGCTCGCCACGCTGGAGCGCGACGCACCGTCGGGCCAGGACTGGCTGCATGAGGTGAAGTTCGACGGCTACCGCATGCAGGCGCAGATCGCCGGCACCGACGTTCGGCTCCTGACCCGCACCGGGCTGGACTGGACGGAAAAATTCGGCGGCGAGATCACGGCCGAACTCGCCGGGCTGAAATGCAGCGACGCCATCCTCGACGGCGAGATCGTCGTGCTGGCCGACAGCGGGGTATCGTCCTTCGCGCTGCTGCAGCAGGATCTGTCGGCGAAGCGGACGAACCGGTTCATCTATTACGTCTTCGACCTGATGCGGCTCGACGGCAAGGATTTGCGCCGCGAGCCGCTGGTCGAGCGCAAGCAGGCCCTGCTGGCGCTGCTCGGCGAGCCGTCCGACACCGCGGCGGTGCGTTTCTCCGACCATTTTGCCGAACCCGGCAAGATCATGCTGGAACATGCCTGCCGCATGGGGCTGGAAGGCGTCGTCTCAAAACGCGCCGATGCGCCCTACCGGAGCGGGCGCGGTCCGGCATGGGTCAAATCGAAATGCACGGCACGGCAGGAATTCGTCATTGGCGGCTATCTGCCGTCGGACAAGACCGGGCGCGGCCTGCGCTCGCTGCTGGTCGGCTATTTCGAAGGCGGCAGCCTGCACTATGCCGGCCGTGTCGGCACCGGCTTCTCCACCAAGAGCGCCAACGACCTGAAGAAGAAGCTCGATGCGCTGAAGGCGGACGCCTCGCCCTTCGATGCGGCCGTGCCGAAGGGCAAGGGCCTGGTCTGGGTCAAGCCGGAACTGGTCGGCGAAGTGGAGTTTCGCAGCTGGACGTCGGACCGTATAATACGCCATGCTTCGTTCCAGGGGCTGCGCGAGGACAAGCCGGCGGAGGAAGTCGTGCAGGAAAAGCCCAATGCAACGGGAACAGGGGCAACGGGAACCAAGACAGCGACAGGCAAAAGCCCCGCCAAGGCCAAGCCGGCGGCAGGCAGCGCCAATACGGCAGCACCGGCGGCGAAAACCAGCGTGAAGCTCTCCCACCCGGACAAGCTTCTGTGGCCCGACGAAAAGATCTCGAAGCAGGCCCTGCTCGATCACTACGCGCTGGTATGGCCGCGCATGAAGCAATTCGTGGTCGACCGCCCGCTCAGCCTGGTCAGGGCGCCCGATGGTGTCGGCGGCCAGCGCTTCTTCCAGAAGCATGCCTCGCCCGGCATGCATGCGAAGATCGAGAAGACCAAGGATCCCACGGATGGCGAGGAAATCCTGTTCATCCGCGATTTCGACGGCATCGCGGCGCTGGTCCAGCTCGGCGTGGTCGAGATCCACATCTGGGGCTGCACCATCGACAAGCTTGAACAGCCCGACCAGATCGTCTTCGACCTCGACCCCGACGAGGGCGTCGATGTGAAGGCGGTGCGCGAGGCGGCGCTCGACATCAGGGGCAAGCTCGACGAGCTGTCGCTGCCCAATTTCGTCAAGACATCGGGCGGCAAGGGCTTTCACGTCGTCGTTCCGCTGAAGCCGTCGGCGGATTGGGCCGAGGTCAAAGGCTTCGCCCATGATTTCGCCAGGGCGCTGGAGCAAGGCGCGCCGGATCGCTACACCGCGACGCTGTCGAAGAAGGCGCGCACGGGGAAGATCTTCGTCGACTACCTGCGCAACGGCAGCGGCGCGACCACCGTCGCGCCCTACTCCTCGCGCGCCAAGAAGGGCGCGACGGTGTCGATGCCGGTGACCTGGGCCGAGATCGAGGCCGGCCTGCCGCCGAACGCCTTCCCGATCGGCGACAAGACGACGCTGAAACGGCTCTCGGAAGCCGATCCGTGGGTGGATTTCTTCAAGAAGGGCAAAGTGCTGAAGCGGGGGTAGCTCGACTCTCGGCGCCGCCGACCTCACCCCAAAAACACCCTCTCGAACGCCTGCTTGCCCGGCGGCGAGAAAATCACCGCGCGGCTGTCCTTCTCGCGGCGCGCCCATTTCTCGGCAAGGATCTTGTCGAGGATGGCGGCGCCCAGCGTCCCGGCGAGGTGCGAGCGCCGCACGCTCCAGTCGAGGCAGGCGCGGCACACCGGCCGCCGAGGCTCGGTGTAGACATCGATGCCGATCGCCGCGAAATGCGATGCGGCGGACGGCCCGAGCCTGATCTCCTTGTCGTTGCGGACCAGTATGTTTTTCTCCACAAGGCGGTCCAGCATCGCAACGGCCTGCTCGCCCGCAAGGTGATCGTAGCAGACGCGCGCGACGCGCATCGCGCCGTCGCGCGGGCCCGGCCGCACGCGCTTGGGGCCAACGGCTTCCGCAACGCCGGTGATGGCCTCGATCATGCCGGCCACTTGCGGGCCGGCCAGACCGTAATAGCGATGCCGGCCCTGGCTGGCCAAGGTCAGCAGCCCGCCCTCCATCAGCTTGGACAGATGCGAGGAGGCGGTCGGCAGCGACACGCCGGCCTCCAGCGCCAGTTCGCTCGCGGTCAATGCCGTGCCGCCCATCAGGGCGTTCAGCATGTTGGCGCGGGCCGGATCGCCGACCAGGCTGGCGATGCGGGCAATGTCGGGTCCTTCACGCATGGTTTGATCCTCATCGAAGCATTCTTGTCAGATAACCATTATTCTCCGACGGGATCAAGGAGACGAGGATGGCCGCACGAATCGCTTTCACCCCCGAACCGGTGCCCCGCCGCCAATAGTTCCCGTTCGTCACCTGGGTCCGCTCACGGTTGCTGGCCCGCTGGTATGACCGCCATGCGCAGCGCCGCGACCTCTCGGAGATCGACGACCACCTGCTGCGTGACCTCGGCCTGACACGGGAGGATGTGCGCCGCGAATGCGCGAAATCCTTCTGGCAGGTGTGATCGCCAACTCATCTGCCTAGCAGATCGGGTGGCACGACGTTTCGACGCCGCCCGAACTGTCGCCGCTAAACACCAAGGAGCCGACCATGACCATCACCTGCTTCATCCGCTATGAGATCGACCCGTTCGGCAAGGCCGCCTTCGAGGAGTATGCCCGCAACTGGGGTCAGGCCATTCCGCGCTGCGGCGCCGATCTGATCGGCTATTTCGTGCCGCATGAGGGCTCGGCCACGACGGCCTATGCCGCCTACAACATCGAAAGCCTCGCCGCCTACGAAGCCTACCGCGCCCGGCTTGCCGCAGACCCCGCCGGCAAGGCAAACTATGAATTCGCCAAGCGCGAACGCTTCATCCTCAAGGAGGACCGCATGTTCCTGAAACTGGCTTCCGGCCCGCATGCGCCGCTGGTCAAGCTATGATCGCCGTCATCTTCGAGGTGCAGCCTGCGCAGGGCCGGCGCGAGGCCTATCTGAGCATAGCCGCCGCCCTGCGTCCGCTGCTCGACGGCATTGACGGCTTCATCTCCGTCGAGCGCTTCCAGAGCCTGGCCGACCCGAACCGGGTGCTGTCGCTGTCGTTCTGGCGCGACGAGGAGGCGGTGAAGGCCTGGCGCAACACCGAAGAGCACCGGCAGGCGCAGCGGGCCGGGCGCGGCGGTATCTTTGCCGGCTATCGATTGCGGATCGCGCACGTGGTGCGCGACTACGGACTGGCCGAGAGGGACGAGGCGCCAGCGGACAGCCGGGCCGTGAATGGGTGAGAGTTATTGGGCTGACGTTGGCGCCGCCCAGCGTTGGGAGCCAGCGCTGCAGCCAGCCTCCTTCTCCCCGTCACTATACGGGGAGAAGTGCCCGGCAGGGCGATGAGGGGCAGCGCTGACCTCGCCACTTTGTTTACGCATTCCCGATCAGCACGCCCGCCGCGAACACCAGGGCGCCGCCCAGCACCACCTGGAAGGCGGCGCGCAGGAACGGGGTCTGCATGTAGCGGTTCTGGACGAAGGCGATGGCCCACAGTTCGAAGAACACCACCACGGCGGCTACCGCCGTCGCGGTCCAGAAATGCGGGATGAGATAGGGCAGCGCGTGGCCGAGGCCGCCGAGCGTCGTCATGACGCCGACGGTCAGGCCGCGCTTGATCGGCGAACCCCTGCCCGACAGCTTGCCGTCGTCGGAAGCGACCTCGGTGAAACCCATCGAGATGCCGGCGCCGATCGAGGCGGCGAGACCGACCAGAAGCGTCTGCCAGGTGTCATGGGTGGCAAAGGCGGCGGCGAAGATCGGCGCCAGCGTCGACACCGACCCGTCCATCAGCCCGGCCAGGCCCGGCTGCACATAGGTGAGGATGAACTGGCGCTGCTCGGCGGTCGCCTCCTCGACCTTGACTTCGCCCGGCACATGTTTCTGTTCCAGCGCATGCGCCGAGCTTTCATGGCCCTGTTCGGCCGCGGCCAGATCATCGAGCAGTTTGCGGGTCGAGGCGTCGGTGGTGCGCTTGGCCGCCTCGACATAGAACAGGTAGGCCTGCCGCTCCATCGCCTCGGCCTGGCGGCGCACGGCCTCGATGCCGAGCGGCCGCACCAGCCAGTCGGGCTTGCGCTCGAAATAGCCCCTCACATGTTCACGGCGGATCAGCGGAATGCGCTCGCCGAAACGCTTGCGGAAGAGTTCGATCAGCGAGTCGCGATGGCCGTCTTCTTCCTCGGCCATGGCCTCGAAGAGTTTGGCCGATTGCGGAAAAGTCTCGGACAATCCGTCCGCATAGGCTCGGTAGATACGCCCGTCATCCTCCTCCGATGAAATGGCCAGCGCCAGGATCTCCTGTTCGGAGAGCGATTCGAAGGAGCGGCGGCCGAAGCCGAAAACACGGGAAAGCATGAGGAAATCACCCTAGTTTAGAATTGTTCTAAACTATGATTTGCAACGTCCTTGGTCAATCGTGCGCTTGGCCACGGTCAAGAATAGTTGAGCCGGCACCGGGCATCCCTCTTCATTATCAGCGAATGTTTACCTATATATCGGGCCAAGCCAAAAAAGGAACGAGCTGATGACGGCCAAGAAGCCTCCGCACCCCTACGACCCGAAACCGGTCCTCGATCTCATCGCCAGCATCGAGGCCGACCTGCAGCGTCTGAAGGGGCTGGTCGAGCACCAGATCGAGAAATTCGACCCCGCCAACCCGCACAATAAGGCACCCGACGGCAAGCTGACCGAGGAAGGCGTCGAGTGCTGCTACCGCATGTTCGACGAGGGCAAGTCGCGCTATTCGGTCGCCCAGCAGATGAAGATCTCGTTTGCCGCCGCCACGCATCGGTTCAACAATTGGCGCAAGCTGGGCGGCAGCAAGCGGCAGCGGACATTGCTGGGGTGAATTTCGATATGCGGGCGTGACGGCCGCAACGCAGGATGTGTTTGTGTCTTGATCACAATCGCGAACTTTGTCCCGGTCACATCTTTTCGTTGGCATCGCGCGCACCTTTGCGTGCACCATGGCCGGATCGCATCGCCACAGGACCCGCCATGACCACCCCTCCCGGCATCGCCGACATCCATGCCGCCGCAGCGCGCCTCTCGGGCCTGATCGTCGAGACCCCCTTGATCGAATCGCAGGAACTGAACAGGCGCTTCGGCGGCCGCATCCTGTTCAAGCCGGAGACGCTGCAGCGCACCGGCTCGTTCAAGTTCCGCGGTGCCTACAACAAGCTGTCGACGCTGAGCGAGGCGGAGCGCTCGCGTGGCGTCGTCGCTTTCTCTTCGGGCAATCACGCGCAAGGCGTGGCGGCTTCCGCCGCCATGTTCGGCGTCAAGGCGGTCATCGCCATGCCGGCGGATGCACCTGACATGAAGATCGCCAATGTCCGCAGGATGGGCGCCGAGGTGGTGCCCTTCGACCGATTCAAGGACGACCGCATGACGGTGGTGCGCCCCTATCTCGACAAGGGCATGGCGTTGGTGCCGCCCTTCGACGATCCGGCCATCATTGCCGGCCAGGGCACGATCGGACTGGAGCTGGTCAAGCAGGCGCGGGCTCTGGGTGTCGGCCTCGACGCGGTCGTCATCCCCTGTGGTGGCGGCGGCCTGACCAGCGGCATCTCGGTCGCCGTGAAGGATACCTCGCCCGGCACCGCGATCTGGGCTGTCGAACCCGAGCATTTCGACGACACGCGCCGCTCGCTGGCCGCGGGCGCCAGGGTTTCGAACGAGCCTGGCCACAGTTCGATCTGCGACGCCATCCTCACCGCCGAGCCGGGCGCGATCACCTTCGAGATCAACCGCCGCAACCTCGCCGGCGCCGTCGCCGTCTCCGAGGATGCCGTCAGGCAGGCGATGCGCGACGCCATGGCCTATCTCAAGCTGGTGGTCGAGCCCGGCGGCTGCGTCGCGCTGGCGGCGCTGTCGTCGGGCGAGATCGAGCTGTCGGGCAAATGCGTCGCCGTGGTGCTGTCCGGCGGCAATGTCGATTTCGGCACCTATGCCGGGATCATGGCGGCGTAGGGCGGCACAGGTCAGCTCTCGTCAGTCCAGCGTGCGCCTGAACCGCACCAGCGCCACGCCGGCGAACAGCGCCACGAAAACCGCCAGCCAGCCGATCTCGGTCGCCACCGCCGGCAGTTGCGCGCCCTTCAGCATCACCGCGCGGGTGATGCGCAGGAAATGCGTCAGCGGGAAGATCTCGCCGAAGGTCTGCGCCCAGTCCGGCATGCCGCGATAGGGGAACATGAAGCCCGACAGCATGATCGACGGCAGGAAGAAGAAGAAGGTGAGCTGAAGCGCCTGCATCTGCGTGCGTGCGATCGTCGAGATCGTGTAGCCGAGCAGCACCAGCGACAGCACGAACACCAGCACCGCCGACAGAAGCAGCGTCATCGAGCCGGTGAACGGGATGGCGAACAGAAGCTTCGACGCGGCCAGCACCACCACCACTTGCACGGCGCCGACCGCCAGGTAGGGCAGCACCTTGCCCATCATGATCTCCAGCGGGCTCGACGGCATCGCCAGGAGATTTTCCATCGTGCCGCGCTCGGTCTCGCGCGTCAGCGCGATCGAGGTCATCATCACCATGGTCATCTGCAGGATGACGCCGAGCAGGCCGGGCACGATGTTGTATTGCGAGATGCCTTCGGGGTTGTAGCGGCGGTGGACGACGAGATCGAGCTGCCCCCTGGCGGCTTCCGCCGCGGCTTCCTGCGTGCCCTGCGCTCTCAGCAGCGCCTGGCCGGCGATGGTGCCGAGCGTCGAGATGGCGCCGCTGGCCACCGCCGGATCGGTGGCGTCGGCCTCGATCAGGATTTGCGGCTTGTCGCCGCGCTCGACGCGGCGGGCGAAATCGGCCGGGATGGTGACGACGAAGGCGACGTCGCCGCGCGCCATCAGGAACTCGGCCTCCTCGGCGCTTTGCGCGACATGGTCGAAGCGGTAGTAACCGGTGGTCTGCAGCGCCGCGACCATGGCGCGGGTATAAGGATCGCTGCTGGTCGCCACCAGGGCCGCCGGCAGGCTTTTCGGGTCGTTGTTGATGGCGTAGCCGAACAGCACGAGCTGGATCAGCGGCACGCCCAGCATCATGGCGAAGGTGATGCGGTCGCGCCGCATCTGGATGAACTCCTTGATCAGCAGTGCGCCGAGCCTGGCGAAGGAAAAGACGCTGTTCATGCCATGTTGTCCTTCGATCCCGACATGAACTGGATGAAAACATCCTCCAGGCTGGTCTCGCCCGGCGTCACCGTTACGCCCTTGTGCTCCCTCTCGACATCGGCAAGCGCGGCCTCGAGCTTCTCGCGGTCGGAACCGACGACGTGCAGCGTCGCGCCGAACGGCGCCACCTGGTCGACGCCGGGGCGGCCTTGCAGTGCTTGCGCCACCTCGTCGAGCTTTGGACCTTGCAGCACGAAGGTGGTCAGGCCTGCATTCTTCACCACCTCGGCGACGGTGCCGGTGGCCAGCATCCTGCCATAGGAGATGTAGCTGATGCGGTGGCAGCGCTCGGCCTCGTCCATGTAATGAGTGGACACCAGCACGGTCAGCCCGCCGCTCGCCAGGCGATGGATCTCGTCCCAGAACTCCCGCCGCGCCTTCGGGTCGACGCCGGCCGTCGGCTCGTCCAGCAGCAGCAGTTTCGGCTTGTGCATGATGCAGGCGGCCAGCGCGAGGCGCTGCTTCCAGCCGCCGGACAAGGTGCCGGCCAGCTGGTTGCGGCGCGTCGTCAGGCCGAGCTCCTCCAGCGTGCGCGAGACATAGTCCTCGACCGGCCGCAGCCGGTAGAGCCGCGCCACGAATTCGAGGTTCTCGCCGATCGTCAGATCCTCGTAGAAGGAGAATTTCTGCGTCATGTAGCCGACTTCGCGCTTGATCCTGAGGCTGTCGGTGCGGATGTTGAAGCCCAGCACCGTGCCTTCGCCCTCGTCCGGCGTCAGCAGGCCGCACATGATGCGGATGGTGGTGGTCTTGCCCGAGCCGTTGGGGCCGAGGAAGCCGACGATCTCGCCCTCGGCGACCGACATCGTCACATGGTCGACGACGGTCTTGTCGCCGAAGCGTTTGACCAGGCCGTGAACGTCGATGGCGTTCATTTTCCCATATCCGCGAGATCGACATCGACGATCTGGCCGGGCTGCAGCGGCCCCGCATCGCCCTCCGGCCGCGCCTCGACGAGGTAGACCAGCTTCTGCCGGTTTTCCAGGGAGTAGATCACCGGCGGGGTGAATTCGGGATCGGGCGAGACATAGCTGACGCGCGCCTTCACCTCCGGGCCACAGCCGTCGCAATGGACGCTGAGCAGGCTGCCGACCTTGACCGAGGAGAACGCGCTTTCCGGAATATAGACGCTGAGCTTCACCGCGCCGTCGGGAAGCACCGAGATGACCGGCGCGGTCGGGCCCGCCGTGTCGCCGGGATTGCGGATGACGTCGTTGACGCGGCCTGGCGAAGGCGCCGCCAACACCCGTTTGGAGAGCCGCCATTGCGCCTGATCCAGTGCCGCCTGCGCCTGTTTGACCTGATTGTCGGCGGCCTTGATCGTTTCGGCACGCGCCGGCAGGCCGCCGACCGCCAGGTTGGCCTCCGCCTGGCCGACCTGCGCATTGGCCGTCTCCAGCGTCGCGGAAGCCGTGTCGAAATCAGCCTGCGTGCCGGCGCCGCGTTTGAACAGGTCGCTGGCGCGGTCGAATTTTCGCTTGGCATCGGCGGCCTGTGCCTTGGTCATGTCGACCTCGGCCTTCAGCACGGCGATCTCTTCCGGCCGCTTGCCGACCTGGAGATCGGCATACTGCGCCTGCGCCTGGGCCAGCGCCGCCTGCGCTTGCGCCACCGCGATCTTGGCGTCGGCATTTTCGAGTGTCACCACGGTGGCTCCCGGCGTGACGCGGTCGCCGCGCTTCACCGCCACCGTCTCGACCTGCGCCACCTCGATCGGCGCCAGGAGCACATAATCGCCCTCGACATAACCGACGGCGAGCGGTGCCGCCGGCGCGCAGGCACCGAACAACTGCGCGGCGAGCGGCAGCGAACACAGAAAGCTCATTGTTTTATCCCTTCATCCCTGGCCCCTTCCGGGCGGCCAGTATGGCGCCGAGATTGTCCGTGGTGACCGCCACCACCTTGGCGACCTCGGCGGCGCCGATGTCGCGCCAGCCCATGCGGCGCATGAGAGCCTCGCGGCCGATGCGGAAATAGATGACCTGGCCGATCAACGTGAACACGGTGAGCCGGGTGCGTTCGCTCTCGGCCGGCTCGCCGGTGGCCTGCTCCCAGATCTGGCACAGCCGACGGTGCGTCGGCTCGAAGACGCCGTCATAGATGCGGTCGAGCGCCGCCGTCGGATGCGACAGCTCGCGCAGCACGAATTGCACGATCTCTCCGGCCTGCGGCTGTGCCACGATGAAGCCGACCATCCGCTCGAGTGCCGTGAAGAGCTGCGCGCGCGCCGCCTCAGGATCGCTTGCCGCCGCCTGTCCGTGGCCGAGCCCCTCGCCGGCGCCCAGTGCCTGCCCTGCGACGCCCTGGATGGTCTCGACGATGAAGTCGGCGGCAGCGGCGCGAAGACCTTCCTTGCCGCCGAAATGATAGGCGATCGAGCCGATATTGGCCCCCGCCTCGGCGGCAATTTCGCGCGTCGAGGTGCCGTCGAAGCCCTGCCGCCCGAACAGTTTCAACGCCGCCTGGACAAGCGCGGCGCGCGTCGGCTCTGCCGGGGAGGTCTCGCGGCGGGGTCTCTTGGCGTCTGGCAATTTGATCATGCCAAAGACCTTAATCAATCGATTGATTAAGGTCAACTTGTGTGCGGCGCTGTCTTGCCATCGCGCGCGGCAACCGCTTTAGTGCGCGGCCATGGGCAAGGAAGTCGAGCGTAAGTTCCTGGTCTCCAGCACCGCATGGCGGGATCTGGCGGAAGCGGATATCCGCATTCTCCAGTTCTATCTCGCCACGGCACCCGGGCGAACCGTCCGCATCCGCATCAGCGATGGCGCCTCCGCCAGGCTGACGCTCAAATTCGGCAGCAGCGCGCGCGAGCGCGACGAATTCGAATACCCGATCCCGCTGGCGGAGGCGGTGGAGATGCTGGACTTCGCCATCGGACGTGTCATCGAGAAGACACGTCACCATGTTAGGCATCGCGGCTATCTCTATGAAGTCGATGTCTTTGGCGGTGCACTGGCGGGACTTGTGGTGGCCGAGCTCGAGACGCCGGAAGAGGTTCCGGACGAAATGCTGCCTGACTGGCTCGGCCGGGAAGTGACCGGCGAGCAGAAATTCTACAACGCGTCGCTCGCCCTCGGGGGGATACCGGAGATCGCCGCATGAGCTTTCGTATCGATCCGCGCCTGCCGCTGACCGGCGAGGTCAGGCGTATCCTTGCCGAGGAGATCGGCAAGGCCCTGCTGCATCTGGAGACGGCGCACACCCGGCCGGAACAGGGGCTGCACAAGTGCCGCAAGCGGCTGAAAAGCGCGCGTGCCTTGTTGCGCTTAGTTCGTTCCGGTGACGAAACATTCTGCACTACGGAAAACCAGTGCTATCGCAATGTCGCGGCGCTGCTTGCCGGTCCGCGTGAAGCCACGGCCCTGATCGAAACCATCGATCGGCTGGCGGCGGGCTTCGCCAGGGAAAGCGTCGATGGCGGGCTTGATGCCGTGCGCGACAGGTTGATCGCACGCCAGCATGATCTGCACGAAGGCGCCGGCCTGAAGGCGGCGATCGGGGCGGCCACCGCCGCCTGCGAAGACGGCCTGAAGCGCATCGAAACCCTTGCTTTGCCCGATCAGCCGGAACAGGCCGCCGACGTGCTTGCCGAAGGCGCCCGCGTCGCCTTGCGGCGCGCCAGGAAGGCGCTCGACAAGGCCGGCACGCGCGGTGAAGCCGACGATTTCCATGACCTGCGCAAGGCGGCCAAGACGCATGGCATGCACCTGTCGCTGCTGGGCAGGCTGTGGCCGACCCCGATCAAGGCGAGGCGCAAGGCCGTGGATGAACTGGGCGAGCGGCTCGGTGAACTGCATGATGTGTTCGTCATGCGCGCGTTGCTCGAGGCGGATAGCGAGCCGCTGGGGCCGCCCGAGGACACAAAACTTCTCGGCAAGTTGCTGAAGCGCTCGGAAAAGAGCCTCAGGAAAGCCTGTCTCGCCGAGGCCGCCGAACTGTTCGGCGACAGCCCCAGGCACGCGACGAAAAAGCTCGCCCGCAAGGCACGCGACGATCTCGCCGGCGCCTCGTCCGCTGATGATCTTGCCGCCAGTGCCGGCTGATGGGCGGCGGACCTCGGCCGGTCTAAGCGGGTAGCGGCCGCCGGCCTTTTGCCAGGGAAGGCTGGTCCTCCATCCGCGCCCCGGCATCGCGTGGATGCGGCCCGATCGGCATGATCGCCTCGAATGGCGTGGCGCCAAAGGCAAAGGTCCATTTGTAGCCGATCAACCCGTCCTCGGGCGTGGTGTGCTGGTCGTGATGGGCCAGCAGTCTCGCCCGGTCGGCCAGTTCCTCGGCCTCGCGCCGCACCATCTCCGCCGTCTCCGGACGCATCCGCCTGGAGAAGCTGACGAAGGTCGCCTCCTTCTCGATATGGGTGATGGCCCAGCCGATGAAATTCTTGTTGGTCATCTCGAACAGCGGCCTGAGCGGCCCCTCGAAATTCCACTGGATCGGGGTTTCGACCAGCAGTTTCGCCGACAGGCCACGGCCAAGCCCGATCAGGCCGAGTTGCTCGAGGTCGCGCAGATAGAGGAACATCGAGGCCTCACTCAGGCCTTGCGAGCGCATGATGCCTTCAGGCGTGAATTTTTCCGACAGCATGACGAAGACGAACAGCAGCGCCGGCCGGCCGGCGAGCCGGCGCTCGATCTCGGGCGCGATGTGGTTGACCGGCCCCGGCCCGCGGTTCATCGAGCCGAGCACGTTTTCCAGTTCGACGCCGGCGGCGGCGCAGATCTCCACCAGCCGGTCGAGCTTGCAGTTCTTCTCATGGAAGATGCGCTTCACCGTCGGCTCGGAAACGCCCATCCGTTCGCCGAGCTCACGATAGGTGACACCCTTGGCCTTCAGTGTCCGCTTCAGCGCCTCGAAGATTGGGCCGTTCATGGGATGCGCCTCTTGCCGGCGGTTTCGTATCGATATTCGATACTAGCTTCAATCCGCCTTCCCGAGAAGTATCGAAAATCCTAGCTGTTCACCGACATCACAGGAGAGCAGCCATGAACATTGTCGTCACTTCCGCCGTCATCGCCTCCATCGGCATTGCCGCCGCCCAGGCCGCCCAGGCCGACGAGCTCTGGCGCGCAACGGGCCTCGAACAGCCTGAATCGGCGCTGTTCGACGCCGCCAACGGCCGCATCATCGTTTCCAACATCGTCGGCAATCCGGGCGACGCCGACGGCAACGGCTATCTCAGCCTGCTGTCAATGGATGGCAAGATGGTGAGCCAGCACTGGACCGACGGCATGGACGCGCCCAAGGGCATGGCGATATCGGGCGGCAAGCTCTATGTCGCCGACATCACCAAAATCCGTGTCGTCGACCTCGCCAGCGGCAAGCTCATCGCCAGCATCGTGGTCCCGAATGCCGTTTTCCTGAACGACATGACGTCGGATCGGTCCGGCAAGGTCTACGTCACCGACATGCTGGCCGACACGATCTACCGCATCGACGGCGACAGGCCGGAACTGTTCGTCAAGGATCCGCTGCTCGCCTCGCCCAACGGCGTCTTCGCCGATGGCGAGAGGCTGATCGTGGCCTCCTGGGGCAAGGGCATCAAGGCCGACTTCAGCACGGCCGAGCCGGGCGGGCTGCTGGCGGTCGACATCGCCAGCAAGGCGGTGATGCCGCTGGCGGGCGCCCAAAACTTCGCCGACCTCGACGGCGTCGTCGCCATCGGCGGCACCATCTATGCGACGGCCTACATGACCGGCACGCTCTACCGATACCGGACCGGCGCAGCCCCGGAAGCGGTGGCGCATTTCAAGCCGGGCAGCGCCGATATCGGCACCGACGGCAAGTCGATCCTCTACGTGCCGCTGATGAACGAAGGAGAGGTCGCGGCGCTCAAGATCGAATGAGCGCTGGCGTCCGCACGACCTTCGCTGACAGCCGTGGATGGAGCGTGGTAGGACGGTCCCTCCACGGCAATGGTCAAGGAGGTGTGCCATGGACGACCGGGAGATCAGAGCGGCCCGATGGATCCCGTGAGCCACAGCGACAAGCATCGTCCGCTCGCGCGAGAAGAGCTCCCGGACGATACGGCCGCGCTCGCCCGGTTTCTCCTAGGCAAGCTGGTGGTGCGCGACTTGCCCGAAGGCAGGGTCAGCGGCCGCATCGTCGAGACGGAAGCCTATGTCGTCGGTGATGCGGCCGGGCACGGCTTTCGAGGGATGACGCAGCGCAACCGGTCGCTGTTTCTCGAAGCCGGGCACGCCTATGTCTACCTCGCCTATGGCACCTCCTTCATGCTGAATGTCTCGAGCGAGACGAAAGGGGTCGGAACCGGCGTGCTGATCCGGGCGCTGGAACCGCTGGAAGGCGTCGCGATCATGCGGCTGAACCGAGGCGTCGAGCGCCTGCGCGACCTGGCGCGCGGGCCCGGGAGGCTGGCCGCGGCGTTGCGGATCGATCGTTCGCTCGACGGGATCGACCTGTGCCGGGAAGGCCCGCTGTGGCTCGCTCACGATGAATGTGAGCCCGGCGCGATCGGACAGGGGATCAGGATCGGCATTTCGAAGGACGCCGACCGGCTGCTGCGGTTCTACGTCAGGGAAAGTCCGTTCGTCAGCGGCCCGGCATCGCTCAATCGCTGAGAGACGGCTGCTCCCTCGTGTTTCCCCGCCAATTGGCCCCGCGCCTCGCGGATCGACGCGGCATAGGTCACCAGCGGCGGCTTGACGCCGTGGTTGATCAGCATGCGCCGGATCTGCGGCGAGGCGCCCGAAATGATGAAGCGCACGCCGGCGCGCCCCGCCTTGTGGGCCGCGCTTTCGATGACATTGGCCGCCGTCGAATCGAAAAGCGGCACGGCCGAACAGTCGAGCACGAAGTTGCGGCGCTGGTCGGCGATGCGGTCGAGCACGCTGCCGACAGTGGACGCGGCACCGAAGAAGAAGGCGCCCGAGATGCGGTAGACGACGGTGTCGGCGTCGCTTGCCTCGGCGGAATCATAGGTGCGGGCGCCGCCGACGCTGTCGGCGACATCGTCCTGCGCCAGGTCCGCCTCGACCGCGACGGACTTGGCCATGCGGTCGATGAACAGGATCGAGCCGAGCGCGAAGCCGACGACGATGCCTTCGGTGAGGTCGCGGAAGACGACGATGAGGAAGGTCGCCATCAGCACCAGCGCATCGCCGCGCGATGCCCTGAGCAGCGTGGCGAAGGCTTGTTTCTCGACCATGTTCCAGCAGACCACCGCCAGGACGCCGGCAAGGGCCGCGAGCGGGATGTAGCTGGCAAGCGGCGCCGCCACCAGCATCAGCACCAGCAGGATTCCCGAATGGACCATGCCCGAGACCGGACCGTGTGCGCCGGCCCGCACATTGGTGGCGGTGCGGGCTATGGTGCCGGTGGCGCAGATGCCGCCGAACAAAGCGGACGCGACATTGGCGAAGCCCTGCGCCACCAACTCGCAATTCGAGCGGTGCCGCCGGCCCGTCATGCCGTCTGCGACGACGGCCGACAGCAGCGATTCGATGGCGCCGAGCAGCGCGAAGGCGATGGCGTCCGGCAAGACGTCGAGCATCCTGCCGAAGCTGACGGGTGGCATGCCAGGCCATTGCAGGCTGCGCGGAATGCCGCCATAGCGCGTGCCGATCGTCTCGGCCGGCAACGCCAACAGCGCAACGACCAGCGAGGCGAGCCCGATGGCGATCAACATGGCCGGCCATTTCGGCCGCCAGCGCTTCAGCAAGACGATGGTCGCGATGGTCAGCGCCGCCACGCCGGTCGCCGCGAGGTTGATCGTGCCGGCTGCTTCACCAAGCGCGATCAGCTTGGGCACGAACGGTCCGGGCTCCCTTCCCGGCAAGGTCAGCCCGAACAGTTCGACGATCTGGCCGGAGAAGATGATGACGGCAATGCCGGCGGTGAAGCCGACGGTGACCGGATAGGGAATGAACTTGATGTAGGTGCCGAGCCGGAGATAGCCGATGGCAATGAGGAACACACCGGCCATCATCGTTGCCAGCAGCAGGCCGTCGAGGCCGACGCGCGCCACCGTCGCCGCCACCAGCACGATGAAGGCGCCGGCCGGGCCGCCGATCTGGAAGCGGCTGCCGCCCAAGGCCGAGATGATGAAGCCGCCGACGATGGAAGTGTAGAGGCCACGCTCCGGCGTCACGCCCGAAGCGATCGCGATCGCCATCGACAGCGGCAGCGCGACGATGGCGACAGTCAGCCCGGCGATGACATCCGCCTTGAAATGCGGCAGCCGGTAGCCCTCCCGCCAGACCGTCACCAGCTTCGGCGTGAACAGCTCGGAGAATGTCGGCTTCACCGCCTGATGCACTGCCTGACGCGATTGATCCATGGACTGCCCCTGCAAAAGCGGCGGGATCGTCGGCAGGACTGTCGGCGGTCGCCGTCGCGACTTATTCCGGCTCGGCCTTGGGTTCCGGCGGCATGGCGGGCTTGAGGCGCACGCCCCTGCCGCCGCGCTCGCTGGCCTGGTTCTCGCCGATCAGTTCCACCCCTGCTTCGTCGAGAGCCTGGATGACCTTCATCAGCGTATCGACCACGCCCCTGACCACGCCGCCGCTCGCCTCCATGCGCTGGATGGTGGGAAGCGAGACGCCGGCGCGCTCGGCGAGCGTCCTCTGGTCGATGCCGGCCAGCGCCCTTGCGGCGCGCATCTGCGCGGCAGTGATCATCGGCCGGAATCCCCGTCTGAGCCTGCTGGCGTAACGTATAATACCATCATTATCATGTTTCAAGCATCATCATATCGGTTTTAGACGTAACCACTGCCACCTGATGCCCATTTTCCTCGATACCTGCCAGGGATTTCAGGTAGGGTGGCATGCATCAGAGGCAGGGGGTACGCGGGTGAACGTTTTCAAGACCATGGTAATATCGGCAGGCTTGCTGTCGACGGTTCTGGTACTGACGGGCTGCGGAGGGCACCTCATCAACAGGTTGATCTGACTCAGTCAGGCTCCTCGCTCACCGCCTTGCGCCGTTGCAGAAGCCTCGCCACCAACCAGCATAGCATCGCCCAGGCGAAGCCGGCACACCAGCCCGCCAGCACATCCGACGGCCAGTGGACGCCGAGATAGATGCGGCTGACGCCGACCAGCACTGTCGTCAGCACCGCCAGGAACAGCACGTAGACCTTGGTTGTCCGGCCCGGCAGGAAGCGCGCCGCCAGCGAACCGAGCGTGAGGTAGGTCACCGCCGACAGCATGGCATGGCCGCTCGGGAAGGAAAGCGACGTCTCGTTGACAAGATGCGAAACCAGTTCCGGGCGCGGCCGGTCGACGCCGGCCTTCAGCAGGCTCGACAGCACCTGGCCGCCCGCCACGGCAACGAACATGAGAAGCGCCGTCGCCGGGCGGCGGATCAACAGCAGATAGATGATCGTCGCCGCCGTGATCAGCACCAGAACACTGGAGCTGCCGAGGCTGGTGATGTCGCGCATCGCGCCTTCCAGCCATGGCGGACCGATCGGGATCGTCGGCTGACCGGCCTGGCGGAATGCAAGCAGGATTTCGGTATCGAAGGCGTGTGGCGTGGTGGCCCGTGCCACCTCCATCAATTCCTCGAACGCCCACAGCCCACCGGCGATGACCAGGCCGGCCAGCAGCACCGGGAATTCGACCCGATTGAGCAGAGCTTTCGCGGCGTTCTTCATCGGCACCGTCACATCCGCCCTTGCAGATAGGGCCCAAGCGTGATCAGCGCCACGGCCGCGATTGCCAGCGCGATGCCGGCCGCCTGCAGCGCGTTGACGCGCTCGCCGAAGAACACCAGCGCAACGACATTGACCGAAACCAGCTGGATCACCGCCGAGAGGCTGAACGATACCGACATGCCGAACTCGCGGATCAACCGCAGCATGATCAGATTGCCCAGCGAATAGAGCGCCAGCGTCAGCAGGATCTTGCCCAGGCTGGGCGCCAGCCCCCATTGCTTGGCGGCGGTCGCCGCCAGCAGGAAGATCACCGTCGAAAAACCGAGCTGCATAAGTCCCGAAAAACTCAACGTCCCGTCCCCCTCGAAGCAGCTTTCGCCTGATATCGCCGACCTTGTTTCCGAAGCGTGCCGGAACGTCAAGCGACGTCGTTCAAACGAGGGTCTTGGCAACGGCGAGACTGAAGCTCAATGTGCCGGAATCGCCCAGCCTGTCGATAGAGGGGCGGTCAGGGGTTCATGATTCGTATTTTTCAGAACTTGGCGCGGCGCTGGAGCGAGCTTTCCCTTGCCCTGCAATTCGTCGTTGCTGGCGGTTTTGGGCTGCTGGTCGTCATGGTGATCGTCGGGACCTGGGTGACGACGCAGATCCGGGACGGCGTCACTCGCAATTCGGCCGCCACGACGGCGCTCTATGTCGACAGCGTGATTGCGCCGCTGCTGCCCGACCTGCGCAAGAGCGAGGAGCTCAGCGCATCCGTCAAGCAGGCGCTCGACGAGACGCTCGGCCAGGGCGCGCTCGGCAAACGCCTGGCATCCTTCAGGCTCTGGCGCCGCGACGGCACGATCCTCTATGCGAAGGACTCGGCTTTGACGGGTCGCCGCTTCGACCTGAACGACAATCTGCGTTCTGCCTTCCAGGGCAGCGTCGTTGCCCAGTTCGATACGTTCGACGAGAACGAAGACAAGGAGCGGGCCGCGGGTGTGCCGTTGCTCGAGATCTACAATCCAGTGCGCGAGCCCTGGTCCGGCGAAGTGGTCGCCGTCACCGAATTCTACGAGGTCGCCAGCGATTTCAAGGCTACCCTGGCTTCCGCCCTGCTGTCGAGCTGGCTGGTCGTGGCCGGGACCACCTTGACGGCATTTCTGCTACTGTCGGGCATCGTCCTGCGCGGCAGCCGCATTATCGACGACCAGCGCGGGGCGCTGCGCCGCCAGGTGTCCGAGCTGCAGGGCTTGGTGACGCAGAACAGCGCCTTGCGGCATCGTGTGCAGCGGGCGTCCCGCCGCGCCACCGCGCTCAACGAAAGATATCTGCGCCGGATCGGCGCCGACCTGCATGACGGCCCTGCCCAGCTCGTGGCGCTGGCCGCGTTGCGCATGGACAGTCCGGTGTTTACCGGCGACGGGCATGGCAGCGAAGGCCGCTCGACCGAAATCGCCATGATCCGCAAGACGCTGGAGGATGCGATGCGCGAGATACGCGGCATCTGCACCGGCCTGGTCCTGCCGCAGATAGAAACGGCGGCGGCGGCGGACGTGCTGCGGCTGGCCGTCGAGGAGCATGAGCGCCGGACGGGCACATCGGTGACGCTTACGATGCCGAGACATTTGCCGGAGCCCGGCGCTTCTGAGAAGATCAGCATCTATCGTTTCGTGCAGGAGGGGCTGAACAATGCCTACCGCCACGGACGGGGCAAGGATCAGGCGGTGCGTGCAGGCATGAAAAATGGTAGGCTTTTCGTTGAAGTATCGGACGGCGGACCGGGCTTCGATCCGGCGCGGGCCGAGGGGTTGGGCCTTGCCGGCCTCAGGGAGCGGGTTGAAAGCATTGGCGGCCAATTCGAAACACTCACAGGGCCGAAAGGCACGAAGCTGGTGATCCGTCTTTCGGTCGAGGAGCAAGCATGATCGGCGCCATCCGCATTGCCATTGTCGACGATCATCCGCTGTTCCGCGAAGGCGTGACGCGCAGCCTGTCGGAGATCGGCGGCTTCGAGATGGTCGGCGAAGGTGCGACCGCGCAGGACGCGGAGCGCATCGCCTCGACCATGCAGCCCGACATATTGCTCATCGACATTTCAATGCCGGGCGGCGGCCTGGCCGCGGTTGCCAGCATCCTTGCCGACCATCCCGCCCAGAAGATCGTCATGCTGACCGTTTCAGAGGCGAATGCCGATGTGACCAAGGCCTTGAACGCCGGGGTGCTCGGCTATGTCCTCAAAGGCGTCGGATCGCGTGCGCTTGCCGATATCCTGCGCAACGTGGCGGCCGGCGAAAGCTATCTTTCGCCGATGCTGTCGGCCCGGCTGCTTTCCGACGTGCAGTCCTTGCAGCCCGCCAACGGCGTGGCGGACCGGCTGCGGCAACTCACCGGCCGGCAGACCGAAATCCTGCGGCTGGTGGCGGAGGGACTGAGCAACAAGGAAGTCGCCTTACGCCTGGAGCTGCAGGAGAAGACCGTCAAGCATCACATGACGGGGGTGCTGTCGAAACTCAACGTACGAAACCGTACTGAAGCGGCCCTCATCATGCGCGAGTTTCGCGACCGCGACAGGGACCGTTCGTAGCCATCGTGGAACGCCGCGAAACGAGGTCACCTCCGCCGGGGGGCGGCGGAGGTGACGTGTGAAGCTGGTCGTTGCCTGTTGACCAGCTTCACAAGGCGAAATTCATAGGGCCGAAATTCAAAGGGTCGAAATTCATAGCGCCTTGAGACGGCTGGCGTCGGCCGGTGTGGCACGGCGATCGATGATCGTGCGGCCGAGCTTATCCTTCATGCTGAAGCGGCCGTTCTCGATCTTTTCCGTCAAGCCGTCAGGGTGCTGAACTGTAATCTTGTTGCCGTCCACGTCGACCGTGTCGCCGGTCGTGGCGTTGACATGGCTTGTGCTCTGGTTGCCCTGGCCCTTACCCTTTCCGCTATTCCCGCCGCCGCTGTTACCGCTATTGCCGTTGCCGCTGTTTCCTCCATTGCCGCTGTTGCCGCCACCGCCACCGCCACCGCTGTTACCGCCACCGCCATTCCCACCGCCACCGCCGTTGCCACCCTTGTCGGCATGTGCGATCGCGGCATCGATTCCAGGCACGAAGCCATGGAAGACGATTCCATAGGGAGCGATGGTCAGCGCCAGGACGGCCGCCGATCTGAGAGCCAGACGGCAACAACGGGCCGTGATCGATCCACGCATACTGATCTCCGTCGATTGAGCCGGCGCGCCCACCCCAACGTTGCAGTGCAACAACATCGCCGAAAGACGTGGTGACCGGAAGCGACCTCCGACCGTTGCGTTTGTCCCCCAGGACCTTTGCAGGCGCAAGCTTGGACCAAAGTCCCAGGCGAGGCGTGAAAAATCGCTCTCGTGAGCGAGCGGCAGCGGAGATACCATGTCACGAAAATGTGATCAGCCTGACGTAAGGCGGTCGAACAGGCAACAAGCTCCAGCCAAACCAAGCCAGAGGTTCCCATGACCGAACATCGCTCCCCCGACGCCCGATTCCGCACCAGCCTGCTCGAGGAAAACGAAGGCCCGGCCAACAATCCCAGCGAGAACCGCACCATGGGCGAGATCATCGCTGCGCGGTTCTCGCGCCGTGGCTTCCTCAAGGGTTCGCTTGCCGTTTCGGCGATCGCCGCCACCGTCAGCCCGCTGGCCATGATCGCCGCCGACGATGCCCGCGCCGCGGAAGGCTCAGCGTTCAAATTCGACGAGCTGGAGGCCGGTATCGACGATAAGCACCACGTCGCGCCGGGCTACGACGCCGACGTTTTGCTGCGCTGGGGCGATCCGCTGTTTGCCGATTCGCCGGAATTCGACCCGACGAAGCAGTCGGCGCAAGCCCAGGCCAGGCAGTTCGGCTACAACAACGACTATGTCGGTTACATCCCGCTCGATGGCTCGGCCGAACATGGCTTGCTGGTGGTCAACCACGAATACACCAACCCGCATCTGATGTTCCCAGGCATCGTCAAGATTGTCGAGAAGGACGGCAAGAAGTCGGCCGAGGTGGCGCCGCTCTCGAAAGAGCAGGTCGATGTCGAGATGGCCGCCCATGGCGGCACCATCGTCGAGATCCGCAAGGATGGCGGCAAATGGCGGGTGATTCGCGACGGCAAGCTCAACCGCCGCATCACCGCCAACACCGAGATGGCGCTGTCGGGCCCGGTTGCCGGCCATGACCGCGTCAAGACCAATGCCGACCCGTCCGGCGTCAAGGTGTTCGGCACCATCAACAATTGCGCCGGCGGGGTCACGCCCTGGGGCACCTATGTGATGTCCGAGGAGAACATCCATGGCTATTTCTCCGGCGAGCTGCCGGAGGGCCACAAGGAGGCCGCCAACTACAAGCGCCTCGGCATTCCGGAAGGCGCCTATGAATGGGGCGCGCACTATGACCGCTTCAACCTGGCCAAGGAGCCGAACGAGCCTAACCGCTTCGGCTGGATCGTCGAGGTCGATGTCAACGACCCGGCCTCGGTGCCGCGCAAGCGCACCGCCATGGGCCGCTTCAAGCATGAGGGCGCCGAATCGATCGTCGCCAAGGATGGCCGAGTGGTCTTCTATCTCGGCGACGACGAGCGCTTCGACTATGTCTACAAGTTCGTCACCAAGGGCATGTTCAACGCCGGCGACCGCGCGGCCAACAAGGATCTGCTCGACGACGGCACGCTGCATGTCGCCAAATTCGCGGAGGACGGCTCGGTCGAATGGATGCCGATCGTGTTCGGCCAGGGGCCGCTGACGGCGGAAAACGGTTTTGCCGGCCAGGCCGACGTGCTGATCGAGACACGTCGCGCCGCCGACCTCCTTGGCGCCACCAAGATGGACCGGCCCGAAGACATCCAGCCCAATGCCAGCAACGGCAAGGTCTATGTCATGCTGACCAACAATTCCAAGCGCAAGGCCGATCAGGTCGACGCCGCCAACCCGCGTGCCGAAAACGCCTTCGGCCACATCATCGAAATCGTCGAGGACGAGGGCGATTTCGCCGCCACCAAAGGCAAGTGGGAAGTGCTGCTGAAATGCGGCGACCCGTCGGTGGCCGCCGTCGGCGCCACCTTCTCCACCGCGACGACGGCCCATGGCTGGTTCGGCATGCCCGACAATTGCGCGGTCGATTCGGCCGGGCGCCTGTGGGTCGCCACCGACGGCCAGGGCCCGAAGGCAACCGGCCGCACCGACGGCCTGTGGGCGGTGGACACGGAAGGATCGGCGCGGGCGACCTCGAAGCTGTTCTTCCGGGTGCCGATCGGCGCCGAAATGTGCGGCCCGCTGTTTGCGCCGGACGACCAGACCGCCTTTGTCGCCGTCCAGCATCCGGGTGACGGCGGCGAGGATTGGGAAGCGTTCGGCCGGCCCTCCTATTATGAGGACCTGTCGACCCGCTGGCCCGATTTCAGGCCCGACATGCCGGTGCGGCCGGCGGTGGTCGCCATCACCAAACAGGGTGGCGGCAAGATCGCCGTCTGAGGTCGGGCGAGACAAAAATGAGAGGGGCTCCGGCGATCCGGGGCCTCTCTTTTGTGCGATATCATATTCAAGCCTCGGGAAAGATTGGCAATTTACACGTGGCGCCCTAGATCGTGATCAGGAGATCATCGCCATGCCCAAGTCGATCTACGACCGTGGCCTGCTCAAACCTGACGAAGTGGCCACCTTGCAACGTGTCTTCGACGAGGCCTGCCGCCGACGGCAAGCGCATCCCGAATCCGTCGAGGCGCGTGAATTGGCGCTCACCTTGCTGGCCCTCTACAATGCCGGCATGGTCGACGAGGAGATGCTGACCGAGGCTGTCGGTTTCCGGCGGCTGGAGCCGAAATCGGCGTGACGCCGACGGCAAATGTTGTCCTGTGCGGTCGCTCAGCGTGAGGCGCCGGAGGGGCGGGATGAGCCGGCGATCCGCGCAGCTATCGCCTTGGCCAATATGCCGGCATTGGCAAAGCAGCCGCGGATGCTCGGCCGCATGCCGGTGAACCACAGGCCGGGCAGTTTCGGATCGGCCTGGCCGCCGTTGAAGAGCGGAACGCCCTTCTCGTCGAGCACGCCGAGATTGCCGACCATCCGCTCCAGCCCAGTGCGGTAGCCCGTCGCCGCAATGACGATGTCGGGAGCGATCAGGCTGCCATCGGCCAGGATGACGCCGTCGCGGGTGAACTCCCGTACCCCGGACACCACCACGATCCTGCCCGATTTGATGGCATCGACGGCGCCATCGTCGGCGGCGATGGCGGTATAGTCCGAGGTCAGGCGGCTGGCGCCGCCCGCAGGCGCGGGCGGCACGCCGAATTTGGTGAGATCGCCGAACACCAGGCGCTGCGTCACCGCCATCACCGCATCGGCGACGCGTAGCGGCAGGCGCGCCATGAGCGGCGAGAGGCGGTGCACGGCGATCTTGCCGACGCGCTTGGGCAAAAGGGCGGGGCCGTTGCGGGCCGACAGCCAGACAGCGGCGGTATCGACACCGGCCAGATGATTGAGTGCGTCGAAGCCCGAATTGCCGGCGCCGACAACCAGCACCTTCTTGCCCGCATAGGCCTGGGCATCGCCAAAATCCGCCGAGTGGATGATCCGGCCCGCGAACGCCTGCATGCCCGTCCACTGCGGCGTGAAGGGTTCCCGGTCGCGGCCGGTGGCCACAACGACATGGCGCGCCAGGCGCGAGCCGGCGCTGGTTCGCACGACCCAGTGATCGCCCCTGAACGTGATGGACTCGACGGAAACGCCAAACTCCACCGGCAAACGGTTCGCCTCATGGAAATCGTTCATATGGCGGATGACGACGTCCCGGTGCGGAAAGGCAGGGGTGCCCTTGGGATAGGCAAGGCCAGGCAGTGCCGAGAGATCGCGGTGGGTGTTGAGGTGCAGCTGCTCGTGGCGCCGGCGCCAGGGCTCGGCCAGCCGGCTTTCCTTCTCCAGGATCGCCGTCGCCACGCCGGCCTTCATCAAGGCCCTCGCGACGGCCAGCCCGGCGGCGCCGGCGCCAACGACGATCGCCGGCTCGACCGTCACCGCCTGCTCCACCATCGATCTGCTTGTCGTATCAGCCATTCACTCTCGAACCCCATTCGCGCTCGCGGCGGCCCCTGAAGGCTCGCAGGCCGCTGTAACAGTTTGATCGCGCGCAGGACCCGAACGGCAACTCGATGCCGATTTTCGATGGTCCCGCGCCGAGGCGGCTTCGCGTCTGGAGCATTTCCGCCCGGCCGAAACAGCCGGTCGCGGCACCGCGTCAAAACCACGACATGGAGCGCATTACCCGCTTCCGTCCGAATACATCCAGCCCTATATGGCATATCCGCGGCATCGGCGATAATCAGGTCGCGGCAAAGTGATTGATTCGAGGTCCGGGGGCTGGCGGATCTCGTCACGGACGCGGGCATTCGAAACCGGCAACCCGATTTCGGCTACCTTGCGAAAAATCAAGACGCCGTGGCGCGTCTTGCGTGTCGTCGGACACGTCGCGCCATGGACGGCACGCGGAATCTCGACCATGCCCTCCTTGCGGATCTATTTCGACAACCTCCTCGAGGGGGCCTCGCCCAAGGTCGAGCGCCGGGCGCTGACGCATGTCGAACGGCTGGCGCTGGTGCGCCGTCATGGCGACTTCTCGCTCGCCTATTCCACCACCGTGCAAAGCAAGCTTTCCTATTTTGGCGATGCCGACGGTTACATCGCCTTCGGCACCAAGATGAGGCATCATTTCGCGCTCGGCGATCCGGTGGCGGCGCCGGATCGGCGGCCCGATTACATCAGACGCTTCGTCGAGAGCGCCGGCGGCCCGTGGTTCGTGCAGATCGGCGAACAGACCGCCCAGGTCCTTGCCGGCCTTGGCTACAAGATCAACCGGCTGGGCATCGACACGCGCCTCGCTCTGCCCGACCATGACTTTTCCGGCAAGCGCAACGAAACGGTGCGTTATTCCGAGCGCTGGCTGCTGAAGAAGGGCTTTTCGTTCGAGGAGGACAAACGCACGATCCACCTCGACGAGATCTCCCGGCTGTCTCAAAACTGGCGCGGCGACCGTATCGTCAAGCGATGGGAGATGGGTTTCCTCAACCGACCATTTTACGATCAGCTCGGCACCGATATGCGCCGTTTCGTGCTGCACGGCCCCGATGGCGACCTCGTCGCCTTGCTCGATTTCGATCCGATGTTCGCCGACGGCAAGGTGATCGGCTACACCACGGCCTTCAAGCGCAAGCACATCGATGCCTCGCCGCATGCCGAGATCGGCCTGACCAAATTCGCCGTCGACCGCTTTCGCGAGGAAGGCATTTCGGTGGTGACGCTCGGCCTGTCGCCGCTGCTCGATGTCGGCCCGAGCGGATTTGCCGAAAGCGAGTTCTGGCGCAACGCCTTCCAGCGCGCCTACGACTCGCCCTGGGTCAACCGCCGCAGGTTCAACCTGCAGGGACAGGCGGCATTCAAGCGCCGCTTCCACGGCGCCGAGGAACCGGTCTATATCGCCTTTCGCGAGGGGACCTACATCGAGATGCTGGGGTTGCTGCGGCTGGTCAAGGCCATTTGAGGCCTCTCTCACGACTTTAGGGCCGCGTCAGTTCCTCAGCCGGTAGCCGGTCCGGAAGATCCAGGCGACGATCGCGATGCAGACGGCCAGGAACACCAGCGTCATGCCGAGGCTGACGACGACCGAGACATCGGCCTTGCCGTAGAAACTCCAGCGGAAGCCGCTGATCAGGTAGACCACCGGGTTGAACAGCGTGATCGTCTTCCAGATGCCGGGCAGCATGTGGATCGAATAGAAGCTGCCGCCGAGGAAGGTCAGCGGGGTGATGATCAGCAGCGGCACCAGCTGCAGCTGCTCGAAGCTTTTCGCCCAGATGCCGATGATGAAGCCGAACAGGCTGAAGGTCACCGCCGTCAGGATCAGGAAGGCGAGCATCCAGAACGGATGTTCGATGTGCAGCGGCACGAACAGCGAGGCGGTGGCCAGGATGATCAGGCCGAGGATGATCGACTTGGTCGCGGCGCCGCCGACATAGGCGATGACGATCTCCAGGTAAGAGACCGGCGCCGACAAAAGCTCGTAGATCGAGCCGACGAATTTCGGGAAATAGATGGCGAAAGAGGCATTGGAGATCGACTGCGTCAACAGCGACAGCATGATCAGTCCCGGCACGATGAAGGCGCCGTAGGCGATGCCGTCGATTTCGGTGATGCGCGAGCCGATGGCCGAGCCGAAGACGACGAAATAGAGCGACGTCGAGATGACTGGCGAGATGATGCTCTGCAGCACGGTGCGGAACGCACGCGCCATCTCGACCCGGTAGATCGCCCAGACCGCGCGAAAATTAGGGGCCGCACGCAGGTTCATGGCTCTTGCCTCAGGAGATTGACGAAGATCTCTTCGAGCGAGCTGTTCTTGGTGTCGAGATCGCGGAACTGGATGCCGGCCGCCTCGAGATCCCTGATCAGCGAGGCAACGCCCGGCCGGTCGCTCTGGTTGTCGTATGTGTAGGTGAGTTGCGTGCCATCCGGCGACAGTTCGAGCGCATAGCGCGAGAGCCCGTCGGGCACGCTGCCGAGCGGCGCGCGCAGCTCCAGCCTCATCTCCTTGCGGCCGAGTTTGCGCATCAGTTCGGCCTTGCCCTCGACCAGGATGATCTCGCCGCGGTTGATGACGCCGACGCGGTCGGCCATGGCCTCGGCTTCCTCGATATAGTGCGTGGTAAGGATGATGGTGACGCCGTCCTCGCGCAGCCGCCGGACCATCGCCCACATGTCCTGGCGCAGTTCGACGTCGACGCCGGCGGTCGGTTCGTCGAGGAACAGGATACGCGGCTCGTGCGACAGCGCCTTGGCGATCATCAGCCGCCGCTTCATGCCGCCCGACAGCGTGATCGCCTTGGCGTCCTTCTTGTCCCACAGCGACAGGTCGCGCAGCACCTTCTCGACGAAGGCCGGATTGGCCGGCTTGCCGAACAGGCCGCGGCTGTAATTGACGGTCGCCCAGACGCTCTCGAACGCGTCGATGGTGAGTTCCTGCGGCACCAGCCCGATCAGGCTGCGCGCGGCGCGATAGTCCTTGTTGATATCATGGCCATCGACGGTCACGGTCCCCGAAGAGCGGTTGACGATGCCGCAGACGATCGAGATCAGCGTCGTCTTGCCGGCGCCATTGGGGCCGAGCAGCGCGAAGATCTCGCCGCGCTGGATATCGAGGCTGACTTCCTTGAGCGCGGTGAAGCCGGTGGCGTAGGTCTTGGAGACCCCGGAAATGGACAATATGGAGGGCATGGTTGAAAACGGCTGCCTGAAAGAGGTGACTTGATATAGGCCTGTTGTCGCCCAGTGCAACCGCAAGTCAATGCCCTGCTGCCAGTTCTGGACATCGAAGCGCGGAGCTGGCTGGGAATGCGCCGCGTCCATCCGGTAAAATTGTCCTGTGGCGTTCAGCCTCGCGGCAGGAGGCCGCTTTGACCTGACCCCGCTTCGGGCCTATCCTTCGCGAGTATTTACAGCCGGAGCCCGCCATGGACCCGCTCATACTATCGCGCATGCAGTTCGGCGCGAATATTTCGTTTCATATCCTGTTTCCGACAATCACCATTGCCCTTGGCTGGGTGCTGCTGTTCTTCAAGCTGCGCTACAACGCGACCAATGATTCCGCCTGGATGCGCGCCTATTTCACCTGGGTGAAGGTGTTCGCGCTGTCGTTTGCCATGGGCGTGGTCTCGGGCGTCACCATGAGCTTCCAGTTCGGCACCAACTGGCCGGGCTACATGCAGCATGTCGGCAACATCGCCGGACCGCTGCTCGCCTACGAGATCCTCACCGCTTTCTTCCTCGAGGCGGCCTTTCTCGGCATCATGCTGTTCGGCTTCCGCCGCGTCTCCAACCGCATCCACACGCTGGCGACGGTGCTGGTCGCCGGCGGCACGACGCTATCGGCGTTCTGGATCATCGCCCTCAATTCCTGGATGCAGACGCCGGCCGGCTTCGAGATGCGCGACGGCGTCGCGCACGCAGTCGACTGGTGGGCCATCGTCTTCAACCCGTCCATGCCCTACCGGCTGGTGCATATGCTGCTCGCCTCGGGGCTTACGGTGTCGTTCCTGATCGCCGGCCTGTCGGCGCTGCGCTACCTCAACGGCGACCGTTCGGAATCGATGTGGAAGGCGCTGCGCACCGGCGTCTTCACCGCCGCCATCCTGATCCCGATCCAGATCCTGGCCGGCGACCAGCATGGGCTCAACACGCTGGAACACCAGCCGCAGAAGATCGCCGCCATGGAGGCCAACTGGAACACCGGTCCCAACGTGCCGCTGGTTTTGTTCGCGCTGCCCGACGAGGCGGCCAGGGAAAACAAGTTCGAGGTCGCGATTCCGGACGGGGCCAGCCTTATCCTGCGGCACTCGACCGACGGTGTCGTGCCGGGGCTGAACGACTATCCCGGCAACCATCCGCCGGTCTTTCCGCTCTTCTGGAGCTTTCGCATCATGGTCGGCACCGGGCTTTTGATGCTCGCCGTCTCCTGGTCGGCCGCCTTCTTCCTCAAGCGCCGGCACGCGCTGCCAAAGCCGCTCGCCATGCTGATGGTGCCGATGGCGTTGTCGGGCTGGCTGGCGACGCTGGCCGGCTGGTACACGACCGAGATCGGCCGCCAGCCCTGGCTGGTGACCGGCGTATTGAAGACCGCCGACGCCGTCGGGCCGGTGGCCGGCAGCCATGTGGCGCTGACGCTCGCCATCTATCTCCTGCTCTACGTGCTTTTGCTGATCGCCTATCTCGGCGTGCTGGTGCACCTGGCGCTGAAGGCGGCCAAGGACGGCGACATCTCGCCGCTGCCGGGTGTCCTCGACGCACCGCTGTCGCAGCCGGCCGCGGGGGAGTGAGCATGTTTTCATTGCAGGCCCGCGCCGCCCCTCACCTGCCTGCCGGCATCCTCTCCCCGTATAGGGACGGGGAGAGGGGCGCTGAGTCCTATGGTTTCGCCAATCGCCAACGTTGCATGGATGGCGCCGGCGTTGCGGCCAGCCCGCTTCTCCCCGTCCCTATACGGGGAGAAGTGCCCGGCAGGGCGATGAGGGGTGGCGCTAGCTTCGCAAACCGAAATCATG